>NZ_JBICST010000008.1:0-5774 GCF_043197265.1 Kribbella sp. NPDC049227 | reverse complement strand
TCTTGATCCGGAACTGCACGTGCACCCCAACAGAGACCGACCCGGGCGGCATCCAAGCGTTCGATCTTTCTTGATCGGAACGTGTAAACGGTCTTCCAGCACGCTCCACAACCGGGCTCCCCGTAGCCCCAACAGGCCTCTGACCTGCGGTTTTACCCGTCCAGCTCCCGCTCAAAGTTTCTTGATCCGGAACTGCACGTGCACCCCAACAGAGACCGACCCGGGCGGCATCCAAGCGTTCGATCTTTCTTGATCGGAACGTGTAAACGGTCTTTCAGCACGCTCAGCGCGATTGCCGACCGGAGGTCCAGTTCTACGCCCGTCGGCGGTCGAGGCCGAGGGCTCGCAGGTCAGCGTCATCCACGCCTCGCAGCAGTTCGCGAAGATCCACTTCGAGTGCCCGGCAGAGGGCTATGACGTCGGCGACCCGTTCTCGAGGTCGCCGACGACCAGACCAGTTCGGCGGCCAGATCTTCCTGGCGCTCCTGCCGCCGGGCTCGAATGGCGCGCACATTGGCAGTACAGCCACGGCAGTGCCATCACCAGCTCTGTCAGGCCGGAGACTTCCCACCTCCTGCCCTTTCCTGCGGGAGGCAGGCGGAGCTGGTGCTGGACGGGTGTGGCTGGTCGCCGTGGCAGAGGCTCGGGCGGTCGACCAGGGCCGGCGGCGGGGTGGGCGGCTGACCGGGCCGGATCGACGGCAGCGGCGGAGGGACCCGCGGAGCGAGGGAGTCCAGCGGGCGGCGGTTGTGTTCGTTGCTGTTGGCCCCGTTCATCTGTCGGAGCGTAGTTGCCTAGACACGGATCCGAACAGTCGTTTTGCAATTTTGTTGCCTTTATCCCCTACCTGGCCCCTGAGGAACGGTGTCCGGGATCGTCAGCGGTCGGTCACGCATCGCCTGAGCCGGCGGAGTGCCGTAGTCGCGCGGACGAGCTGCTCCGCGACAGTTGGATGCCTTCTCGGCCAGTTCTCGCCGGCAGTCCAGATCCAGCGATGACCACCCGGCGCCTCTTGCCGGTAGGCCAGCGGCCAGCCGCAGAATTCATCCGGTGTTCGGCCCATGAGTTCGGCTGCGCGGCGGCAGTCGTGCCATTCGGTGACGTAGAAGGCCTGGCGGTCCCAAGGCCCGCCGGCGAGGGTGACGACCGGTTCTCGCAGTGGACCAGGCATCACGCCGCCTCCTGTACGTCATTCGCCTGCTCGGCTCTGCTCATCAGACTTGCTCGGCACGGCGGAGTTCGTCCTGCGGAACCCACGAGACCTTGCCGCCTGGTCCGTGGACGCGGCCGACCCAGGTTCCTTGCTCGAAGATCCACGCGTCGAGCCAGCCGGCTTGTTGCGAGGCCTGCTCGACGGCGACCGGTGGATCAACCTGGCGGATGTGGTCGGCCGGTCGTGGCCCGTACACGTCGTACTGCAGCTCCAGGTCTGCGGCGAGCTTCTGGGCGGCTTCCTCGGTCAGTCCGGATCCGCGGTTGCCGTTGGCGGCGTTGTCCCAGACTGTCCAGTCCTGGTCCCCGTCACCGCTGCGTACGTTGAACCGTCCAACCATGCTCTCATCATGACATTATTCGAACCTATGTTCTAGTCAGGCATACGATCGGGCGGCTGGCGGTCACTCGATTGCGGTCAGACGCTGTTCCTCGGTGTCGAACCGCTTTCTGACGGCGGCGGCGTTGCGAGCCGCCTGGTGGAAGGCGCGTTCGAGGCGTCGGGTTTGCTTGCGCGCTTCGCGCAGCGTCTGGCGGGTCTGTTCAAGTTGGTCGTTGAGTCGGACAAGGTCGGCTTCGAGGTCGGCGATTCGATGCTGGTGCGCGTCGAGCAGCTGGCCGGTGTGCTCGTGCTCGGCCGCGGCCAGTGTGTAGTCCGCTTGCGCCTCGTCTCGGCGTTTCCGCTGGGCGGCGCGGCGCTGCTTGAGCGTGTGGTCGACCGGCGAGCGGCCGGCCTTTGCGGTCGGGCGCCGCGTGGTCGTCGACGTTGGGCGCTTTCGAGGCGGTGCGGCGCGGCGCACGACGCGCGGTCTGATGGGGGCGAGCTGGACTGGGTCGCCGTTCTCGTCGACCACGCCGAATCCGACGTGCCGAAGGGCGCTGGTCAGCTGTCCGGAGCGGAGCAGTTGCGCGGCCGCGGGGTCGACGAGAGCGGCGTCGAGGGTTTCGGTGAGTCGTTCCGTGGTTTGCGGCGTGACGCGGCGACCGCCGGCGGCCTGGCCGCGCGCGACACGGACGAGGTTGCGGACCAGGTCGTGGCGCTGGCGGGTGAGTTCGCGCCGTCGGGCGCTGTCGGACGACAGGTAGGTCTCGCGCAGCTGTTCGCCGAGTTGGGTCAAGGCGTGGATGCCGTCGGGATCGGTGCGGACGAGCTGGTTGGCCAGCCACGCCGACACCGTCGGCTTACGCAGAGCCGCTACCGCAGTAGCGGTCTGCTGGTCTCCGGCATCACGGGCCGCGTTGGCCAGCCGGTTCCGGGCTCCGATGAACTGCTCGGGCAACAACCCGTACAGCTCGACAACCGCGGCCTCCGCCTCCATTCCCCCACCATGCGTTGATCACGCCGCGGTCGGCAACGCCGTCCCGTGGAGCGGCCGGTTAGGCCCCCGGGTCCAACGGCCGCAGATTCGCGGCGGCGAACCACCCCTCCACAGATTCCGGGCGGAGCAGGTCAGGCACGTACACGACCCGCGCCTGCCACTCCCCCGACGAGGTACGACGCCACTCGAGAATCAACCCCGGCCACGGACCCCGCTCGCGAGCCGTCCGCATCACCCAGCAATGCCGCCGCTGGCCATCCGGCGGCGGCTCCCGCGGGTAGCGGCGATTGGTCCCCATCCCCTCAGATTAGAACACCAGTTCGAGTAACCGCCCGGCGGACTAGCTGTCACCATGGCGCCCGATGCGACTTCCAGCAGACACGTCAAGGCACCCGCACCTTGCCGTCCGCGGACCGCGAACGGTGAGACGGCAGCTACCGTCAGCCACGGTCCTGGGTTAGCGTTCAACCACTCCCGGCGAGCTGTCCGCGGAGCACTCCGCCCGTCCCGAAGGATTACCCATGCGCAAGTGGGTCTTAGCTCTGACCTCAGCCATAACTCTGCTCGCTGGCTCCACTCTTAGCGCCGTGCCCGCCAATGCGACCGACACCAGTTTCCAGGCCTGTGTCCAGGACTCCTGCGAGGGGACGTGGACGGCCGGATCCATCACCTGGCTCAATCGAACCGCAACGCTGTCGTCGGTCACCATCTTCAAACCCGAGGGCGTCGACTATTCGGCGACCGTCATCTTCGACGCCTTCGCCGGTACCACGAAGATCGACACCCAGACCCGGACGATGCGAACCTCCGCCGACCGCCAAGACTTCCCGGCATTCACGATCGGCGACCCGAACCTGGTCGGAGGAATCAACCGCATCCGCGTACAGCTGTGCGAGAACGACACAACGCCGCCGTTCTGCGGAATCCAGCAGAACTTCTGGAGGTAGATCGGCCACCGCGCCCTCACCGTGCGCGGACTGTCAGCGTGGCAGGCTGGTTGCATGTGTGGTCGCTATGCGTCAACAGCCCGCCGAGCTGACCTGCTCGAACAGTTCCAGATCGACGACGACAAGGCCGACGAACCGAAAGGACCGGACTATAACGTCGCGCCGACCAAGCTCGCCCCGGTCGTGATCTCGCGAGCCCCACTTGACGGACCCAAGGATGCCGCCGCGGTGCGGCAGCTGCGGCTGTTCAAGTGGGGCCTGGTGCCGTTCTGGGCCAAGGACACCAAGATCGGGAACCGGTTGGTCAACGCACGCTCGGAGACCGTGGATGAGAAGCCGGCGTTCCGGGCCGCCTTCAAGTCGCGGCGTTGCCTGATCCCGGTCGACGCCTTCTACGAGTGGTTCGAGACCGACCAGCTCAGCGTGAAGACCAAGAAGCCCCTCAAACAGCCCTTCGCGTTCCGGCCCACCGACGGCTCGTCACTCGCTCTGGCCGGGGTGTACGAGGTGTGGAAAGACAAGTCCCTGCCAGACGACGACCCTGCCGCCCTGTTGTGGTCCTACACGATCATCACCACCACCGCGACCGACGAGATTGGCCGCATCCACGACCGCATGCCCATGTCGATCGCGGCGGACGGCTGGGCGCAGTGGCTCGACCCCGCGATCAAGGAACCCGACGACGTCAAGGCGCTGATGAGGCCACCGACAGGGCTGGAGATCTACGCCGTGTCCACGGCCGTCAACGACGTCCGCCGCAACAATGGTCCGCACCTGCTCGACGCGCTGCCTATCTCTTGACCGCGCCAGACACGCGCCGTGCCTATGAGCTGCACGAGGCCGAGTGGGTCTCGGCGAAGGACGCGGCCGAGATTCTCGGTGTGGGTGAGAGCACCGTTCACCGGATGGCGCACCGGGGCCTGATCCAGCGTGGGTCTGGGTATCGGCGGTACCACCGTCCCGCGCTCGAGGCCTTGCGTGATCGCGGCGAAGCGATATCGATCGGTGAGGCAGCGAGGATCCTCGGTCGGCCGTCGGCCGCAGTCCGCGATCTGATCGCGGCGGATGAACTGCCTTCATCGTCCAACGCGACGTTTCCGCTGTTCCGGCGTGACGTTGAGACCTATGCCGAGTCGCATCCGCCACCCGACGAACGGGCAGGGCAGCTGAACGCCGCCGCCGCGGCGAGGGTTCTGGGTTGCAGCGTCTCCACCGTTTTACGGTTGGCCAGGTCCGACCGAATTCCGTGCAACCGTGACACACGTGGCCGGTACTGGTTCCGCGAGGACCATCTGGCCATGTATCAACGAGCGAGGACAGCGACACGCTTGCTGGACAGTCATCCGAGATAGCCCGCAGCGCGCGTGGCCCCTACTCAGGCGCTGCCGTGGAAAATGTCGGTGTCTGCTGGGATCGTGGTGTGGCATGGAGCTCAGAGGCAGCGACTTCGACGGCATCCGGCGTGAGCATCTGCGCGGGGTGGAGGTCACCGATTTCGCGCGGGTGTGGCTGGCTGCCGAGCGGCGCGCTGACGCTCTGAAGGTCGACGGGCGCGAGGACGGCTACCTGGCCGGCGTGCAGTGGACGTGTCGCTGGATCGCTAATGGCGAGTTCCGTTACGACGCTCCGGTTGACGGTCGGCGGGGCGAGTTGGCTCGGTCCCCTATCAGCCGCACGAGCGAGTTTGCGATCGAGGAGCTGATCGAGGCCGAGACCCAGGCGGTCGAGCGGCTGGTCGGACGGTGGGAGTGGCCCGGCCGCCCTGGGTATGTAGAGGGTGTGTTCGCGACGCTGGCTTGGGTCTGGCGCCGCTCGGGAGTGCCGCCCATCGAGGTGGAGCAAGCACACGCAAGCTAAGTCCTGGCGACGCCGATGGGCCTCAGGAAGCCGTTGCGGTGGCTGCCTGAGGCCCATCGCTTGCGTCATGACTCTAGGCGGGTCGCCGTCGGGGGTGGCGCGTGCCGGCGGTGATGCCGGAGGTGATGGTGCGCTCAGCCTCGGACCGTGAGAGTCCGATACGGCCGGCGGCAGACACGAGTTCATCGCGGGCGATGTGCTGGTCGAGCAGCCCGGAACCGATGAGCTGACCGAGGGCGAACGCGGCCCGGTTCAGTGTGTCGTTGCGCTGGCCTGGCGTCGCGGCGAGGACCTTCTCTAGCTCCCCTGTGAGCGCGGCGAGGCTGTATGCGTGGGGGTTCGTGCACGTTCGAGTGCTGGGTGCTTCAAGGGCTGGTGAGGTGGTGTCGAGGGCCTCGATGATCCAGCCGGGCAAGGGTTGTGGTGCGGTAGTGACCTC
>NZ_JBICST010000007.1:607439-730066 GCF_043197265.1 Kribbella sp. NPDC049227 | reverse complement strand
TCCGTCCCCGGCGGCCAACGTCGCCATAAACTACAAACCTGAGTGTCAACGATCTACCGAAGCAGATCCGTCACCCATCAACCGAAGGTGCTCAGCCCTACGAGAAGAACACTCAGGTCAGCGCCGGATTCGGCGCCATCGGTCCAAGACCCGAATGATGGGCGTGGGGCCAACTCGTAGTGCCCGGGCCCAAAATCGCTACCGTGGGGCCATGGGGGAACAAGCCGGTCAGTAGGCAGCGCGGCGAACTGGAGACACTCCATCCGGCTCCATCCGGGTAAAGGTGTACGCCGGCAGAGACCTGCTGTGGCGCTGCTCGTCGCAGCAGGATTGGTCACTGCCTCGCGCGGCCGCCGCGCGACCGTGCCGCTCGCCGGCGAGGCACCGCCTGCTGCCTCCGTGATCGAGCTCGTGCGATCCACCCAGTCATAGCCTTTGACCGCGGGACCCGACCGCTAGCAATGAAATCGATTGGCCGCGGCTCCGTGGTCATGACGCCAGCATCGCCGACAGCACCGCTGCGAAGGACGGAGAACTCACCGGCGCACAATGCAACCGCACTGCGCCGGCTGGGGCGGGAGCCTAGGTCAAGATCTGCGCGGGATGTCTGTGGAGTGCGAGCGCCTGCCACGAGCCCTCGCGAGTTTGGATCTGGCGACCTTCTCATGACGAGTCAGCTTCCATGAGCGTCCGTACGCAGACGACCCCGATCCTGAGCACTACTTGTGCCCAGTGGTCGAGGGCCGTTGACGATTGATCAGGGTCGACCGGGGGCCTCTGGGGGCTGCCGTCCGCGAGAATTGCTAGTCGTCTGATCGAGTCCATACCATCGCGCTGGGGGCGTGCGCATGCCCCGATATTCTCGGAACCGTCTACACCCGTCGCCATCAGTCCACCCGGCGTGTTAGCAAATCCGTTAGCAGTTTTTCAGAACCTGTCGCGGGAGGCTCGGTTTCGTGCTGGTCAGTGGTCGCCCGCCCGACGATGTAGTCGTGCCTGTGCAGATTCGTCGACTCGGCGGCGACCAGTCAGTCATCCCGGTCTGGCGCAACGGCCTTGGCGGCTTGACCTTTCAGGTGGGTGCAGGACCCTCGCGCAGGTTCGCAAAATGGGCACCGGCCCGATCTGGCGTCGATCTGCCCGCAGAAGTCGAGCGGCTCCAATGGGCGTGCGAGTTCGCATCGGTACCAGTCGTGCTCGACCATGGGACTGACGCTGACGGAGCCTGGATGCTTACGGCCGCGCTGCCCGGGGACAGCGCTATCAGCGATCATTGGAAAGCAAATCCCGAGACGGCCGTCCGGGCAGCTGGTGTAGGACTGCGAGCGTTTCATGACGAGCTGCCAGTTGACAGGTGTCCATTCACCTGGTCGGTGGAAGACAGGATTAAGCAAGCCGCTGTTGCGGGCAAAGACTCGACGAGCGGTCTCCCAGCCGCACCCCCGATAGACAAACTGGTGGTGTGCCACGGTGACGCCTGTGTGCCAAACACTCTCATCACTGAGGACGGCCAGTACTCAGGCCAGGTCGACATGGCTCACCTCGGTACGGCTGACCGATGGGCCGACCTCGCTGTCGCGACTTGGAGTACAGAGTGGAACTACGGACCGGGCTGGGAGGAGACCTTGCTTTCAGCGTACGGCGTGGAGCCCGATCCGATCCGAACCGCGTACTACCGCGCGCTCTGGGCTCTCGACACCACACCCGCACCATCCCCCTAATCGCTGCAAGCCCAGACCAACACGAACGCACACCTAGCGCTGCCCTGCACATGACTCACACCCCGCGTCTTCCACCTCCGAGCTAGCCGGCCGAAGCTCGCGCGCGCGGGGACTGATCCTGTGCTTCGCCGAGGTATTCAAGGAACTGCACCATGACGCCGGCAGCGGGCGCGTCGTCCGGTCCCGCGGGTCAAGCAATGGTGCGGAACCTCGGTCCGCCGCTCCGACAGCTCTTGTTTCGATCTATCGACATTCGATAGCCTCCCATCGTAGCTCGATGGAAGGAATGGACCATGGGGAAGCTAACCGTGCGCGCACTCCGCACCGTGCTCGCGGTGGTGCTCACCGGTACCGTGCTCGGACAGGCGTCGATGGCGTGGGCATTGGTCAGCGGGAGTGACCCCGAGGACGGGTCACTCCCGCTGACCCCGCTGCGCGTGATCACGATCCTGGGCCTGGGGACCGCCCAGGTCGCCCTGATCTGTGTATGGCGACTGGTGACAATGGTGCGACGCGGAACCGTGTTCTCCCACGCCGCCTTCCGGTACGTGGACGTCATCATCGGCGCGATCGTCGCGGCTGCTCTCGTGTGGTTCGCGGTCACGGCCGTGAATGCACCGGGCCAGCGAGACGACCCGGGCGTCACCCTCATCATGGGCGGGATTGGCGTGGCCATCCTGGGAGTCGCGCTGATCGTGCTCGTGCTGCGGATGCTGCTGACTCAGGCCGTCGCCCGCGACGTCGAAGCGGCGCAGATGCGGGCCGAGTTGGACGAGGTGATCTGATGCCGATCGCCGTCGACATCGACGTCATGCTGGCAAGGCGGAAGATGTCCGTGGGCGAACTCGCAGACCGTGTAGGGATCACGCCCGCCAACCTGGCGGTACTCAAGAACGGCCGCGCCAAGGCCGCGCGCTTTGCGACGCTCGCCGCGCTCTGCGAGGTGCTCAAGTGCCAGCCCGGCGATCTGCTCCACTGGGAGGCCGAGGACACCGCGGGCGAATGAACCGCGCTTGCGTCAAGGCGTCATCGCCGATCCCGCTTGCATCGACCAACTCCGCGAACATCGCCACGAGATCCCCGATCCGATAGAGCGTCTGCCGGGGAGCCCAACCCTCGCGATACGTCCGGCGGGCGGCACCGTCCAGGCGAGCCGTGGGCTGACCAGTGCCGGCATCTGCCGGGCCAGCTCGGTCGAGGAGTTTCCAGCTCGCCCGGATTGCCTTGCCATCAAACCGGGCCGGAAGCGACGGGCAGTAGATGAACAGCGAGACCGGCCGGCCACGTCGTGCGTTCTGCAGTTACTGTGCGTCGTTATCTGGAGTGTTGTCGACGCTCTGGCTGGGGCCTACTCGTCCTGAACCTGCGAGTCCTGGGGCCGGTCCTCGGCTGAACCTCGGCATGGAGGCTGGTTCGACTCCTCACCGGATCGGGGTGAGATCGGGCGCGGCGGGCGGCGACGTCGGCGAACCGATGCTTTGCCTTTCTGGCCTGTTCCCTCGGGAGGGGACACACGAGCGAACAGCAAGATCACAGCGCTGACGAATAGCAGCGGCACGCCGAAGACGAGCATTATCACAGCCTCGAGCCAGAGGCTTGCCCAAGTATCCAGCCGAGCCCTCTGCGGGTTCGCCGGGTCGTAGAGAACCCGGACCGAGTCGCCAACCGTGTATGCCTGCGAGTTCTCGCCCACGTGATCCCTGTACTGCACGACCTGCCCACTGGCGGCGACGAACCGCACGACTGGGTGATACTTGGTGGTTCCGTCGCCCTCGTGGCTGGTGACTTGGTCGACTTTGACGACGACTCCATCGGCGGCAGAGGTGCTGGCCAGGAACCGCTGGGTCGTCACGATGCCTCTCACGCCGAGCCCGATGAGGAACACCGCCACCAGCATGAGCACCGTGACCCCCAACAAACTTGTCCAGTGCGGCCTTATGCTGATCACATCCTCGTTTCCCCACCATGCGTCGATCACGCCGTCGTCGGCAACGCGCGTCGGGTGGCCTACACGGCTAGGCCCCAGGGTCTAGCGGCCGCAGGTTGGCGGCGGCGAACCACCCCTCGACCGACTCCGGCCGGCGCAGGTCCGGCACGTACACGACCCGCGCCTGCCACTCCCCCGACGAGGTACGACGCCACTCCAGGATCAACCCAGGCCACGGACCCCGCTCGCGAGCCGTCCGCATCACCCAGCAATGCCGCCGCTGGCCATCCGGGGGCGGCTCCCGCGGGTAACGGCGATTCGTCCCCACCCCCTCAGACTAGAACACCAGTTCGAGTAATCGCCGACGGCCTAGCCGCCAGTCGCGTCAGGTACGAATATCGGTACGGCCAAGTGTTGGAAGATCCTCCGGGCGTAGATCGGGCCGGATCGCTGGGAGTAGGCGTTATCGGAACCAGCCTTATTCCAACTCGTGAGCCGCCTCCGACCAGTTCGGTGGCCGGGCCTAGTTGGACGCGGCATGCCTGGCCTGCTGTGCTAGGCGCCGTCGACCGCTGCGGCACAAGCGAACTCAGGGCTGGCCATGTACGCGGCGGTGACCTCGCCGGGCTCGGCGTCGTCGGGGTATGCGATCGGGGCGACCAGGCGGTGTGCGCCGGCGTCGTGGTCGGTCCAGATCCGTGCGTGGTAACGCCGAAAGCGCGCAGGCTCGGAATGTGCCGCGGCCAGTGCACGCTTGCGTAGTCCCGGAGCGCTTCGGCCGTGCGCAGTGCGTAAATCCTGAGCCGGTACACGATCGTCAGAATCCTCTCGATATGGCCTGCGTGGAGTGCAGCATGGGACGGAGTGCCGGGTCAGATGAAGAGGCTTACACCCAGGGCGAGGACGGCCAGGCCCTGCAGGACGGCTCTGGGGACGATGATGCGGTCCCAGTCCTGTTGCAGGGTGCGGGCGTTGGCGGGAGTTTCGCCGGCTTCGGCGGCCGCGGTGAGTCTGCGGTTGATGGGTGCGCTGCTGCGCAGGTAGAGCAACACCCAGACCACCAGCAGTACAAATGCTGCACCCGCGACCGCTGATCCGGCCGGGTGGCCGGCCACTGCGGCGAGCACGGATGCGGCCGCGGCGGCGACGATGCCGAGGATTCCGGGAACGGGCATTCGCCGGTCGGCGAACCGGTGCACGTTGCCCATCATCGCGGTGAGAGTGCTGTCATCGACCCGCGCGAGTGCGGATCGCTGGACGAGCGCGCAGAAGGCATCGGCGCCGTAGACAATCCCGGTGCTGACGATCGCCAAGAGCACGGCGAGTTGCGAGAGCAGTGTCATGCCTGGGTCTCGGGGCCGCCGAGCGGCGGCAGCGCGCCGATCTGCTGGAACATCTGCATCAGGTTCAGCTCGTCCCAGTGCTCGACGAACATGCCGTTCTGGACGCGCCAGATGTCGATGCTGCGCATCTCGACGGGGTTGCCGCTGGCGGGGATGCCCAGCAAGTCCCCGGTGTGGATGCCGCGGTAGATGAAGCGGCCCACGACTCGGTCACCGGAGATGATCAGGTCCTCCATCGTGACGCCCACATCGGGCAGGCCGGTGAAGAAGGCGGTCCAGAACTGCCGGTTGGCCTCACGTCCGTCGGCGACGAAGTCGTTGTGGTTGCCGTACTCCTCGGCGACGAATCGGTCCACCAGATCCGGGTTGTGGGTGTTGAGCATCTCGACGTAGAGGTCGACGAGCTGGTGTTCGGGCGTGGTCATGTCGATCTCCTCATAAGGGTTAGCGCTGCTAGAGTTAGCAACGCTAGCCTTTAGCTGTGATCCCGTCAATAGCGACGCTAGAATAGTTAGCGATGCTACAGTCAGGTATGGCTACCGAGGAACGCCGGCAGCGCGAGCGCACAGCCCGGCGCCGGCTCATCACGGCGACAGCGCGCTCCTTGGCCGAGAGGGAAGGCTGGGATGCGGTCACCACGCGCAGGTTGTCCACCGAGATCGAGTACAGCCAGCCGGTGCTCTACAAGCACTTCGGATCGATGGCGGACATCGTCGAAGCCGTCGCACTGGAGGGCTTCGGCGAACTCGGCGAGACGCTGCGCGCGGCCCGTCGCAACAGCGCCACACCCACCGACGAGCTCGGCCGGGTTACCGCTGCTTTCAACGACTTCGCCGCGAAGAACCCCGCGCTTTACGACGCGATGTTCACCCGGTCCACGCGACTGCCCTTCGGTGCAGAGGACACCCCGACACCGCTGGTCGAAGCATTCAGTGAACTTCGCGAGGCAGTCGCCCCCATTGCTGCTGCGCGCGACGTCGACACTCTCACCGAGGTCCTTTGGGCAGCACTGCACGGATTGATCATGCTCAGCCGCAACGATCGGCTACGCCCTGGGCATGACGCCGCCCGCATCGAGGTCCTCGCCGCCCAGTTCCGCACCGCCGGGTCCTGAAGCGCCTGCGTCAACCTGAAGTGGTCTGGCCCTGTTTCGGCGGGCCACGAGGCGCTGTTGACGAACTCGCCGCCCGGAGCGGGTGTCACCGAACCAGCTCACCGACGTACTGCGTCGACTCGGGGCCGACGGACTGGTCAGTCCCGGACCGCATTCCCTTACCTCAGGCACCCTCAGGCCATCGGTTGCCTTTGTTCAGTGAAGGTAGCTGTCCCACTTCACCTCGTAGCGGCAGCCGCCGGACAGAGCGTGCGGGCGGGGATCAGGTCGACCGACTTGGCGAGCGCCAATTCGATCGGGCCGGCCAGGTCGGCCGGGATGCGTACCTCGGTGGGTTCAGTGCGTCGCCTGCCCCTAGTCATCACCGCTCCTGTTCCGTGATCGGCGGAATGGCGGTCACACGATGATCTTCACCTGTCGAACCTTGAGCCGGGAGTCGCGGTGCGGGCAGAACCGGTGATGCTCCCGAACGTTCGCCCCATCGCATCTCCCGCACCGCCAGACCCTGGCCACGCAACCAGAATGCGCCCAGACCTCAGCTCACGTCGCCGTACGGCGACCGGTTCGGCGGCGACAGGCTGACCCCCTCCGACTGCGCCTTGGACCGGATCGAGTCCTCGGACCGCCCGAGCTTGACACTCATCACCCCGACGGGTGTGTTGCCCCGGGCCAGCCCGCGCAACTGCTGCACCTGGTCGTCAGTCCAGTCCTGTCGCGGCCCGATGGCGTCTCCGACAGGGCTGTGCTGCCTTCATCGAAGGTGGTTGCCTACAGCCCGGTACCCACCCCCGCAACCCGAACCTCAACCCCACTCCGATCGCCACATCCGCAGGTCGCGTCAGCGGTACCGCCGCCGACGCGACAACTCCGCCACCACCTCGCAGGCTTGCGGATCACGCTGACCGGCATCGCCGCCGGGTTGCACGCCCTGGCAATCCTCCCGCGGACGGCCACCGAGACCGACATCGAAGCCGTTGCGCAGGCTCACTGCGTCGCCCTCGGCTGCCTGTCGGAGCGCACGCAACTGTCCCCTACCCGCCAGGGCGTCATGATCGGCTACGGCCGTCCCTCGGACCACGCCGACACCTCGGCCCTCGACGCCCTGACCACGACGTTCGCCGAGCGCTTCGGTCAACAAGGCACCGCATGAACCTCGTGTACTCGAGGTACGGCCGGGCCAGATCGACGCGGACGACGAACGTCGCGGCGCACGACTAGTTTCTGGTCAGGAGGATCGAGTTGATGGGTGTCAGGTCGTAGTCGACATAGCTGTACTGCTCGATCGGATAGCCGTTTGGGAAAGGCGTGCAGTTAACCCCGTTGTAGTTTCTACAAAGCCAAGCGTGTGCGCCTCCATATTGATTGTTGAAAACTCGGTGCATACCAATCTGATTGGAGAGGTTGTGTGCCCCGTAGGACCAGAACACCAGCGACGGATTGTGGTTGAACGAGGCATCAGGGTATACGCAGACGGCGCCGTAAGGACAGCCTGCGTACGTCCCGCCGGCTTGCGCGGACCCAAGTCCGGGACCCGCCAGTAGCCCTACTCCAACCATCAGTGACACAACAAAGCCAATGAACCATTTCCGCATTACTTGAATCTCCTCTGCGGCGACTGGACGACACTCACCGGGTCATCGTGACATCCGACGCTTTCAAAACGGTTTCACGCCCGATCAGAACCGTCGTGCTCGGAGGCTCGCCTCGTCCACTTGATTGATCAAGTCAGGAGGCGATCGAGGGCCCTTCACACCGCGAAGTGTCTTCGGTGGCGCTGACGGGTCTGCGATGCCGTCGGCGACTTCGCAGCAGCATCGACGGCCACTGCGGCATCGCCGGAAACTGCGTCGACGACCAGGCTGTCGCGGGCGGTGTCGGCTTGCTCGAGCAGCTGGTCGACGCGTTCAACGTCATCGGCTGGGGCGCGATCATCACTCTGGCTGTCGCCGGCCAGCTCGACCGCGGCACTGCCAAGCCGCTGACCAAGGTCGAAGCCTGGCGTGAGGCACACGCAGCATCTCGGAGTGGAGCTGGCACCCGGAGTCGAACTGAGGACCTTCTCATTACGGGAAGAACGTCGGTGTCGCATCTGCTCTCTGCCAGCGAATCTGGTAACACGGTCGCCCGCAGCGAGCGCGAGTCTCCATGAGTCGAACTCCACGGCTAGTCCGCATCCACGCCGGCTCGTGCTCGAGCAAGTCTCAGGAGTGGATCACGCGAACCCCGGCAGGGAGTTGAGCGCCTCCAGCGAGCAGCTCACCGTCCAGCCAGGCCTCGATCAGCTTCGCCAGCTCCTCCGGGTGACTGAAGTTCACAGCGTGCGCCGCCCGTTCGACGAGTGCGACCGCCAGATGCCCGGAAGCCAGCCGAACCACCTCGCCCACACGGGACGGAGACGGCATCAGCGGGTCACGGCCACCGAGGACGGCCAACGTCGGAACGGGGGTGTGAAGCAATCGCTCCAGGGACGGGAAGAGCGTCAGCTGGTGGAACAAGCGCAGGCCGTTGATCGGCCCGAACCTCAGGTAGTCCGGCAGCGCGACCGGGACCATCGTCGGGCTCTCTCGCATCACGTCCAGAGCCAACTGACCGAGCCCGCGAGGCAGCGGCTGGTTCTGCAAGCCTCCGGCAGGAGACACCAGGACAAGGCGATCGACCCGCTCGGGTGCCTCATGCGCCACCTCAAGGCCGATCGGACAACCCATCGAGTTCCCGATCAGCACAGCCTGGTCGATGCTCAGGGCATCCAGGATCGCCAGCAGGGCGCCAGCCAGAGCGCGAATGTCCAGGACATGGTCGCGCCGTTCGCTGCGGCCGTAGCCCGGCAGGTCCGGGACGACGTTCAGCCATCGGCCGGCCAGGACTCTTGCCGTGGGCATCAGGTAGGCGCCAGAGATGCCGAATCCATGAATGTGAACGAGAGGCACACCGCTGCCACCCAAGCTGCGCTTCAGGTGGACAGACTTCCCATCGACGCGCACGTACTCTGTAACCCACCCGTCGGCCACCATGGCGGATTCTCCCACAGGCGGCTCGGATCCGTCGCTGCTCTGGCCTCACCCGGGAGGGGGGACCGGGCTCGATGCGCTGATGGGCGGCTGCGATCAAATCCATCGGCGTTCCGACTCTGCGGGTTCACGACCTGCGCCACACAGCCGCGTCGGTCTGGCTCGGATCTGGCGCTGATCCCAAGGTCGAACAGCGGATCCTGGGGCACGCCTCGGCGGCCAGGACGGTGGACGTGTACGGCACCTGATCGACCAGACCTCTCTGATGCCGCCCGGAAGATGGGGGCACCACGGGGCACGAAGGGAACCTGAGGCCGGAACGACGAAACCCCCGGGCGAGGAACTGGCCTCTGACCTGGGGGTTCTGGTGGAGCCGCCTGTCGGAATCGAACCGACGACCTTCTCATTACGAGGAACGACGGCACCTCATCTGGCCCCCACCAGCAACTTTGCCACCCTTCTCGTCGCACCACGGCCACATGTTCCGCATGAGTCGACACGAATTCGCACCACGACCCGCACCGCGAACGAGACCGGCCGGCCGAGGCGCCTCGACATCTCGGAGTACGGACTTGCAGTCCGATAACCCGCGGCGTCAGGTGTAAGCGAGACGATTACTACTTGCGAAGCGACGAACGCGTATCGCCCGGTGACCCATGTGTCCCCCATTGCCGCCACCGAGCATTACGTTCTTCGCGCCGCTCGGGTGTGCCAACGAGGGTCGGCCTGATCCAACGGAGCCTCACGGCTGCCCCCCGTGTTGCCTGCGCCTGGCCAACCCTGGCCCGCCCTCAGGATGGCAGCGCACCATGGATCGCCAGCGCGTACCCGTCGGGGTCCTGGAACATGAACGTGCGGCCGAACGGAGTGTCGAACGGGTCCATCAGAATCGTTACCCCGGCCCGTTTGAGGTTGTCGTGCAGCAGTTGCGCGTCGCTGACCCGCAGCGACACCGCGATGCCAACCCCGACCGGCCCCGCGTCGAGGTCGGTGCCGGGCAACGGTTCCCGGATCGCGAACGGGATCGTGGCCGACCTGAACACGATCACGCCAGGCGGCGCAGCGGGCTCGCGTTCGAGCCCGAGGTACCCCTCATAGAAGTCGGCCGAGCGCTCGAGGTCGCGCACCTGTAACGCGAGAAAGTCAGGACTGGCGGTTTCCGACACGGTCTTCCTCTTCCCTCTCTTTCCGTGCGGCTCTCTCCGCCCGGATTGTCATCAGAAGGAGCCGCAACTCGGGGTTCCGGTCCGCTGGTAGCTCGTGACGATGACGCCGCTAGCTCGACTCTCTATTGGTACGTCGAGCGGGCACCTCGAGAATCGACAGCACGCAATAAATTCTTGTCATCGCCACTCCGGGCGTTCACGCGTTCCCGCGGGAATATGCCGGCTGGGTGGGCGCGCCCCACCCGCCAAGACCGCCACCGTCGACGAGCACTCGGCCCGCGGCGACCGATGGCTAGCCACCCCCTGGTGGCAAGCCCTGCTCCCCGCGACCCAGTCCGCTGATGTCACTTCGTGCCATTTCATTGACGCGAAATGTGTGGGGCCAATCAGCATCCATCTCACTCTGGTCGGCCTGTAAGGTCTTGTTATGGACCTGCTGTTTGGCTGGCGCGGACGGGTTCGTCGATGGCCGAAACTCGATGCTGGTCGATTGCCTTGGGGCGGAGCAGATATCCCCGAGATCAAGGTCATATCGACCGAGATCCTCGAGGGACTCATGGAGAAGGCTGTGCGCACGCCGGGCGCGAACGCTACCGGTCGTCCGGAGTGGCTGGAGGCACATCGCAGCGACCTCGGCCACCATTACGTTGTCGTGTTTGGACCGCAAGGCCACGGCTACCGGTGTGTCGTGTTCTCTGTCTTGGGGGATCGTCCAGCATGTGCGTACGCGCTGGACATGGGCAGGTCAGAATTCCGTGCCCTTCCCGATATCGCGCCCGCCCAACTGGTCGAGCTCGCACATCGCTACCTCAGCGACGTTCCTGTGTTGCCGTTGGACCCGGATCAAGAGCAGTCTTGGCAGCGGGTCTCGGACGAGAGAAGAGCATCGCGACCGCCAGCCGCAGAGTGACAGTTACGTGTCATGCACGCGGGCAGTCCTCCTGCATCGCCACGATGGCTGCCGACGTCAGGTTCGGTGCGGTGCGGGTCAAGGGTCAAAGATCCCGGAGGGACGCCGTGGGCGCCTTGTCACCCAGCTCGCCCACACGCTGCAGCCGGCCGTCGACCGGCATCGGCGGGTCGACCCGCCGGACACTGGCCTGGTCCCGCGGGCCGTGAACGGCGTACTGCAACTCCAGATCCCCGGCCAGTGCGGTCGGCTCGATCTCGGTCGAGCACGTGCCGCGGTGCCCGTGCATCGCGTTGTCCCACACCATCCAGCCACCGTCGTCCCCGTCGCCCGGTCGCACAATTGAAGCGTCCAACCATGACCCCATCATGACATTAATCGAACCTATGTTCCCTTAAGCCTTCGTAAACGATGTCTTCCATATAGCCCACGAAGGATCCGCAATGTGTAGGCGCGGTGACCGTGGGCCGTTATCTGGGGTGTTGTCGACGCCTCGGAGACGCCTGTCGGCTTGGTGGTCCAACGTGTGGATTCGCCTGACGGCGAGGTCTCGTGGACGGTGCTGGACGAGCAGTACGCCGTTGTCGGTCCGGTTGATGGTTCCTGGCGCATCTGAGTGCGGTGGACCGGTCGCCGCAAAACTGTGTGGTCGTATGCGTTCGACCTGCGAGACCTCTGTGCATTCTTGCTGCAATTGGAGTACTAGGGCCCTTCAGGTCCACGACGCGACAAGCATCGGCCTGATCGCGGGTTCGTTGAGCGTGAGATTGAGACCCGCCGGTTTATCGCTGTTGGTAGGTCACTCTCCGAATGACGCAAGCGCTTCGATATCAGAAGCGCTAGGGGGTGTCTTCGGAATCGGCGGCGGAGAGGATCGCGGCCCACTCTGCGGACCACCGGGCGAGCGGGCGCAGCGCGCGGCGGGCGCCGTGGCCCAGCTCGGTGAGGGCGTAGGTGGTATCCGGATGCTGCTCGACGAGGGCGGCGTCGAGCAGCTCGGTCAGCCGTTGCCGCAGCACGCTGGAGGACATGTTGTCGCAGCGCTCCTGCAACGCACGGAACCCGACCGGCCCGTCCTGCAGTTCCCAGACGATCCGCAGGTTCCACCTACGGCCGAACAGGTCGAGGGCAGCCATCAGCGGCCGGCCGGTACTCGACCCTCGGACCGCCCGCCCGGGCCTGGGTGCCGCCATCCGTCGTACCGTCCCCTCTTGCCGCTTCGATATCCGACACACTATCGTGTTCCCATCGATTCGATTTCCGAAGCGCTTTGGGAGCGCCTACACCACCGCGGCGCTGGTCGGCATCGGCGCCATGGCGATCACGACGCTGACAAGCCTCGCTCTCGCCCGCCGACGCTCGTCCGAAACCAACCCGTAAGTCAGATGCACTCATCCCAACACTGGAGGTTCCATGCCCAAGGGCTACTGGGTCAGCTCCTACCGCACCATTTCAGACCCTGAGAAGCTGGCTGCTTACAACGACCTGGCCCGTGCGGCCGTCCAGGCCTTTGGCGGGCGGACCCTCATCCGTGGCGGTCGGGTCGTCGCCCACGACGCCGGGATCGCCGAACGCACCGTCCTGGTCGAGTTCGACAGCTTCGAGCAGGCCGTCGCAGCGCGCGAGAGTGCGGCGTACGAGGAAGCGCTGGTCGCCCTGTCCGACGGCGTCGAGCGCGACTTCCGCATCGTCGAAGGCATCGACTGACCGAGGTCCAGTCGGACCTTCACTGAAGCAGCAGGATTCTTGGGTATACCGGCCCGCTCCCGAGTCTTATGGCGTTCACCGCCAACCCCAGCTCGACTCGCACGACCCCGACAACGTGGTGGTCGAACTGCATGCCCGGTTCGGGAAGCCGGCGCAAGCTGCAACTAAGTGGCCCTGAGGGGTCTGCGTCGCGAACACCGTGCACGACGCAGACGCCCAGGTCGCACCCTGATCTCAGGATCTTCGCTTAAGGGAACGTATGTGTGCGCAAACGACTGCGGGACGGGTGGCCCTGCCGCAAGTCGTGCCACGCTTCCGACGTGGCACAGGACGGCAAGGGCGACTAGTGGCGCGCGCAGCCGGCCGTCCCAGGTCCCAGGAGCTCAGGCCAGCAGCACCGAGACCGTCCACCGCGCTCGGTGGTGTCGAACTTCCAGACATCGAGGCATCCGGCCTGCTGCCAGGCGTCAGGAGAACGGGAGGCTGATCCCAAGCATGGCAAATCCAACGCTTGCCCGACCTGCCCGTGACCAGGTTCGACGTGTACGCCGGTGTCCGCCGTGGTGGACTCGGCGTCCCGCCGCGCCGCTGCCAGCCGTCGAGATCGAGGGCAGTCGCACCCGGACGCGGCGGAGGAAACCGTGTTGCTCTGGCTTCCGCTCGGGGTTGCTCGTGCACTGTCCGCCGAGCTCATCGAGCAAGCCGACCACGCAGAGCAGCTAGCCCGCGGGCGCGGCGGAGCCTCACAGAACTGGGACGGCGTTCGACGTCGCTGCGGCATGACTTGGGCTCTATCGTGGCGTGGGTGGACGAGGCCATCGCCGAGCAGATCGAGTACTACCGGGCGCGCGCCGGAGAGTACGACGAGTGGTGGGTCCGTCGAGGGCGGTATGCGTTGCCACCCGAGCTGGAGCGGCAGTGGTTCCACGACGTCGCCCAGGCGGAGACAGCATTGCGGGATTTCGCTCCGACAGGACGGGTGCTCGAGCTGGCCTGCGGCACCGGGCTATGGACCCGGCACCTGGTCGGACACGCCCAACATGTCACCGCCGTCGACGCGTCACCGGAGGTCATCGAGTACAACCGCGAACGACTCACCGGGGCACCACTCAACATCGAATACATAGTGGCCGATCTCTTCGACTGGCAACCCCCGGCAGCGGCGTACGACGTGGTGATGTTCACCTACTGGCTTTCGCACGTCCCCGACGATCGACTCGCAGGGTTCTGGTCCGGGGTCCGGTCTGCGCTCAAACCCGGCGGCCGAGTCTTCGTCATCGACAGCGCTGCCGGTGGAGTCCCAGCACATGATCAGGCGGCATGGCCCTCGCCCCCGCCGTCCAGCGGGCGCCCGGAGCAGCGCCAGCTGGCCGACGGCCGCCAATTCACGGTCCTGAAGCGGTACTGGGGCGTCGACGAGCTCGAGTCCGACCTGCGCTCCCGCGGATGGAGCCCGACGGCGTCCACGACCGACAACCAGATGATCCTGGTCGCGACCGCCACCGCGACCGGTCCCGACCGCACCGACTGAGGCGCCATCGCGGCAGACCGCAGCAGCGCTGCTAATCCCACTACGGCTCGCTACCGCGACCCGGCCCGCCGCGCGTGCTTCCCGCAACTCTCCTCCGTCCGCGCGAGTTCAAGGCCCACCGATCCAGACAATCCCTGCTCGTGCACGACACATGTCGCGCCCCGCCGCGACACCTCGAATCGGCGCCTGACCTCGGCAGCCGATGCTCCGGTCAACGACCGAGCGGCCTTCACCCCAACAGAATTGACCTTCATCCAGGCATCCCGGCGGCCGGGGTGTAGCGGGTGGCGGCGCCTTAACTACCAGTCCCTCCACGCCCATCGCGGCCGGCAGGACCTCGAACCATTCGCGGGCATCGTCGCTGTCATCGGTGACGGGGTCAGTTGCAGCCACGGGGATCCAGGACCGTGCGAGTTGCTCGAAGCGCTGCCTGCGGACGGTCCAGCGCTGGGCGCACAGATCCACTCCCCCGGTCGCCAGCAGATCGAACGCCGCGTACGCGGCCGGAACCTGGCGGCCATGGCGGACGCCTTCGCCGGACTGGTCACCTGGCGCGGCTGGAGCGCGTCGAAGCTCAGGCGGCCATCAGCGCCGAGGATGACCAGCTCGCCGTCCAGGACGACGCCGGCCGATCGCAAGTCGGAGGTCCCCCTTTCGCACACCATCTCCACCGGCGCCGGTTAGCGGAGCGCGCTCAGCTCGTCAAGGGCGCGATGGCCGCGCTTGACCACCCCTGGAACGACATCGTGGCGCCCGTGACGGATGGGCCACTCGAGCTGCGTAAGGATCTGTGTCGCGGCGAGGACTGCCGCTCCCTCCCAGCCGACCAGGTCGAGGATTCTCGTCCTCAGCCGCCTCCGGACACCGTCCAGCCGCGGATCCTGGAAGGTGTGCCACTGGAGGGTGGTGAGATCAGTCGCCCGCGTGCCGCTACCCGCGTTCCCGATATCCACGACCGCCACGACCGCTCCGTCACGGACCAGGACATTGTCGGGCTTGAAATCGGCATGAACCATGTCAGGTGCCGCTCGCGGTGGTGGGACGTCGGCACACATTTGCCGCAGGCGCTCGACCACGGCCGACACCACGGAGGAATACCCCGAAAGCCCGGCGACAGCCCTCGACAAACTCGGAGCCAAGTCTTGACCGAACTCCTGACCGGTGGCGAGCCGCCAGGCGTACGACCAGTGGTCGTAGGGCTCGGAGGCTTGGCCGGCCTGGAGTCCGTTGATCTCCACCAGCTGCTCAACGAGGCAGGGGGTCAGCTCTGGCGCGGGAGCCGCGTCAACGAAGTCGATCAGGTGCCATACATGAGTGGCTGTGGCCCCCACTCCGAGCCAGGCCGGGGTGGGATAGCCGCGCCCACGCATGCGCTCGACGATTCTCTGGGCTCGCAACGACTCGTCCAGCTGATCAGGCCGTGCCCGGGGCCACGCTTTGAGTACTGCGTTTGCCCTTCCGGCCAATTGCACGCGCATGGCACCCACATCGAAGCCTCCGGGCAGGCGACTGAGAAGAGTGACCTCTGCCCCGACCACGCCGGCCACGGCGGCCAGGACCTCGGTCGGCAGCTCGTCGGGATGGGTGCCCTGGCTCATCGGCTCGAAGGGCCGATGAACTGCTCGGATGGCTGGTCCCGCCGAGCGGTGCGGAGCCAGGCCCCAACCTGACATCGAGGAGCTCCACCGACAACAGGCCGGAACCGTTCCGGCTCCGGCTGCACCCGAACCTCAAACGCGCGCGCAACCATGCCGGCATCCTGGCACCCTTCCACGCCCCAGCGCATGCCATTTCCCCGCCGAGCGAACGCCGTGGAGCTCCCGAGCTGCGAGGTCGGTTGCAAACCTCATCGCGTCAGCCCGGGTCCGCTCGCGGCTGCTCCACGACCGTGCGCCGGCCGCTTGGGCCGCCGCTACGCGGTGATACCCAGTCGCCAGGGCCCCGAGCCCGTCCTAGGGTGCAGAGGTGGCTCTACGACTGGAAGCAGTGGTCTTCGACGTGGCCGACGCGACCGCGGTGGCGGCCTTCTGGGCCGGGCTGCTCGACCGAGAGGTCCTCACGGAGCCTGGCGGCGCGTTGGTACCAGGTGACAAGACGCAGGTCGGGCTCCGCTTCGTCACCTCCGACACCTTGCAGGTTGGCCCGCGACAGCTGCACCTGCACCTGACCAGCACCAGCCTCGAACACCAGCAGCGAACCGTCGAGACTGCGCTGCGCCTGGGCGGCCGCCACCTTGACGTGGGCCAAGGACCCGACGCCAACTTCGTCGTACTGGCCGACCCTGGCGGCAACGAGCTGTGTGTGATTGAGCCGGGCAACAATTATCTGGCCGGCACCGGCTACCTCGGCGAGGTCACCTGTGACGGAACACGAGACGTCGGCCTGTTCTGGCGCAATGCGCTGGGCTGGCCGCTGGTGTTGGACAAGAACGAGCAGACCGCGGTCCAGTCGCCGCTCGGCGGCACCAAGATCTCATGGGACTCATGGAGCGGACCGCCGATCCAGCCCAAGAACGCAAGGAACCGGCAGCGCTTCGACCTGGTCACCGCGGACCCCACCAGCGAGGCGGAACGACTGGTCTCACTCGGTGCGACCCGTCTTGCCGACCGGGCTGACCGCGTCGAAATGGCCGACCCAAACAGTAACGAATTCGGCCTTCACACAGCCTGAGTCTCAAGTCACCGACTCCACCACGCGCACCGGTCAGGCATCCACCTAGAGCCGTACCCTTCCCTGTCCCTGGGTGTCTGGGTCGACGGCGATCATGTCGGGACCGACCAGGCTGGCCGCACCTCCGCCGCAGGTGGTCCAAACCTCGGCCTGGCCGAACGTGAACACCTTTACGACGAGGTATGGCAACGCCTCAGATGGCCTACACCAGCAACTTTGCCCTCGCGCTGTTCGCACCACGGCCATATATCCCGCATGGATTGACGCCACTTTGCACCGCGAACAGCACCACGGAAGCGACACCGAGTGGTACTGCGGCAGCATTCGACTTGAAGAGGTGACCAGGGCGCACCTGACGCGCTCCGGCCACCTCCATTTTGTCAGGATCTGCAACGTGCTTTTTCGTACACAGTGACGCCCGAGCCGGTGTAGATGTCGACGGACACCTCACAGCCGGGAAGGTGCGGCTGGTGCCTCCTCCTCGCCTGGCTGGCGTAGCGCGCCCCAACGTTCCGCGGTGCGGGTCCGATGATGACGTCGGGTGGTAACCACAGGGCTTCCGGGCGTCGCTTCACCCGGGCGTGGGCATTGTCGTCGGGGCGGACATCGGATGCGGTTCACGCTCCTCGTCACCGACGACGTGGTGGGCGGCCAGCGCCCAGCCCCACATGAGCGGCAGGAGCGCGTTGCCCATTGACGTCACATCGGTGATCACGAAGAAGAATGGAAGGAACAGGATCAGCAGCCAGGCCGTCGTACGCGGCCGGAATCCGTTGCGCACCAGCATGATTCCCAGTCCGGCGCCGCCGAGCCCGATGAGTGCCAGGGCGACCAGTCCGGCCGCGAAGAACCGCTCTGTCCACGGCGTGTAGTAGTCGCCGGCGACCGAAAGCGTCAGGATCGCGTAGGCCGCGAGTTGGACCCGCCAGGTCCACTTCTCGGCGCCCTTTGGCTGGCGGCGTCGGTAGACCAGGTAGGCCGCGGCGGCGAAGGCGAGGCAGATCGGCAGCCAGATCTTGCCGTACGTCCAGTAGACGAAGTACGGGTCTGACCAGTCGAGCAGCGGCCGTAGTGCGTCCATCGCGGGCATGGCCCAGGCACGGGTGAGTGGATACGTAAGGTCATTGGGGTGGCTGTTGATACGGGCCAGCGCGTGCAGCTCACCGGCGACTGTGCCGAAGGCGGCCATCGTCCAGGCGGCGAGGCTGATCCGGCGCGCCATGGTCGGAGTGATGTTGATTGCTGTGTGGTGCATGTTCGTCCTCCCTCTGTTGGCCGGTTCGCCCGGCCTCGCTTGCGAACGTACGGACCAGGACCGCTCGCAGTCGTCGTGCCTCTGCAGGACTCGCGGTGGACCAGAGCAGGATCTTCGAGTCCTCCGCAGGTAGGACGTAACGCGACGGCTCGAGGCGTACCGTCGCAGTCGTGAGCCGCCGAAACTGGGCCTTCGACATCGCTGTGGCGATGGTGGTCTGCCTGCTCGGGCAGCTTGAGGCCTGGTGGGGCATCGGGGCCACGCACCGGCAGGGGCCGCTGTGGGCCCAGTCCCTCCTGTATGCAGTGACGGCGCTTCTTCTGGTGGGTCGCCGGGTGCGCCCGCTTGCCGTGCTCGTGGCAGTGGTGGCGGTGTACGTCGTGGAGTTCGCCGTGTATGGCTCGCCCGAGGGTTACGGTGTCGCGCTCGCCCCGCTAGTCGCGATCTACAGTGTCGGGCGATACGTCGAGCCGGCGCGGGCGGCGCTCGGACTCGCGCTGGGCGTCGTCCTCTGGGCGGGCTGGGCGGGCTTCGACCCTATGAACCAGGGCCTTGCCGACCGCCTCGACGCCATCATCTGGCTCGCGCCGTGGGTCATCGGCTGGCTGGTCGGGGCGCTGGTGCGGACGACCGTGCTCTACCGCGAGCAGCGGCGGGTGACTCGCGAGCAGTACACGTCCCGGGCCGTGGTCGAGGAGCGCAACCGGATCGCGCGCGAACTGCACGATGTCATCGGCCACAGCGTCACCGTCATGACCGTTCAGGCCTCGGCCGTGCGCCGCCGGCTCACCGACCAGCAAGCGGCCGAGCGCGAGGCGCTCGAAACAGTTGAGTCGGTTGGGCGGGAAGCACTTGTGGAGATGCGACGGATGGTGGGTGTACTACGTCAGGAGGGCGACGCCTCGGCAGCCGAGGAGCGCGAGCCACCACCCGGACTTGACCACCTCGACCGGCTGGTCGGGGAATTCCGAGCCGCCGGTCTACCGGTGGAGCTCACGGTGACCGGGACGGCCCGCAGCCTCTCACCGGGTCTGGACCTCACGGCGTACCGGCTCGTCCAGGAGGGCCTCACCAACACGTTCCGCCATGCACACAGCCCACAGCAGGCGGAGGTAGCGATCAACTACGGACCCGACCGGCTCCAGCTGGCCGTTCGGGACGACGGCCAGACACCAAGGCCAGGTCATGCCCAGCTGATCAAGCCCAGTAACGGCCTACTCGGTATGCGCGAGCGGGTCGCGGTCTATGGCGGCTCACTCGTCGCACGGCCGCGGCCGGAGGGCGGCTTCGAGCTGATGGCTTCGTTGCCATTGGAGCCGACATGAGCCGGCCAGCGCCTTCCGCAGCAGGATCCAACGCAGCCAACCCCATCGGCGTACTCATCGTCGACGACCAAGCCCTCGTGCGTGCCGGCTTCAGAATGATCCTCGAGATCGAGGCGGACATTACCGTTGCAGGCGAGGCCGCGAACGGCGCTCAGGCGCTGGAACTGACCGCGCAGCTGCGGCCCGACATCGTCCTGATGGACGTACGGATGCCCGGCATGGACGGCATCGAGGCCACGCGCCGGCTGCGGGCCGACCGAGCCGCCCACGCCCGGGTCGTCATGCTGACCACGTTCGACATGGACCAATACGTGTTCGAGGCCCTTCAGGCCGGAGCGAGTGGGTTCCTGCTCAAGGACGTGCAGCCCGAACTGCTGGTCGCGGGCATACGCGCTGTGCACTCGGGAGAATCGTTGCTCGCACCGTCCGTGACCCGCCGCCTCATCGAGTCATTCCTCACGACACCGAGATCGGTTGACCCTGCGGCCCGCACTCGGCTCGACGCACTGACCGCACGTGAGCATGAAACGCTGCGACTCCTGGCGCGCGGACTGACGAACTCCGAGATCGCGACCCAGCTCTACGTCTCGGAGACAACGGTCAAGACACACGTCGGACGCGTGTTGATGAAGCTCGGCCTGCGCGACCGAGTGCAAGCCGTCATCTACGCCTACGAGACAGGACTCGTCAGCCGACCCAACTCATGACGGATGGCGCCGCACGATCAGCCCAATCGTGCCATCGGATCAACCGTGCGCGATCGTTCCAGCACCTACCACAGAACGTCGTGACGCATCGCTCGACTGAACGGACCTGGCACTCGAGCCAGTTCACGACGCCGTGCTCGACGCCTGGTTCGTCGTACCGGTCCGGAGTACCGACGTCGAACCGGTACGACGGCGATCAACTCAGCGCGAGCGGCTCCAGCAGCTCCGGGCCGTTGCTGCGGACCGAGTTCACCGCCTTGGACACCGCGTAGATCTCCAGCTCGTCGACCGGCGGCGCCATCAGGCCAGTCCCCGCAGCTCGTCGGCGTGCTGCTCGTCGACGACGAACCGCTCCAACAGGTTCGCCCGGATCAGGGCCGGGGGACCGAGTCCCAGGCCAGCTCGGTCACGGTGCCGTCCGAGGCGACGTTGTTCAGGCTGACCCGCACAGAGGTGGCGCCGCCTACCACGTCGGCATTCACATACAGGTGGACCTCCTCAACCTTGCTGTAGCAGGTCACTTGGCTGTAGGTGGTGTCCAGCAGCGTCGAACCGCTATAGCTCTTGGCGATCGTCTGGCGGCAGCCGCTCGTGTCCAACGCCCGCTGTACGCCGTCCACCATCGCCGCACGGTTGTAGAACGTGATGGTCCCCTTGGTGTAGGTGGCGCCGTACGGTGCCTCGTACGGCGCGGTCGGGTAGGCCGTCGAAGCCGCCTGGGCCGCCGAGGCGGTCCCGGCGACAGTCGTGAGGATCGCGAGCAATCCGGTACCAGCGGCGAGAGACTTACGCATCGAGTCCTGCTCCTTCGAGTCGTCCAGCACATCGTCAGGACGATTCTTCCCCGGCAACCCCCTGCCCAAGAACCTTTTTGCAGCTTGTGGCAGCAGGGCGGATCAGCTGGGTGGAGCTACTCCCAGGTGAAGCCTGCGGGGTCGACGAACTGTGCGGCTCGGGCTTCACGAGGTGAACCGCATCAGGGCCGGCCAGCGGCCGGGCTCGACTCAGCCGGTCCGTCCGGTTCGCGCGATCCGTGGAAACTGTCGGGGATGGTTGGTGACGGATCGCGCGGCCTTTTAATCCGCAGGCTCAGGACCCGAGCTGACAGACCTCTCTGAGCTCATTCGGCATCACGCGTGCCGCAGATACCAGTCGCACTCACGGTCGGCGCCGATGTCTACGGCATCATCCGTTCGGCCCAGCCTTTCGCATCTGCGGACGGCGAATGCATCAGGGACCCTTGAGGGGTTCCCCGCTCTGAACGGATACGACCACGTCGTGGATTGCCTTGGTGACCGCGGCGGCGTGATCTGGGTTTTCCACGAAGGACGCGTGGGTTGCCCCCGACTCGACACGATGAAGGCTGTTGGCCGACAGCTTGACCGTTTCGTCCTGAGCCTCCATCCATCCCTCGGCGTTCTCGAGTTCGGCGGTCAGGACGATCAGTGGCTTCGCATCGAAGCTGCGCAGTTCCCCGGCCTCGGCTTCGGACCGGTTCGCGACGCCGAACTCGTCGAGGAAGCCGCTCATCTCCTTCCCGGTGGCGGCAGTCGTCCGCGCATCATCGCGGTACATGGGCGGTAGTTCCGAGAATCCGGTGCCGGCGATAACGTGCCCGACCCCCAGCCGAGAGGTGGTTGCGACCAGCGAGGACAGGTGCTTCAAGACGCTGTAAGAACTCGCCTTCTGGGGCGACACGGGGGTGCCCTTGGCGCCCGTGGAATCGACCAGGATCAGGCCGGCGACTTCCTCGGGGTACTTCGCGGCGTACGTCCTCACGTACAAGCCGCCAAAGGAATGCCCGGCCATCACATACGGACCCGGAACGTGTGCGCGATCCAGCAGATTGTGGAGATCGGTCGCGATCTGCGCACCATCGGGCGGACTCGCAGCAGGATCACTCCAGCCACGCCCCGCCCGGTCGTACACGCACACTCTGCTGTCGCGCGCCACAGCGGGTGCGATCAACCCCATCGACGCGGCGGAACCACCGCCGCCGGGCTCAAGGATCACGGTCGGATCGCCAGAGCCAGTGCACTCCAGATGGAGCCGGTACGGTCCGACGTCGACGAGCTCGCCGCGCATGGCGACCGCGGGTCCGGTCGATTGGCGGATCGTCTCGTACCCTCCGCCGAGGGCGAGGATCACCAGGATGATCAGCACCGGGTTCAGCAGCCACGCCCTGGTCCGGCTGCGCAGATCGCGCCGGGCACGGGTCCAGACCCAGACCACCAAGACCAACAGAGCCGGCGGCCAGACCCACCCCAGCACATCCACCACGGCGTCCGGGGCCACCAGCACCAGCGCACCGGACAGCGCCATGAAGACCGCCGGCACCACGGCCCAGCGTTGTGGTTGGTCGGTGAACCGCGTAGACAGAACTGCCAGGAGCGCCCACCCGAAGGCAAAGCCGATCAGCACCATGGCGGTGGCGAAGTCCACATCCACCGTGCCCACCGGCAGGAACGCGAGGCCCATCGCCGCAGCAAAGCCCGCGGCCAGCGATCCGGCCACGACTCCGCCAACGCGCGAGCGCCCTGGCCCCTGCGGCCCGGTCAGAACGTCCGTGTCCGGTGGCGGATTGGAGACGCCCTCGGGGATCGAAGGATCGTGAGTTGCAGTCATCCTGGTTGGCCTGTCTCCAGCGCAGTCGCAGCCGGCTTCAATGGTTCGCCGGGGCGACGCCGAGCGGAGTCGGCGCGCAGGAATTCCTCGGTACCTCCAAGCTACGCCGACGAGCTTTCAAGCACGACACTTGGCAGTCCGTCCGTGCGCAGCTCTTTGCCAGGGGCAAGATCAGCCAAGAGTTCAACATCACCCGCGACGCTTGCTGGTGGGCCGCCCTCCCGTGACCTGACAATGTGCCGCTCCCCCGCTGGCACTGACAGTTCCCTCCGACAGACGCCTCGAGCGAAGGAACGAGTCTTGCGTCGTGGCTGTCAAGACCGTCGGCGGATCCGATGGGCCGCCCGCTTCCGCCACGGCCAGTGCCGGATGACTGGGACGAAGAGCTCTGGCACAACGGCGACATGTGGATACGGTCCACGGAGTCGAGCGAGTCGATTCTGGCCTGGTACCACGAAGCGTGTGGGCAGGCCGATCAGACCGTCCAGATGCTCGATTGGACTCACCCGGCGAGGTGCCCCAGTGGGACGAGGCCACAGGTCGACAACTCTCGGAGACATGATCGTGGTCGTGCTCGGTGAGGAATGTCGCCATGGCGGACACATCGATGTCGTCCGGGAGTTGGTCGACGGGCGAGCAGGCTCCGACTACGGCGACTTCGGTGACTCGGACAAGTGGCAAGCGTACGTCGCCGGGGTCCAGACGGCGGCCGACCTCTACGCCGACAAGAGCTGACCAAATCGCGCAGCTGGGCGAGCGCAGCATTCGCTCACAACGTAGGCCCATCGCCTTCTCAAGATGGCTGGCCGATCCGGACCGTCGTCCCGGAGTCCTGAGGCCCCGCCGGAGGCGTCCTTTGGTGCATGCGCATCCGCTGCGCCGTAGATCCCGTGAGAGCTCAACTCGCCAAGCTCGGGAGTCGATCACATGGAGTCGAGCCGACGAGCCTCTCATTACGAGAAGGAATGACACCGCCGCTTGTGGCCCCTGTCAGCGCTTTTGCTTGCAGTCGGCTTGCACCACGCCTCGCGGATCACCACCGATTGACATCGTTTCGCACCACAGTGGCACCACGGCAATACGAACGATAAGAGGTTGGCCGCTTGGCCACGGAGCTTCGGCGAACGCCGCCGGCGACGTCGAAGGCACAAGCCGGGGCACCTCGGACAACTAAGGGGTTTGCGTCGCAGATCTGAGGGGGCGCGCTTGATGTGGCGATCCCCGGCCTCGACGCACGGTGGATGCCAGACGGCGATCCGCGCCGTGAGGAGGAAACATGAAGCACATCCGCACCCTCGTCGCCGTACCCGCCCTAACCTGCGGGGTCGTCGTCCTGGCCGTGTCTGACCCGGCCTGGGCGGGAGAGCCCCCTCCCGACGGGACCATCGGGGACGGAGGTGGTGTCGTCGTCTACCAGCCGGGTCCGACGGTCGAGGTCGACGACAACGTCGCCGAAGGACTACAGGCAGGGGCAGCCGCCGCCGGTGGGGCCGGCATCACCATGGCAGCTCTCTGGGCCTATCGGCGTCGCCATCCGGTCAGTGTTCACTGATCCGGCAGCCGCCGCTCGACCAGGGCGGCGGCTGCCACTCGACTGGCCGTCCCGGTCTTCCGAAGGATGTTCGACACATGCACGCTGACCGTCTTGTCACTGATGAACAGCTCCTTCGCGATCTCCCCGTTGGACCGCCCGACCACGAGGAAAGCCAGCACTTCTCGTTCGCGGTCCGTGAGCGCCGCCAGTCGCGGGTCCTTGACCGTCGGCACGACGGGGATCGGCGCAGTGAGGTCAATCTTCGACCGCCGGGCCAGCGACTCGACCTCGGTCTGTAAGGGCCTGGCCCCGAGTTCGACTGCGCAGCGATGAGCCTGCCGCACGAGATCGCTCGCCTTCGGCCGGGTCCAGCCGCTCGAGAGACCTGCCTCTGCGCAGCGCCACTGCGCCATCGCGTGGTGCCAGCGACTTCCCGCCGCACCGGAGGTTTCCACCCCCTCACGCCATCGCTCGGGTTGATCTGAAGCATTCCGGCAACGGGCGAGTTCGGCCGCGAGGAGGGCTCGTTGCATCGCTTGGACGTCCACACCATTCAGTGCCTCGGCAAAAGGCTCCCGCGGCCAATCGCGGAGGATGCTGTCGATCGGCTCCGAGGCCGCAAAGCCATGCCCGCCGCCGTCCAGGGTGGCCTCGGCGACCGCACGAGCAAAGGCCGGAAGCGCGTCGTCGTCATCCGGCCCGGGATAGTCCGGAACCGACAGCCGTGGGCGTGCCCAGGTCACGGCGTCCGCGGCTCTGCCTTCGGCGATCATCAACTCGATACCGGTCACGGTCACGGACGGGCGAAGCCGTCTGAAGTCTTCGGAGACCAACTCCAGCGCGCGATCGAAATGCTGCCGCGCCTCCTCGGTCCGTCCCGACCGCACAGCCAGAAGACTCGCGGCCAACCTGAGACCTGCTCCCGGGATACCTGTGCAGCGCGCGCCCAGCGCCGAGCGCAGCAATGTCCGGCACTCCTGCCAGCGGCCGAGGTCGATCAAGGCATTGGCGGCCTGGTAGGCGAAGAAGTAGGCCCAGCTGCCGACTCCGGCGGCGACGGCGTCGTAGTAGTCGACGCGGGTGACTTCCGCCAAGTCGGCTCGCCGGCCGAGCGCGTGCAGGGCCCTCTCCCTCCAAAGGGCCGCGTCGATGGCGGTGTCGGTGTCTCCGCACGACCTCGCCAACTTCACAGACAACTCCGCGTCGGCGAGCGAAGCCAATGGCGCGCGATACCCGGACACGGCCGCCCGGGCGCTGAGCGCTCGTGCGTAGGTCTGCGTCGAGCCCGACCTGTGCCCGATGCGGACGGCTTCCGTCGCATGCACCGCACCGTCCGGCATGCCGTACATGGCTTCGAGCTCGGCCAGATGGGCGAACGCGATCGCGCGCTCGGCGGATTCGGGCGAGCCCGTGGTCAACGCGATCGCCTCTCCGAGCCCTTCCAGGTCGGCCTGGCCGGGCGACGTCGATTGCCAGCGGGCGTCGGCCCGGCTGACGAGCAGATCGCAGGCCAGCAGAGGATCCTGTTGCTTGTCCACGAGACTCAACGCCTCCGTGAGGAGCGCCACCGCCATGTCCGGCAAGGCTGCTCGGAGGCAGGTTGTGCTGGTCCGTCGCAACAGGCTGATCCGGTCGTCACGTCCTCCGCGGATGCTCGGTGACACCGTTTCCCAGAGAGCACACGCCCGGCGGAGCTGGATCGCCTCCTCGGCAGGCGCCTGCAACCGCGCCGCCTGATCGGCTGCGACGAGGGACCATCGGAAGGTCTCGTCGACGTGTCCGGCTCTTTCGTGGTGGACCGCCAGATCAGCAGCCGTGACCTCAGCAGCCTCTGGCTCGAGCACGCGGATGTAGTCGGCATGAAGCTCCGCCGCTTGGTCGGGTGACAGGCAGTCGTACAAGACCTCGGCAAGCAGCGGGTGGCGGAACCACCAGATCCCGCCGCCCGCTGTATGCACTACGCCGCGGTCCTGCGCTTCCAGCAGGCACGGGCTGATCAGGCTCGCTTCAAGTCCGATCATGGATGCGACGTCGGTCAGTACGGCGGATGACGTCGGGCGTCCGCCGACGGCGAGGATCCTGGTGACCAGGCGGGCCTGGTCGGACAGGCTGTGCCAGGCGGCGAGCAGGGCCTCGCGGAGTGCGGTCGGAACGGTCGTGGGGAGGGCGTGCTCGAGGCCGGACAGACCACGAACCATGAGCTCGATCAGGTACGGGTTGCCGTCCGACCTGGTCAGCGCCTCGCTGACAAGCTCAATGTCGGGTGCCCGGCCGAGCAGACCTTCGATCTGGCCGGCGGCGGCATCCAGATCCAGCGAATCCAGCGTGATCTCGCTGAACAGCGGCATCCGTCGCATGTCCGCCAACCAGCCGTGCAGTGGATGGCCCTCCGGACGTTCCTCGGTGCGGCAGGTCGCGAGCAGCAGCAGCCGCTGGTCCCGGAAACCGGCGATCAGGTACGACAACACGTCCAGGGAAGCGACGTCGGCCCATTGCAGATCGTCGACGACCACCACCGTCGGACGGTGTGTCGCGATCCGATTGAGGACGAGGTCGACCAGCACCGGCAGCCTCGTCGTGTCAACGCTGCCGCCGCCTCCGAGTGCAGGCAACAATGCAGCCAGCGCGTCGACCCCGTCGAGTACCTCGGCGCTCTCCTCGGCACTCGCGCCTGCGAACCAGTTCTGCAACACCCCGCCGATCGGCGCGAACGGAACCGACGCCGCACCGAAGTGCACGCACGAACCCCAGAGCACCTTCAGCTCCGGATCCCGGCAAACCTCCCGAGCCAGCCGGGTCTTCCCGATGCCGGCTTCACCGTGAATGACCACCGCTCGCGGCACCCCACCCACGGCCGCCCGCACCGCGTCGCCGAGCAGCTGCCGCTCAGCGTCCCGCCCCGCGAACCGAAGATCGCCCCCCATACGAACCAGTCAACACCCGCCACCACCCCATGCCGCAACCCGACCACCGACGGGCGCTGGAGGTCCGGAGTGTCCAACAACTCCCAATGCACCCATTTCTATACGGCCAGGGTAGACGTCCACCGATCTCGACCACCGCACGGTTCTGCTGCTCGACGCGGACCCCGGCGTCATCGGCGGCGGCATGCTCTCCCCTACGCCTGCGTCTCCACCCGCGACCAGAAACCTCGATCGTCAGATCGACGGCCTGACTGGTGCCGGCTCACCCAGATCCAGAAGAAGCTCAATGGCAAGAACGCCGACTGGCCCGAGCTGCAGGTCAGCGGGTGCTATGCCCCGGCGTTTCCGCAGCCCGCCTGACCGCCGCATGGTTGTGGGCATGGACGTCGACGCTGTCGCGGTCGAGCTATACGGGCTGACCCCGGAGCAGTTCACTGCTGCCCGCAACGCAGCCGCGAAAGACGGCGGCGACGCCAGTACGGGTGAGGCGATCAAGACCTTGCGGAAGCCGACGCTCGCGGCGTGGCTGGCCAACCAGCTGGTGCGCGCCGACCCGGACGGAGTCAACGACCTCACCGAGCTCGGCGAACAGCTACGCCAGGCACACGCGTCCGGAGACGGCACACAGCTACGCCGACTGACACCACGCCGCCACAGCCTCGTCCAGCGAGTCGTCCAGACCGCTCGCGACCTGGCCCGGGAGCAGGGCCGCCCGGTGAGCGAGCAGATCACGCAGCGGCTGACCGAAGCCCTCGACGCCGCCCTGGTCGACCCCGGCGCCGCGCAGCTGCTGCGGTCCGGGCAACTGACCAGCGCGCTACGCCATGTCGGATTCGGCGTCGTCGACGAGACCGGGGAACCCGCCCAGCTCGCACCGGTCACGCCCCGAGTCGTCCGCAGCCGCCCAAGCCGCCAGCCAAACGAGCGGTGCTGCTCCCTGCGCGCCGACTGCTGGACGGAGCTCGTTCTGATCGACGAACGAGACGCGGCCGTCGGGGTGCCGGACGCGGCCGAGCCACCGCCCGCCCTCGCTGATCCAGGCATCCAGCTCCCCCACACGCTGCAGCCAGCCATCGACCAGCAACGGCGGGTCGACCCGCCGGACACCGGCCTGATCCCGCGGGCCGTGAACGGTGTACTGCAACTCCAGATCCGCAGCCAGCGCGTTCGCCTCGACCTCGGTCGAGCATCTGCCGCGGGTGCCCGTTCATCGCGTTGCCCCACACCATGCAGCCGCCGTCCCCGTCGCTCGGTCGCACATTGAAGCGTCCAAGGTGCTGTGCAGCTGTGGCCACCGACGGTCGTTGTCTGGGGTGTTGTCGACGCTCCGGAGGTTGTCGGATCCGGAACGTAGTGTGCGCAGAACAGGTGAAGGCGGCCACAGGGCTAGACAAGGAGTCAGGCGATGACGCGTCCCCGGTACCTACGTCACACGAATCCGTCGCACTCAACTCGGGAGGCGTGGTGAAGCTCCTTCTCACATCCGGAGGCGTCACGAACGAGAGCATCCGCGATGCGCTGGTCGATCTGCTGGGCAAGCCGATCTCCGAGTCCCGTGCGCTCTGCATCCCCACGGCGCAGTGGGGCCACCCGATGCTCGGGCCTGCCTCGGTGCGAAGCTCCGTCGCCGGCGAGCCTCCGTTTCACATGATGACCAGCCTGGGCTGGGCGACCTTGGGTGTCCTGGAGCTCACCGCGCTGCACAGCATCGGCAAGGAGCGGTGGGTGCCGTGGGTCCGAGAGGCCGACGTGCTGCTGGTGGACGGCGGCGACACGACGTACCTGTGCCACTGGATGCGGCAGTCAGGGTTGTCGGAGGTCATCTCGTCGCTGCCCGAGACGGTCTGGGTAGGGCTCAGTGCCGGCAGCATGGTGATGACACCGCGGATCGGTGACGACTTCGTCTCGTGGCCGTCTGCCCTGGACGACCGCACGCTGGGGGTCGTCGACTTCTCGATCTACCCGCACCTGGACCACGAGCAGATGCCGGGGAACACCATGGCCGACGCGGAGAGATGGGCCGCCGACATCGCAGGTCCGGCGTACGCCATCGACGACCAGACCGCCATCAAAGTGACCGACGGCACCGTCGAGGTCATCTCCGAAGGACACTGGAAGGCCTTCCCCGCATAGCCGCCGACTGCCATCAGAGTGTCCCGGCGCCCCTCCTGTGCGTCGTGCTGGGTCACGGCCCCGACCGACGGCATAGCCTGACCGCTCAGGCCGCATTGGGCGCGCGACGTACGGCGATGCCGGACGACAGCCCGGGCGACGTCGAGTCCGGCTTTGAAGGCCCAGGTCACCCACCGAACTCTTTTCGAACTTAAGGGAACCCATGTTTCTCGCATGGGTTGTCGTGCGTAAACGTCTGCGGGACGGGGGATCGTGGACGGCATGGAGGAGCCGACTGCGTTGTAAACGGCTGCCGAACGACGGCCAGCCGCCAGGGGACCGACGCGGTGTGAGGGGCGCATCAAGGCAGCGGCTGACCGCACTTCATGCTCCGCCCGCCCTGGTCTGCCCGCAAGACCGCTCACGGTCGAATATCGAGACCGTCGAGCGTCGGAAGATCGTCCGGGCGCAGATCGGCTCGCACCGCTGGGCGTAGGCGTTATTGGAACCTGCACTATTCCAGTTCGCCAGTGATAACGACTGTTCTCAGAACTGTCCCTGCTACCGGGCCGCGTTGCAGCCCCGGGCGAGAGGTGGACGCGCCTCAGCCAGCGGAGGAGAGTGCGAGAAGGAGGAGAGGGGAAGCTCATGCGGAAGTTGTGTGTCGGTGTTGTGGTCGCGAGCGCGCTGCTGGGGGTGTCGGGCGAGGCCTGGGGAGCTTCGGCGGGCGGGCATTGTCCTCCGCCGCAGAGCGGGTACATCGTCTGGGACGTGGCGACAGAGCCGTACCAAGCTGACAACAACGTCGACGAGCAAGGCAATAACAACGGCCTCGCCTGTGCGCGTCCGACCCGAAAGACCGTCGAGATAGACGGTGTCATCTACACCATCTACAACTTCATCGACGACGCGGGCGCGATCCCAGGGTGACGGCGCCTAGGGCGCGGCGGGCCGGGCAACCGTTCGGATGATCTTTTCGCTCTGGCTCCAGATTCACCGGCGAGCGATGCAACATCTTCCGGCCGGAGGTCTGCACGTAACCGGAGGTAGCGCATGCCATGGCGGACCTGTCCAGCCTGGTCGCGGCGTCCGCACTGACCTCGGCGACAACGGTCGGCTCGACTATCACGAGGGGCTTCCTGCTGTCGCGTCCGCCCCAGCGCTGCGAGCTGATCTCGTCAGGCCATGGGTGCCCGCGTTGGCGGGTTTCAGTACCGCGGCGAACTGGGCCCGCCGACGATGACTTCGAGGGTTTCGCGGTGTTTGACCTTCACCCATGCATCCCTGCGCGCTGGCGTGTAGCGGGAGGCCGCACCTTTGACCACCAGAGCCTCCACACCCATCCCGCCGGGCAGGACCTCGAACCATTCCCGGGCCTCATCGAGGTCGTCGGTGACCGGGGTCAGTTGCCGCGGCGGCATTCAAGAGCGTGCGAGCTGCTCGAGTCGCTGCCGGCGGACGGTCCAGGGCTGGGTGCGCAGATCCACTCCCCCGGCCGCCACCGGATCGAACGCCGCGTAGGCAGCCGGACCTGAGCGGCCTTGGCGCGTGCCTTCGCCGGGCTGGTCACCAGCCGCTGCTGGAGCGCGTCGAAGCTGAGTCGGCCGTCCGCGCCGAGGATGACCAGCTCGCCGTGGAGCACCGCGCCGGCGGGGATCTGCCGTACGGCGGCGGCCGCGACGTCGGGAACCGATCGGTCAGGTCTTTGCGCTGCCGTGACCACAGCCTGGCTTGGTCACCGCGCCGGACGATGGTGCAGCGAGATCCGTCAAACTTCGGTTCGTACCGGATGCCGCCGGGCAGTGCGTTCGGGCCGGGGATCTCCTCGACCGCGCGAGTCAGCTCGACGTCGACCGGCCCGACCAGATCCGGCGGCAGCCGGACCGCGTCGGGTCAGTCCGGCGTACCCGGGGCATCGTGTCGCCTCGGGGCTCGCGGATCGGCCGGCTGCCCGAACGGCGGCCACACCACCACGACGACCTGGTCGAGGACGTCGTCAGGGCCGCGCAGCGGGCAAAACCGGTGGTGGACAGGCAGGTCTCCGCCGTCGCACTTTCCACACCGCCCCGCCATCGACTTCTACAAGTCCCTAGGGGCCAAACCCCAAGAAGATGAACCATCAGCCGCCTCACCAGCGACGCCCTATCCGCTCTCGGCAGCTGACAGCGGTCCGCCACGGATGTCAAAAGTGGCAAATGAGCGGAAATGGGGAGCCAGAGCGGCGCCGGTCCGGCAATATGGTCCGGCACGTCTTCTGGCGCCTGGGGGGTTGGGAAATGGTAGGGGAGTTACGGGCGACGGAGGTGGACGGGGTTCCCGTCTACTGGGTGCCTGGTGAGCGCCGCACGCGGGCAAGTCTGTGGTTCCGGGTCGGGATGGCGGACGCGTCGTTGCCTACGCACGGCTGGCTGCACCTGCTCGAGCACCTTGCCCTGCATGACCGGGATTCGATCCGTGCACCTGTCAACGGATCCGTCAGCATGCTGCACACCACCTTCGACGTCGAAGGCGAGCCCGATGACGTCGCGGAGTTTCTGCAGCAGACTTGTCGCTGGTTGAGCACTCCGAACTTCACGGACCTCGAGCACGAGCGCCGGGTCCTTCGTGCTGAGAGCGCCACGCGGCACCTCGGGCCGATCGCCCTGCACCTGTTGTGGCGGTACGGCGCGCAAGGTCCTGGTCTGGCCGCTTACGACGAGTTCGGGCTGCATACCGCCGATCCGGATCACCTGCAGTCGCTCGCGGCGCAGGCGTTCGCCCGCGGGAACGCCGTACTCGCGCTGACCGGCCCGCCGACGGCTGGCTTGCGGCTCCCGCTGGCTGACGGCTCGCGGTGGCCTGTCAAGCCTGCGATGCCGTGCGATCAGCCCTTGCCGGCCGGATTCGCCGGGCCAACAGGCTCGGTCGCACTCTCGGGTGTGATGTCGCGGTCGTATGCGGGCCCGTCGCTGATGCGGGCCTTGCGGCGCGGGCTGGAACGCGGATTCCGGCACGGCGCCGGGGTTGGGTACAGCGGCTGGTCGTCGTACGAGCTGGTGGACGCGGAGAACGCGATGCTCACCGCGGGGATCGACATCCTGCCCGAGGCACGGCCAACGGTGGTCGCGCAGAGCTTGGCGGTACTCCGTCGGCTGCGGGACCGAGGTCCCGACCCGGCCGACCTGCGCGACGACCTGGACCAGGAGATTCGCCGGATCAAGACGGAGCCAGCCGAGAACTGGATGCCGTATCTGGCCGCCCGCGACGTCTTGTTCGGACGCCCGCTGCAGGACCGTGACCAGCTGGCCGCCGAGGCCGACGCCACTACGGTCCATGACGTCGCGCAGGCGGCGCGAGCGATGTGGAGCAGCCTGCTCCTTTCAGTCGATCCTGACGCCACCACCGATCCGCAGCTTACGTGGCTCGCCGGTCCGCCGCGGACCACCTCCGTGACAACCGGGCAGCGCTTCAAGCCGGCGGGCTGGCCGGTTACCAAAGCGGAGCTGACTGTCGGCCGCAATGCTGCCCAGATCGAAACCCCATCCGGTGAGTCCTCGGCGTCGTACGACGAACTCGCGGCCGTCGTCGCCTATCCGGACGGCGGACGGCAACTCATCCGGCGGGACGGCTACCAGGTGCAGATCGAACCGGCGCACTGGAGAAACGGCCATCAGGCGGTGGCGGTGGTCGACGCGGCGGTCCCGCCGGACCTGTGTGTCACGATGCCGGCCCGCGAGCCCGACGAGATCCCGCGGAGCTCTGTGACGTGGCAGCGCAAGGCGGCATACCTGCTCAAGAAGCCGGGGCTTTGGGTCGCGGTGATCCTGATCATCGTGGTCGTGCTGGGGGTAGTGAGCGGCATCTCGATGTCGGACATCGCGCCTCGCGGCGCGGTCGCGGTGGTCGTCGTCGGCACCATCGTGGCGTTCCGCAATGCACTCAAGAAGTGAGGTCCCCCGGCCTCCCCTTGAGGTGATGAGCTTCAGCTTCGTCTGTGTTTGACGGCGTACATGGCCTGGTCGGCTTGGTGGAACAGGGCGTCCAGGTCGGTGGAGGCGGGGGTGATGGGGACCGTGCCGACGCTGGTGGTGACCTTGACATCGATGTAGTCCTTGAGGTCGTGCGCGTAGGCCTTGACCGTGTTCGGCGAGCGCCGCTGATCGGTCAGGGTGAGACAGGACCTCAGTAACACCATCCAGCACGACGCCGGCAGGCAGTTGATGCATAGCGGCGACGACGATGTCTGGGCAACGGTCGCTGATGTCGTTGCGGTTGCGGGTCCACAGCCGCGCCTGGTCGCCGCGGCCGATCGCGACCCGACTAGTTGACTGAACTCCGCGAGCGCCGGATGACGCCTCGGGGTCGTTGAAGAAGATCTGCACAGGTTCGGGAGTTGCACCATCCCGAGTCAGCTCGGCCAGTGGCGCAGACCTTCAGGTCTGTCGACTCCTCCCGCTGGCTGCGTTACTGGCCTCGGCGATTCGTTCGTGATGGTGGATCACCTCTGCGATCACGAACGCGAGGAACTTCTCCGCCAACACCGGATCCAATCCGGCGTCGGTCGCCAGCGTGCGCAACCGAGCTATTTGGTCCCGCTCGCGGTTCTTGTCGGCCGGCGGCATGCCGGTCAGGGCCTTCAGCGCCCCCACCTGTTGGGTGCACTTGAACCGCTCGGCGAGCAGGTGGACCAGGGCCGCGTCGATGTTGTCGATACTGCGACGCAGCCGGGCGAGCTCTTCGGTGGCTTTCTCATCGATCACGTCTCCACCTTGTCAGGTCAGCGAGGCGGTGGCCGATCCGGGCCGAGGGTGAGGATCGTGCGGGGCTATGGCCTGCCTGCGGTGAGCGTCGAGGATGGTCGCTGCTTCATCTATCAGACAGCCCACGCTTGGCGAGATGATCATGGAGGTGGACCGCGCGAGGGCGGCTGCCGCGGCGCTGCTGGAGCAGGGCACCCACGCGACGCGAGCTTTGCTGACGCCGCCCTCTGTCTCGCTAGACGCCAAGCGGACCCGCGGGTGGCCAAGTTGATCAGTTCAGTGAAGGTAGCCGTCCCATTTCACCTCGTAGCGCGCGCCACCCGGCAAGGCGTGCGGCGCCGGGATCTGGTCGACCGACTTGGCCAGTGCCACTTCGACCGGCCCGGCCAGGTCGGCGGGGATGCGCACCTGGCTGGGTTCAGTGCGTCGCCTGCCCGGAGTCATCACCGCTCCTGTTCCATGATCGGCGGAATGGCGGCCACAAACGCTGAGGTGTCGCTGACGCTCTCGCGTGGGGCAGGTCGGTGAGGTCAGGTGTGGTCGCGGGTTTCCAGGTCGGTGTGGGCGAGGAGGTGCACCAGTTCGCCGACCGTTCGCTGTCGCAGCAGAGCTTCTGGCAATGGTTTGTCGACCTGGACTCCGTAGCGGTTCCGGCGGCCGTTCTTGTCCTTGACCACGTATCCGGCGTCCACCAGATCGGTGACGATGCCGAATGCAGCGCGCTCGGTGATGCCGAGCGTGGTCGCGATCTCCCGCAGCCGCACGCCTGGATCGCCGGCGATGCACAGCAGCGCCTGCGCGTGGTTCGTCAGGAAGCCCCAAGCCATGACATACAGCATACTAGAAAACCCAATCCAGGAACTGTGTTGCTAGTATTGAAATACCAGCGTAGGTTCAGTGGTGGAACTGGTTTGTGGGTCTACGCAAGCCGCTCCACGATAGGAAGGCACACCATGCGCTGCACGCGCGTAGCTCTGTACGACATCAAGACCGGCACCTTCGACGACGTAGTCAGCCAGGCGAAGTCCGGGATGGTTCCCTTGTTCAAGGACAGCGACGGCTTCGTGTCCTACGCAGTCGCCCAGGTCGACAAGAACGCCTTTGTCTCCATCAGCACCTGGGAAACCCGGATGCAGGCCGACACCGCCGCCATCAAGGCCGCGGACTGGGTCAAGGCCAACAGCGAGGACCGTTTCACCCTCCGCATCAACTACATCGGTGACCTCGCCATCGACACCGGCCACCGCGAGCCGGCGCCGACCGCCCTCTAGGTCGTCCAGGTACGGAGCCCCGCCGCATCGCGGCGGGGCTCGTCCCGTTCCACCCGACCGCCGCCACATCGACCCGGAGATCGGTTCCGGGCGTTGTTGAATATTCGGGTGTGTCTCCGGGCTTACCGCTTACACGCCAGGCTCTGCACCGCCATCGACCCCAGCCTGGCTCCCGCGAATCCGTAGTTCTCGTGAAGTCGCGGTTTGACCTGGAGCGCGGTCCAGCAGCGAGGCTGGAGCTATGGACACACCCACGATGGCCCTCGGGACGATGTACTTCGGCACCACGGTGGACGAACGGACCGCCTTCTCGATCCTCGACCGGTACGCCGAACTGGGCGGAGCCTTCATCGACACCTCCGACAACTACAGCTTCTGGACCTCCGAGACCGGCTTCGGCGGCCAGAGCGAGGCGCTGCTGGGCCGCTGGCTGGCGTCCAACCCCGGAGTCCGCGTCCGTCTCAGCACCAAGGTCGGCGCCCAGCCCACCCGGGTCGGCGGGTTCCCCGACCACCTCGAAGGACTGCGCGAGGACGTCGTGCGCGCAGCCATGGCACAAAGCCTGGAACGGCTGGGCGTGGACGGCGTGGACCTGTACTGGGCACACGTCGAAGACCCGACAGTCCCGGTGCAGGACCTGGTCGAAACGTTCGGCGGCCTGGTCCGCGACGGCCTGACCGCTCGCTGGGGCGTGTCGAACCACCCGTCCTGGCTGCTCGAGCGGATCCGGGCCACCGCCGAACACACCGGCCACCCCCAACCAGCCGCCTACCAGGAGCGCTACTCCTACCTTCAACCCGCCGGCGGCATGGACGTGGAAGGCCAGCCGATCCCGCTGGGAATGCTGTCACCCGACGGCCTCGACTTCCTGCGGCGCAACCCGTCGGTCGACGGCTGGGTCTACACCGCCACCCTCCAAGGCCGATACGACCGCAACGACCGCCCACTCGAGACCGAGTACCGCCACGCCGGCACCGAACGACGCCTGGCAGCGCTGACCCGCGTCGCCACCGCGCGCGGACTCCGACCGGGCCAGGTAGTGCTCGCCTGGCTAGCCTCCGGCAACCCCGCGCTGACCCCCATCGTCGGAGCCAGCAGCATCGAACAAGTCGAGCAGGCCGTCGCAGGCGCCTCCACCATCCTCACCGAGGACGAACTGGCGACCCTAGACCACGCATAGGCGACCACGCGAGAACAGCCCCAATGCCGGCGTGCGTCAGGACGTCGCATCCCTTGTACGGCGGACTTCCCCGCGGTACCAGTCCGCCTTTCCTCAACCCGGGCGAGGATCGCGTCGCGCTCGGCGATCTTCGCCCGGATCGAGCCGGCGTGCTCCTCGAGCATGCGCCCAGGTGAAGCAGTTGGGCGCGACCGCGATGCTGTGCCGACAGACTCGCAGGTTCGCGCGGGTCGGAGCGGTGACACTGCGGTTACCGCCCCAGATAGCTGAGCTGATCTCGTGGAAGGTCGGCTCGTTGCCGCGGGCAATCACAAGCCTCTGCGGTGGGTTGCTCTTCCGACACGTCCAGACCTGGGCCAGCATGTCGTTCACGCGTTGGCTGAGGCGAGCCATCGGTGACTATCAGAACCTGGAACGTTCCTAGCGCGCCTGGACGGTGAACCCGTCGTGGGTGAGTCGGCGTCTGCTCGCGAGTTGCCCGCAGGGGTGGAAAATCCATCGGCTCCCGCCGATGGATCGCCTATTGTCACGTGTCATGACCGAGACCTTCGTGACCTCCGGTCCGCTGCGCTTGTGGACCGAGCGGACCGGAAACCCCGATCATCCCGCCGTTCTGCTGATCGCGGGCGCGTCCGCCCAGGGCATCACGTTCCCCGACACGCTGGTCAACCGCCTCGTCGCTCGCGGCGTGCAGGTGATCCGGTTCGATCATCGTGACACCGGGCGCTCGAGCATCGTCGACTTCGACCGGCATCCGTACGGCCTGTCCGACCTGGCCGCCGACGCTCTGGCCATCCTGGACGCGTATGAGCTTCCGACCGCCCACATCGCCGGGGCATCGATGGGCGGCGTGGTCGCGCAGTGGCTGGCCGTACACGAGCCGACCCGCGTACGCTCCATGACTCTGCTCTCCACCACCCCCATGAGCCACGATCCCGGTCCGGTTTGGCAGCGAGCCATGGCTGGGCAACCTGCCGACCCCGACGACCTGCCCCCGCCGACCCCGCGTTTCCTGCAGCACCTGGCCCACGCGGACGGCACTCCGCCGGGCGTGGAAGCCGACATAGCCATCTTCCAGGTCATGAACGGAGACGTCCGCCCCTTCGACGAACCGGCCGTAAGAGTGATGCTCGAGCGCTGCTGGGCGCGGGCCACCGACCCGTCCGCCGCCGCTCATCACAGTCTGATCGGCCGAAAGAAGGGCCCGGACCTGCTCACCCCCCTGTCGACCATCACCGCCCCGACCACGATCGTCCACGGTGACCAGGACCCAATCTTCACACTGGCCCACGGCGAGGCTCTGGCCGCCGCCATCCCAGATGCACACCTGCACGTCATCCGTGGCATGGGCCACGTCTACTTCTCCCCAGGCCTCCCGGAGCAGCTCGCCGACCTGATCTCCAGGGGACACCCCGTGACCCGGCCGCTTCAAGCCAACAGGTCCCAGTAGCCCCGAACGAGACCATTCAGCATCTGGAGATCGCTCACCGGCTCAACCGATCGGCGATCCCGACGAGCAAGCGCTTCGAGCCATTCTGGGTCTCACTGCACCGCCCTCAACGACGTACGTCGCAACAACCGTTCCCACCTACTCGCTCCACTCCCGGGATCGTGACAACACACGACATCGAGCGGTGCGAGCATCCGCTTCAACTGTGTGCGGGGTGCTCGCCTTCCGCGTCTGTTCTTCATCGGCCCGCCCTTGCCAGCAGGGGTTTTGCAGTATGGCGACATGGCTGAGGAGCAGCTCGAGTGAGACCGTCGGATGCCGGAGGCCGCGGCCGGTCTGGGTGCACGCCGAGGACACCCTGGATCAGGTCGCACGCCGGATGCGTGCCTACCACCAGGCCGTCGCCGACTTCATGCCGCCAGCAGGCGCCGTCTGGCGCGGGGGCGGCGCCTGGTCACCGGGCCTGATCATCGCCCACAACGACGCTGCTACCTACAACGCCGCCTGGCACCAGGACAAGCTCACTGGCTTCTTCGACTGGGACTTCGCCGGGCCCGCCACGCCGGAGTGGGCCCTCGCAGGTTTCAGCTGGGTGCCCCTGCACGCCAGGCACGTTGTCGCCGCTGAAGGGTTGCCGGGCTGTGAGTGGCTGGGCACTAGTTGTGGTTGCCGCGGGCGAAACGGTCGATGAGCGAGATGGCGAGGTAGGCCAACGGCGCGAGCACCGCAGCCGTGATCGAGGCACGCTGCGCCCTGCGTCGCCGTTCTGACCCAGGCGGGTGCCTTGCGCTCTGTAGTCAACCGCCGCATCGTTGAAACAGGGGGACGGAAAATGGCGAACGAATGGATAGGCACAGCCGTGCTCGCCGCGGCGCTGACAGTGGCGGGATGCAACAGCAGCGGCGACCAGGGAGCCCCGAGCAGTACCCAGCCGACATCCACCCTGACGATCGGAGGAAAGGCCGAACGCGTCACGGACGTCGCAGCCTTCGCCATCACCGACGAAGAGGCGAAGCGAATCGAAAAGGCCTGCGCCAAAGCCGGTGGCGTGCCGGGCGACAGCGAAGAGTGCGCCGCAATCCTCAGAGACCTCACGGGCGATCCCGTGGACGACTGCGCGGAGACTCCCGACGCCTGCATCGTGGCGGCTGTGGTCGAGAATGCCGGCGCCCCCTCGCCCTCGCCCCTGACACCACGGATCGCCTGGATAATTTTCGATCCGCGTCCAGGCAAACCCGCCTGTGGCAACGGGAAGTCCTCGATCTGCAACGGCGCGATCTTCTCCGCCAAGGTCGCCCCACTGCCCACGGTCGAGACGACGACCAGCACCGAAACCACCACCCCGACCTCACCGTCGACGTCCCCCACTCCAGACGAACCGACCCCGACAACAGACCCCACCGAACCTGACCCCACCGAACCCGAACCCACCGAACCCGAACCCACCGAACCGGACTCGCCGTGACCGAGGCAGCGGACACCGACAGCGGCGCCGCGGCGAAGGGCCGCAGCCGACGCTGGGGTGGAGCGCTCGAGATCCTGGCGTTCGTAGGACCGACGACCTTACTGACCGGTGGCCTCTACTACTTCGGCCTGGTCAGCGCGAGGGCGTACTACTCGTACTTCGGGGTCAGCCTGAGCGCGCTGGACTTCACCACCACCACCTATGTCGCCCGGACGGCCGACACCTTCTTCAAACCGGCCGCGACGTTCCTCCTCGCACTGGCAGTCGCCTTCAGCGCTCACCATCTACTCAAGTTCGCACTCGGCCGACGCAGCCACATCTGGGCGCGCGGGCTGGCGTACGGCCTCTTCGGCCTGAGCGTCATCACAGCAAGCATCGGCCTGGCGGGCCTGTACGGCGTACCGCGCGGACTGTGGTCGCCGCTGTCGCTGGCGGCGTCCGGGCTGTTGTTCGAGTACGGCTTGTGGATCTTGTGCACCTTCGGCCGGCCGGTCCCCGGGATCGAGGCACTCGCCCGCTCGGGGGCCAATCTCCGCCGCGGCCTGATCGCGGCCATGGTCTTCATGGCTACGTTCTGGGCGATCACCAACATCGCCCAGGCCCGCGGCACCGCCAACGCCGAGCTCGCCGAGCTCACGCTGCGCCTCCAGCCACAAGCGGTCGTCTACAGCGAGCGCGACCTGCACCTCCTCCCAGGACGAGGGATAGGCCTCAAGAAGCTGGCGGGCGAGGACAGCGCCTATCGCTACCGGTACAACGGTCTGCGGCCGCTGCTCTACTCCAACGACCGCTGGTTCCTCCTGCCTGTCGGCTGGACCCACACCAACGGCGCCACGGTGATCGTTCTGCAGGACGACCCGAGCCGGGTCCGGGTCGACCTCGCGCCGTCGTCTCGCTGAGCGCGACCTGGCTCGTCCGTCGAGATTCGAGCCTTCGCCGCCTTCGGCGCTGCAGCCGTCGCTTGCCTCGGGCTCAACGCATCCGCTCAGTGGACAGGTGGTGGACCTCAGTGCAGGCCTGCGTCGTGGATCCGGTTCGCGATCTGCACGCGGTTGGTGGCCTGGAGCTTGACCATGATGCGCGAGACGTGCGCTTTCACGGTGGCCATGCTCAGGTAGAGCTCGTCGGCGATCTGCGCGTTGACCTTGCCTTCGCCGACCGCGACGGCCACTTCGCGTTCGCGGTCGGTGAGGGTCTGGGTCAGCGACTGCGCGTCGAGGACCCGCTGGGGTTCGGGATTGTCGTGACCGAGCCGGGCGATCAGTTGGGCGGTCACGCTGGGAGAGAGCATGTGGTCGCCGGCGGCAACTTTGTGTATCGCCTCGACGATCTGCGCGGGTGGAGTGTGTTTGAGGAGGAAGCCGCTGGCTCCGTCGCGCAGTGCTCGAAGCACGTAGTCGTCGGCGTCGAACGTTGTCAGCACGATCACTTTGGGCGGCGTGGTTTGGCCCATCAGTGAGGCGAGGGCCTCGAGGCCGTCCACTCGTGGCATCCGGATGTCCATCAACACGACGTCGGGCGCGACCCGCGCGATGAGGTCGAGCCCGGTCTGGCCGTCGTCTGCTTCGCCGGCCAGTTCGATGGTGGCGTCGTCGCGCAGGATCATCGCGAGTGCGGTGCGAACCAACGCGTCGTCATCGATGATCACGACCCGGATCGGGGGTCCGGCAGAGTCGTTCATGCCGGCCACGGCAACCAGGCGCGGACCACGAAATCTCCGTTCAGCTTCACATGCTCGAGGCGGCCGCCGATCAGGTCGGCGCGCTCGGTCAGTCCGAGCAAGCCGAGACCAGAGCCGGGTGTCGCGCTTGCCGTGGAGCCGAGCCGCAGCGGGTTCCGTACTTCGAGCATCAGCTGCCCGCCGGGCCGACCGCTGAGCGTGACGTCGACGGCGGTGTCCGGTGCGTGTTTGCGGGCATTGGTCAGGCTCTCCTGGATCATCCGGTACGCGCCGCGTCCGATCGCTTCGGGCGGACCCGCCAGGTCGTCGACCTGGTTGTGCAACCGGACTCTCGTGCCGGACCCGATGGCCTCCTGGACCAGCGCCGGAAGGTCGGCCAGCGTCGGTTGCGGACGCTCCGGTGGTGCATCGGTGTCGAGTGTTCGCAGTACTCCGAGGATCGCGTGCAGGTCCTGTAGCGCGAGGTAGGCGCTCTTGCGGGTGATGGCGGCCGCTTTGGACACCTCGGCGTCGCTCAGATTTCGGCAGTACTCCAGTGCACCCGCGTGCAATGCCACCAGCGAGAGTCGATGGGCCAGTGCGTCGTGCATTTCACGGGCGATCCGCGCCCGCTCGTTGGCCTGCGCCTGTCCGACCCGCAAGCCCTGCTCACGTTCGGCGCGGTCCGCTCGTTCCCGCAGTGTGGCCACGAGGTCGCGGCGTGCCCCGACATACATGCCGGCGGCGATGACCGCGCTCACGAAGACCACCGTGAACAGCACCGAGATCGCCAGATCCGCCTGACCGGGCTGGGTCTCGAAGTAGACGACGGACGCGACGACTCCCACCACCGCCAGCGGCACGATCTCTCGCCACCGCCGACGGGTTGCCAAGGACATGGCGGTAACGACCACAGCCCCCGACGCGGCGGAGGAAACGCCTCCGATGGCGCTCACGAGGAGGGCGATCGCGAGCGGACGGCGCCGTCGCCAGCGCATCAACACCACGCTGACGATGCCGAGGACGAGATCCAAGGCCAGGTACGGAGCGAAGTTCCATCCGTAGGCGTTGTAGAACGTCGCTGTCCAGAAGCCGGCGCCGGTGATGATGGCGAAGAGGTAGCGCCACGTCGACTGCCAGTGGCTCAGCGGAGGTGGTGGCGCGGCTTCGATGGCGTCCACCTTCCCCAAGGTACGGGAGGCGCGCGGTTCAGGGCAGGGACCGCGGACCAGCCCCACCCCCTACCGCGGGCTACACAGGTCTATCCCGTGGTTTCCGGGCCTGGCTCCGCGGCTGATGTGCCGGGCCCGCCAACGGGGCCAGGCTCGACGCATGATCACAGTCGAGGAACTCAGCAAACGCTACGGCGCACACCAGTCCGTCGACCGGGTGTCCTTCCAGGCCCAGCCCGGATCCGTCACCGGCTTCCTCGGTCCCAACGGGGCCGGCAAGTCGACCACAATGCGCATGATGACCGGCCTGACCCCGCCGTCCGCAGGGCGCAGCACCATCCTCGGCGTCCCGTACGCCGAACTCCCGAATCCGGGCCGGCACGTCGGGGTCCTTCTCGACGCCTCGGCCCAGCACACCGGACGCACCGGACGCGAGATCCTTCGCCTCGGCGCCACCGTCATGGGACTTCGCCGCTCACGGGTGGACGAGATGCTCGAGATCGTCGGCCTGTCCGGCGACGAGGGCGACCGCCGGGTCGGCAACTACTCCCTCGGCATGCGGCAACGGCTCGGCATCGCACACGCCCTGCTCGGCGACCCGCAGGTCCTGATCCTGGACGAACCGGCCAACGGACTCGACCCGGCCGGCATCCACTGGATGCGTGGGCTCCTGAAGAGCTTCGCGGATCGCGGCGGGACGGTCCTGCTGTCCTCGCACCTCCTGCACGAGATCGAGGTCGTCGCCGACCACCTGGTCGTCATCGGCCGCGGTGTCATCGTCGCCGACGGCAGCAAGGCAGAACTGCTGAACGCCGCCGGCACCCTGGTCCGCGGCGTCGACCCAGACGCCTTGGCGCGCTGCCTCGACATCGCCGGCTACGTCTACCAGATCGAGCCCGACGGCGCGTACGTCGTGGATGCCACCCGTGAGCAGATCGCCACGGCCACCGCGCGGAACGGCGTAGTCGTCACCGAGTTGCGTGTCGCGGACGGTGCCGGCCTTGAGGACATGTTCTTGCAGCTCACCGCAGACGACGCACGAGAGAAGGTCACCGCATGAGTAGCGCGACCCACCAAGCACAGTTCCACCTTGACGCTTCCCCGGATCCGAGCGTGACGCCGGTCCCGTTCACCCGCCTCCTGCGAGTCGAGCTACGCAAGCTTGTCGACACCCGGGCCGGTTTCTGGTTGCTCACCGCCATCGGCCTCATCACGGTTGCCGTCATCGTCGTGTTCCTGTTCGTCGCCGATCCGGACCAGTTGACGTTCGTGAACTTCGTCGGGGCGACCGCGACCCCACAGAGCATCCTGCTCCCGGTGCTCGGCATCCTCGCCGTCACTGCCGAGTGGAGCCAGCGCACCGGCCTGGTCACCTTCACCCTCGAACCGAGCCGGCTCCGGATCGCCGTCGCCAAGCTGGTCGCTGTCAGCCTGGTCGGCCTGCTCGCCGTCGTCGTGGCACTCGGCGTCGCAGCCCTGAGCAACCTGGCCGGGATGGCGTTCATGGACGGCGCCGGCAGCTGGAACGTCGGAGCCGCCAACGTCCGCGACTTCTTCGCCGTGCAACTGATCGGCATCGTCCAGGGCTTCGCCTTCGGCATGCTGCTGATGAACACCGCCGCCGCGATCGTGCTGTACTACGTGATCCCGATCGCGTGGACTGTGCTCTTCTCGATGGTCGGTGCACTCGAGAACGCCGCACCCTGGCTCGACCTGAACACCGCCATGGCACCCGCCTTCGATCAGCAGACGTTCCAGGGCGGCGACTGGGCGCACATCGCGGTCGCCGGGACGATCTGGGTCGTCGTGCCACTCGCTCTCGGCGTCGTACGGCTGCTCCGCCGCGAGGTGAAATCCGCCTGACTGCGCAGCCCGCACCCAAGATGTCACCGTGTGGTTCGGCAACGACGCCACCACACGGTGACATCTCGTACGTCGCCAGTGGCCACATCAACTGTCGGGGATCGTTGACGGCTGTTCCTGGTTCGTCCGTTGGGGGTGAGGCGATGCGGCTGGCTCCACGCCGACACTCGCCGCATGGGTGAGCGTGAGCGGCGGGTTCGTGTACCCGGTCTCCGGACCGGGCGCATGGAGGCGTTCAGCGATGGAGTGTTCGCCATCGCGATCACGCTCCTCGTGCTGGAGATCGGCGTACCGCCTGGCTCGGGCGACGACCTCGTCGGCGCGCTGGCCGACCAGTGGCCTTCCTACCTGGCCTACTTCGTCAGCTTCGCCACGATCGGCGCGGTCTGGGTCGCGCACACCGTCATCACCGAGTACCTCGACCATGCCAACTCGGTACTCCTCCGGTTGAACCTGCTCCTCCTCATGGTCGTATCGCTCCTGCCCTTCCCCACGAAGCTGCTGGCCGAGTACGCCGAGGAGCGCACCCCCGAGCGGATCGCGGCAACCGTCTACGGCATCAACCTGCTGCTCTCGCTCATCATGGTTGCGATCACCTGGCGGTACGCCGTCCACGCGCAACTCGTCCGGCCCGACCTGGCCGACGAGGACGTGAAGACCCTCACCAAACGACTCACACCAACACTCGGCCTCTACGTCGCCATGATCGTGCTCGGCCTGTTCCTGCCAACCCTCGCCGTACTGGGCTACCTCGTACTCGCCGTCTTCATCCTGCTCCCGTTCGGCGCCATCCGACGCGAACGGCACCAGCGAACCGACCCGGGACTTGGCTGATCGTTCGCTGGCATCTGCAGGGCGACAGTCAACGACATACGACCCTTCAAGGTCGACCGAATCCAGCTGTCGCAACCGACGGCTAGGGTGACCGGCGTGTCCGTGTACGACGAACTGGAGCGGCTGCTGCTCACCGGGTCCTGGGGTGAGCTGGTGCCATATCTGCACGCCCCGGCCACCAGCCGAACCGGCAAGGAAACGCGAGCGTGGTACCGGTCGCGTCGGGCTCACTGGACCGGGGAAGTCCACTATCCCGAGTTCGATCTCGCTGCCTGTCTGCGCGCCCTCGCGGTCGCGCTGGCGAAGCCGGAGCAGGCGGCGAGGTGGCTGTCGAAGCTCGCGTCAGACTGGCGTGCCGGTCCTGCTGACGAGTTACTGGTGGAGCTCGCTTCCCGTCGCGGCCGGGACTGGTGTGTGGCATTCCTCGAGACCGCGTCCACGGTGGCGAAGGGCGACGGGTTCCTTTCCGCGTGGATCGCGCGGCTCGCGCGGCCGCTGATCGCGGCCGGTCTGGCCGAGCTGCCGACCGGCCCGGCCTTCGCCAAGTCCTGGGCCGAACTGCACGCGATGGCAGCGTCGGAGCTGAAGTGGGCGTTGTGGCGGCAGGAGCGTCACAACGGTACGCCGGAACCGCTGCCCACCGGGTCACTCGTCGAGGAGTTGCGCGCCGACCCTGTCCTGCCCGAAGCCCTGTCAGCCGCGCTGGCCGGCCCCGGTGTGATCGGGACTCTGGAGCGGCACGCCGTACCGTCGTGGGAGCTCGGTCCGGCCGTCGCCGAACTGGTCGCCGAGGGACGCCTCGACCGGTCCCGCATTCTGGCCGACGCCTTTGTCGCATTGACTCGCCAGGACACTCCCAGCACTCAGAAGGGCATCGCGAAGCTGCTGGCAGCACTCGACCTGAACGGTCCGGACCTCGCCGAGCGCATGCCGTTGGTCCAGGGGTTGCTGGCGACCAGCCACGGATCGGTGACCGCCGTGCTGTTGCCCGCAGCGGTCGAAACCGCCCACGCCGACGATCTCCCCGACCTCGCGGCCACGATCTTCGCGCGTCCGGAGAAGGCCCAGAAGACCGTACTGCTCAAGGCGTTGACCGGGCCGCACGCGGTCGACCGGTGGGGAGCCGACGCGGTGACGATCGCGCTCAAGGTCGCGGCCGACGTACCCGACCGGGCGTTCGCAGACCGAGCCACCAAAGCGCTTACCGCACTCGGAGTCGCCCAGGAAACCGACGCACCGGCTCCGCTGTCTGATCTCTGGACCACTCCCCCGCCTGTCAACGACACCGGGCCTGCCACCCAGATCGAGCCGGATGAGCCTGGGCTGGCCGCTGCTCTCTCCCGGATTATCAGGTCAACCACGGCCGCGGACGGCGCGGTCTTCTGGGACGCGATCGTCCGCTGGTCTGCCAGATCGCTTCAAGAGGTGCGCTACTGGGCCTGGTCCGCAAACCAGAGCCTCGGCGACGGAGTGCGCCCGCCGTCGGCTCTGTGGGCAGTGGTCACAGCGGCCGACGTGACCGCGAAGACCCACAAGACCCTGTGCGACAAGATCGCGAACGGCGTCCACGCGCCGACCGACTGGGAGATCGCCAGCCTGTCCTTGACCGGCGCGGTCCACGAGATCTTCGCGAGCGAGACAGCCCTCAGACTCGGCACGATCCCCTACCTGCTGAGCACCCCGACACAATGGAACGGCCTACTCTCCTTCGACACCCTCGTAGACCGTCTCAAAGGCTACGGCCGTACGTCGGCAGGCCCGACGGATCTCTTCCTCGCACTACTCCGCCTCGAACCCACTCCACCCGAACGCACGACCCAACTCGACGGACTGTCAGTCGACCTGTGGTCCCCGGGATCCAGGTGGCGTACGGCGAAACACACCGGAGATGCGGTCGACCGGCTGCGACAGTGGATCGAAGGCGGCGGACTTCCGAAGCTCGTGACTCGACATGACGGAGCAACCGTGACCGTCGAACCGGTCCGGCTTCCGATCGACATCAGCCTCATCCCAGGGATCCCGGCCGGGCTTCTCGCCGGTCACACGAGCGGTACCCATCGCGAGTACCACGAGTGGGCGATCAGAGCCGAAACCGGCTTCGGAATCGTTCCGGCCTGGCCGGAGCTGTTGGCCGCCAAGACGCAGACGCAGTACGACCAAGCCGCGCGGCACCCACCTCGCTGGTTGCCCATGATGGCGCACGCGCCCGGCCCCGGCCTCGCTGTCCAGCATGACATCGCGGCCACGCTGTGCCACGCCGACGAGGATCGACGGCTCCTCGCCGTGGAAGCAGCGCTGGCGCTGATGGGCCGCGGTCGGTGGGACAGCACGGCGTACACCGAGTGCTGTCTGCATCTCCTCTATGACGGCGTACTGCGCCTCGGTCGCCTTGGCCACTCGTGGGAACAGCTGATTCTCGCCGGTGGGCTGCAACCACTCTGGCCGACCGCGATGACCGTGCTCGGCAAGGCGTCGGTGCTCGAGCGGAAGCCCGCTGGACTGGCCGAACTGTTCGGCATACTGCGTCGCTATGTCAGCGCGGTTCCCGATCCACAGATCCCCGAATCCGTTCTGGAGTTGGCGGCATCGAAGGGTAGTAGCAAGGCACGGGCGGAGGCAGCCGCCTTTGTGGCAGCAGCCGGACAGGGAGAAGGCAGAGCGTGACGATCGAGGCCGGTTATCGCACTGATTCGACGCTCGTACGGCGTACCGATCGCAGCGCGCTGTTGGAACTCGAGACAGCACTCGGTGCGACTCCCGGTGGACTCGTCGAGCAGCCGCGGTTCTTCAGCGGAATGCTGGCGCGGCCGGACGTGACCGCGGCCGGCATCCTCGCGGTCGCCGACGTGGCCAACAGCCGGTACTTCGACGCGGGTCTCGTCCACCGCCTCAGCAACCTCGATCCCGTGGTCACCGCCTCGGGCGACCGGCTGCGGTTCGAGGCGTTCTCACTCTGCAACGGAGTCCACGCCCGGCTCGATCTGCTTGCCGACGGCATCGACTCGGGCGAGGTCGCGCACGGGACCACCAACGTGGACATCAACCAGCCGCTGCGCACCGCACTCGCCGGAGTCGGCGGCGCCGAGCTCGTCCACCTCGACGTCGGAACCGAAGGCCTCTCGGTCGCGACGCTCGACGAGACCCACCACGAACGGAAGGTCGATCTCCCGGACCGATGGATCAGGGGCTTCGCCGAGACACCTGTGCTCGCTGCACGGATGACGCAGCGGGCCGAGCTCGCCGGACCGGCGGCGGCCCGATGGCTCGCCTCACTTCCCAAGTCTTCGCCGGGTCCGTCGTACCACCTGCTCCAAGTGCCAGGCGGATTGCGGCAGTCGACCCGACCATCGGCTGGGTCCGTGCATCTTGCCGGAGCAGCGCGGCTGGCAGCGTCGGCGCGGGTCGCCCGCTTCACGCACCGCCTGCGCGTGTTCGGTTCCGACGATCACGCCAGCGCGTGGGTGTTCGAACTGCCGGGCGCGCGGTTGACGCTGCTGCTTTCCCCCGAACCGTACCGAGGCTTCTCGGGTGAAGGCGGCCTGCTGACCACCTTGACGGCGTCTTCGGCCGGGTCCGCTGCGGCCCGGCTCCTCGAGCATCTCGCCTGGCAGCCGGTCATCGATCGCGATCGGCTGGCGGCGACGACTCGCCTTCCCCTCGCGGACGTCGACGCGGGCATCGGCTACCTGGCCGTGTCCGGCAAGGTGGGCTACGACCTCCACGAGAGCACCTGGTTCCACCGGGAGTTGCCGTGGAACAGCAAACGGATCGAGCGTGACAACCCTCGACTGAAGGACGCCCGCCAACTACTGCAGGACCGAGCGGTCGCACCATCCGCCAACGGCTGGTCGATCACCTCCGGCAACCACCGCCACTGGGTCAAGGGCGATCCCTACACCTGCACCTGTCTGTGGTGGGCCAAGTACCACGGCCACCGCGGCCCCTGCAAACACGTCCTAGCAGTCACCCTGTACGTCCAGTCACACCACTAACAGGCCTTTCGGTACGAACAGTCGCCGAACGAATGGGCACATAGACGGCGCGCAGACGTGAGGAGACTCACGGCGGCCCGTAGACCCGGGTCTACGGCTCGGAACAACCAGGAGCTCGTGCCCGTCCAACCGAGCGAGTGAACGGCCGGAGACCGCACACGTTCCGCGCCCGCCGACGGTTCTGCGCCTGGCAGAAACCTGGCGCCAGGACCCAGGTTGTCTTGTTAGATTCAGTGCTAACAACTCACTCAATCGTGTTAGGAACCTCCATACATGAAGTCACTGTCGAGAAAGTTCGGTGCGGTCGCGACCGCGCTGATGACATGTGTCGCAGTGTTCGCTGTCGCGCCCACAGCGTCTGCCGCCCCGTCGGCGGCGTCGGCGGCAGCAGTCACCTACTGCAAGGGCGCCGGGATCTGGGACCACGTCTGGACCACCGCAGACTCCGCAAACGGGGGCACGGTGTGCATCGAGGAATACGGCGACAAGTTCTATCTGTGCGACACGGCAGCCGATGGATTGGCGCCCAGGATGAACGTCGCCACCCATAGTTCGTCCGGTCAGTACAACATTCGCTACACCCTGACCGCCTCGGGCGGGAACGGAACATGCGTCCATGCCCAGGAGTCGGATGGCGGCTCCCACGACCTCCCATACGATGCCTGGATCTATATCGACATCTGGCTTGGCCCGCTCCCGGGGTCTTCCCACTACGACAATGAGTTCTACATCAACGGCTGACCGACACACACCACCAAAGCCGCTCCGGCAGGCTGCCCTCGACGCCACCTCCCACCCGATCCGCCGGTGTCCGAGGGCAAGCCTGCCAGCTCTACGCGTCGGAGTTCGTGGATGGCTGGGCTGGCCGCGGCCGATGTCAGCCAGTCCGCGGCCTGCCCGCGCTCCGAGGGGCGCTTGCGTTAGTTTCTTTTCAGGATGTTGAGTTGGCGGCCGCCGTGGACTAGTGGGTCGCCGTACTGGCCGATCAGGGTGTAGCCGCGGTTCTGGAAGCCGTTGAGGATGTCGGCCGAGGTGACCGGTTGGAGCGAGCCCCACTCGCCGGCCTTCTGGGCTTTGACGGTGCCCAGCTTGGAGTTCAGCGAGACGGCGTACTTCACGCCCTTGGCGCACACCTGGTCGATGTAGTTGTCGACCACCTCGGGTTCCATCTCCTGGAACGAGAACGAGTTGACGAACACGTCGAAGTCGCCGTGGACGTCCTCGAGCCGCCAGCTCGGGATCACCGCGGATCGGTGCACCTCGATCGGCCCGGTGTCGGCGATCGCGTCGTCGTAGACCTGCATCCGGTCGCGGCCGAACAACTCGGTCAGGTAGTACGACGCGACCGTGACCAGCGGCGGGATGTCGACGTCGACGTACCTGGCCTCGGGGTCGCGCGACATCACGATCTCGCCGAGGACGCCGAACCCGCCGCCGATCTCCAGGAAACTCTTCGGCGGCGTGTCGACGTGGTTCGACAGCGCCGCCATCACGATCAGGTAGTTCAGATACGGCCGCCCGAACCGCACGCCCTCGGTCAGGCTCAGCCCGTACGCCTGCGGCGGCGTACCGACCGCGCTCTCGCCGAAGTCGTCCAGGTTCGCCGGCCAGCGGTCCTGGTTCCAGCGCACACCGGCGACGTCGAAGTCGCGGCGGGCCTCGAAGGCGCCGTTCAGCGCCGAGGTGACCCAGTTCTTGTTCGCCCGCGGGTTGGCCTGCAGCGCCGCCTCGTAGGCCACGCCGATCGAGGCGTTGCTGAAACCGTTGCCATACCGCGGATAGAACCACGCCCCCGACGTCGGCCACGACTTGAACCGGTCCAGCCCCAGCGTGCCCATGTCGTGCAGGATCTTGTCGAGTCCGACATCCCAGAAATTGGTCGGCCGGTAGATCGCCGCACAGGCCTTGACCTCCGCGAGGGTCCGCTCGGTCAGCGCGGACCAATCCGTCGACTGCACCATACTGCGCCCATCCGTCATGGCCAGACGCTACCCGATGCGCACCCGCCAGCCGGCCATCCGCTCAAGGCGCGACTCGTCGGTGACCCGAGCCAGCCATCGGGCGGACTGCTTGTCGAGTGCCCGCGCACTCGGCCCGCGGCTCCCCGGTGTCGGTCGCCTACCGCACGCTGTGGGATGAAGCCCGGCTGCCCCGTTGAAGGCGAGAACGGTGCCCGGCGCCGACTCGGATTCTGGGGACGCCGGGTAGACGATCGCCGCCGCTGGCAGAGAACACCTTGGACGACGGCTGGATCGTCGGCGTCAGTGCCAGCGGCTACGACGTGGTAGCGGGGGCAGCTTCGTTGGCCTCCTCGAGATCGTCGTCGGACACAGTGTGCGACGCCGTCGTACCGCCCAGCTCTGTCAGCTTGGCCGATACGGCGTCCGCTTCACTCACCGGCGCCAGCACCCCGACAGCGGCCTTGCCATCGGTGAGCGCGGATCCGAGACGTTCGCGGTCGGCCTTGTCCATGCCAAGGCCCTTGTGGTGCAGCGCACCGACAAGTCCACCGCCGACCAGTCCGACACCGAGGCCGACCGGGGTGAACAGGGCCAGCGCCAGACCGATGCCGGCCCCCTTGCCAGTACTGCGTTTGCCGACCTTCTCGGTCTTGACCTCGCCCTTCGCGTCCAGGACGAGGACGCCGACCGCATCATGCTTGGCGAGCCCGGAGTCCTTGAGGGTCTCCGCCGCGGAGTCCGCCGCGGCCTCGTTCGCGAACACTGCCAACACAACGATCTTGTTTCCCATGGGACTTCCTCGATAGGTGGCATGCCGCAGGTCCGCGACATGCCCCGTTCTAGTACGCCGGCCAGACGCACCGCCTCACCCCCGACGGACGATCCCGGACACGGCGGCGCGCCTACCGTCGTCGGACCACCACCGGCAGCTACTTACCCCGACCAACAGCACAATGAGCGACCGAGGAGGGGCTCACCGTGAGGACGCGTTGGGGGGCGGACTGGGGGCAGCTTCGCCCATGACGAGGAGGACACTCAGCGTCGCACGAGTCAGCGCGGCCCTCCGATTGTCGTGCGCTACGAAGGCCGACCGGCCTGGTTCGATCCAGGTCGCGGCGCGCTGGGACCTGAATCTTCGCTATGTTTGGCCGACTTGCCGATTCTCGTACGCCGGAATCGGCGGGACGACTCCCTCTTGCTTCGAAGGGATCGACCACCCGAATGGCCGAGGGGGCTGGACGTTATGCGGGCAATACTCCTGAGCGGCACGCTGGCGACGGTCTGCGCGCTGCTGGGGACCCGAGTCGCTATCGGATGGTTCGCCCGTCGCGGCTTCGGCCAGCCGATCAGGCTCGACGGACCGAGGACACATCACGTCAAGCGGGGTACGCCGACCATGGGCGGACTCGTGATCCTACTGAGTGCCACCGCGGCGTATCTGACGGCAACGATCGTGACCGGCGGGTGGCCGAGTGCCAGCGCCTGGCTCCTGATGTTGCTGTTCCTCGGCTGCGGGGTGGTGGGGTTCCTCGACGACTTCATCAAGGTCTACACCCAGAACAACCAGGGTCTGAGTAGTCGGGCCAAGATGGCGGGTCAGACGCTGATCGCGCTCGTCTTCGGGATCCTGTCCACGCAGTTCTTCGCCGACGAGCGCGGTGTCCGGCCGGCGTCGCAGTACATCTCCACCACTCATGACTGGGGGATCAAGCTGCCCCTGATCGTGGTCCTGCTGCTGATCTGGTTCCTCGTCACCGCGACCTCCAACGGCGCCAATCTCACTGACGGCGCCGACGGGCTGCTCGCCGGCGCCTCGGCGTTGATCTTCGGCGCGTACACCATCGTGAATGTCTGGCAGAACAACCAGCTGTGCGACTCCGCGCGGCCCACCGTGGTGGTGTCACAGTGCTACCAGGTGCGCGACCCTCTCGACCTCGCGGTCTTCGCGGCCGCCATCGCTGCAGCCTGTGTCGGCTTCCTCTGGTGGAACGCCAAGCCCGCACGCATCATCATGGGCGATGTCGGCTCCCTCGCCATCGGTGGCGCCTTGGCCGGGCTGGCAATCATGTCGCGAACCGAGCTCCTGATGGCCGTCATCGCCGGACTGTTCGTGCTCGAGACCATGTCCGTGCTCCTGCAGATGATCAGCTTCAAACTGACCAAGCGACTCACGGGCACGGGCCGTCGCATCTTCCGAATCGCCCCCATTCACCATCACTTCGAACACCTGGGATGGGACGAGGTCACCGTAGTGATCCGCTTCTGGATCGTCGCCGGGATCTTCGTCGCGACCGGGCTCGGGATCTTCTATGCCTCCTGGCTGGCCTGACCCCAAGAGCAACTGAGCTCGGAGTCCGCACGGCTGAAGAAGGCAGGACCATCCTGACTAACGGTGCGGGGACAGCCAGCGCTGGTAGGACTTGGAATTGTCGAGATCGGGGTCCGCATCGCCGGGCAAGGGGTGGCTGAACACGAGCCGGGCGGTGGCCTCGAGTGTGCTCGCGAGCAGATCGGCGGGACCGCTGGCCTCGAACCCCAGGGTCCACCAGTCCTCGCCGACGGTGTGGACCTCGGTGAGTTCCACGTCGCACTGCGGCTCGTGGTCCGGTAGCGCGGCGCGCGCGACGATCTGTCCTCCGGCCAGTGAGAAACGGCTGATGCGTCGCTTCTTGCCCACCGGCCGCCAGCCGTTCTGGCGGCCGCTGTACTGGGCGGGCGGGCTGAACGGAAAGGACCACTTCTGCCAGGACTCCAGGTGTCCGCGGGCGCGGTCGGCCACCTCCAGGATTCCCGGGCTCCCGTCGTACCTCTTGACCTCCAGTGCCATGCCGCCGCGGACCTTCACCGAAAGCCCGACTATCCGCGGATCCAGCAGGTAGCTGTCCTCGCGTGACTCCGTCTCGATCGGGAACCGCCCGAACCATTCGGTCACAGCGGTCTCCAGCCGGCCCGGGAAGATCCAGCGCACCTCCAGGCTGCGCTCTGCCTCGCTGGGCCGGCCCTCAGGCGGTTCAGCCGTCATCGACACACGCTCCAGACGCTGGCCGGATGCCAAATGCTGTGGGGCTGCCTACTCCGCGGTCTCGGTCATCGGCAGAGCGCCGCCCTCAGCGGCCTCACGCTCGTCCTTGTCGGGCAGTCCGCGCACCGTTCCGATGATCGCCACAGCGATGGCGGCCCCGATCAAGGGACCTGCGACATAGACCCACCAGCCCGTGTAGTCGTTGCCGACGATGTCCGGCCCGAGAGTGCGCGCCGGGTTCATCGACGCGCCGCTGATCGGGCTGGCGAACAAGCCGAGCAGGGCGACCGTCGAGCCGACCGCGATCGCCGCGTTGTGGCCGATGCTGCGGCCCCCGGTCGCGGTGTTGAGGATGATGCTGGCCAAGATCGCGGTCAGGACCGTTTCCATCACCAGCGACTTCCACTCCCCGCCGGGAGTGTTGATTGGGTAGTTCCCGCCGGCCTTGGCGTTGACGAACATCAACTGCAGGAACAGCGCGGCACAGATGGCGCCGGCCATCTGGACCACCCAGTACGGCACCACCCATTTGGTGGGAAACACTCCCCGGGCGGCAAAGGCGAACGTCACCGCGGGGTTGATGTGGAGTCCCGACAGCGGGCCCCAGGCGTAGATCATGGCCATGACCACCGCCCCGGGCGCGATCACCGCCGCGGTCCTGCTGATCGGTTCGTTGCCCACGTACTGGTTGATCACCCCTGATCCGGCCGCCACCGTCACCAGGACGAAGGTGCCCAGGAACTCGATGATCAGCCGGATCCACAACGGCCGTTGCCGCAGCGTGTCTTCCTCGAATCGGATCAGGTACCGGCGCCCGAGTAACGCTCTGTGCTCGGCATCGGGATCGATCGCGGGTTCTGCCATGGCGCGCAACCCTTTCCTTCTCGGCCGCCCGGGCTGGATCGCCCGGGGTTCGGTTGTCAGATGTCGGTGGTCGCTTGGGCTCGACCGTCTTCGACGGCGCTCTGGAACGCGGTGTAGTCGCGTTCGTTCTGGTCGGCGTAGGTTTCCGCGAACTCGGCGATTGCGTGGTCGAAGGCGTTCGATCCGCCGAGGTAGGCGGCCAGGGCGACGCGGTCGCCGGAGCGAGCATGAGCGCGGGCCAGAGTCCGGCCGCAGACACGCGCGTAGACGACCATGCCCGAGGGGGCACTCTGCTCGATCGGGACGGAGAACTTCCAGTCCTTGAGTTGGCGGACGTAATAGTCGCGGTCCACTCCGTCCGGACCCGGCATGTGGGTCCAGCCGAGGAAGATGTCGCTTTCTGCCTGCATCAGGTGCTGTCCGGCGACCACACGCTCGCCCTGGTTGGCGTACTTGCTGCGCCCGCAGTACTCCGCCAGAACCGATGGCTGTGCCTCCTTGGCCTGGAGGAACACCGGTTCGACTCCGTCCCCGCTGTCCATCAGCACGATCCAGGCGCGAGTGCCGACGCTGCCCACGCCGACGACCTTGCGAGCCGCCTGGACCAGCGTGAACTGTTCGAGCATGTGCCGCCGGTCCGACTGCAGCGTGCGCCGGTACTTGCCCAGTACCGCGCGGATCTGCTCATACACCGCACTGGCCTGTACGTCGGGGAAGACTTCCTCGATGGGAACGACCATCGGGGGGTCACTGATGATTCGCCGACGGCCCTCGACCACCCTGGTCAACTTGCGCAGCGCCTGGGTGCTGTCGCGGGTGTGGGCCTTGGCCAGCATCTCCTCCGTGGCCTTGAACCGTTTGGCCTTCAGCTGGGACCGGAATTGCCAGATGGCCTCTTCGATGTCCAGGTGTGCGTACCACACCTCCAGGAACGTCTGCTCCGCGAACCCGCGCATCGCCTTTCGGTACGCCTTCGCCGCCGCGAGGACGATCTTGCGGCGGTGCTTGCCTCGGAACCCGTTGTCCCGTCCCGCCACTGCCAGGCTCGCCGCGAGCCGTTTGACGTCCCATTCGAACGGGCCGGGAAGCGTCTCGTCGAAGTCGTTGACGTCGAAGACCAACTCCCGCTCCGGGGAGGCGTACGCGCCGAAATTGGACAGATGTGCATCTCCGCACAACTGCACCTGCAGCCCCGACGTCGGCGTCGTGGCCAGGTCAGCCGCCATCGGCAAAGCAGCCCCGCGGTAGAACGAGAACGCCGACAGCAGCATCCGCCCGTGCCGGATCGGCACCAGCTCCGGCACCCGCGACTTCGACTGCTCCAGCAACAGCCCGACCGGATCCCGCTGCCCGTCAGGCTGGAACTCCGCGTGCGACTCCCGCGGAGTGGCCCTGCGGGCGTCCTTCCCCAGGGCGACCCGGTCCGCACGGCTCAACTGCCCGTGCGTCCCGGCCCGCTTCGAATCTCTCCGGAACGCCCGCGTGGCAGGGTTCGCCGATCTGCCGCCCCCGATCGTCACAGCCATAGCTCCCCTTCCGCCCACGCCGTCGAGAAGTGCCGAACCAGATCGAACGGGTCGTGGAGTTCCTGGACCAACAAGAGCGACGGGCACGCGGCGTGCCCGGAGGACTGGGGACCGTGGGGGCCAACATCGTTCCCTGGACCACGCTCCTACCCTGAAGCCGACAGGGGCGGCGCGGCATCACCCCTGCTGGGTGACGAGCAGCCGAACTCGGCACGACTCAGCCCGCGTTGGCCGCGCGAGCGTCAGGCGAACGAGACCGGGCTCCACGTGGTTGGGCGGTTTCGGCGGGTAAACAAGCGCGTGACCTAATGCAACCAACTTCGGCCCCGTAGGCGTGTCTAACCCGGTACCGAGGATGGGAGAACAGATGAGTGATCGGGACGCCGCGTTCGAGGCATACTTCGCGGCCCGTTCCGACGCCATGCGCGGCACGGCATACCTGCTGTGTGGCGACTGGCATCGCGCGGAAGACCTGGTCCAGCAGACGTTCACGAAGCTCTACCTGGCGTGGCGCCGGATCCAGCGGCACGAGGCAATGGACAACTACACAAGACAGACACTCATACGAACATTCCTGTCTGAGCGGCGCCGGGGGTGGTTCCGGCACGAGTCGGTCGGATCCCAACCGATCGATCGGGCGGCACCGTCGGCCGGCCTCGCCGACGAACGGCTCGTGTTGCTGGAGGCACTCGCGAAGGTGCCGCCGAGGCAACGCGCCGTGCTGGTACTGCGGTACTGGGAGGACCAGTCCGTCGAGCAGACGGCCGCACTGCTCGACTGCTCGGCCGGAACTGTCAAGAGCCAGGCCGCGCGCGGGCTGGCGACACTACGCGGTCTGCTTGAAGAAGAGAGGGTTCGATGAACGAAGACGATCTCAACGAGGCACTCCATGACGTGATCGTGCGCAGTAGTCCACCGCCGTCGATGGATCCTGCGCGCGCTCTCGACCAGGCCCGCCGGGCGCGCAAGCGGCGCAGGGCGGCTTGGGCCGGGGTTGCCGTCGTACCGCTGGTGGTCGGCGTCGGGGCCGGTCCCGCACTGGTATCGAGCTACACCGGTAACCGGTCGGCGGGCCAGATGGTGGCGGGCGGCACGAGTACGACGCAGCCACTGCCTACGCCGAAGCCGGTCTCCACCATGACACCGACGACGCGGAAGACTGGTGACCCGTGGCCGGAGGGCCAGGCGGACCGTACGGCGACCGCAGGCCCCCGCGCCGCTCGGTCCGTGACGCTGATGCACGATCTGAGCTCGTCAGTACCGCCGGGGTTCAGCACGCCGAACCTGAAGTACCCGGACGGTCGCCCGATGAGATCGTCGCAGACCCAGTATGCGTCCGATGACGGGGAGCAGGACTACTGGGAGTACAAGGCCGACATCCCGGTGCAAAAGGACGACCGCGTCGGCCAGTTGCTGGTGCAGTCGACCACGCCGGACGGGAAGCCGGCGACAGATCCGTGCAAGCTGGCGCGACAGTTCCGGAGTGGGACCGGTACCTGCACCATCGTGGACGTCGGCGGCAAGAAGGTCGGCGTGGTGACCACCAATGGGCGCGGCAGCTACGACCAGTGGGCTGCCTACCGGCATGACGACGGCAGCGTCGTGTATTTCGCGCAGGCCAAGAAGAGCGACGACCCGGGGCGATCGCCGCTGACGCAACCGGTGTTCACCACCCGCCAACTGGCCGAGTTGGTGACGTCGGCGAAGTTCAAAATCAGCGTCTGATGGGCACCAGCACCACGGACGGATCGCTCCCGGCGGAGCGAAGGGCGCTCGGCAAGCGACCGACCCGCCGTGCCCGAGCGGGAGACCCACCGATGAGCCGCCTGCTCCACAATCTCGGTCGCCGGTGGGTCACCTGGCTGGAGCTGACACGGGCCAAGAGCGCGCTCAGCGAGATGGACTTCAGGGTGTCGAAGGGCTTTGAGCCAGCGCCACCGCACCTGCGCACCGAGGCCGAGCGTCGGTTGCAGAAGGCAACGAACAACTACGACCTCATCCGAGCGCATTCTCCCCGGTAGAGGCATAGGCAAGGCACTGCCTACAAGACGTGACCAAGCGGACCACGCACAACCGCAGGTCAGAGTGCGTTCTGCACTCTGACCTGCGGTTCGCACGAAGGCGCACGACAGCTCGATCCCCAAGTCAAAGCGTCACGAGGAGAACCGTCCGGATGGTCTGGCGCTACCTGCGCCACGACGGTGGGGCGTGACGGTGTCGAGCTGCGCTGGCAGGGATCACCAAGAATCATGCGCTCCGCGCCAATGACACCTGTTGGGGTCTTGCCTAGCGTGGCTGGTCCCACCGGCGATCGTAGGGAGTCAGCCAGTGCACTGCCAGTACCGGTCACCAGCCACGACCGCGCCGGGGAGCCCGCGGGTGAGATGCCCGGGGCCGTGCTGAGGAGGAGATTGTCATGATCCCTAGCGCCCTGGAAAGCGCCATGTTCGGTGTCGTGTCGACACCGATCCTGAACCTTGCCGACAAATACGGGATGTTCTCCTACCTGATCGACAAGGGGCCATCACGAGCCGCGCAGGCGGCCTTCGCGCTCAAGGTAGACGCAGAAACACTCGAACGGATGCTGCTGGCGTTGACAGCGTTCGGGATCCTTGACCGCACAGGAGAAGGCCGGTACGGACTCAAGACGAACATGCGCCCCTACCTCGACCCCGCCGACGAACACTACATCGGCGGTTTCGTCGACCACCTGATCAACGAGACATCCGACCAGATCACACGGCTCAGCGCCTATCTCGAGCACGGCAAAGCCGACGTCGACAAGAACCTCCCGTCGCCCTTCGAGACGTTCTACCGCAATCCCCACGCGCTGGCGGAGTTCATGACCGCGATGTGGAGCCTGTCGTACGCACCCTCCAAGGAACTCGCGGTCCTGGCCGATCTCGACCACGTGGGCACAGTGGTCGACGTTGGCGGCGCGAGCGGTCCGTTCTCCGTCGCCGCGTTGCAGCACTACCCCGATTTGCGGGCGACCGTCTTCGACCTGCCCCAGGTAGGCGACTTCGTGCAACAGACCCGCGCCACCTACGATCTGGCCGACCGGCTCGACTTCGTACCTGGTGACTTCTTCGCGGACGAACTCCCCAGCGGCGAGGCGATTGCCTTCGGCTACGTGCTCTCAGACTGGACCGATGCCAGCTGCGCTCAGCTGCTGACCAACGCCTACCGTGCCTGCCAGGCATCCGGCCGCGTGCTGATCATGGAGCGGCTGTTCGACGACACACGCAACGGCCCGCTGGCCACCTCGGTCATGAATCTCACCATGCACGTCGAGACCCAGGGCCGCCACCGCACCGCACACGAGTACCTCTCCATGCTTCAGCACGCCGGTTTCAGCGACTGCGCAGTACATCGCTCCAGCGGCGACAAGCACCTGATCATCGGCCACAAGCGCTGACTGCCCAATTCGGATGACACCAGCAAGGTTGCGCCTGGTGCCGTGTCCTCATCCGGACTGTGCCGCGCTTGCCGAGGTCATTGACCGGTCCATCCTTTGGTCGACGTCCGGTCCGGTCGAGCACGTGAAGACGCGGTGTGTGCGCCGGCATGTCTTCCTCATGCCCACGCGTCCGACTTGCGGCACGGTCAATCTGTAGGGAGGCTCAAGCGACGGTACTCGCCGGGCGGGACGCCGTACTCCACGCGGAACACCCGGCTGAACCGGGCCGGGTCGGGAAAGCCCCAGCGGGATCCGATCGCGCTGGCCGGGACCCAGGCGTTCGCGGGGTCGATCAGGTCGCGGCGACAGCGCTCCAGTCGCCGGGCTCGGATGAGACCGGCCACCGAGGTTGCCCGCGGCTCGAACAGCCGGTACAGGTACCGCGGCGAAATGTGATGGGCGGCCGCGACCATGCCAGGCGTCAGGTTCGGGTCCCCGAGGTGCTGCTCGATGAACGCCTCGATGCGCAGCAGGAGGACGTGCCGCTGTTGCGCCGGTGCCAGGGCATCCCGACCCGTCCACGCCGCCAGCGTGGCCGTGGTCAGATCGAGTACGGCGGCACCGATCCGAGCGGCGCCGGCGTACTCGTCGAGGTTGTCGGCCATCTGGCGGACCAGGCCGGCGACCAGCGCTGAGCAGCCCCGGCGGCCTGGCAGGCGGACGCCGACCAGGTCCCTGGTGTCACCACGGGACAACGGCAGCAACGCTCGGGGGAACATCACCGAAACCTGCCGGTGGGCCGATCCGGCGACCCGGGTGGGACGCGACAGGTCCACGAAGGCGAGGTCGCCCGGGTGCACGACCGCCTGACGATCGCCCTGCTCGACCACCGGATGCCCACGCAGCTGCACGTGGACGGTGCAGAGCTCCGGATCCGACCGGCGGATCAGCCGGGCACCACGCACCGCCTCGCTGTCCGGTGCGCTGATGTCGACGAACCGGAGCGCGCCGATGTCGGCAGTGCGGATCTCGCACCGGAAACCAGTCAGATCCTTGGGACGCAGCTCGAACGGGACGAGCGAGTTGGAGACCGCATGGCTGATGTATTCCATTCGGGCAGCCGGAGGCTGGTCGTCGGCCCGCCACACGGTCGTCATGCCCCCTTGTTACCACCCGGCCGCGCGCGGTGCGACCCAGAAGAAGGGTGTGCGGGGATCGTCAAGGAGTGGGCATCGGCGGCCAATGACCCACCCAGTGGCCAATTACTAGCGTGGCCGCAAACGACGGGAGACGAGCGAACCGAAGACGTGCGGACAGGGAGAGTCATGTGTGGCATCGCCGGATGGGTGGACTTCGAACGCGATCTCACGCGGGAACGCGCCGTGGCGGACGCGATGGCCGAGACGATGGGCTGTCGCGGCCCCGGCGATGGGGGGTTGTGGCTAGCGCCCCACGTCGCGCTGGGCCATCGGAGGCTCGCGGTCATCGATGTCGAGGGTGGCAGGCAGCCCATGGCCGCCAACGACGCCGCGGTCATCAGCTATAGCGGCGAGATCTACAACTTCGGAGAGCTCCGCGCCGAGCTCGAATCGAAGGGGCAGCGTTTCCGCACCCGGAGCGACACCGAGGTCATACTGCGCGCGTACGTCGAATGGGGCGAGGACGTCGTACACCGACTGAACGGAATGTACGCCTTCGCGCTGTGGGACATCCGGCGGCAGGAGCTGCTCCTGGTCCGCGACCGGCTGGGGGTCAAGCCGCTGTACTACTACCCACTACCCGGCGGTGTGCTGTTCGGATCAGAACCCAAGGCGATCCTGGCGAACCCGCTGGCCGATCGCGCAGTCGACGCCGACGGCCTGCGTGAGCTGCTCACCATGGTCAAGACCCCAGAGCAGGCGGTGTTCAAGGGCATGTACGAGCTGCGCCCCGGTCACCTGCTGCGGGTGCGCCCGGAAGGTCTGACCAAACGCCGATACTGGGCGCTGCCCGCGCGAGCACACCGACGACCTGGAAACCACTGTCCGCACTATCCGGGACCTCCTTGACGACTGCGTGGGCCGGCAACTGGTCTCCGACGTACCGCTGTGCAGCCTGCTGTCGGGCGGGCTCGACTCCAGCACCATCACCGCGCTGGCAGCCAAGCGCGGGCCGATCCGCTCGTTCGCGGTGGACTTCGCCGGGTACGCCGAGAACTTCCGGCCCGACGAACTGTGCGTCGACGCCGACGCACCGTTCGTACAGGACTTGGTTCGCCACGCCGCCCCGGATCACCGCGACATCCTGCTGGACACCGGCGAACTGGCCGACCCGCAGGTGCGTTCGACGGTCGTGCGCGCGTGGGACCTGCCGCAGTTCATCGGCGACATGAACACGTCGCTGTACATGCTGTTCCGCGCGGTCCGCGAACACTCCACTGTTGCGCTGTCCGGCGAGTCCGCCGACGAGGTGTTCGGCGGTTACGCCTGGTTCCACCCGCCCGCCGCCGTCCACGCCGACACATTCCCATGGCTCGCGCTGCTGATGCGCGAGCACACTCCCGCGGACCTGCTCGACCGCGATCTGCGCGAGTCGCTCGACCTGCCGGCGTACACCGCCGACAGCTACCGCACTGCCCTGGCCGAGGTCCCCCACCTCTCAGGGCAAGACGACCTGGAGCGGCGGATGCGCGAGGTCAGCTACCTGCATCTGACTCGCTTTCTGCCGGCGCTCCTCGACCGCAAGGACCGGATGAGCATGGCGGTGGGGCTGGAGGTACGGGTGCCGTTCTGCGATCACCGATTGGTTGAGTACGTGTTCAACACGCCCTGGGCCATGAAGACCTTCGACGGACGCGAGAAGAGCCTGCTGCGCGCGGCGGTCAGAGACGTGGTGCCGGAATCGATCCTGCAACGCGTCAAGAGTCCTTATCCGGCCACCCAGGACCCGGCCTACGATCAGGCACTGCGTGATGAGCTGCGTGCACTCCTCAGCGATCGCGACACGCCCATTCTCTCCCTGCTCGACCGCACCGCCGCCGAGCAGGCCGCGACGACGTCGGCGGGCGAGACCACCTCGACGGTGAGCCGCTACGCGCTCGAGATGGCTCTGGACCTCAATGTCTGGCTCCAGTCGCTCGGGGTCCGGCTCGACCTCTAGACGGTATGGAGTGACCATTCATGGTCGGCCGCGCACTGCCGTGTCCCAGAGAACCTCCGGTTGTTGCAGTGGGCCTTCGACAAGCCACACTTCAACCGGAGGTTCTCGTCACGTCAAACCGCTGCCACCGACATCATGACCGAGTACGGCTAGACCTCGAACTGGCCGTGCTCTAGGAAGTACCGGGCCGCTTCCGGCGTACCCTCGTCGAGGGCCTGCTCCGCCGCCGCACGGACCGCCGCGCTGGTGGTCGGATTGGCGAGGATTCGGAAGATGGCGACCCTGTCGTCCTCGAACTGGGCGAGGCGGCAGCCGGTCTCCAGGAAGGCGCGCACGACCGTCGGTGTGCCGTCGTTGAGGGCCTGCTGCGCCGCCCTGTTGACGCCGCGGTCGTTGTACACGATCGCAAAGTGGAGAGTGGTAGCGACGGCAACCTTGTCGTCCTCGGCCTGGGCCGTCCAGCGGTCGGTCGTCAGGAAGTTGCGCTGGTCCTCGATGGTGCCGTCCATGGCCTTCTGCGCGGCGGCCTCGACCGCACTGCCCGTGCTCGGGTCGCCGATGATGCGCAGGATCGTGACCCGCACATCGTCGTCGGACATCTCGTCCACCGGCGTGGTCACAACGAACGTGTCCGTGGGCGCCTGGCAAGCGGTGGGTGCACCGACCGGGTCGGCGGCAGACGCAGGGGTGGTTACCAGGAGCGCCGGCGTCAAGGCGATTGCCGCGAGCGCCAGTGCAACCTTGTTTCGTCTCACTTGTTGACCTTCCTTGTAAGCGTTGAGAGCACGAGAATTCTCATGAAGATCATTGACGGGAAATCGATGCTCAGCTCGTCTGACGCTCAGTAGACGAAACAGCCTGGCAATTTGTGAGTCGGACCCCCTGTGATCTACATCTCCCGCCCGGCGGCTGAAGATCTCGCTTCATCCATGCATCCCGACGGCCGACCCGGGGCGACAGCATCGCCATCGTGGGATGCTTCCTGCGTGAGCGATCTGGGCAGCCGGTTTGTGGAGTCGCGTGGTGAGCCGATCGAAGTGGACGGCCGGCTCGTACACCTGTCCCACGTGATGGCGCCGTTGCCTGCCGGCGTCTTGAAGGTACGAATGCGGGCTGCCGGAGACCTCGAGCAGGGCATCGGCATCAGCGCGGATGGTGGCTGGCTCACGATCAACGGCGAAAAGTCCAAGCAGTTTGCACTCTGGACGGCCACGGCCCCCGACCGCGTGGAGATCGACGCCAAACCGCTACGCGGCCGTGAATCGCTCTCCGTTCGGATCTGGAACATCTGGAAGCACGACTACTGGGGCTCGACGATGGCTTGGGTATCGAACGCCGGTCTCCTCGTTGAACCAACGAGCGACACGGCGGTCACCCTTCACGCGAGCGCGGGCCCAGGCGGGCCGACGTTCGATGACCTAACCGTCGACGTCACATTCGAGCCGGCGTAACTGGCGAGCACTGCCGCACCTTGGAACAGCTTGCCGGTGAGCGGTATGCAGGCCGTTGTGTCTTGCCGCATGTGAGCGCATCGATCAAGTCCCGAGGCGGCGGTCGAACTGCACTGGCGGCGTGGCGATGAGCACTCCTTGGATCATGTCCTCGACGGTGTCACCGAGCCGTCCGTACTCATCGTCGAGCCCACCCCAGAACCGTCCGGATTCATCGACCAGGATGGTCATGTGCGAGTAGCCACCGACCGGCACCAGGCGTAGGCCAAGTTCAGCGGAGTAGGCCATACACCAAGCAACGTCCGACTCGGCTGCGGCTCTTCTACCGCTGATCCACAGGCTCCTGTCGCCTGAGGCCGAGACCACAACGAGATCCGCGTACCTGGTGAGAACCTCCGCGGCAGCGCGCAGGTCCGGGTGTCCGGCCTGTTTCAACGCTCTCAGCTCGCCGGAGATGTCCACCCGCCGCCCCGGGTACCAGCCTGCGGCAGCAAGTAGATCGCTCGCGTCGGTCATTTCATCCGGAGCCACGCTCGCGATCCTGCCACGGCTCGTCTCCCCACGGTGGCCATCCTCACCACCGGGCACCGGTGAGGAGCGGGCAAGGCAGACTGCGTGACTTCTGTGTGGGGCCGAGTGAGTCAAACAGTGGTGGCAGAGGGGTCAGATCGGTTCGAGAAACGAACTCCCGGAGCCTGAGGTAGGCCGCTGCGGCAAAGGCCGTCGGGCTCCTAGTCCCTGGGTCGCGGGTTCGAGTGATGCCCGCCCTACAACAACACGAAACCGCACGCCGACCTGCAGACGCAGGTCTGTCCTTTGACGTGAACACCTCGCCGGGTCCGTGGGTGGTGGTCGCCCCGGGGGCTTTGGGGGTGGTGGTGGGGATTGTTGGCCATCCGTGGGGTGGGTGGTTTCGAAGGTTGGGCGATTCATTCGATCGACCGGTCGACCGATCCGCAGCTCCAGGAAGGGAACAGTCATGCAAGACACGCGTACAGCCGGCCGCTGGCGGCGGGTGGTGAAACGGGTCGCCGCCGTGGCGGCCGTGTTGGTCCCGTTGGCGGTGGTATCGGTCGTTACTGCCGGGCCTGCCCAGGCGGCGGCGTGCCGGACCAACGCCCACGTCTACCTGACGTCGGTGTACCCGTCCAGCTACCGGTTCGAGAACCAGCCGGTGGACGGTGGCACCGACGACTACCAGATGTTCGCCGGGGACCTGACGTCGTTGCAGGTCGGCGGCAACGGTCTGCGGTCGTACACGTCGCCGGCGTGGAGGGTCGAGAGCAACGTCAGCGGGTCGTTCGTCTTCAACGGCCGAGTTGCCGGAAGCAACTGTGTCGCGAACGAGACGACAGTCAGCCTCGCCAGGCACACCGTCGCAGGGGAGGTCTGGACGGTCCGCGCGAACTACCTCACCGGCAACTCGGGGCAGTTCATCCAGAACCAGGCGCACTTCCGCATCTTCTTCGTCGACCCGCCGCCCCCGCCTGACCCGTGGTACTGGCAACCGTGCTACTACGCCGAGGCGTGCTTCTGAGCAAGGAAGGGCATCTGTGTGAGCCGGGCCGCCGACCGGCTCACACCCAACACCGAGCTGAGGAGGTCAGCATGTACACGACACCCGAACATCGAACGATAGTGGCGATGCTGGCCGCGGGGAGCCCCGTTTGGTACGTCGCTGCGGTGATGAAGAGCGACCGGCACTACGTCTACAAAGTCGGTGCACGGCACGGCTATCCGGATCGTGCCGCGATGAGGCAGTCCCTGCAGCAGTTGGCTGAGGCCGGCTAGATCTCCGCGTCGTACCCGACGAGTTCGATCAGCGCTGCCCGGAGAGCCTCCAGTCGATCCTCGCCGACCTGATCGGCCCAGGCGCGCTCGACAGTGCCTCCCGCCTTGCGGGACTTCGGCCGGATCGCAAGCCCTGCCTCGGTGAGTACGACGAGCCACGCGCGCCGATCGTTGGGATCCGGACGCCGCTCGACCAGGCCGGCCGCGATCAGCTGCTCGACACTCTGGGCCATGGTCTGCTTGCGCACGTTGGCCTTGGTAGCGAGCGCCTGGACGCTGACACCCTCAGGCGGTACGAACGGGATCACTCGCGCGTGTGCCGCCGTGAGGCCGCGGACACCGAGCTTCTCGAGCTCCGCGTCCATCTCCGTGGACCAGCGCTGGTTCGCCAGGCGCAGCAGCAACCCGATGAGTGGTTGGGGATGCCCAGGCATATAGACAGCCTCCTGTCTTTCGATTACGGTGGTGGACAGTTGCCTGTCTATCTTAGGAGGAACACGACCATGAACGCACCGACACTCCCGTTCGGCACCGCGATGGCGCTGGCTGAGCGCAACCTGCGCGGTCCACTGACCCGGATCCTCACCGAGGAGGACCTCGAGCCCGGCGCATGGTTCACGCTCAACGCTCTTGGCCTGCGCGGCACTACCCCGACGAGGACCGTCAAGGATCTGCTGTCCACCAGCGGGTACGACGGCCCGAGGGCCGACGCGCTGCTCGCGCGCCTCGCCGCAGGCGGACTCATCGAGGACCGCGACGAGCAACTCCACCTCACCCCCGCAGGAGCCGAGCGCTACGCGTCGGTCCGTGACCGGATCGGAACAGCGAGCGGCCGGGTGTTCAGCCTCTTCGACCCGACTCGGGTCGAGACAGCCCGCGCCTTTCTGCAACAGCTCGCCGAGACCGACCCGGCGACGATCGAAGCGGTCGCATTCGACGAGGCGCCGGCGTGAGAAACCCGCGCCATACGGTCCGCTCGCTGCGCCGGTGACCGCCAGGTAGTGGTTACTGGCGGGCCATTGCTGCGCGGAGTTCGCTTTCGGTGTCGGTGATGAGGTCGCCGGACACGTCGATGGTGACGGTTCGGAGGGTGCCGGTGAAGCGGAACGGGGACGGGTAGTCCGGGGTGACCGGGGAGCCGGGGTTGGCGCCGCAGGTGAGGGCACCGGGGTTGAGGATGAAGGGCGTGGTCACCGGCGCCTCGGCCTGGGCGACGAGGGTCTCGTCCACGTAGAGCTGCATCTTTCCCGGTGTTCCGCGGCCGTTGGCCATGTCCGGTTGTCCGGTCGGCTCGAACTCGAAGCGCAGCTTGTGCGGACCGGCAGGGAGCGCCTCCGGAGTGGACACCTTGTACAGCCCTCGGCCGACGTAGTTGTGCACGTAGTGCAGCTTGTGGTCCTTGATGAACAGCGAGTAGCCGCCGGCCGCGGTGCCCTGGCTCAGCAGAACTCCCTCGGCGCCGTCCTCGGGCAGGTCCACATCGGCGGTGATGCTGTGCGGCCGGTTCAGCACCCGCGGCCCGGCGTTGAACGGGATCGACTGGGTGCTCGGCCGGTAGACGTACGTGTCCCGCGGTACGGCGGCCTGCGGCTTCTCGGCGAGGATCCGCGCAATGCCACTTCCGTCCACGGGCAGTACGCCGTACTTGCCGGCCTCGGCGTACCACAGGCCGATGAGTCCGATGAGTTTGTCGCGGTGCTTGCTCGCGACATCGTGGTTCTCGGCGAAGTCGTCGGCCACGTGGTACAGCTCCCAGCCCGTCGCGTCGAGCTCGGTGAGCCGGTCCGCCGAGATGGGTTCGCCGAAACCTACTCCGGCCTCGGCGAACGAGGGGCCGGGCCATGGGCAGACCGCGCGCCAGCCGTCGTGGTAGATCGAGCGGTGACCGAGCATCTCGAAGTACTGGGTGTGGTGCTTGGTCGGGGCGTCCGCGTCGTCGAACGTGTGCGCGAAGCTCACCCCCTGAAGCGGCGACTGCGTGACACCCCGGATCGTGGCCGGCGGCTCGAGGCCGAGCGCGTCGAGGACGGTGGGCACCATGTCGATGAGGTGCGCGTACTGCGTGCGTACCTCGCCGCGGGCCCGGATGCCCTGGGGCCAGCTGACGATGAACGGGTCGGAGCTCCCGCCCCGGTAGGTCTCGCGCTTCCACCGGCGGAACGGCGTGTTGCCGGCCCACGTCCAGCCCCACGGGTAGTGATTGAAGTGCTTGGGACCGCCGATCTCGTCGATGACCGCGAGGCTGTCCTCGAGCGACTCCTGGGCGTTGTTGAAGAACTGCGCCTCGTTGGTGGTACCGGTCGGGCCGCCTTCGGCGCTGGCGCCGTTGTCGGAGATCACCATGACGATGGTGTTGTCGAGCTCGCCCTGCTCGCCGAGGAACTCCAGCAGGCGGCCCAGATGGTGGTCGGTATGGCTGAGGAAGCCGGCGAAGACCTCCATCATCCGGCTGTACAGGCGGCGGGCCGGTGCGGGCAGGGACTCCCAGTCGGGTACGTCGGGGTCGTGACGGGACAGCTCCGCATCGGCAGGGACGATCCCCAGCGCCTTCTGCTCGGCGAACACCCGCTCCCGGTACGCGTCCCAGCCGTCGTCGAACTGGCCGGCGTACTTGTCCGCCCACTCCTTCGGGGCGTGGTGCGGCGCATGGGTCGCGCCGAAGCACAGATGCAGGTAGAAGGGTTTGCCCGGATCGACCTGCTTCGCGTCGACGACGAACTGGATCGATCGGTCCACCAGGTCCTCGGTCAGGTGGTAGCCCTGCTCGGGCGTCGCCGGCGGCTCGACCTGGTGGTTGTCGTAGACCAGGTCGGGATACCACTGGCTGGTGTCGCCGCCGAGGAATCCGTAGAACCGCTCGAAGCCGCGCGACAGCGGCCACCGGTCGTACGGCCCGGCCGCAGTCTCCTGGTTGCTCGGAGTGAGGTGCCACTTGCCGACCATGAACGTGCTGTACCCCTGCCCGAGCAGCATTTCCGACAGGAACCCGTTCTCGAACGGGACCACACCGTTGTACCCGGGATAGCCCGTGGCGAACTCGGTGATGCACGCCATCCCGTTGCTGTGGTGGTTGCGTCCGGAGACGATGCACGAACGGCTCGGCGAGCACAGCGCCGTGGTGTGCATGTTGTTGTAGCGCAGCCCACTGGCGGCCAGACTGTCGAAGTTCGGCGTCGCGATCGGGCTGCCGTAACAGCTCAGTTGGCCGAAGCCGGTGTCGTCAAGTACGACCATCAGCACGTTGGGAGCACCTGGCGTGGCACGGGTGGGCTTCGGCCACGCGGGGGACGACTCGTCCGCTGTCCTGCCGATCGTGCCGGTGAATCCGGTGCCGGCTTCGTACTCGTTCAGCGCCATCCATGGCCCCCTCGCAAGAATGTCCACCCACCTCAGCCGAACGCCGCGCGCGTCACATCCCCCGCGTGGGGTGATTACTCCGTGGTTGGCAGCTGGGTACCTGAGTGCTACTTCCGCCCGATCGTTCGAAGGAGCACTCAATGTTCGCGATCATCGCCGCTGTGATCTTTGGGCTGGCACTCATCCTGGACTGGGCCAACGCCAGCGTGAGTGATGCGTTCACGCCTCAGACGCTGCTGATGGCCGGCCTGCTCTGCATCGCGCTGCATTTGGCCGGTGTCGGGGCCGGGCGTCGGTGGGGGCGGCGCCGCTGACCGTCGTACCGCTCCCGCCGTGCAGCGGTGAACGATCATCCGGCCGGGACGATGTGGCCGGGGGCCTCGACCACGGATAGTGAGGGAGGTCGTCGGCGAGCTCAGGCGCCACGGCAGGTTCTCGCCGAGGTGCAGAGGGGGCCGCGGGGTTGTTCTCGTTCGGGAGGCACGTGTCATGACCGACTCGCAACGCCCAGCGGCCGCAGCACGCACAGCTGAGCGGCCGCCGGGCGGTCCACCGGCGATGGACCCGACCAAGGTCATCCGTTCGAAGCCGTATCTTTCCGCGCTGCTGCTCGCCGCGATCCTCGGCATCCCGATCTCGGCCGTCGCGTACGGTTTCCTCGCTCTGGTCAGCGCGATCCAGCAGGCCGTGTTCGACGATCTTCCGCAGCAGATCTTCAGCGGAGGCGTACCAGCCTGGTGGCCGGTGCCGTGGTTGGCGCTGTGCGGACTGTTGACCGGGTTGACCATTCGGTATCTGCCCGGCAACGGGGGGCACTCACCCGCCTTCGGGTTCCAGACCGGCGGAGGTCCACCGGCTGACCGGGACCTGCCCGCCATCATCCTGGCTGCCTTGACCACCCTCAGTCTTGGCGCCGTCCTCGGGCCTGAGGCTCCGCTCCTCGCCATCGGTGGTGGCCTCGCGGCACTGACCGTGCATCTGGTCAAGAAAGACGCGCCCCCGATGGCGCTGACGATCATGGCGTCCGCTGGTAGCTTCGCGGCGATCAGTACGCTGCTCGGCTCCCCGCTGCTCGGCGCGTTCCTGATCATGGAGGTCGCCGGCGTCGGAGGTGCGACGCTGAGCCTGGTGGCGCTGCCCGGCTTGCTGGCCTCTGGGATCGGCGCTCTGGTCTTCGTCGGTCTGGACAACTGGACGGGGCTCGGCAGCTTCTCGCTGGCCCTCCCCTCCGTGCCGCCGGCGGTGGATCCGACGGTGGCCACGATGGCCTGGGCACTGGCGATGGGCGCGGCTGGGGCGCTGCTGGGCTGGGTGATCCGCTGGATCGGGCTGTCGCTGCGTGCGGTCGTCCACGTGAACCGGGTGCTGGTGACGGCGGTTCTCGGCCTGCTCATCGGGCTGATCGCCATGGCCTACCAACTGATCTCCGACAACAGTTTCACTCAGGTCTTGTTCTCCGGCCAGGATGCCCTGCCCGCGCTGGTCAAGAACGCCGCAACCTACTCGGTCGGGGTGCTGATCCTGCTCGCCGTCTGCAAGTTGCTCGCGTACGGGCTCGCGCTGAGCGCGTTCCGGGGCGGCCCGGTCTTCCCCGCCATGTTCATCGGTGCGGTGATAGGGATCGCCGCGGCGGGTCTGCCCGGCATGAGTCTGGCGCCGGCGATCGCCATGGGCATCGGAGCGATGTGTGCCGCGATGCTGCGACTGCCGTTGACCTCGGCCCTGCTGGCCACCCTGTTGCTCGGTACCGACGGTGTGTTGGTGACACCACAGGTCGTGGTCGCTGTCGTGGTGGCCTTCGTCCTCACCAACGTGCTCCCGAATCCGGGTCCGCAACCGGCCAGACACCACTCATGAAGGCCACCGTCGTACTGCCTGACCGATACACCGTTCGTCCTCCTGAGCCCGGTGATGCCGAGGCGATGTTCGACATGCTGTCGGCCTACAACACGGCGGTGGTCGGGTTCGCCGACTGCACCTTGGAGGAAACCGCCTACTGCATCAGCGAGCCTGGCTTCGAGCGCACGACTGACGGCTGGCTCGTGCTCGCGGAGGGCGGTCTGCCGGCCGGATATGCGACCGCGAACGGCAGGGGCGATCGTGGAGTGGTCGGCATCGAGGTGGCGGCCAAGGACCCCGAGGTCGCCGGCTGGCTGGTCGAACAGACGATGCGGCGCGCCCGGGCGATGGCACGCGAACGTGGCCATGCCGAGGTCACCATCGACGCGTTCGTGTACCGCGCCGACGACCTGCTGCGCGGGTTGTTGTCCGACCACGACTTCGCCGCCGGTACGACGTACCACCGGATGCAGATCGACCACACCGGACCGGGGGCCACGCCGGAGATCCCCGAGGGCGTCGTGGTCCGCCGAGGCGCGTTCGATGCCGCCACCCGGTTGGCTGCTCACGAGGCCGTCAACGAGTGCTTCCGCGGACAGTTCGGCTGGGTCGAAGACCCGCACGACGAGTGGCTGGCGCACCACGAGGGCCTGCCCATCTTCGAGTGGTCCCAGTTGACGCTGCTGGAGGTCGAAGGCCGGCCGGTGGCGATCCGGGAGTGCACCGACGGGCATGTCGAGGCCGACAACTGCGGCCACATCGGCATGCTCGGCGTGGTCGAGGAGTTCCGGGGCCGTGGCTTGGCGAAGTTCCTGCTGCGCGATGCCTTCGCCCGCGACACCGCCGCAGGCCGGGCCGGCACGATCCTGCTCGTCGACACGAACAACCCGACCCCAGCCCTCGGTCTCTACCTGTCGGTCGGCATGAACCCCACCCTGGTCGTCGACGGCTGGCGCCGCGTCCTCCCTGTCGCCTAGACCCGGACTGCCTGTCCGCTTCGCAGGCGGTCCGGTCGAACCTACATTGGCTGTGTGAGCACGAAGATGCAGGACCTGATGTTCGGGAGCATGCCGCTGCTGCGGCATGAGCCGACCGAGATGCGGATCAGGGTCAGCGACGGGGTACTCCAGGTGGCGGACACGACGCGGGCGGTCCTGGTCTGGGAGCCGCGCCGGATCGTGCCGTCGTACGCCGTCCCGGTGGCTGATCTCCGCGGCGAACTGGCGGCCGGGACCCTGCCGTCGATTCCCGCGCCGGAGCGGATCCTCGATCCCGGGATCCCGTTCGCTGCCCACTCCTGCGACGGGGAGGCGGTCGACCTGGTCATCGGTGACACCAGGTTCGCCGGTGCCGGGTTCCGGCCGCAGGACCCGGACCTGGCCGAGTACGTCGTACTCGACTTCGCCGCGTTCGAGGCGTGGCTCGGTGAGGACGAACGGCTGATGGCACATCCGCGCGACCCGTATCACCGCGTTGACGTGCGGCAGAGCTCGCGGACGGTCCGCCTCGAGCTCGACGGCGCAGTCGTTGCCGAAAGCAACCGTCCGGTGCTGGTCTTCGAAACCAGCCTTCCGACGCGCTTCTACCTCCCGCGGGAGGATGTCCTCGCCGAGTTGACTCCGACCGAACGACGTACGGCCTGCGCCTACAAGGGACAGGCCTCCTACTTCACCGTGGCCGGCTACACCGACCTGGCCTGGACCTACCTCGAGCCGCTCGACGGAGCCACCGGGCTTACCGGGCGGATCGCCTTCCTGGACGACAAACTGGACGTCTTCGTCGACGACCGCCACCGCGACCAGCCACACTCCCCCGCCGCCGAACTCTTCCGCGACCGCTTCGGCCTGAAGGACACCTGAGCTACGTCTGCGGGTGTTCTCGACGGATGCGCGAAGGTGGTCAGGAGCTGCCGGATTCCCGCCAGGCTACTTCGGCGAAGCTGAACAAACGCTGCGGGGTCATCCGCAGCCAGGCCGTCGCCCAGTCCACGCTCCCGCCGTCGTTGCGGCGCCGCGTCAACTCCCACACGTCGTCGGGTACGGCGGTCAGCACCTCAGCCGGCCCCTCCGTGAGCACCGCGGCGTGCGCGTCGTGGTCACCTTCGAGGACGGACAGGGCCAGCCACGGATGAGCCTGCACGTTGCGGAGCCGGACCGCGCCGCCGACCGTGGGAAGCCAGAACGCCTCCGCGTAAAGCGAGTACAGGGTCGGCGCGGCGTGTGCACGACAGTCTGGCCGGGTGGAGGACGCGAGCGCGTAGCTCCGGCGCTCCAGATATCCGGCCAGCTGGGCGCCGGTCATCCGTCGCTCCGGCGGGTACGCCGTACGCGTAGCCGACCCCGCCCGGTCGAACGACTCGTCCTGCAACCGCCCCAACCAGATCGCGAGCTCGGGATCCTCCACCCGCCGGATCTTATCCGGCGAGCAGTCAGGGTCGGGCCAGGTAGGCGTAGTAGTTGCAGGCAGCGAAGAAGGTGCCGTCGGCGGCCGAACGGCGTTGGTGTGCGAGCCACTCGTCGACCTGGGCTACGGGCAGGAGGCCCTGCGAGGCGATCAACGGCGCGTAGGTCTCGGCCAGGTTGAGCATGAACGTGCTCGAGCCGGTCTCCGCGTAGACGTTTGCCTGCGTGACAAGCAGCCGGAGTCCCGCTTTCGGCAGCAGCCGCGGGAGCTCGCGCATGACTCGTGACGAGCTCATGATCATCGCCTCGAGCGCGGCTTCGACAGCCTTGCCGAGGGCCGGATCAGCGCAGTCGAAGGTGAGCGACGCGTAGTCGCCGTCGAAGACCGCAACGATGCCGTCTGGGCGGACGACACGCGCCATCTCCTTCAGTACCGCGAGTGGGTCGCGGACGTGGCTGACGAGGGTGTGGGCGATGGCAGCATCGAAGCCGGCGGTCGGGAGGTCGAGCTTGTGCGCATCGCCGACCGCGAACTGGACGCGGTCGGTAACGCCTTCGTTCGCCGCGAGCGTCTGGGCGACCGCGATGAAGTCCTCGCTCTGATCGACTCCCGTCAGCGTGCCGGCGAATCCATCGCGCGAGGCGATCGCGCGGGACACGACGCCGGTACCGCAGCCGACTTCCAGCACCCTGGCGGTCGGCGGCAGGCCCATCGCGTCGAGGTAGGCCTCGCGGTAGGCCACGAACGTCGGATCCTTGCCGCGGAGCTCGAGCCGTTCGATGAAGCGCTCGACTGTCGCGGCGTCCTGCTCGTTGACGAACTGCATCGCGTCCCGAACCTGCTGCTGTGTCGTCATCGCCCCTCCCCCATCGGCTGGCTCGTCCTTCGATGCTGGCCCTCAGGCGGGGCCCCGCACAATCGGGAGGTCCGTCCTACCTCCCGGCGACCGACGTCCTATCCCGGGCGCATACTCGAACTAGACATGGAGCCAGGACCGGCGTGGCCGAGGTTCGTGGGGCGGGCCGACGCGCTGCAACGCCTCGATGCGACGCTCGCTGCCGCGGCACGCGCTCGTGGGTCCACGGTCCTGGTCGAGGGCGAAGCCGGCATCGGCAAGACCCGACTCGTGTCCGAGCTGGGCGGTCGGGCGCAGCGAGCGGGTGCAACCGTACTGCGGGGGCGCTGTATCGACCTCGTCGGCAGCGGCATGTCCTACCTCCCTCTCGTCGAGGCCTTGTGGCCGCTGCGGGGATCAGCGGCCCTCATGGGTTGCTCGCTTCCGGAGTTGTCGCGGCTTGTCCCGGAGCTGACGGAGCCGCGGACGACCGCAGCTTCGGGCGGTCCTGACTCGCGGCTCCGACTGTTCGAGGAGACGCTCACCCTGCTCGAACACCTCGGCGCCCAAGCGCCGGTCGTCCTGGTCGTCGAGGACCTGCACTGGGCCGACCGATCGACGCTGGATCTCGTGTCGTTTCTCGCGCACGCCGCGCGTGAGCGGAGGCTGCTGCTGGTCGCGACGTACCGCAGTGACGAGCTCGTCGCGGACAGCTCGCTGCGACGCCTCGTCGGGGAGCTCTTGCGCGCGCGGGCTGCAACTGCTCTGGTGTTGGAGCCGCTGGAGCGTGACGAGGTTGCGCAACTGCTCGCCGGGACCGCAGAGGCACCTGTACCGGCGGAGCTGGCGAACGAGATCTACGAGCGCTCGCAGGGGAATCCGTTCTTCGCCGAAGAGCTCCTAGCGGCTGCCGTCCGTGGCGAGCAGACGCTTCCCCGGGTACTGCGCGACGTACTGCTGCAGCGACTCGACGGCCTCGATGGCGAGAGCCGCGCGCTCCTCCGCATCGCCGCCGCCGCTGGGCGTGACGTCCCGTACCGGCTCCTCGCCGCGGTCGCAGGCATGCCCGAGGAACGACTCGTCGAGGCGTTACGCGAGACGGTCGAGTACGACGTACTCCGGCCTGACCAAACGGCAGGGTCCTACCGATTCCGGCACTCGCTCCTGGCCGAGGCCGTGTACGCGACCCTCCTGCCGGGCGAGCGCGAGGAACTGCATGAGCGTCTCGCCCGCGCGCTGCGCGCGGAACCCGGTCTCGCCGGTGGTTCGACGGCGGCCGAGTTGGCGCACCACTGGTCGGCAGCCGGGAGGCCTGTGGAGGCGCTGCAGGCGTCGATCGAGGCGGCGCTGGACGCGGAGGCTGTTTCCGGGCCGGCGGAGGCACTCCGGCACTTCGACCGCGCGCTCGAGCTTTGGGAGCAGGTCGACGATCCCGAGTCCGCGGCCGGGCACGATCTCGGCGCAGTACTGGCCCGAGCGGCCGAGGTCGCGTACTTCGCCGGCGCCGGCAAACGGGCTCCGGAGCTGCTGCACCAAGCGATCTCGCTGGCTGATGACGATGCGGAGCTCGGCCTGCTGTACGAACGACTCGGCACGTACCTCCTCCCGATCGGCGATCGGGACGGCGCCAGGGCAGCGTTCGAACGGGCGGTCGAGCTTGTTCCGGAGCAGCCGCCCTCGCCGGAGCGAGCCCGTGTCCTCTCCGCACTCGGCAATGCGCTGAGCCTTTCCTTGCGGCCCGTCGAGTCACGCGCCGCCTGTGAGCAGGCTCTTGCAGTAGCCGCTGCGATCGGCGACGACTTACCCGCTCTGAGGGCGCTCGCCGTCCTCGGCCTGGACCTGCAACTCCTTGGGCGCGGCGCCGAGGGCGTCGAGTGTCTTCTGGACGCCCGTCGGCGCGCGGTGGAGCGTGGCGCGGTGGTCGAGGAGCTGCGAACGTACGTGTTGCTCTCGGACGTGCACCTGATCGGCGGCCGGCTGCGCGCGGCGGCCCAGGACGCGCTCGAGGGTGTCGCCAAGTCTCGCCGGTACGGGTACGAGCGAAGCAGTGGCATCGTCATCGCATCCAACGCGGCAGAGGCGCTCCTCGGGTTGGGCGACTGGACTCGCGCCGAGGAGGTACTCGACGCGGCGCTCCACCTGACCAGCAGTTTTCGGCCCGAGGGCGTGCACCTGATCCGCGCAGAGCTGGAGCTACGGCGTGGCGAGTTTGCCGTCGCACGGCAGCACCTGGAAGCGGCGGGGCCGGCGGCGCTCGAGCCGCAGCTGACGGCGGCGTACTCCGGCCTCGTGGCGGAGCTCGCCCTGTGGGAGCGGCGGCCCGAGGATGCGGCGAGTGTGGTCGATGCCGAGCTGCGCCTGGAATCGCCGGGCGAAGTGAAGATCCGCGAGCCGAGGTTGTGCGCTCTGGCCATCCAAGCCGAGACAGACCGTGCGCAGCTTGCGGCGGTCCGCCGCGACACAGCGGGTGTCGACGACGCGCGCCGTCGCGCGAAGCACCTGCTCGAACTCGCCCGCCACTCGGCCGCCGATGCGGCTGCGGTGACACTGGACGCGGCCGGCTGGCTCGCGATCGCCGAAGCCGAGCATTCCCGCGTCGAGGGCTGTTCCCAACCCGCGCTGTGGGGGGCGGCGAGCGCAGCCTGGGATCAGCTGGAGCGTCCATACCCTGCCGCCTACTGCCGCTGGCGGCACGCCGAGGCGCTCGTCGCCGCCGGCGCTTCGCGAGCGGACGCGGCGGTCCCCGCCCGCGACGCGCACCTGGTTGCGAGCAGGCTCGGCGCGCGACCGTTGACGAAGGAGCTCGAGCTGCTCGCGCAGCGGGCCCACCTCGACCTCACGGATCAACCCGCGCTCCGCGACCAGGACGACGCCCTCGGTCTCACGGCGCGCGAACGCGAAGTACTCCGGCTGCTCGCTCGCGGCTACACGAATCGGGAGATCGCCGCCGAACTCACGATCAGCATCAAGACCACCAGCGTCCATGTCTCGCACATCCTGCGGAAACTCGACGTCCCGAGTCGTCTCGAAGCAGCACGGATCGCTCACCAACTGGCCGCCGGCGACTGACGACTCAACCGGTGCCGCTGACGTCGAGGATGAAGCGTTGCGCGGGACTCAGCCGCTTGTACGTCTCGACCCGGAGGTACGCCTGCTGGTCGAGCTGCTGCGGCAGGTGGCGCAGCGCGAAGTAGGAGTGCATCGCCCTGCGCGGCTTGTCCGTGCGGTTCAGCGTGCCGCCGTGCCACAGGTGGCTGTTGAACACCACGACCGTCCCGGCCTTGCCGGTCAGCTGGATCTGCTCCGGGTGCTCGTCACCTGGATTGGCCATCTCGTCTCCAGGCATGGTTCCGCGCCGATGCGACCCCGGTACGACGCGTGTCGCGCCGTTCTCCGCAGTGAAGTCGTCGAGCAGCCAGATCGAGTTGCACACCTCGTACGCGCCGGGCTCGACCGGGTGGCCGAAGTCGGCATGCAGACCCTGGTGCCCCTGACCTGGCAACGCCGCGCGGCTGTTGAGGGACGACAACCTGAACTCGCCGAGCACATGCCGCATCGCGGCCAGGACGCGTGGGTGGCTGAAGCACACCTCGAACCTCGGGTCCTTGTTGACGAGGTCGGCGAGTCGGTCGGTGCCTTTCTCCTGGTGGACTTCCAGGCCCGCCCGGTCGCCCTCGGCGGCGGTCAGCTCCGCCATCCGCTTGTTGAGCCCGGACACCTCCTCCGCCGTGAGGATCCCCTCCAGCGAGAGGAATCCGTCGCGGTCGAGCTGGTCCTTCTCGCCTTGCGTGAGTACGTCGTCGGTCACGCCGAGGTCGCGCAGTGCGGTCGCCATATCCATCCAAGCACTCCTTCACAGATGCACGAATCGATGCCAGCATCGACGCGACGTACCAGGAAAACAATGCAGAAGGCGACAGCGGTTATGCACAGATCGCTTCGATTGCTCGGCGCCGGCGTACACACCGCCGGGCCGGGCAAGGACTACCCGTCGCACGCGCACACCTCGTGGGAGCTGGTGTACTACGTGCGCGGGCGGATCACCTGCCCGATCGGCGACGAGACGTACGCCGCCACGCCGGGGACCGTGCTGCTCACCCCACCGCGGACGTGGCACGCCGAGCTCAGCCGCACCGGCTACGCCAACCGCTTCCTGCAGGTCGACGCGGCTCCGCGCTGGCCCTGGCCACGCGTCTGCTTCGACGACGGCGACCGCAACCTCGGCCGGGTCTTCGACTCGCTCGTACGCGAGAGCACGCAGCCCAGCGACGACAGCGACCAGCTCTGCTCGTTGCTGCTCGGCGAACTCGACCTGCTGCTGCGCCGCGCGGCAGCTGCGCCGGTGACGGCGGCGGAGCAACTGGTCGCGCAGGCAGAGCGGATCTTCGAGGAGCGCTTCGCGTCGGGGATCCGGATCGCCTCGGTCGCCGCCGAACTCGGCATCTCGCCCTCCGGGCTCCGGGCATCCTTCGCTCGGCTGCGCGGCACGAGCCCGAGTACGGCGCTGCAGCACGTACGGCTCCGGCACGCACTGGGTCACCTCCGCAACTCCACGTTGCCGCTCCAGGCGATCGCTGACCTGACCGGCTACGACTCGGTCAGCCACCTCAGCCGCCACGTCAAGGCCGCCACCGGCTCGGCCCCAGGCGCGCTCCGCACCACCGACTAGGGCATGCTCTCTGGGTGGGCGGGAACCGATATCTGGGGATCGGGCAGAAGCAGGCGTGAACCGAATACAAACGGCCGCCTTCTCCCGCGAACGCCTGCCACCCGAACCGGGGCCACCGCCAGAGGCTGCCCTGAGGACCGATCCGGCCGGCCGGCGTACGGACGCCCAGCTCGTGTCCTCCAGCCAGGACTTCGCTCTGCTGTTCGATCGGTATGCCGTCGCGATCCACCGGTACGTCGCCCGTCGGCTCGGCACCACCGAGGCTGACGACCTGGTCGGGCAGACGTTCCTGATCGCCTTCGAACGCCGGCACCGCTACCACGAGTCCTCGGCGGGCGCGCTGCCCTGGCTCTACGGCATCGCCACCAACCTGATCCACCGACGGCGACGAGACGAGGTCCGCCAGTACCGCGCCTACTCGCGTTCGGATCCCGGTGGATCGTTCGACGGCGCGGACATGCTCGCCGCCGAGGTTGCCGCCCGGGTCGACGCGCAGTCGGCCTCGCGCGCCCTGGCCGGAGTACTGGCCGGTCTGCGGCAAGCCGATCGCGACATTCTGCTGCTCTTCGCGTGGGAAGACCTCAGCTACCCGGAGATCGCCGACGCCCTCGACATCCCGATCGGGACGGTCCGGTCCCGCCTGCACCGAGCCCGCCGCGCCCTGCGCGCCGCGCTGGGCCCCGACTTCCAGGAGAACCCTGATGAATGAGATCGACCTGCTCAAGCGGGTACGCGACGACGTACCCCCGCCGGATCCCATCGCACTCGCCCGCGCCCGTCAGCGTCTGCTGACCCCCTCTCCCGTACGCCGCTCCGTCGGCCGGCGCCGGATGCTGGTGGCCGGCGCCGTGGCCGCGACACTGGCCGTCGGCTTCCTGGTGAACGACGTCGTCATCAAGGACGGCGCCACGAAGCCCGGCGCGGTCGCTGACGCGGGCACCTTCCTGGCCAACGCCGCCGAACTCACCAATGCCAACCCGGACGCGCCGATCCCGCCGGGGCAGTACCGCCAGGTCACCCAGCGACACCAGGGGACGTGGAGATTCGGACCTCACAACTCGTACGTCGGCACGCGCCTCGACGTGAGCGACTGGTGGATCTCAGCCGACCAGAAGCCGCCGTACACAGCGATGTCGGTGCGCAATGCGAAGGAGGACTTCTCCCCCGCAGCGGCCAAACAGCTCTGGAGCAAGCTCGACCCGTTGAACATGAAGTCGGAGACGATCAAGTCGCCCTACGCGTGCGGGGTGGGCACGAGCGGCAGCATCATGCTCCAGAGGAAGGACTCGAAGAACGTCTGCATCCCCAGTTGGAGGATGCCTTCCGCGGATTTCCTCGCCCGCCTGCCGCGGGACCCTGACAAACTGCTGGCGGCGCTGCGCGCGGACGACACCCGGCGACTGGCGCACTGCCCGGCTGAGCAGCCGGACTGTGGTCTCCCGGTCCGAACGGCTCAGGCGGCGGACAACGAGGCGTTCGACCGCGTCGCCACCGTCATGGCCTCCGGGATCGCACCGGCCGACCTCCGAGCAGCCCTCTATCAGGCAGCCCGCAAGATTCCTGGCATCCAGCTCCAGGCCGACGCTGTGAACCTCGACGGGACGACCGGACGTGCGATCGGCCGCGTGCAGTTCTTGGGCGTGCGCCAGGACTTGATCATCGAGCCCACGACCGGCCGGTTCCTGGGCCTTCGCGAAGTCGCCACCGTCACCGCGCCCCGGAACTTCGACGGCGACCCGCAACCGCTGGTGCGTGGCGACATCGTCAACTGGACCTCCGTCAGCACTCGGATCACCCCCGACCGCCCCACAATCCGCTGACCCGAACAGCTGACTCGGCAGCCTCGCTGCCGAGTCAGCTGTGCGTGGGTCAGCTGTGCGTGGGTCAGCCGCCGAACATGTCGCGGAGGGCTGTTTCCTGCTCGGCGGAGAGGTTCGACTGGACCAGGCGGGCTGCTTTCTGGAGGCCGGTGGCTTCGAAGGTTTCCTGGACCTTGTCCAGGACGGCGTCGCTCGACATCAGGAACAGGGCCGAGGTGCCGGGGGTGATCTGGTCGCGGGCGGACTTGATGAAGTCGTCGTCGATGCCTACGTCGGTGAGCGATCCTGCGATGGCGCCTGATGCGGCTCCGATAGCGGCGCCGGCGAACGGCATCAGGAAGATCATCCCGAAGAGCATGCCCCAGAACATGCCGCCGATCGCACCAGCACCGGTCAGACTGCGCAACTGCCGGGTCTTGGGCCTCTTCGCCTCCGGCTGCCACGACACCGACGCCGCGTCGTGCACCCTGATCAGCCCCTGCTTGGCCAACCCCTCCAACGTGCCGATCGCTTGGTTGGCCCCGTCCCAGGTCGAGAACTTCCAGACGGTCAGTGTCGACATCCCGCGCGTCTCCCTCGAACTCCGAATGATCGCTGCCAGCCTCCCGCCCCCATACCCCGATCGCCTCACCCCACTCGGGTGACACCGCGCCGCAGCCAGCCAACGGCTTTGACCATGAGCACGCGCAGCGGGACCGAGGGGCGGTTAGGCTCGCGGGGGTTGGTTGAGCCGGTGGAGTTGGCGTGGGGGCCCGAGGCTTGGGATGCGTGGCGGCCTGAGGAGATTTCTACGCTGCTTGCGGGGGTGGACGCGCGGTGGTGTGTTGTGGGCGGGTGGGCGCTGGATCTGTTCCGGGGGCACCAGACACGGGCTCATGAGGATTTGGAGATTGCTACGCCGCTGTGGGATTTCGACGTACTGCGGGATCGGCTGTCGGCGTACGAGTTCTACGTGGCCGGGCGGGAAGGGTTCTGGCCGGTCGACGGGGCCGGTGGGGCGTACTTCGAGTACCAGCAGACCATGGTGCGGGATCCGGCGAACGGGAAGTGGCGCGTTGACGTGATGCGCTGCCCGGACGACGGCGCGAACTGGATCTGCGCCCTCGACCGAGCGGTTCACCGGCCGTACGACGAGTCGGTCGCCCACACGTCGGACGGCATCCCGTACCTCAAGCCCGAGCTCGTCCTGCTGTTCAAGGGCTTGCAGACCCGTCCGAAGGATCAGGCGGACTTCGAGGCCACCGCGCCGCTGCTCGATGCGGGCGCGCGCAGGTGGCTCGCGGAGGCGTTGACGGAGACAAAAGGTAGCGACCACCCCTGGATCAAGTCGCTGGACTGATCCCTTTCCGGGCCCAGGGAAACGATTCTTTCGGGTTATCCGGCCGACTTATCGGAATCAATTCGATATGCCGATATGCTGGCTTAATTCGGGATTTTGTGCTATTCTCGAAAAGCTTTGTATTGTGACCGCATGGTTCAAATCATTCGGTATCCGCAGGACGGTGTCGAGCTGGTCGGGGAGCTGTACGGCGTGGCGTCGTCCCCGCAGCCCGGGTTGCTGTTGATCCACGGTGGGGCTGGGCTTGACGAGCATGCGCGGGAGCAGGCGCAGCGGTTCGCGAGCGAGGGGTACGCGGTCCTCGCCGCCGACATGTACGGCGAAGACGTCCGGGGCGATCGCTCCAAGCTGATGGGCCTACTGGCCACCTTTCGCGACGACCACCATTCCCTTGCGAGTCGGGCGCAAGCCGGGCTGACCGTTCTCACCGAGCACCCCGCGGTCTCCGAGGTGGTCGCCGCGATCGGCTACTGCTTCGGCGGGATGGCCGCACTTTCCCTGGCCCGCGCAGGCGTGGCTCTCGCCGGCACGGTCAGCATTCACGGATCCCTTGCGACGCCAACCCCGGCGGCGGCCGGATCGATCGCCGCCAAGGTCCTGGTGTGTCACGGCTCGGCCGACCCGCACATCCCCCTGAGCGATGTCACCGCGTTCGCCGAGGAGATGGACGGAGCCCAGGCGGAATGGCAGCTCAATCTCTATGGCAACGCCCAGCACGGCTTCACGCACCGGCACGCGACTCCGGGTGATACGCCAGGCGTCGCCTACCAACCGGCTGCCGATGAGCAGTCATTCGACGACGTACTGCGATTCCTCACCACGCTGAAGAATTAGAGCCTCAGATGGGCCGGACGCCGGTGATGGTGCCGTCGGCCGTGGTGGCGTAGAGGCCCTTGGACAGGTCGACGAGGACGAGTTGGTTGCCGAAGGGGTCGCGAACTACGGCGACCCGGCCGACCGGGATGTCCAAGGGCCCGGTCACGACAGTGCCGCCGTGATCGGTGATGGTGGCGATCGCCGTGGGTACGTCGTCCACCAGCCAGTTGGGCTCGTACGGACTGGTCGTGGTCAGCACCAGTTCGCTGTCCCCGTCCGGGAGTTTGAGGCCGGCTTGCCCCAGGTCGTCGTTCCGCCAGAGGAGCCGGTGGCCGAGGGCCTCGACGTAGAAGGCGAGGCCATCGTCCAGGCTCGGCACCGGGACCTGTACGGCGTCGACGCGTCGCAGGAGTCCGTCATCAGGCATGCTCCCAGCCTCCGTCATCAGGCGGGAATGGTCACGCTGAATCAGAGCGCTCCGGAGATGGCCTTCTTGCGGAGATCGGAACGGTAGGCCTCGAGCGCGATCAGCTCGCCGAACATCTTGTTGTAGTCGTCGGCTCGATCGATCGGGTTCGTCCGCTGCAGCTTCGACTTCAGATCCTGGATCCGCCGAGCACACGTCAGCTCCTGCAGGCGAGCCAGCAACGCCAGCGCATAAGCCTCATCCGGTTCACGACCCAGTCGCAGCGGGTCGACCGCGAGCGCGCTCACGACGGCGGCGGCCGGATCGTTGCCGATGGCATCGCGTACGGCGACCACCCACGCCTCAGCCGCAGGCGCGGCCGACGGCCCACCGGCCTTCGCCATCGCGGACCGCACCGCGGCCAGCCACGGATGGGTGAAGTCGTGATCGTCCAACTCGTCGAACGCGACCCCGACCAGCGCGGGATGCTGCATCGCGATCTTCAGCACATCCCACTCGATCACGAACCGCTGATCCCGCGGCGACGGGATGTCGACGCGAGGCGGCGGCGCGGCGACCTCAGGCTGCCCCACCGGAGCACGGCGGTCCCCGACCGGCTCCGGCCCTCGCGACGCAGCGCGATAGACCTCGGACCGGACCTGGTCGACCTCCATGCCGAGCTGCCCGGCCAGCTCACGAGTGAACGAGTCCACCTTCGACCGGTCGCGGATGCTGACGACCAGCTTCGCGGCCTCGCGCAGCGCGTCGATCCGCGTGTCCGCGCGGTCCAGGTCGTACTTCGACAGCACGTTGGTCAGCACGAACCGGTACAGCGGCACCCGCCGGCCGATCAGCTCCCGGACCGCGGCGTCGCCCTTCTGCAACCGGACGTCGCACGGGTCCAGCCCGTCCGGCTCCACCGCGACGTACGTCTGCGAGGCGAAGGCCTGGTCGCCCGCGAACGCCTTCAGCGCCGCGCGCTGACCTGCCTCGTCACCGTCGAAGGTGAAGATCACCTCGCCCCGGAACTGGTCGTGATCCAGCAGCAGCTGCCGCAGCACCCGGGCGTGGTCGTCGCCGAACGACGTCCCGCAGGTGGCGACCGCCGTCTGCACGCCAGCCAGGTGACACGCCATCACGTCGGTGTAGCCCTCGACGACCACGGCCTGGCGGCCCTTCGCGATCTCGCGGCGTGCGAGGTCGACGCCGTACAGGACCTTGGACTTCTTGTAGATCGGGGTCTCGGGCGTGTTCAGGTACTTCGCTTCGATCCGGTCGTCATCGAAGAGGCGCCGGGCGCCGAACCCGATCACGTCCGACGACGCGTCCCGGATCGGCCACATCAGCCGGCCGCGGAACCGGTCGTACAGCCCGCGCTGACCGTCGGCGGACAGCCCGGACGCGACCAGCTCGGCGTTGGTGAAGCCGCGGCCACGCAGATGCGCCGTCAGCGCCTCACCACCGCGCGGTGAGAACCCGACCCCGAAGTACACGGCCGCGTCCCGGTCGAACCCGCGCTGGTCCAGGAACTGCCGCCCGGCCGCCGCGTCGGAGGCGCCGAACAGCTGCTCCACGAAGTACTCCGCGGCGACCTTGTGCGCCTCGACCAGCCGCGGCCGCTGGTTCCCCGGGCCGCGCTGCATCGGCGCGCCGGAGTCGTCGTACCGGAGCTGGATACCGACCTTCGCGGCCAGCGTCTCGACCGCCTCGTGAAAGGTGATCTGGTCGATCTTCTGGATGAAGTCGATGACGTCGCCGCCCTCTTGGCAGCCGAAGCAGTAGAAGAACCCGCGCGCCGGGGTGACGTTGAACGACGGCGACTTCTCGTCGTGGAACGGGCACAACCCCTTCAGCGAACCACCGCCGGCGTTCTTCAAGGTCACGTACGAGCCGACGATGTCGTCGATCCGGGCGCGCTCGCGCACCAGCGCGATGTCCTCGTCCTTGATCCGGCCTGCCACCCCGTGAGTCTACGATCATCGGCAAGCACTCCCGGCCACGGGAGGACGAACTGGGGAAAAGTACGTGCGCCTTCTTGCTCTTGCCGCGGCGTTCACCGCCGTGATCCTGACCGCCGGACCCGCGATCGCCGACCAGACACAAGATCCACCGCAAGCCCAGGCGGCCACCCGCCCGGCCCAGCCGAGACCCTTCGTCGAACTCGTCGCCCCGGGCGGCGTCGGCCGCCTCTACACCGCGGATCCCGGCGAGCTCGCCGCGGCGACCGGTGCGGGGTACAAGCGCCAGCCCGGCCAGGTCGGCTTCCTCGGCCAGGTGCAGCAGACCGGCGACACACCCCTCTTCCGGCTCAAGCCGACGGCGACCGCGACCAAGTGGCTCTTCACCTCGTCCACGCAGGAGCGCGACGCGCTGGTCCAGCAGAAGTGGATCCTCGAGGGCACCGCCGGGTACGTCGCCCAGCAGCCCGGCCCCGGCCTGATCCAGCTGCGCCGGTTCACCAACGGCAAGGAGTGGCGCCTGGCGCCGGAGTCGAGAACCACTGAACTCCTGAACGCCGGCTACACGCTCGACGGCCCGGTCGGGTACGTCCACCAGACCTGGATCCGCGCCGGCGCCGTGTACTTCGGCATGTTCAACACCCACGGCCACGGGACGATCATCGCCCGCACCAAGGAGATCTACGGCCGCGACAACGACTGGTGGGGCGGCGTCCGCGACTTCCACGACGGCACTCACTACGCGACCGACAACTGGCCCGGCCAGGACTGGTCGTACCTGAAGCCGTCCATCGGGTACTACGACGACTCGCAGCCCGCGACCCTGGAGAAGCACATCACCCAGGCGACGTCGGCCGGGCTGAGCTTCTTCAACTTCTACTGGTACTGGGACAACACCAAGCAGCAGCAGACCGTCACCGCGGCCGCACTGGACGCGTTCCTGCAGGCCCGCAACAAGGAGAGCATCGACTTCACCGTCGGCATTTGCGCCCACCCGTACGACACGCTCAAGATCCCGACCACGCAGTACGACGCGGTGGCCACGAACCTGATGCGGTTCCTCGGGCAGGACAACACGCTGCGGACGAACGACGGCCGCAAGATCCTGAACATCTGCGACGCCCGCGGCCTCGGCGACGGCAGCAACGCGCAGGTGAAGCAGTTCGTCGACGCGGTCCGGGCGAAGGCCCGCAGCCAGCTCGGCGAGGACATCTACGTGATGATCAACCAGGCCGGCTTCGACCCGAAGCAGGTCGGCAACGCCGGGGCGGACGCGCCGTACTGCACGACCGACGGTCCGGCAGTCGAGAGCCGCTCGTACGCGACGTACCTGCAGGGTCAGCGGGCCTTCTACAACCAGGCGCCGGGTGCGTACGGCCGCTGCATCCTGTCCGACTTCGACGAACGGCCGCGGTACCCGATCGAGACTCCCGACGTGAACGCGATCCGCTGGATGCCGGACCAGTCGTTCGACGGCTACCGCCAGGCGGTCCGCAACGCGACCGCCGACATGGCGACCTCGACAAGGCCGTCCACCGTGGACAACTACCTGTTCCTCTACGCGTGGAACGAGTGGCACGAGGGCGGCATCATCGAGCCCAACGAACGCGACGGCTGCGCCTACCTGGACATCCTGCACACCGAGCTCCAACTCCAGGGCCCCGGCTGTGTCGCTGATCCGGAAGGCACTCCCCCGAGCTGATGACATAGGTTGGAGGGCGTGCCACGAACCCTGCGCCCTGGTCAACGGTCCGAGCTCTACGTCGTCGACATCGCCACGGGCGAGCGTCGTCTGGTGCACAGCTCATCCACTCTGCTCTTCGAAGCACCCAACTGGATGCCGGACGGGCAGCTGATCGTCAACGGCGACGGGCGGCTGTTCAGAGTCGGCAGTGAGCTGCAGGAGATCGACCTCGGCGGGGTGCCGGCGATCAACAACGACCATGTGGTGAGCCCGGACGGTACGACCGTGTACGTGTCGGCCGACGACGGCCACGTGTACGCCGTACCGTTCGACAGCTCGGGCCCGCGGCGGGTGACCAACGACCGCGGACCGGGCTTCCACCACTACCTGCACGGTGTGTCGCCGGACGGGAAGACGCTGGCGTACATCGGACTGGAGCAGGTCGACGGGCGGCGGATCGCCAACGTGTGGACCATCCCGGCCGTGGGTGGGGCCGACGTCCAGGTGACGAACGACGTGTACGCCGACGACGGATCGGAGTACAGCCCGGACGGGAAGTGGATCTACTTCAACTCCGAGCGGGCCTCAACGACGCCGGGGCATGCGCAGCTGTTCCGCATCCTGGTGAGCACGGGTGAGGTCGAGCAGCTGACGTTCGACGAGCGGGTCAACTGGTTCCCGCACCCGGCGCCGGACGGGTCAGCGATCGCCTACGTCAGCTTCCCGTCCGGCACGCTGGGTCATCCCGCGGACGTGGACGACGTACGCCTGCGGCTGCTCAGCCCGGGCGGCGAGATCCGCGAGCTCGGGACGCTGTTCGGCGGCCAGGGCACGATGAACGTGCCGAGCTGGTCGCCGGACAGCCAGTCCTTCGCGTACGTCGCCTACCCGCTCTAGACGTCCGCCAGCTCCACCGACGTGTCGGCGAGCCGGGCCGGGTCGACCTGCTTCCCTGAGCGGATCAGGTCCTGGATGGTGTCGATCGTGTCCCAGTTGTTGACGTGCATGCCAGCCAGGACGTGCCGATCGTCGTCCAGCCAGAACGCGAAGTAGGCACCGGACTTCGGGTCGCCGCGCAGCACCACCTGGTACGACGTCCCGCGCGGAACCTCACCGGCGTACTCCATGCCGAGGTCGAACTGGTCGGTGAAGAAGTACGGGATCGCGTCGTGCGCAACGTCCTGGCCGAGCATCGCCTTGGCCGCCGCGACGCCGCTGTCCTTCGCGTTCTGCCAGTGCTCCACCCGGACCGACCGGCCGAACAGCGGGTGGTCCCACCGCGCCACGTCGCCGGCGGCGTACACGTCCGCTACCGACGTCTTCAGGTCGGAGCCCGTGACGATGCCGGAGCCGTTCTCCCGGGTCGCGACCTCGATGCCGGCCTCGGCGGCGAGCTCGGTGTTCGGCTGTACGCCGACGCCGACGATCACCAGGTCCGCCGGGATGACCTCGCCACCGGAGAGCCGTACGCCGGTGACCTTGTCGGTGCCCTCGAAGCCCTCGACCCCGGTGCCGAACCGGAACTGGACCCCGTGCTGGCGGTGGAACTCGGCGAACAACTCGCCGATCTCTTGACCGAGCACGGACGCCAACGCGGTCGACTGCGGCTCGACGACCGTCACCTCGGAGCCGCGTTCCCGAGCGGCCGACGCCGTCTCGAGGCCGATCCAGCCCGCGCCGACCACGACCACGCGCGGCTTGGCGGCGTACGCGTCGTCCAGCGCCTGCGACTCCTCGGCCGTCCGCAGGTAGTGGACCCCGGGCAGGTCACCACCGGGTACGTCGAGACGCCGCACGCGACTGCCGGTCGCGATCAGGAGCTTGCCGTAGGACACCTGAGAGTCGTCGTCCAGGGTGACGGTGTGGCCGGCGGCATCGATGCTGGTGACGGTCTTGCCGAGCCGCAGGTCGATCTTGTTGTCGTCGTACCACTGCTGGTCGTGAAGTTGCGCGACGTCTGTCTCGTCCTTGCCGAGCAGCACCCCCTTGGACAGCGGTGGTCGCTCGTACGGCAGCCGGGTCTCGCTGCCGATCAGGACGATGCCTCCGGTCCAGCCGTCGTTCCGAAGCTCCTCGGCCGCGGTCGCACCCGCGAGACTCGCGCCGACGATGACAATGGGCTGCTGGTCTGCGTCACTCATACCCAGCAGATTAACCCTTCAACGACGTGTGCCAGGCAAGAGCTGACGGGTCGGTCAACGACGCGACCTGGTCGACGATGACGCGCAGCCGCGCGCCGTCGTCGGCGGCCTCGGCGAAGTCCGCGGCGAACGCGGTGTCAAGGTGCTGTGGAGCGGTTTTCCACAGGGCTTCGACCAGCTCGGTGAGCAGTTCGCGCTGGGTGGCGCGCCGCGCCTGCCGCTCCGGCGAGTTCAGCACGTGGAACATGCCGACGCCCTTCAACAGACCGATCTCCACCCGGATGCCGTCCGGGACGACCAGGTCCGCCTCGTAGCGGATCAGCCGCGAGCGGCCGAAAACCGCATGCGTCGCCTGCTCGGCCGCCGTGCAGAACCGGCCGATCAGCTGACTGGTCACGTCCTTCAACCCGCCGAGCGCGCGCCGGCTGTCGTCGAACGGCGTCGCCGGCCAGTAGGCCAGCGAGGTCAGCCTGCGCCAGCCGGCGTCCAGCTCCGCATCCGTTGCCTCCGGCAAATACATCTGCCGGACCGTCTGCCAGTACGGCGCCCGGTCCGCTCCGACCTGCGCCAGGTCGATGTGGTGGGCAACGATCCCGTCCTCGACGTCGTGCACCGAGTAGGCGACGTCGTCGGCGAAGTCCATCACCTGCGCTTCCAGACACCGCTGCTCGCCGACGCCCTGGCGCAACCAGGTGAAGACAGCGAGATCGTCGTCGTACACACCGAACTTGCGCTCTCCGGAGCGGCGGGACCACGGGTACTTCGTCGCGGCGTCCAGCGTGGCGCGGCTCAGGTTGAGGCCGACGCTGCGGCCGGCCGCGTCGAACGTCTTGGACTCCAGCCGGGTCAGCAGTCGCAGCGTCTGCGCGTTCCCCTCGAAGCCGCCGATGTCGGCCGCCACCTGGTCGAGCGCGCGCTCGCCGTTGTGACCGAACGGCGGGTGGCCCAGGTCGTGCGACAGACAGGCCGCGTCGACGATGTCCGGGTCGCAGCCGAGCGTGAGGGCCAGTTCGCGACCGATCTGCGCGACCTCGAGACTGTGCGTCAGCCGGTTGCGGACGAAGTCGTCGCTGCCGGCCGTGACCACCTGGGTCTTCGCCGCCAGCCGCCGCAGCGCCGCGCTGTGCAGCACTCGCGCACGATCGCGAGCGAAAGCAGTCCGGCCCGGCCGTTTGACCGGCTCCGCCACCCAGCGCTCGGCGTCATGCTCGTCGTACCACTCGTGCTGCTTCCTCATCACCGCTCACAGTAGCCGCCGGCACCGACAGTTCAGGCGGAGACGCAGTACCGGAGCCAGACGATGCCACCTTCGAAGACCTCGGTGCCGGCATGACGTAGCGGCACCTCCTCCAACCCGCACCATCGCCGGCCGGATCCGACGACGACAGGGTGGACCAGGAGCGCGATCTCATCGACGAGACCGAGCTCGAGCAGTACGGCGATCAGCGTCCCACCTGAGTCGACGCGGACGGTCCTGGCACCGCGATCACCGAGGACATCGAGCACCTCGGCCAGATCGACCCGGTCGTACCCGGTCACGAGTTCGCGGGTTGTCGCGTCAGGCGGCCGGGCCGGCGTCTGGTCGGCGTACAGGGCAAGGACATCGGACCAGTGGCCGAGCCGGCGTAGCCCCTCCCACTCGCGGACCCGCGCTCGGCTGTCCACGACGGCGAGCAGCGGCGCGGCCGGCCGTGGACCGGGATGCGGCGCGGCGCGAACCGCCGCCTCCTGGGCCAGGATCGTGTCCGCACCGACCAGCGTGACGTCCTCCTGCCACAACGTCGCGAGCGCGTAGAACCGCGCGAGGTCGGCGTCGAACCCGGACGTCCTACCGTCCAGCGACACCGCCACCTGAGCCACTACCTGAGGCCGCATGCCCCGAACGCTAGGAGCCGCCACCGACAAACGGCATTGCAGAGACTCCTTTGCAGAGACTACTCTGCAACCATGCGACGACGGATCGACGCCCGCAGTCTGCGCGGACTCGCCCACCCGCTGCGGATGAGAATCCTGGAGGCGATCGAGCTCGACGGCCCGGCCACCTCCACCAGCCTGGCGGCCCGGCTGGGCGAGAGCACCGGCACGATCAGCTGGCACCTCCGACTGCTCGCCGAGCACGGCTACCTCGAGGAAGACGTCGAGCGCGGCACCAAGCGCGAGCGCTGGTGGCGGCTCGCGGCGCGGCAGACCGTCCTCGACCCGGGAGAGTTCCGCGACGATCCCGAGACCAGCGGCGCGTTGAACGTCTACCTGCGAGATCTGGTCGAGCGGTACTTCGACCGCGTCCGCGCGTACGTCGACGAGAACTGGCCCGGCGAGTGGCAGCACGCGGCCGCCCTCTCCGACTGGCGCGATCTGCACCTCACTCCGGACCAGCTGCACAACCTCAACGAAGAGATCGCCACGGTCGTCGAGCAGTACACCAGCACGGAACCCGCGGGCGAGAACACCGAGCGGGTGATCGTGCAACTGCAGTCCTTCCCGCGCAGATCATGAGCCTGCTGCGACGGCACCGCGACTTCCGGCTGCTCTGGACCGGCGAGACGATCAGCCGGTTCGGCTCCGCGACCTCGTCGGTGGCGCTCCCGCTGATCGCGATCTCGATGCTCCAGGCAACCACCTTCCAGGTAGGCCTGCTGACCGCGGCCGCCTGGGCACCCTGGTTGCTGATCGGACTGCCCGCCGGCGCCTGGATCGACCGGGTACGCCGCCGCCCGGTCCTGCTGGGTTCCTCGGCCGCATCGTTCCTGCTCTTCGCCGCGCTCCCCCTCGCCGCGTGGGCCGGCGTACTCACGATCCACCTGCTGCTCGCCGCCGCGATCCTCGCCGGCGCCGCCGCGGTCGTCTTCCAGACCGCCTACACCGCCCACCTGCCCAACCTCGTCGACCCGGCCGACCACGCCGAAGGCAACGCCAAACTCCACGGCAGCGCCTCAGCCGCTCAGATCGCCGGCCTGGGCTGCGGCGGCCTGGTCGTCCAACTGGCCGGACCGGCCAATGCACTACTCGTAGACGCAGCAACTTTCCTGGTCGCCCTCACGTGCCTGGCCGCGATCGGATTCCGGGAGCGCGGTACGACCTCCGGCCGCCAAGCCGGCGCGATCCGGGTAGGCATCGCGTTGGTGGCAAGGGATGTCTGGCTGCGAACTCTGACGATCTTCGGTGCGGTCTCGAACCTCGCGTTGATGGGCTACCAAGCCATCGTGGTCGTGTTCCTCGTCCGCGAAGCCGGCCTGACGGCGGGCACAGTCGGCGCGTTGGTGGCCGCCGCGACCAGCGGTGGAGTTGCCGGCGCTTTCGCGGGCCGTCGTCTCGCCGCGCGCTTCGGTACGGCGCGAGCACTGCTGATCTGCGAACTCGGTCTACCGACCCTCGCCCTGCTCATCCCGCTGAGCAGCCTCAGCCCTTGGCTGTATCTGGCCGGTGGCTTCGGCGTCAGTCTCGGCGTCGTCGGCGGCAACGTCGTGAAGGCGACCTTCCTGCAGTCCTACTGCCCACCGGACCTGTTCGGTCGCCTGACCGCGACGAGTTCGTTCGTCAACTATGGAACGATCCCGCTGGGCGCGCTCCTCGGTGGAACCCTCGGCCAGACTCTCGGCCTCGGGCCGGCGCTCTGGATCACGACCGCGGGAGTCCCACTCGCGGGCCTGGTCCTGCTCTGCTCACCGATCCGCCGGCGCCGCGATCTCCCCACTCACCACGGCAGCGTCGTTCCGCTGACCAGGACCGATTCCAGCCGGGACCGGATGGCCTGACGCGCCCGGTCGTAGGCCTTGCCGTCGTCGTGCAGGATCGACGCGAAGTTGGCTGCCTCGTAGTACGCGTTCAGGTCGAAGGCCAACTGGTTGGCGTCGGCATTCACCTCGCCGGACTCGACGGCCGCCCGGACGGTCTCCTCGATCAGCTCCATCCACTCCACATGGACGTCGATGAGCGCGTCGTGCACGGCGCCGTCGCGGCCGGCGTACTCGTGCGACACCTTCTGGAAGAAGCAGCCGCCCGGGAACACCCGGCTGCTCGAGTAGTCCAGCCAGGACTCGCTCAGTGCCCAGACCCGTCCGAGGCCGGGCGCGACCTCGAACGCCGGCGTCACCACCTCGTCGGCGTAGATCCGCCGCGCGGCCCGGATCGTCGCGAGCTGCAACTCCTCCTTCGACCCGAAGTGCGCGAACAGCCCGCTCTTGCTGATCCCGAGCTCGGTCGCGAGCCGCCCGATCGACAGTCCCTCGAGCCCGTCGACCGAGGCGATGTCGACCGACCGGCGCAGTACCGCGCGCCGGGTCTGGTCACCACGCACCAACCGCCCGTCGACCTTTTCCACGACTCACGATCCTAGTGCCGGTTGACGTCGAGCTTCGGACAAACTAATAATACGACCGTTCGTATAGTTTGTTGAGGAGGAGACATGAAGCAGCTGATCCGGGCCGGACTGTCGACCGTCGAGAGGTTCTCTCCCCGGTTGGCCGGGCGCCTCGCGTTCGCGCTCTGGCGCCGGCCGCTGGGCCGCGGCCGGGTGCGCGAGTCCGAGCGGTCGATCCACGAGGCCGCGCGGGTCGAGGTCGTCGACGGCGTCGTCACCTACACCTGGGGCGACGGCCGCCGCCCGGTCCTGCTCGTGCACGGCTGGCGCTCACGCGCGTCGCGGTACGCCGGTTTCGTCGCCAGACTGCTCGAGCTCGGCTACAGCCCCGTCTCGTTCGACGCTCCTGGGCACGGCGACACTCCCGGCCCGATCGTCTCGATCCTCGGCTACCAGCGCATCATCCGCGGACTGGAGGAACGCCACGGCCCGTTCGAAGGCGTGATCGCGCACTCCCTCGGCGTTCCGTTCGCCCTCTACGCCGTCCGCGAGGGCGTCGCCGCCCGGCGACTCGTCATGATCAGCGGCGTCGCGGAGTTCGGCTACCTCGCCGACACGTTCTGCCGCGAGCTCGGCCTCGGGCCGAAGACCAACAAGGCACTCCGGCGGTCGATCGAGCGCGGGTACTTCGACGGCGACCAGCAGATCTGGGACAGGTTCTCGGTCGCGACCGCCGACGCGGACCTGCTGGTGATCCACAACGACGAGGACGACGTCGTGGATCCCCGGCAGGCCCGGGTGCTGCTGCGGGCCTACGGGCCGCGCGCGCATTTCCTGGCGACGACCGGCCTCGGTCACCGCCGGATCATGACCGATCCGGAGGTGATCACCGAGGCCGTCGCCTTCCTGCAGGACGCGCGCGGGTCAGATGTCGCGGAAGGTCTCGATCTGAGCGCCTAGCGAGTTGAGCCGGGCGGCCAGTTCCTCGTAGCCGCGGTTGATCACGTAGACGCTGCGCAGGACCGACGTACCCTTCGCGGCCATCATCGCGATCAGCGTGACGACGGCCGGCCGGAGCGCCGGCGGGCACATGATCTCGGCGCCGGAGAAGTGCGTCGGCCCCTCGACCATCACGCGGTGCGGGTCGAGCAGCTTGACCCGGCCGCCGAGCTTGTTCAGGTCGGTCAGGTAGATGGCCCGGTTCTCGTAGACCCAGTCGTGGATCAGCGTCTGCCCGGTCGCCGTCGCCGCGATCACCGCGAAGAACGGCAGGTTGTCGATGTTGAGACCAGGGAACGGCATCGGGTGGATCTTGTCGATCGGCGCGTGCAGCTTGGACGGCCGGGTGGTCAGGTCGACCAACCGGGTCCGGCCGTTCTCGGCCAGGTACTCCGCGCTGCGGCTGTAGTCGAAGCCCATCTCCTCCAGCAGCGCCAGCTCGATCTCGAGGAACTCGATCGGCGCCCGCCGGATGGTGATCTCCGAACCGGTCACGACCGCCGCGGTGATCAGGCTCATCGCCTCGATCGGGTCCTCCGACGGCGCATAGTCGACGTCCACGTCGATCTCCGGCTTGCCGTGCACGGTCAGCGTCGTCGATCCGATGCCGTCGATCGTGACGCCGAGCAGGTCGAGGTAGAAGCACAGGTCCTGGACCATGTAGTTGGAGCTGGCGTTGCGGATCACGGTCACGCCGTCGTACCGGGCCGCGGCCATGATCGCGTTCTCGGTCACGGTGTCGCCGCGCTCGGTCAGCACGATCGGCTTGCCCGGCGACAGAGCCCGATTCACCACCGCGTGGTACTCACCGCCGGTCGCCTTCACCTCCAGCCCGAACGGCCGCAGCGCCGCCATGTGCGGCTCGACGGTCCGCGTACCGAGGTCGCAGCCACCGGCGTACGGCAGCTGGAAGGTGTCCTCGCGGTGCAGCAGCGGGCCGAGGAACATGATGATCGAGCGGGTACGACGGGCCGCCTCGGCGTCCATGCTGCCCAGGTCGAGGTGGGCCGGCGGGACGATCTCGAGGTCGCCGGCGTCGTTCAGCCAGGTGGTCCGGACACCGATCGAGTTCAGTACCTCGAGCAGCCGGTTCACCTCTTCGATCCGGGCGACCTTGCGCAGCGTGGTGCGGCCCTTGTTCAGCAGGCTGGCGCACAGCAGTGCGACGCCGGCGTTCTTGCTGGACTTGACGTCGATCGCGCCGGAAAGCTGCCGCCCACCGGCGACGCGAAGGTGGACCGGACCGCCACCGAGAGAGACAATTTCGGAGTCGAGTGCCTCGCCGATCCGGGCGAGCATCTCGAGGGTGAGGTTCTGATGACCCTTTTCGATCCTGTTCACCGCACTCTGGCTGGTGTTCAGTACTTCCGCGAGTTGCGTCTGTGTCCAGCCGCGATGCTTGCGGGCGTCCCGGATGAGATTTCCGATCCGGCTCAGGTAGTCATCGGTCATGCGCCGGACCATATCTCACATGTGAGATATCTCTGCATCGACCCGCCGTTGCCAGCGTAGCCAATGTCACGCCGATGCTCCCACCGACCCCCGGACGGGCCCCTCACCGTCCGTCGAAACCACCGCCGCCTAGAGTTACCCCAACTCCCGCCGCCACCCGGAGAGGACCAGCAGATGCCCGATGACACCTCCGCCGCGGTGGTGAACGAGTTCGAGGCGGAGTCGTGGCCACTCGATGCGGCTGCGGACAGCCTGCACCAGGTGATCGACGGGTTCCAGAACGGTGACACCCGGCCCCTGGTGATCGGCGACGGTGACCAGCCGGTCCTCGTGGTGCTCGCCGTTGCCGACCTGGCCGACTTCCGCGCCCGCGTCGCGGAACTGCTCGCCAACCCGGTCGACGCCGGCTGGCTGCGGTACTACCTGCGCTCGAACTTCGACATGAGCTCGGAGCGGCTGGTCGAGTTGCTCGGCGTCGACGCCGAGCACGGCTTGTCGTCCCTGGCCAGCCAGGTGAACGTCGAGCAGGCCGCCGTACTGATGCCGGACCATCTGCGCCGGACCGAAGCCGGTGCGAACCCGCTGATGCTGATCGGCGACGGGATGATGGCCACCGCGGCGCTGGTCGCGTTCCCGGCGTTCCAGGTGCTGCTCGCGCTCGAGGGCGGCAAGGTCGACGACGACTCCTGCGCGCACGACGACGAGGAGAAGCCGACCACGCCACTGGAGGTCCTGGCCGAGCGGCTCGGTCCGGTGTCGACGCAACTGGTCGCCCAGATCAACGCCGGCCGCGAGCCCGGCCTGCCGCGGTACGAGCTGCACTTCGAGGACGACCTGCTCGAGCACCTGCGCGACCTGGAGGCACGGGCGCAGAAGGCTCCCGGCGGCGGTGCGTACGACGAGCTGAACACGCTGCTGCACCAGTTCGACGAGATGCGCAGCGGGTTGACCCAGGTCGAGGACGAGGAGCTGGACGAGGCGCCGTACCTGGAGGCGACCGACCTCAAGGCGGCGTTCCCGGACCTGCGGGACAACTTCCGCGAAGGCTCCGACGATCCGTACCTGATCGGTCTCGACGGGCGTCCGCTCGCCGGGCTGATCACCTACGACCTGTACGAAGAGCTGCAGAAGGTCTCGGTGGAGCTCGACGGCACCGACGAGGCACCGGTGCTCCCGCTCCCCCAGCCGCGCTGGGAGAACGGGCCCCGGCTGCTGCCGTTCGAGGCCGCGATCGAGGTCTGCGACGCGGTGATCGAGGACATCTCCAACGGCGAGGCGTCAATGGTGTTCGTGGCCGACGAGGACGGCGAGCCCGAGCTGGTGCTCGCGCCGCTGGTCTGGCTGTGGGCGTACGTCGACCACCTGGACCTCGAAGGCGCGGAGCTCTAGCTCAGCGGGAACAGCGGCTGCCACTCCGCGAGGGTGGCGATCTCGTACTCGTTCGCCGGGGTGTAGGGGTCCTTGGCGAGGATCTCGCGGAGCTCGGTCTCGTCGGCGACGTCGTACACGAGCAACGCGCCGGTCTGGTCGGCGAAGGGTCCGGCGGCGACGAGCTTGCCGGCCGCCTTCAGCTCGGTGAGGTACTCGCGATGGGCCGGACGGACCTCCATCCGGCGGTCGGTCTGGGCAGGATCGAAGCGCAGCTGCACGACATATTGGGCCATGGCAGAAACCCTACCTGGCCTGCTCTGCAAGGGATTTGGTGCGGAAAGGGAGTCACGAGCCGCCACAGCGGCTGGTTCAGGTCAGACCCGAAAGTCGACGAGTGATCTCCCTTCCCGCCCGGACATTTTCACCACTCGGACCGCCGCTACGCAAGGGTTTGGTAAAGAGAATTGCTGCGGACAGTTCAGGCCCGTGACGCTTCGTGACGGAATGTCCGATCACGGCCAGCGATGCGCCGAACACCCGCACCGTCCGTCACGCCGCCCGGCTGTCAAGCCCCACAACCGGGCGGCGACGGAGTCAGTCCAGGGTCGCGCGACCGGCTTCGAGACGGGCCACCGGGATGCGGAACGGTGAGCAGGAGACGTAGTCGAGGCCGGCTTCGTGGAAGAAGTGGATGCTGTCGGGGTCGCCGCCGTGCTCACCACAGATGCCGAGCTTGAGATCCGGCTTGGTGGCGCGGCCGCGGTCGACGCCGGTACGGACCAGCGCACCGACACCTTCCCGGTCGATCGACTCGAACGGCGACACCGCGAAGATGCCCTTCTCCAGGTAGCGGGAGAAGAAGGCGCCCTCGACGTCGTCGCGGCTGAACCCCCAGGTGGTCTGGGTCAGGTCGTTGGTGCCGAACGAGAAGAAGTCGGCCGCCTCGGCGATCTGGTCCGCGATCACCGCCGCGCGCGGCAGCTCGATCATTGTCCCGATCGGGATGTCCCACTCGACGCCCAGCTCGTCGATCACCCGTTCCACCTCGTCCCGGGCCAGGTGCAGCTCCTGGACCGCGCCGACCAGCGGGATCATGATCTCCGGCTGCGGGTCCTTGCCCTGCTGCTTCAGCTCGATGGCCGCGGACGCGATCGCCCGGACCTGCATCGCGAACAGCCCGGGGATGACCAGACCCAGCCGCACACCCCGCAGGCCGAGCATCGGGTTCTCCTCGTGCAGCCGCTCGACCGCCGTCAGCAGCGCGGCATCGTGACCCGGGTCCTCACCGCGCTCGCGGGCCAGCGCGACCTTGACCGCCAGATCCTCCATCGACGGCAGGAACTCGTGCAGCGGCGGGTCGATCAGCCGGATCGTCACCGGCTGCCCGTCCATCGCGGCCAGCAACTCCAGGAAGTCGCCGCGCTGCAACGGCTCGAGCTCGGCCAGCGCCGCATCGCGATCACCGTCGTTGTCGGCCAGGATCAGGCGCTCGACGGCCTCGCGCCGCTCGCCCAGGAACATGTGCTCGGTCCGGCACAGCCCGATCCCCTCGGCCCCGAACCGCCGCGCCCGGGCCGCGTCGTCCGCGGTGTCCGCATTGGTCCGTACGCCGAGCCGCCGTACCTCGTCCGCATGCGTGATCAACCGGTGCACCGCGGCCACGAGCTCGTCGCCCGACTCGGGAGCCAGCGAACCCTCGAAGTACTGCACCACCGGGGACGCGACCACCGGAACCTCGCCGCGGAACACCTCGCCGGTGGTCCCGTCGATGGAGATCGTCTCGCCGGCCTCGATCACCGTGCCGTTCACCTTGATGGTGCCCTGGGCAACGTTCACGTCGAGTTCCTCGGCGCCGCAGACACAGGTCTTGCCCATGCCGCGGGCGACCACGGCCGCGTGCGAGGTCTTGCCGCCGCGGCTGGTCAGGATGCCCTGCGCCGCGATCATCCCGTGCAGGTCGTCCGGGTTCGTCTCGCGCCGGACCAGGATCACCTTCTCGCCGCGGTCCGCGGCCTCGACCGCGGCGGCCGAGGTGAACACGATCGTGCCGGACGCCGCACCCGGCGACGCACCGATCGCCTTGGTGATGAGGTCGGTGTCCGCATCCGCGTCGAACCGCGGGAACATCAGTTGCGCGAGCTGCGCACCCTTCACGCGCTTCAGCGCCTCGTCGGTGTCGATCACGCCCTCGTCGATCAGGCTGGTCGCGATCCGGAACGCGGCCGCCGCGGTCCGCTTGCCGACCCGCGTCTGCAGCATCCACAACTTGCCGCGCTCGACGGTGAACTCGATGTCGCACAGGTCGCGGTAGTGCCCCTCGAGCTTGGCCATGATCGCCATCAGATCGTCGTACGACGTCTTGTCGATCTGCTCCAGGTCCGCCAGCGGGACGGTGTTGCGGATGCCGGCCACCACGTCCTCGCCCTGCGCGTTCTGCAGGTAGTCGCCGTACACACCGGGCTGACCGCTCGACGGGTCGCGGGTGAACGCAACGCCGGTGCCGGAGTCCATGCCGAGGTTGCCGAACACCATCGAACAGATGTTGACCGCCGTACCGAGATCGGTCGGGATCCGCTCCTGCCGGCGGTAGAGGATCGCGCGCTCGGAGTTCCACGAGCCGAAGACGGCCTCGATCGCCAGGTCCATCTGGGTCCGCGGATCCTGCGGGAACTCGCGGCCGGTGTGCTCGTGGACGGCCTGCTTGAACGTCTCGACCAGGCGCTTCAGGTCGTCCGCGTCCAGGTCGAGGTCGTTGCGGGTGCCCTTGGCTTGTTTGGCCGCCTCGATCGCGTCCTCGAACACGTCGCCGTCCATGCCGAGCACGGTCTTGCCGAACATCTGGATCAGCCGGCGGTACGCGTCCCAGGCGAACCGCGGGTTGCCGGAGTGATGCGCGAGCCCGTTCACCGAGTCGTCGTTCAGGCCGACGTTCAGAACGGTCTCCATCATCCCGGGCATCGACACGGCGGCGCCGGACCGGACCGAGACGAGCAGCGGATCGTCGGCCTGGCCGAGCTTCTTGCCCATCTTCTGCTGCAGTACGTCGACGTGGTGGTCGATCTCGTCGGCCAACTCCGGTGGCACCGAGCCGGTGGCCAGGTACGCCCGGCAGGCCTCGGCGCTGATGGTGAATCCGGGTGGCACCGGCAGGCCGAGGTTGGTCATCTCGGCCAGGTTCGCCCCCTTCCCGCCGAGCAGCTCCTTCATGTCCTTGTTGCCTTCGGCGAAGTCGTAGACGAGTTTCGGCACGATCACTCCCTGAGGTTCGGGCGGTGCTTCTGAGCGCGGTGAGGTGGCCCGCTGGCCCATCGACTCCAGTGGCGGGGGCGTTGCTCTCAGAGTAAGCCCAAAAACCAGTCCAGTTGAACACTGGTCTCACGATGCCGACGTGACTCTGCCCACAGGTCGAAGGCCGGAAAACCCTTCCCCCGTTGACAACGCAAGACAATCGGCACGTCCACCAACGAAACCTTCCGGCGAATCGCTCCCGGGGTTTCGTCGCGTCGACGGCGGGCATCGCGCGAGTGGTGTTCGTCTCGCCGTCCGGCGCGTCGCGGTGCCCGCGGGGTACGCTCGGCACTGCCGACGGTTCGCCTGGTCGGGTGGTCGACGACGAGGCGAGGCAAGAGGGAACCCGGTGTGAATCCGGGACTGCCCCGCAGCGGTGAACGGGAACGACAGCCGTCAGACAGCACTGGACGCCCGCGTCCGGGAAGCGACGGCCAGTAGGCCGACCGGTCGGACCGACCGGACTGCCCGTGAGTCCGAAGACCTGCCGCCGGTCCGCGCACCACCCGGTGCGCGGTGGATCGGTGGTCTCGTGGGAGGACCCGTCCGGCGTCTCCGCGACCCCGCCGATCCCTGGCACGCTCGCGAGGAGAGAGACGTGAACACCATCAAGACAGTGCTGGGCTATCCGCGCATCGGCCCGGACCGCGAACTCAAGAAGGCCGTCGAGAAGTACTGGTCCGGCGACAGCGACGCGGCCGAACTCGAGGCGACCGCCCACCAACTGCGCGCCGCCACCTGGCGCGACCTGGCCGGCCGCGGACTCGACGTTCTCCCCGGCAACACCTTCTCGTACTACGACCAGATGCTCGACCATGTGCAGCTGTTCGGGATCATTCCCGAGCGCTTCCGCGCCCTCGATCGCTCCGGACTCGACACGTACTTCGCGATGGCGCGTGGCCACGCCGAGGTCGCGCCGCTGGAGCTGACCAAATGGTTCGACACCAACTACCACTATTTGGTCCCCGAGCTCACCGACGACACGGTGTTCCGGCTCGACCCGGCCAAGCCACTGGAGGACCTGGCGGCCGCGCGAGAAGCCGGCGTGGAAACCCGCCCGGTCCTGATCGGACCACTGACCTTCCTGCTGCTCTCGAAATCCACAACTCCGGGCTTCGAACCACTCAGCCTGCTCGACCGTCTTCTGGAGGCGTACGCCGAACTGCTCGGCAGGCTCGATGCCGCGGGAGCTGACTGGGTGCAGCTGGACGAGCCGGCCTTGGTCCAGGACCGCACACCGGCTGAGCTCGACGCTCTTCGTCGCGCGTACGACCGGTTGGCGAAGCTCACCGAACGCCCGCGTCTCCTGGTCGCGACGTACTTCGGAGATCCCGGTGCTGCCCTGCCGGTGCTCGCGTCCACCGCGGTCGAAGGGCTGGCGGTCGACCTCGTGTCCACTCCTGGACTGGTCGACCGACTGGCCGTCCTGCCTGCCCTCCAACGGAAGACCGTTTTCGCCGGGGTGGTCGACGGCCGGAACGTCTGGCGCACTCCCCTGGGTGAAGCGTTGTCGACCTGCGTGCAGCTGCTCGGCTCCGTCGGCCGGCTCGCGGTTTCCACCTCGTGCTCGCTGCTCCACCTGCCGTACGACGTGGATGCGGAGGACGAGCTTGATCCGCAGGTGCGGGCGCGACTCGCGTTCGCGCGGCAGAAAGTCGACGAGGTAGTCCGGCTCGGCCGTGCGCTCAGCGAGGACGAGCCCGGCGTACTGGTGAACCTCGACAGTCCGTCCCGCGGCCCGCTGAAGGAATCCGGCCTCGCTCGTGAGCAGGCGGTCCGCGACCGGGTCGCCGCGATCCGGCCCGAGGATCGGCAGCGAGCGCCGTACGACGAACGCCGGACCGCGCAGGAGTCGATCGGGTTGCCGGATCTCGCGACCACCACGATCGGCTCGTTCCCGCAGACCGCGGACCTCCGGCGAACCCGCACCGAGCTGCGGTCCGGCCGGATCGACCAGGCGACGTACGACGAGCGGATGCGGGCCGAGATCGCGCGGGTGATCAGCCTGCAGGAAGAACTCGGACTGGACGTGCTCGTGCACGGCGAGCCCGAGCGCAACGACATGGTGCAGTACTTCGCCGAACAGCTGGACGGCTTCGCTTCCACCAAGCACGGCTGGGTGCAGTCGTACGGCAGCCGGTGCGTCCGGCCGCCGATCCTGTACGGCGACGTGTCACGACCCGAGCCGATGACCGTGCGCTGGGCGTCGTACGCGCAGTCGCTGACCGAGCGGCCGGTGAAGGGGATGCTGACTGGGCCGGTGACGATCCTGGCCTGGTCCTTCGTCCGCGACGACCAGCCCGCCGCCATCACTGCCGATCAGGTCGCGCTGGCCCTGCGGGACGAGGTGGCCGACCTGGCGTCGGCCGGGATCAGGATCGTGCAGGTGGACGAACCCGCGCTGCGCGAGTTGCTGCCATTGCGATCGGCGGAGCAGAAGGCGTACCTGGACTGGTCGGTCGGTGCGTTCCGGCTGGCCACCGGCGGCGCGTCCGCCGAGATCCAGATCCACACGCATCTGTGCTACTCGGAGTTCGGTGCGGTGATCGCCGGGATCGACGGACTGGACGCCGACGTGACCACGATCGAGGCCGCGCGGTCACGCATGGAGATCCTCGGCGACCTGGCCGCCTCCGGGTTCCGCCGCGGCGTCGGGCCAGGCGTGTACGACATCCATTCGCCCCGCGTACCCACCCGCGACGAACTCTCGGACCTGATCGCCCACGCCCTCACCACAGTCCCCGCCGCCCGCCTCTGGATCAACCCCGACTGCGGCCTGAAAACCCGCACCTACGACGAGGTCGCGCCCGCCCTGCGACACCTCGTCGAGGCCGCCCGGACAGCCCGAAGCTGAAACCTGCCGTGGGCACCTGATAGGTGCCCACGGCAACCGGTTCAGAGTTTGCGGCGGGTTCGGAGGTAGTCGCCTACCACGGCGGCGCCTAGGCCGTCGGGGTCGGGGGCGAGGACTCGGCCGCCGCTGCGGCGGGCGAGGAGGTCGACGAAGGCGTTGAGGCGGGGGTCGTCGCCCAGGCGGAAGACCGTGAGCGACGCGCCGAGTTTGGCCAGGCGGTCCACCTCGAAGATCGTCTTGCGGAGCGTGGCCGGCTCGGGCGGGTAGGAGAACTCCGCCGTACCGTCCGGCTCGAGGTGCGCGGTCGGCTCGCCGTCGGTCACCATCAGGACCACCGGCTGCGCGTCCGGATGACGACGCAGATGACGGCCGGCCAGCAGCAGGGCGTGATGCGCATTCGTCCCCTGCTCCCAGGCGCCCTCCATCCCGATCAGCTGCGGCAGCTCGACGACTCCGGCGTACCTCCCGAACGTGATCAGCTGGAGCGCGTCGTTGCGGTAGCGGGTCGAGATGAGCTGGTGCAGCGCGAGGGCCGTCCGCTTCATCGGCAGCCAACGGCCCTCCTGGACCATCGACCACGACGTGTCGACCAGCAACGCGACCGCGGCCCGGGCCCGGTGCTCGGTTTCCGCGATCTCCACATCGGCCACATCCAGCTTGACCGACCCGCTGCGGGTAGCACTCCGCAGTACGGCGTTCCGCACGGTCCGAGGCACATCCCACGGCTGGGTGTCGCCGAACTGCCATTGCCGGCTGGAGCCACTCAGCTCCCCAGCCGCCCCGGCATTCGCAGCGTCGCGTTCACCCGATCCCCGAGCAGCCCGCAGTACGTCGGCCAGCGCGGTCTGCCCGAGCTGCCGCAGCGCCTTCGGCGACAACCGCAACGAACCATCGGGCGCTCGCTCGAGCAAACCCTGGTCGCGCAGCTGCCTCTCCAGCTCGGACAACCGGCGAGCATCCACTGTTGCCTCGTCGCCGAGCTGCCGGGTGAGCGCATCGAGGTCGATGTCCTCGAGCCGCGCGCCCGGATACGACTGCGCCAACTGCTCGGCCAGCGCATCCAGCTCGGCGAGGTCGGACATCGCCCGCGCACCGTCGGCGAGACCGAGCGGGTCGTCACCACTCATCCGCTCCGACCCGGTCCAGTCCTCCCCCGGCCGCAACGACTGCAGCTGGGCGTCCAGCTGCGCCAACTGCTGGGCGAGTTGCGGACTGCCGAACGCCTGCTGCGACAACTCCATCAGCTCGGCCCGCTGCTCGGCGGTCATCGAGTTCATCATCCGCTGCGCCGCGGCCGCCCGCTGCGCCAGTACGTCGATCAGTTCGTCGACGTTCTGCGGATTCTCCGGGAAGAACTCGCCATGCTTGGCCATGAACTCGTCGAACAACTCCGGCACCTCGGGCCGGTCCTGCGCATGCGCGGCGAGCAACGCGTTGAGGTCGGTGAGCATCTCGTTGATCCGCTCGACGTCCTCAGGCGTGGTCTGCTGCAGCGCCTCCTTCATGCCCTCGAACCGCGACCCGAGCAGCTCGCGCCCGAGCAACTCCCGGATCTCCTCGTACTTCTGCCGCGCCTCCGACGACTCCCACTGGTAGTTGGCCAGCTCCCGTACGGCGGCCGCCGTACCCGACGGAAGCGCGTCGAGCTCGGCCTCCTTGAACCGGGCGTCGTCGGACGGGTTCGGGAACAGCTCGCGCCGCTCGGCCGCCAGCGCCTCGTCCAGCAACCGCTGGACGTCCCGCAGGGTGCCGTCGAGGTTGTGCCGCCGCTGGATCTCGCGGCGGCGCTCCCACATCCTGCGGGTGAGGTCGTCCAGGCCCTGGGTGTTCCGGGTGCCGCGCCGGAGCAGTTCCTCCAGCGCGGACCGCGGCGACGAGCCATTCATCACGTCGCGGCCGATCTCGTCCAGCGCGTCCCGCAGGTCGGCCGGCGCGGCGAGCGGATCCGGCCCGTCGTGCCACGGACCGTACGACCAGCCTTCCGGTATCGACGCGGACATGTCAGATCCCGTAGATCGTCGTGTCGTTGTCGGCGTCCTTGGCCAGTCGTTTCGACAGGTACAACGCCTCCAGGGCGAGCTCGACCGCGGCGGCGATGCGGCCGGGCGACTCGTCCGGCTCGACGCCGGCGCGCGCCGCGACGTCGTGCAGAACCGGCAGCTCCGGCAGCGCGGCCAGCACGTCGCGGCCGGGCACCCGCTCACCCGTGGTCACAAGGTTGCCATCGGCAACAGCGTGGGCCAGCGGGCTGAGGTCGAGACCGGCGAAGCGCTCCCGTGCGGTGTCGGCGACCGAGCGACGCAGCAGGTACTCGAGCAGCTCGATCTCGCGCCCTTCCTCGCCGGGTTCGAACTCGAGCTTGCCGCGCAGTACGGCGGGCACGGCCTCCAGGTCGACCGGCCGCGCGACGGCCGGCTCCTCGCCGGTGATCGCGCTGCGCCGGAGCGCGGCGGCGGCGATCGTCTCGGCCGCGGCGACCGCGAACCGGGCCGACACACCCGACCGCTGGTCGATCGACGTCGACTCGCGCAGGTGCCGGACGAACCGGGCCAGCACCTCGAGCAGCGGCTCGCCGACCTCGGCGGTGAACTCGGCCTCCTGCCGGATCACGTCCACCTCGGCGTCGATGTCGAGCGGGTAGTGGGTCCGGACCTCGGCGCCGAACCGGTCCTTCAGCGGCGTGATGATGCGGCCGCGGTTGGTGTAGTCCTCCGGGTTGGCCGTTGCCACCAGCAACACGTCGAGCGGCAGCCGCAGCGTGTACCCGCGGACCTGGATGTCGCGCTCCTCCATCACGTTGAGCAGCGCGACCTGGATCCGCTCGGCCAGGTCCGGTAGCTCGTTGATCGCCACGATGCCGCGGTGCGCCCGGGGCACCAGACCGAAGTGGATGGTTTCCGGGTCACCCAGACTGCGGCCCTCGGCAACCTTCACCGGGTCCACGTCACCGATCAGGTCGCCCACCGAGGTATCCGGTGTCGCGAGCTTCTCGGCGTACCTCTCGCTGCGATGGATCCAGGTGACGGGCAGTTCGTCGCCGAGCTCCGCGGCGCGGCGGCGCGATGCCGGCGTGATCGGGTCGAGCGGGTGCTCGGGCAGTTCGGCGCCCTCGATCACCGGGGTCCATTCGTCCAGCAGACCGACCAGGGTGCGCAGCAGCCGGGTCTTGCCCTGGCCGCGCTCACCGAGCAGGACCACGTCGTGCCCCGCGAGCAGGGCGCGTTCGAGTTGCGGAATCACCGTCCGGGTGAACCCGACGATGCCGGGCCACGGATCACGCCCGGCCCGGAGTTCTGTCAGCAGGTTGTCACGAATCTCGGCCTTGATCGACCGTGGGAGATACCCGGCGGCCCGGAGGTCACCGGCCTTACGAGGAAGTTCAGCAGGTGCACTAGTCACAGGTGAGACGTTAGCTCGCTCACCCCAAATCGCACCCCGAATATCTCAGCAGGCGGTTCCGCTCAACGCTTGGGCGTGACCCGGCCGGAGGTGAAGACGTGACTCGGCGTGAACGTGACCGGGACCCACGGATGCTCCGGCGCCTCGCGGGTGACGAAGTGATCGCCGTCCACGGGCTCGGTCGGGCGCAGCTCGTACTCCTGCACAGGCTGCTCGGCGAACGACAGCCGGTCACCGGTGGCCTGATACGCCATCACCAGCGCGTCGTCGCGCCGTATGACGTCCAGCCGGACGCTGGCCCGCTCGTAGCGGCCGACATGGCGGTCGTCGACCGAGGCGTCGGCCGGCTGCGGTGAGGCCGGGTGGCCGACCCCGGTGAAGTGCGTGAAGACCTCCGTGGCCAGCGGCTCGAACAGGGTCGTGCCATTGCCGGAGTTGGTCAGCAGGCACATGATCAGCCGCGCCTCAGGGTCGATCCGGAGGAACGCCAGCTGGGAGATCGTCGTACCGTCGTGGCCGAACAGGCCGCGGCCTTGCCAGTCGTAGATCCGCCAGGCCAGGCCGAGGTTGCTGAAGCCGCCGATGCCACCGGCGTACGGGACCTGCGGCTCCTGCATCGACCGGTAGCGGTCGTCGGTCAGGTGCATCCGGGCGAACTCGAGCAGGTCGCCGGCGGACGCGGTGACCCCTCCGGCCGGACCGATGCTCCGCGGCAACTGCCACGTCTTGACCGGCGAGCCGTCGGTGCCCAGGTGACCCAGGGCGGCGCGGTGCAGGATCGCCTCCTCCGGCAGCGTGACCGTCCTGGTCAGCCCGAGCGGCTCGACCAGCCGCTTGCGCAGCGACTCGTCCCAGCTGCCTGCGTCGAGCACCTCGATCAGCCTGCCGAGCAGCACGAACCCGGCGTTGCAGTACGAGTACGCCGTACCTGGCTCGAACAACTGCTCGACGTCGGCGAGGAGAGCGACGTACCGCTCGAGGCACTCGTCGCCGCGGCCGGTGTCGGTGAACACGTCGCCGTCGATGCCGCTGGTGTGAGTGAGCAGGTGACGGACGGTGATCCGCGGGTCGATCGATGCCTCCGGCAACAACTTCACCACGGCGTCGTCCAGGTCCAGCCGCCCATCCGCGGCCAGCTGGACGATCATCGTCGCGGTCCACGGCTTGCTGACCGACCCGAGCTGGAAGACCGAGTCCTCCGTCGTTTCCACCCCTGTCGACGCGTTCAGCACGCCGTACGGCGCGATCGTCGTCTCACCGTCGTGCCAGATCCCGAGCACCGCCCCCGGAACCTTCGCCGTCACCGCCAGTTCACTCAACCGCGCAGACCAGTCAGGCATGCGCCCAACCTACTTCGTCGCCTCCTCCAGCAGCGCACGGAGGGCAGTCCAGGCAGCGGTCTCGTCGAAGTTCTCCGCCAGCAGGATCTTCGTCGCCAGGCCGGCCGAGTCCCGGTAGAACGCCAGCAGCAGGTGCTCGGTGCCGATGTAGTTGTGCCCCAGCGTCAGCGCCTCCCCGACCGCGCCTTGCAGTACGTGCGCGGTCCGCCGGGTGAACGGCGGTCGCTCGGCGTCGAGCGTCTTCGGCGGGTCGGTCGGCTCCTCCGCCGGATTCACCTCGTCGACGGCGGCGCGGACCCGTTCTTGTGTGATGCCGTGGTGCAGCAGGGCCTTCGTACCGAGCGACTCGGGTTCGGCGTAGAACGCGAGCAGCAGGTGCTCGGTGCCGATGTAGTCGTGGTTGTCGCCGCGGGCCACGTCCGCCGCGGCCTTCACCACAGCCATCGCGCGCTTCGTGTACCGGTTGAAGGCGGGCTTGCTGGTCCACGAGTCGGCGAAGCGCTTGTGCGCGGCCTGCTTACTCACGCCGAGCACCGCGCTGATCTCGACCCAGGATTTGCCGGCGCCGCGGGCGCGGTCCACGAAGAAGCCGAGGGCGGCGTCGCCGGTGCTGGTCAGTTCGCTGATCGTCGACGCCGCGGCGGCCAGTTGCTCGAGTTCGTCGTCGCTGCCGGCGTCCGCCTTGATCGTGTTGATGAGTTGCTGCAGGTCAGGTCCAGGAGTCATGCCGTCAACCTTAGGTTGACAATCCGCTCGGGGTCAACCCTGGGTTGACGCGCGTGGATGTACCTAAGGACGGGAGGTGTCGGTCACGGAGCCGCTCCGACGCTGACCTCAGGCGTGAGCGGCCCTGCGGGCGACGACTACCTCCCGTCCTTAGGTACGGTTTGGCGCGTGCAACCTCTGCCGGACGTGATCAGTGACGGGCTGCGGGTGCTGTTCTGCGGGATCAATCCCGGGCTGATGTCGGCGGAGACCGGTCATCACTTCGCCCGGCCGGGGAATCGGTTCTGGCCGGCGCTGCACCTGAGTGGGTTCACGCCGCGCCAGTTGCGGCCGGACGAGCAGGGTGAGCTCCTGACCTACCGCCTCGGGATCACCAACGTCGTCGACCGCCCGTCCGCGCGAGCCGACGAACTGACGCGCGCGGAGTACCTGGCCGGCGGGGAGAACCTGGTGACGAAGGTCCTTCGCGTCCAGCCGGAATGGCTCGCGATCGTCGGCGTCACGGCGTACCGGGACGCTTTCGGCGAGCGGAAGGCTGCCATGGGCAAGCAGGACCGCATGATCGGGGACACCCGCGTCTGGGTCCTGCCGAATCCGAGTGGACTCAACGCGCACTACACCTTGCCGAAGCTCGCCGCCGCCTTCGCGGAACTCGAGCAGGTCAGTTGACAGGCCGCCGTACTGCGGCTCGACGCGACCCTGCCCGACAGACCTGACACCCGGGGTAGGCAGGATTGGGCCCATGCGTGCGAGCGAGCTGATCCAGTCCGTCGACAAGCTTCCGTACGACGCGCGGCAGCGGGCGGCCGCACTAGCGGGCCGTGGGCTGAATGGGTCCGCGCTCCTTGACGAGCTGGCGCGCGGTACGTCCTACGAGCGGACGCTCGGGCTGACCGTGGCGCAGGCGGCCGGGAACGTCGCTTACGTGACGGCGTTGCTCCGGGACTCAGATCCCTCGGTGCAGGCGCGGGCGCTCGCCGCGGTTGCCGGCGGCGTCCCGGTGTCTGATGACGATCTGCGGATCCTGTACGACGACGCACCCGCCGTACTGCGGACCAAGCTGCTGCACGTGATCCGCAAGACCGGACGGTCGCATCTGGCTGCGCGGCTGGTCGACGACCACCGGGAGCGGTGGGGCGATCGGGCCGCAGCGGGTCTGCTGAACAGCACCGACGATGCGACCGTCGAGCGGTTGCTCCCGGAGCTGGCGTACTGCCTCGGTAGTGGTGAGTGGCAACGACTTGGCTCGCGGCATCCGAAGGTTGTGCTGGCCTACGCGAGTAGCACGCTGCCGTCCGGTCCGGACAAGACCGAGTGGTGGCAGGGCCCGGCGTACGGCGTCGTCGGCGCGCTCGACCACGATGCGGCGCAGGTCGCGTCCCTGCTCGTCACGGCGCTCCCGGCGGACCAGTTGCCGACGGCAATCGTCTCGATCCTGGGCCGGTTGATCGACGCCGATCCCGCCGGTGTGCTGGCGATTCTGCTCGCTCCCGAACGTGCTCGCTCGTTGCACATCGCCCTGAGCCCGGCGGTCCGGCGCCGGTTGCACCGGTACTCCGACGACGACCTGATCGCCCTCGGCCGACTGCTCTGGCCGGATCTGACCCAACTGCTCGAGGATCTGCCGCCGTCGCGCCGGGCAACGATCTTCACCGCGGTCACGGGCACCGTGGAGCTGGGGCAGAGCGTGCTCTCCGCCGACCTGCTCGCCGTAGTCCCCCGCGAGCTCAGGTACGAGCAGGCGCGGCGGATGCTGGCGCTCGCGCCGATCGCCGAGGACACGCGCGAGCGGTGGCGGATCACCGCCTTCCTCCCCTACGACGAGGCGTTCGCACTGCTGTCGCCGGAGGTCAGCCGGCCGGATGCTGACGATCGGCATTGGGTCTATCGCGCGGTGATCGCTGCGGCCGGGCACTCTCGGCAGCCTGAGCAGGTCGCGAGCGCGATCTCCTGGGCGACTCGGGTGCGTAACGACCGCGACACCGTTCGCCAGGGCGTGCTGCTTGCTGTCAACGAGCTCTCGCCGTCGACGTACACCGACGCTGCGGTGACTGCGCTGGACACCCTGCTGACCGCCGTACTGGAGGCTCGCGACAGCTCCTGGTACACCCAGTCGACGCTCGGCCACATCGCGGAGACCGCCGTACGGGAAGGTGCGCTGCGGCAACAGGAACGGTTGCTCGACTGGGGATTGCAGGCGCATGCGCGGATCACCGAGAACCAGGGCAGCCTGCAGCTCTACGGAATCGTCGATGGTCTGCCGCGTGGGCGTGAGACGGCGGTGTACGACGTACTCCGCCGGTATGTCGACGACAGTGTGGCGCGACGCGAGTTCACGCTGACCTTCGCGATCGCGCGCGCGTTCGAGAAGCGCGGGTGGTCGAACGAGCATCTGCACAACGCGCTGGAGCAAGCGCTCTGGTCGAACCAGGAGAACACCGTCGGTCAGGCGGCCGAGCTGTGGCTGGAACCTCCCGCGACCAGGGCCGAACGGATCGGTCGCGTCATCGGGCGAGACGCCGGTATGGCGCGATGGGACGCGGTCTGGCGTGCTGTCACCGAATCGCGGACCGATCTGCTGGATGTGGTCCTCTCTCAGCCCGCGCGCATCCGGCGATTCGATCGCAACCATCCGGCGTGGCAGGTCTCCAGCACCGCGCTCCGCCGCTGGCTCCCCCGCCAGCAGGCCAGGTACGCCGAACTCGTCGCCGAGGCAGCCGGGGACGCGCGGATGCCGGACTGGGCTCGGGCGAATGCGGTGTCGATGCTTGGACACGTGCCTGGGGTCGGACGTACTGCGCTCGAACCGTTCCTGCGGCACGAGTTGGTGTTGTTGCAGGAGGCTGCGCTGGGTGCGTTGGCGTGGACGGACTCACCGCAGCAGGCGTTGCCGGTGTTGCTGTCTCATGCTGGTGACGATCGGGCACGGGTCGCGATCTATGCGGCGTCCAGGGCGGCCCGGTTCGTCCGGCCGAGTGTGTTGCCGGGGTTGCTCCATCCGGTGCTGGTCGCTGAGGGCGTGAAGGTGACGTCGCGGAAGGAGGCCGCCCGGCTGCTCGGCGAACTCCGTGCTCCGGGTGCGAGCGCCGTACTGACTGATGCTTGGGCTTCGGCGCATCGGGATGTGAAGGCGGCGATCACCAGTGCGGCGTCGCAGTACCTGTTGCACGAACCTGCTAGCTGGGCGCTGCTGCAGCAGGCGGTGCACGACAGTGCGGCGACGGCGATCGTGTTGACGCAGCGGTCGGCTTTCGGACTGGCGGCGAAGTACCGGTCGCGGTATGCCGACCTCTTGGTCGCGGTCACGAACCGGCCGGAGCCTGAGGTCGTGCGGGCCGCTTTGTTGGCGCTGCCGCGGTGGGCTCGGTGGAATCGGTCGGCGGCGCCGGTGTGTGCGGGGTTCATCACCGACCTGGCGGCTCGCAATCGGACGTGGAGTGACGCGACGACGGCGCTCGTGGCGATCGTTGCCACGGACCTGCAGCTGGGACTCGAGGATCTGATCTCCGCCGTACGGCTGCTGGTCCGGCTGGAGAACGATCCCAACCTGCCGAACGCCACTCCCGACCGGGACCACCCGGCCCGCCAGCGCCTCACCACCCTCGTCCATCGGGTGGCCGCAGCCTTCAGCGCCAAACCGTTCGAGCGCCGCCGAGTCCTCAAGACCATCGCCGGCGAACTCGAGTCCCCGGACCTCCTGGCCCTCCGCCTGCACCTCCTGACCTACGCAGTCGACTGGTCGAACCTCTCAGCCGAACTCCCTGAACTGCGCAGCAGACTTGGCGACCGCCCGTTGACCGCTTTCTCGGCAGCCAACCTGCTCCGCTCCCGGCTGACGGCAAGCGAAGCCAACTGGTCCCCCGAGTCCCTGGCGGATCCGGCGACACAGCTCGTCCACGACCCGGACCTGGCTGCCGGCCTCCTCGCCTGGTCCCTGATCTCCGCCGCCGGCCCGCGCTCGGGCTGGTCCTCCACCTGGCGCACCCTACTCATTGCCCTGCGCAACCACCCGTCCACCGACGTACGTCAGCTCGCGCTCGAGCTCACGACGGCGAGCGAGGATTAGGGCGCGCCCTAGTCCTCCTTCTCGGCCTTCTCCTTGGCCCGTTTGCGGCGCTTGCCTTCGTGCATGGCGATGACGCGGGCGATGGGGATGGCTCGGCCTTCCTCGAGGAGGTCTTCGGGGAGGGATTGGGGAGCTGGGAGTTGATCGGCCCAGCGGTCGGCGTCGCCCAGTTGACCGACGGCGGTGCGGACGGTGAAGTCGCGCGGAGTGACCCGGTCCAGGTCGTCCCAACCGACCGGGAACGACACCGGCGTACCGGGCCGGACCCGCGGACTGTACGCCGCGACCACCGTCGCCCCACCGGATCGCGTCGAGTCGACGAACACCTTCCCGCCCCGGTCCTCCTTGATGTACGCCGTGGTCGCGACGTCCGGGTCGATCCGCTCGGCCCGCGCCGCGATCGCCCGGGTCGCGGCAGCCGCATCCTCGATCGACACCGACTCGTCGATCGGCACGAACACGTGGACACCCTTCGCACCGCTCGTCTTGACAGCACCAGACAGCCCGGCATCGGCCAAGGCCTGCCGCACCAGGAACGCCGCCTGCACCGCCTTCGCGAACGTCTCGTCTCCCTCCGGCGGGTCGAGGTCGAGCACAAGATGCGTGATGCGGTCCCAACGATCCGCGCGCATCAGCGTCGGGTGGTACTCGACCGCGCGCTGGTTCGCGAACCACAGCAGCGTCCGCCGGTCATCGCACAGTGCATACGACACCTCGCGCTTGGACGCCTCCGCCCACACCGGCACCGTCTTGACCCAGTCGGGTGTGTACTTAGGCACGTTCTTCTGCATGAACTTCGGCTGCCCCGGCCGGATCCGGATCACCGACAACGGCCGCTCCCGCAACTCGAGCAGGATCCGCTCGTGCACCGCATCCAGATAGTCGACCAGATCCCGCTTGGTCGCGTCAGCCCCGTCGAACAAGGGCTGATCCAAGTTGGTCAGGTCGACCCCGTCCCGCGTCTCATCCGGCTTGCTCGCCATTCCCAGAGCTTAGAAGGCCGACGAGGGCTTCGAGAACCTTTTCCTCCTCGCCGGGTTCCACCGTCTGCGGGTTGAGTGCGATCGCGTCGTCCGGCAGGCGATAGGTGCCGACGGCGATCCGCGGGTCGCCGTCCCACAACGCCGCGACCAGGTCGTCCCGGGTCCAGCCGGAGGTTGTCGACAATCGCACAACCGCTCGGCTGTGTGGCTGACCCGCCTCGCTCGGGTAGCCGCGAGTGACGGTCACTCCCGGCATTCCCTGCAATCCGCGGATCCAGTTGTCGACAATCCGTTCGTAGCCGGCGAGCATCGCCGCCTCATCCTGCTCAAGCGTCCACTCGACCGCCGCGAGCAGACCGAGCAGTTCCTCCTTCCCGACCTTCATGCCGCGCCCGATGTCCTGGTTCGGCGATGCATGCAGCCGGCAACGGTCCACGATCCACCGGCGGCCCAGCACCAGGCCGCTGGCCTGCGGACCGCGTAGCCCCTTCCCACCGCTGAGGATCAGTGCGTCCGCCCCCACCTCGCGAGTGAATCGCCACAGTGTCGAGACCGGTGGGATCTGTGCAGCCGCATCAACGATCACCGGCACGCCGGCCTCCGCGGCGACGCGGACCACGTCCTCGACGGCAAGCGCGCCGGCTGCGAAGTGAGTCCCGGCGAACCACAGGACACAGGCCGGCCCGCGAGCTAGGGCTGCTCGCAACTCGTCGATCGACGGACCGATCTCGATGATCCGAGCCCCGGTCAGCTGGATGCCGTAGTCGTAGCCGTTCCGCTGCGAAGCGAACATCACCACCTCGGTGTCGACCGGGAACACCTGCGACTGATCGGTGATGCAGGCGGCAACGGTCAGCGTGATCGCCGCCGCCGCACCGCAGGTCACGTACGCCGCCTCGTTGTGCGTCAGCGCGGCCAGCCGGTCGCCCACGCGAGTGTGCAGCTCGTCCAGATCGACGAAGTGAGCGGCCGCGTCGTTCATCGCTTTCAGAACCGGGGCCGGCATCAAGGAGCCACCGAGCATCGTCAGCGTGGCGGACGCGTTGATCACCGGCCGCACCCCGAGCTCGCCGAGTGTCGTGAACGCACGGACCGGCGGATCTACCTCGAGCGGATCACTCATCCGACCACGAACCTTGACATCGACCTGACCCCGGACAGCTCGGCCAACCACGCGTCGAGGAAGTCGTTGTCCGTCCCATCGAGGTGCGTCAGCTTGTAGACACCCGCGGCAGGCAGAGCGTTGATCAGCGATGCACACCAGTCCGGATCGTCTGCCGCGACCAGGCTCGTGGCGGTCACCGCTGGCGCGTGCCGGGTCGGATCGAAGTAGGAGAGGGTGTTGTCGACAATCTGCACCGACGATCCGGCTCGAAGGTGATCATTGAGCTCCTCGAGCGGATACGAAGTGGACCTCAGCCGCGCCTCCATCGCCCGGTAGAACAGCAGATCGGTCACCGGAGCGCGGTGAAACCGGGCCGTCGCGCGGCCGTCAGCACGGCCAGGTCGTCGCCGGTCACCGCGACCCGTGCCGGATCGACCTCCGACAACCCCAGCAGGAACTCAGCCGCCCGGAGACAGTCCGCCGCGATCCCGCGATAGATGTACGACGCCGGATCGTCGATGCCCATTGTCAACAATCCTGGGTACGCCGCCGAGAATCCTTCGTCGGCCAGTCGCTGACCACGATGCATCAGACCGAACACGACGTACCGGCTCCGGTCGTTGGGGTGCGGTACGTGATTGACGCTGCCGTACCGCGGTGTCTGGAGCAGCGCGGGGAACGGGCCGTCACCGGTGGGGATGCTCAGGTGGCCGAAGACGCGGTACGGGCCTGTGCTCGTCAGCCGGACGGTGTAACTCGTCGCCTCGTCGCTCGCCCGGGCCGGCACCACGTCGAGCACTGGACGGGCGGGTATCGCGGCGAGTTCCTTGTCGACCGCGGCCCAGTAGTTGTCGAAGTCCATCAGTCACCGTCCCGGTTGCAGGTGCTCGGCAAGGAAGTCCTCCACGATCCGCATCACGCCCGGCAGCCCGGCGTGATGCGCGCAGTGCGGGAAGGTGTGTAGCGTCTTCTCGCAGGTCAGCGTCCGATGCAGCGCGAACCCGGTCTCCGGCGGGCAGACATCGTCCTCCAGCCCGAGGTACAGGAGCGTCGGGGCCTGCACCTTCGGCGCGAAGTTGAGACCGTCGTAGTAGGCGACCGACTCCCGCACCCGATCCACGTCCTTGGGGTGCACCCGCAGGTACTCGTTGATCTCCTCGTACGGGTACGACCGGGTCAGCGTCGGCGCGGTCATGATCCCGCACAAGTACGGCGCTCCGGCCGCGACGGCCTTGATCGCGTCGGGTCGCAGCGCCGCCGTACTGATCCCGAGCCCGCCGCCCTGGCTCGATCCCTGCAGCCCGATCCGCGCATTGTCGACTTCCGGACGACCGAGCAGTACGTCGACCGCCCGCACGACGTCGAGGTAGAAGCCGCGATACCCGTAGGTGTTGTGGTCGACGATGTTGTGCGTCAGGAGCCCCGGATAGCCCGGGTTGAACACGTCGTTCGACCGGAGCTTGCCGCGTGGCGCCACCGCGAGGGCGGCGTACCCGAGCTCGGACCATTCCTTCGGGATCGTCGGCTCGGAGATGTAGCCGGGGATCGTCACCAGTGCCGGGCACGGCGCCGGCCGGTCGCGCGGGATGGTGTACCAGCCGGCGATCCGTAGACCGCCGAAGCTGGTGTAGCGCAGATCGTAGACAATCACATTGTCCGTGGAGAGTGCTGGCATCTCGGTGAGCACCGGCTCCAGCGGGTACGACGCACAGTCCGCCAGGCCGGCCGCCCAGAATTCGTCGAAGTCGTCCGGCAGCTCGACCTCGACGGTCGCGTTCGCAGGGTCTCTCAAGAGCATTCCTCTCGACGGGGGTGCTATGCAGAGCGTGCGCGAGGCGCGGGGTCCAGCGTCCACGAGGCGCGGGGTCCAGCGTCCACGAGGCGCGGGGTCCAGCGTCCACGAGGCGCGGGGTCCAGCGTCCACGAGGCGCGGGGTCCAGCGTGCACGAGGCGCGGGGTCCAGCGTGCACGAGGCGCGGGGTCCAGCGAGCGCGAGGCGCGGGGCCCAGCGTGCACGAGGCGCGGGGCCCAGCGAGCGCGAGGCGCGGGGCCCAGCGTGCACGAGGCGCGGGGTCCAGCGAGCGCGAGGCGCGGGGTCCAGCGTGCACGACGTACTGGGTGCTTGGCGCGCTGCGCGCTGGGTGCTGGGTGCTGGGTGCTGGGTGCAGGGTGCTGGGTGCAGGGTGATGGGGTACAGCGTGCGCTGGGTGCTGGGCGCTGGTGATGGGTGATGGGTGATGGGGTACAGCGTGCGCTGGGTGCTGGGCGCTGGTGATGGGTGATGGGGTACAGCGTGCGCTGGGTGCTGGGTGCTCATACGCGCTGGGGTGCTTGCGGGGCGATGCCGTCGGGGGCTGTGAACAGATGCAGCCGGTCCGGGTTTGAATCCGGCAGAAAGAGATTTCAGGGGACGCAGGGTGATGCGCCGGAGCGGAAAGCGGCGGCCCTCACCCGACCCCTACAGCCTGGTGCTCGGGCTCGATGACGGCCACGACGCGCTCCTCACCTCGGGGATAGGGAGCGCCGGCGTACTTCATGGCCAGATTGTCGACAATCTCCCAGGCTTCGTCGCCCTCGATCCATTCGACGACCCGGCCGCGGATGACGACCGGCTCGAAGGGATTGTCGACAGGCGCGATGGACAGCGCCATCCGAGGGTCGCGGCGCAGGTTGCGTGCTTTGCGCATGGTCGGACCGGTGAAGAAGACGATGCGGTCACCGCGAGCGCCGACGTACACGGGAGTGCTGTGCGGCGAACCGTCGGCGCAGATCGTGGCGAGGTGAGCGATCGAGGTGCCGTCGAGGACGCTGCGTACTTTCGGGTCAAGCATGCTGTTCTCCTTCAGCGAGGGTTTTCGGCGCGCCATGCGACGTAGTCGGCGACTGCCTTGGCGACATCGAAGGCCGGCTCGAAGCCGGTGTCGTCGGTGAGCCGGGTGATGTCGAGGTACGGGTTGTCGCCGGGACCGCCCTGCCGTCCCGGCAGGAGGTCGAGCTTCAGGCCGGGAGTGATCGCCTGCAGAGCATCCGCGAAGTCGCGGTTGGTGTACGGCCGGCCGCTGGACACGTTGTAGACGTTGTGCGGCAGGGTTTTCGCGGTCGTCAGGAGTGCGATCGCGCGGCCGGCGTCCGGCGCGTAGCAGCAGTCCCCGCCGTCGTCGGCGTACAGCGGCTCCGGCTCCTCACCCCGGAGTACGGCACTGATGTACGGCGGGATGTAGAAGAACGGTGATTCCGGGTCGACGAGCGGTCCCCAGATGGTCCCGATCCGGAGTACGACGGGCTGGACGCCGCTGCCTTCAAGGCTGTGCATGGCGAGCGGCTCGACGGCCTTCTTGAACGCAATGATCAGGTGCGGCAGCTCAGTGGTGGGCAGGTCGAGTTCCTCGTGCCACCGGGTTTCGGTCCGGCCGATGTACACGCCGAGGCTGCTGGCGACGGCACACCTGCGGACGCCCCAAGCGCGGGCGGCGTCGAGCGCGTTGAGCAGACCGGTCGTGTCCGTGCGGAGGAAGTCCACCGGGTTCTCGCCCGGAACACTGCCCGCGAGGTGGACGATGTCGCTGATGTCGTGGCGGGCGCCGAGGGCGAGGAACGCGTCCCGATCGGTGACGTCGAGGGGTTCGACGATCACCCGGCCGGCGAGGAACGACGGGACCTCGGTACGGCGGTGGGTGGTGACGACGACCTCCTGCCCGAGGTCGAGGAGCGCGCGGGCGGTGTGGGCGCCGATCATGCCGAGCCCGCCGGTGACGAGGATCATCGGACAACCTCGTAGTGCAAGTGGGTCACGCCGGGCGCGGGGATGGCCTCGAGCAGGCGGAGTTCCACGTGGTCCGGGAGTTCCTGGAAGAAGCTGCGCCCGGCGCCGAGCAGGATCGGCACCTGGTGGAGGATCACCTCGTCGACGAGGCCGGCCGCTAGCGCCGACGTCACCGCACCGCCGCCCATGATGGCGACGTCCTTGTCGCCGGCGACCTCGCGTGCCGCGGCGACAGCGTCCTCGATCCCGGTCGTGATCAGGGTCTGACGCGGGTCGCTCATCCCCGGCACCGGACGGTGGCTGACGACGACCAACGGCGCGGTCGGGTGGGGTGCCCCGCCGTTGACCCAGCCGGAGTCGTCGTACGTGTTGCGACCAGCCAGGCTGGCGCCGACGCGGTCGGCACTCTCGTCGAAGAACCGGACACTGGCCTCGCTCAGCTTGAAGCCGTCGAACACCTGGCTCGGCGTGTCCCCGTCGAAGTACCAGTTGAACAGCATGCCCCCGTCGCCGAGCCCACGCCCGGCGCCGGGATCGCGACCGGTGATGTACCCGTCGACCGAAACCGAGTGGGCACTGATGACCTTGCTCATGGCTGTCCTCCGTGGTGATCAGATGGCTTGCGGGAAGTCGAAGAATCGGTGCGGGTCGTACGCGCGCTTGACCTCTGTGAGCCGCCGATAGTTGGCCGCGTGGTACGCCGATGCCCAGTCGTCGAGCGCGCTGTCGGGGAAGTTGGGGTAGACGCGGCCGGACCCGTCGGCGTGCGCGGTCGCCCAGGACTCGTCGACCCAAGGATCGTCCGCGTCGGCGATGTGCTCGAGCAGGAAGCGCGTACTGCGATGAGCGAAGGCCGTCGCGTTGTCGACAATCCTGTTGTAGGCCCCGCCCATCGCGGTAAACGCCAACTCTCGTCGGCCGGTGGTCCTCGAGAACTGGGCCAGGAGGGATGCGATGGTGCCGTCGGCCATCGAGTCGGCGAAGAACTCCGACCTGAACCGGGTGAGGCGTTCGGGCTCATCGAGTGGGTCGCCGAAGGTGCTCTTCAGTCGGCTGTAAGGCAGGCCAGCGGGCAAGTCGACGGTCCCTGCCCGATCGGTGAACTGCTGCAACAGCTCCCTGGTCGTCGTCTCGTCGAGCAGCGAGGCGCCGAAGATCGTCGCCTGGACGGGTACGCCGGGCTCGGACACCAGGGAGAGGTTGACGGTGAGTTCGTCCGGGGCGTTTGGAGCCCAGGCTTGCCAGGCCGAGACCAGTTCCTCGAGAGCCATGTCTGACCAGCGCGCCTCGATGCGGGTGGTCATCGGCTCAGGGACGGTGTCGAATCGCAGTGACGTGACGACACCGAACTGGCCGCCGCCGGCGCCGCGAAGACCCCAGAAAAGGTCTGGTTCGTGGTCAGCGTCGCACTCCACGACGCTGCCGTCCGCGAGCACGACCTGTGCGCCGACGAGGCGATCGCAGGTGAGCCCGTACTTGCGCCCGAGCAGACCGATTCCGCCGCCGAGGGTGAGGCCCGTGATGCCGACGGTCGGACCGCATCCGCCCGGCACGGTCCGGTCGTAGGCGTGCAGGGCGGCGTACACCTGCGCCAGGCGGGCGCCGGCTCCGATCGTCGCGATGCCATCAGATCCCACCACGATGCCGTCGAGGCCGGACAGGTCGAGCACGATCCCGTCCGTCGACGATCGGCCCGCGAAGCAGTGGCCTCCGCCTCGTGGGGCGAGGCGGTCTCCGGTGGTTGCGGCGTACTTGATGACGCTGACGACGTCCGCGACCGAGCGGCACAGAGCGACGAGCTTGGGCCGCGCGTCGCGGTAGGCGGGGTGGAACGGGCGGCGGAGCTCTTCGTAGCCCGCCGAGCCAGGGCTGAACAGCTCGCCGTCGAATGCGTCGGTCCAGTCGGTCATGAGTCAGACGCTATGACCGGCACGCCGGCGGGGTCTTGAACAAATCGCGCACGGGTCAGACTCGGAGCGGCTGCCTCCGGGTAGCGAGGAACGGCTTGTACGACGCGGAGTGGTCGTGGCCGCACATGCACCGGTCGACGGTGCCGCCGAGGGGCTGGCTCGGGTTCAGGCCGAGGAGTTGGCTCGGGGTGAGGCCGGTCAGGCGGAGGCACTCCCGGCTGAGGTGCGCCTGGTCGGCGTACCCCGCGTCGATCGCCAGGCCCGCCGTACCGTCCGCACCACGCCGGCCCGTGGGCGCGGCGCCGGCCTGCGCCAACGCGAGAAACCCCTGGAACCGCAAGGTCCGTTGGAGCACCTTGGGGCCCATCCCCACCGCGTGCAGGCAGCGGCGACGCAGCTGACTCGCGGAGAGCGCCAGATGGTTGGCCAGCGTGTCGATGTTGAGCGGGTGCCACGGCATCAACGCCTGCACCGCCTCGCCCACCAGAGGATCTACGCGCACCGCAGTACGAAACTCCTGCAGGAGGTGGGCTTGCAAGAACATGAGCGCTCGTTCGGGCGTGCCGGCTCGGGCCATCGCGTCGACGAGACGGTCCTCCAAGCTTCCCCAGAGGTCCACCAGGCTGACGCGCTGATCCACGAGATCGTCGAGCACCGTCGGCAAGGGCGGTGCCGTGCCCGGGTGGAACCGCACACCCACGATCGTGGTGTGGGCGGGGATGACCTCGACCTCCGGACCAGTCAGCGGGCCCACCAACTGCGGACGCCCGCCGATCGGAAAGTGAATCTCCACGCCACCGGTAGGCAGATGCCGCTGCACGTACGCCGCGTCGCCGGTCCGCTGGATCCAGACCGTCCGCACCACACCCGCCAGCCCCGCCAACGGCGGCCGCTCGACGTAGGACTCCACAACGCCCATCCTGACACCGAAGCGGCCAACCACGCCCCCGTCAAGAGCTTCGAACAGCGTGCCTACGACCACCCGACCTCGGCGCGCCCGCAGCCGAAGACCGCGCCCTCCCCCGCAAACACAGTTCGTTCGCGCAGCACCTCCGACCGGGGAACGAACGCGCACCGCCCCGCAGGCGCCAATCGCACACTGCGGCCGAAGGCCGTGCCCTCCTCGCCAACACAGCTCGTCCGCGCAGCACCATCGACTGGGAAAGGAACCCACGCCGCGGGCGCCGATCGGACAACCGCGGCCGAAGGCCGTGCCCTTCCACGCCAACACAGTCCGTCCGCGCAGCACCTCCGACCGGGGAAGGAGCGCGCGTCGCACCGGAGGCGCCGATCGGACAGTCGCGGCCGGAGGCCGTGTCCTCCCACGCCAACACAGTCCGCCCGCGCAGCACCTCCGACCGGGGAACGAACGCGCACCGCGCCGCAGACGCCGATCGCACAACCACAGCCGAAGGCCGCCTCCTCAAACACCAACACAGTCCGCCC
>NZ_JBICST010000007.1:132563-607340 GCF_043197265.1 Kribbella sp. NPDC049227 | reverse complement strand
CGCGCAGCACCTCCGACCGGGGAACGAACGCGCACCGCGCCGCAGACGCCAATCGCACAACCACAGCCGAAGGCCGCCTCCTCAAACACCAACACAGTCCGCCCGCGCAGCACCTCCGACCGGGGAACGAACGCGCACCGCGCCGCAGACGCCAATCGCACAACCACAGCCGAAGGCCGCCTCCTCAAACACCAACACAACTCGCCCGCGCGGCACCCTCGACCGGGGAACGAACGCGCGCCGCGCCGCAGGCGCCGATCGCACAACCACGGCCGAAGGCCGCGTCCTCCCCCCGCCAACACAGCTCGTCCGCGCAGCACCTCCGACCGGAGAACGAGCGCGCGTCGCGCCGGAGGCGTCGATCGGACAGCCTCGGCCGGAGGCCGTGTCCTTTCACGCCAGCACAGTCCGTTCGCGGAGCAGCTTCGACCGGGAGGGGTGCGCGGTGCCGGGCGGACAGCTGCGGGGCGGAGGGCGGGTTCTTCAGCCGCCGGAGACGCCTAGTTCGGCTTCGGCGAGGTCGGCGGTGAGGCCGTCGGTGTCGTCCAGCCAGCCTTGTGGGAGGACGATGTGGTCCCGGGGACTGCCTTGGCGGCCTCGGGGTGCACCGAGTTCGGCGACCGGGAACGGGACCGTCGGGTCGAGCTGGGCCAGCAGTTCGTCGAGCTGGGCGAGGGATTCAACCATGCCGAGGGCCGCGCGGAGTTCGCCGCCGGCCGGGAAGCCCTTCAGGTACCAGGGGACGTGCTTGCGGAAGTCGCGCAGACCGCGCGGCTCCCCCATCAGGTCAGCCAGCAGCTCACCGTGCCGGCGCATCACGACAGCCACCTCACCGAGGGTCGGCAGGTTCAATGCTTCCCCACCGGAGAACGCGACCGCGAGGTCCCGGAACAACCACGGCCGACCAAGGCATCCACGCCCGACGATGACTCCCGCGCACCCGGTCTCCGCCACCATGCGGAGAGCGTCGCCCGCCTCCCAGATGTCACCGTTGCCGAGCACCGGGATGCTCACGTGCTCCACCAGCGAAGCGATCGCGGACCAGTCGGCCTGACCGGAGTACGCCTGCGCCGCCGTACGCCCGTGCAACCCGATCGCCGCGGCGCCCGATTCTTCGGCGATCCGGCCCGCGTCGAGGTACGTCTGGTGGTCGGTGTCGATGCCGATCCGGGTCTTCATCGTGACCGGTACGCCGTACGGCGTCGCCGCGTGGACCGCCGAGCGCAGGATCGCGCCGAGCAGGTTGCGCTTCCACGGCAGCGCGGCGCCGCCGCCCTTGCGGGTCACCTTCGGGACCGGGCAGCCGAAGTTCAGGTCGATGTGCGCGACGCCGTACTGATCGCACAACACCTGCACGGCACGACCGATGTACGTCGGATCGACGCCGTACAACTGCACGGACCGGACCGTTTCGCGCTCGTCGAACGTGAGCATGTCGAGCGACTTCTGGTCACCCTCGACGATCCCGCGCGACGTGATCATCTCGCACACGTACAGCCCGGCGCCCTGCTCCGCGCAGAGTCTGCGGTACGCCGCGTTGGTGATGCCGGCCATCGGCGCCAGCACCACGGGTGTGTCGATCGTGAGGTTGCCCAGTCGCAGCATGGCTCAGGCCTTCGCCACCAGCACCTGGCCGTTGCCGGAGATCTGCGCCTTGTACGGCTCGACCGCGTTCGACATCGTGGTGACGTCGCAGGCGATCGGCGCGCCGGAATGCTTGACCACGGCAACATCAGCCATCGTGCAGGTCACCTTGGCCGCGCCGGGCGCCGTCCGCAGCACAGCGTCCACCACCTTGGCCTTCACGATCGCGACCGAGTCGGAGGTGAACTTGTACGACGCCGTGTACTGCTTCGCGTCGACCGTCAGCGTCCCGGTGTACGGCTTCCCGCCATACGTGACCGTGCACGTCAACGAGTGATTGCCGGGCTTCTCCACGTCCCCGATGCCCGGGCACTTCACCGTCGTGGTGGCGGACTTGCCGGCCGCGATCTGCGCCTGCTTGGCGATCGCGAACCGGATCCGATCGGCCAGCGGCGCGTCGCTCGCCGGCTCGCCGGTCACCTTCGGCGTCGGCCACGGCTTCGACGGCGTCGGCAGCGGGGTCAGCGCGGGCGTGGACGCGGTCGGGATCGGCGAGTTCGAGCTCGCCGGGGGCGTCGACGGAGCGGGGCTGTCGTCGGCCGCCTGCGGCTTGGAGTCCGAGCACGCGGCCAGCACGAACACCATCACCGCGGACAGGCCGAAGACCGTCAGCCCGAACCGCAGGTGGTCACGACCGAGGAACCGCCGAGCCGCCATGTCAGCAGCCGACCAGGTGCTGGGCGAGGTAGCCGGTGACTTCGGTGAGGGCCACCCGTTCCTGTTTCATCGAGTCGCGCTCCCGGATGGTCACGGCCTGGTCGTCGAGGGTGTCGAAGTCGACGGTGATGCAGTACGGCGTGCCGATCTCGTCCTGCCGGCGGTAGCGGCGGCCGATCGCACCGGCGTCGTCGAAGTCGACGTTCCAGTTCTTCCGCAGTTCGGCGGCCAGGTCCTTCGCCTTCGGGGACAGCTCGGCGTTGCGCGACAGCGGCAGTACGGCGGCCTTCACCGGCGCCAGCCGCGGGTCGAACCGCAGCACGGTGCGCTTGTCCACGCCGCCCTTCGCGTTCGGCGCCTCGTCCTCGGTGTAGGCGTCGAGCAGGAACGCGAGCACGTTGCGGGTCAGGCCGGCCGCCGGCTCGATCACGTACGGCGTCCAGCGCTCGCCCTTCTCCTGGTCGAAGTACGACAGGTCGGCACCGGAGTGCTTGGAGTGGGTGGACAGGTCGAAGTCGGTCCGGTTCGCGATGCCCTCGAGCTCGTCGAACTCCTTGCCGCCGAAGTTGAACTTGTACTCGATGTCGACGGTGCGCTTCGAGTAGTGGCTCAGCTTCTCCTTCGGGTGCTCGTAGAACCGCATGTTGTCCGGGTTCAGCCCGAGGCCGACGTACCAGTCCCAACGGGTCTTCAGCCAGTACTCGTGCCACTCCTCGTCCGAGCCCGGTACGACGAAGAACTCCATCTCCATCTGCTCGAACTCGCGGGTCCGGAAGATGAAGTTGCCCGGCGTGATCTCGTTGCGGAAGCTCTTGCCGACCTGTGCGATGCCGAACGGCGGCTTCTTCCGGGCCGTGCCCATCACGTTCGCGAAGTTGATGAAGATGCCCTGCGCGGTCTCCGGCCGCAGATAGTGCAGCCCTTCCTCGGACTCCACCGGGCCGAGGTAGGTCTTGAGCAGGCCGTTGAACATCCGTGGCTCGGTGAAGGTGCCCTTGTTGCCGCAGTTCGGGCAGGCGATCTCGGCCAGCTTGACGTCGTCGGCGTCCTTGTTCTTCCGCCGGGCGTAGTCCTCACGCAGGTGGTCGTCGCGGAACCGCTTGTGGCAGGACTGGCACTCAGTCAGCGGGTCGACGAACTCCGACAGGTGCCCGGACGCCTCCCAGACCTTGGTCGGCAGGATCACCGACGAGTCCAGGCCGACGATGTCGTCACGACTCGTCACCATCGCCCGCCACCACTGGGTCCGGACGTTGTTCTTCAGCTCCACACCCAGCGGTCCGTAGTCCCAGGCCGACTTGGTTCCGCCGTAGATCTCGCCGCACGGGTACACGAAGCCTCTCCGCTTGCTGAGGCTGACGACGGCATCGACGGTTTCCACGGGCACTTTTCGACTCCAGATAACGGGCACAGGTTGCGGTACGAAGGGTCCAGGCTATCGGTCCGGGGCGGCCACCGCCGCATCCGGCCGAACGACCGCTGCTACGGCAGGAACTCGGGTACGTCGTCGTACGCGGTGGGCTCGTCGATCGCCTGGGACAGCAGCGGCACGGCGGCCAGTTTCACCTCGTACGGCGACAGTGCGCGACGGTAACTGCCGATGTTCTCCCATTCCATCGTCAAGGCGAGCAGTTCCGGGTCGTCCGCGTTCCGCCCGGCCCGGGCGGCGACGAACCCCTTCTGCTTCCCCAGCACCTCGACCGCGCCCCGTAGCCGCTCGAAAAACCCCGGCTGCTCCCCTGGTTCCACCCGGAACCTGATCACCACGAACACGGGGTCCACTGTAAGACCTGGAACAATGGGCAGATGAGTTCCCCCAGCGGTCAGCCGGCGAGTCCGCTCCGGCAGCGGATCACGAAGTTCAGTTACCCGTACGTGGCGAAGCTGCACGGGATGCCCACCCTTACCCTTCCCGCCATCACGCTGGTGCTGGCCCTGGCCGGAGTCTTCGCTCCGCTGGTGATCGCGATCCCGGCGCTGATCCTGCTCGCGCTGCTGCTGGCCTGGCTCGGGTTCCTGTCCTGGCCCGCCGTCGGCACCGGTCCGCGGTTCCTGCGGGTGTTCTCGATCCTGATCATCCTGCTCTTCGCGGTCTCCAAGATCGCCAGCAGCTGAGCCCGGCCGGCCGATCATTGCCCTGGGCACCTTCCTGTCCGCTGGGCTCAGCCTGAGGCCTCGAGTCCCAGGCCCAGCAGGTGTTGGCGAAGGCAGCCGAGTTCTCCCGCGATGCGTTCGGCCAGTTTCTCCTGCGTCCGTGGCATCCGCGGCCACGTGTAGACCTCGGACTCCAGATGGTGCGTCAACGGGTGACCACCACCGACAAGGCGGTTCAAGCAGTTCTCGAGTACGCCGTTCGTGCCGGCGAGCGGAGGCGGTAACGCCTTGTGGACAGGGACATGCGCATGCATCCGCCAGGCCGCATGGCCCGACAACTGGTAGGCCAGATCGACGTCGTCGACACCGGGACCGCACCACTCCCGGACCTGGCGCAGGTACTTCGGATCACCCAGCTTCGCGAGCGCTCGACGCCCCGAGTAGTCGGACGGATCCGCGAGCTGGGGCGCCGCGGACAGCTGCGCCTTCACCACGTCGATGCCCGCTCGCCACAGCGTTTCGAACCCACGATCGGGCTCCTCGAACTGCACAGCCAGATGGCACGTGTCGAATCCCAGTCCGATCGCCGATCCCCCGGCGTACGGGCTGGCGTAGCGACTGAGCCAGGCGGCGGCCTGGCCGAGCATCTCCAGGACACAGCCCGGTTCGGGTTCGACCGCGATCCGGATCCGGCGGCCCGTGCGCGCCTCGGTCCGGGCGAGATGCCTCCCGACCCGGTCGAACGCCTCCCGCGCCGCGACGTTCCGGGCCTTCGACCACGGCTCCCGCCAGGCGAGCGGCAGCGTCGAGATCGAGCCGTACGCCGCATCGTCCGGGAGCAACTCGGCCAGGACATCGACCAGGTCGAGGGTGTAGCGGAGCCGCTCGGGCTCGGTCCAGTCCGGGCAGTAGACCTTGGTCCTGACGATCTCCTCGGTGAAGAAGCTGTGCGGGATCCCGTTCAACGTGACGACTTCGAGCTGGTGGCGACCCAGCGCCCGGCGCAGCTTGTTCAGCGCGGCCGGCGAGTTCGCCAATCGGTCGGCCAGTGCGCTCGGGAACCACAGGCCGACACCGAGCACCGGCACGTCCAACTCCTTGCGAACCAAAGCCGCGCAGCCGCCGAGACCGGCGATCACGCCGTCCAGGTCGCCGGCCGGATGGACGTTCGCGCAGTACCCGAGGTGAACGACCGAACCGTCCCGATGCCGAAATCTCATCAGCACCTCCTCACCCCGTTGCAGCCACAGAAGGTAATTGCAGGCAGACGCTCCGTGACCTGTTCAGAACTGTAGAAGCCTCGTGCTCCCGGGGGAAGAGGATGGTGCGCAGCTATACCGGTTCGTGAAGGTGCTCGGGCTCGGTCGAGATCAGATCGCGGGAACGGTCGGCCACCGCCATCGCGGCCAGTGCCGTCGTGAGCGGGACCGCGGCGATGATGCCGAGGCTGCCGACCAGACCGCGAACGATCTCCATGGCCACCATCTCGGTGGAGATGACGTACCGGCCGGGAACACCCTGGATCGCGAACGTCATCAGGATCGGCAGGGCGGCGCCGGCGTACGCGAGTACGAGCGTGTTGACGACCGACGCGACATGGGCGCGGCCGATCCGCAGACCCGCACCGACCAGCTCACGCCGGGTCGCGGTCGGGTTCGCGGCGGACAGTTCCCAGACGGCCGCGGCCTGCGTGACGGTCACGTCGTCGAGTACGCCGAGCGCCCCGATGACGATGCCGGCCACCAGCAGTCCCTTCAGGTCAACGCCGGGCACGAGTGCCTGCACCCCGGAGGCGCCCTCCGAGGCCAGTCCACTCAGTTGGCAGAACTTGGTGAAGAACCAGCCGAGCAACACGGTCAGCCCCAGGGCCGCGATCGTCCCGGACAAGGCGATCGAACTCTCGGCGTTGATCCCATGCGTGAGGAACAGCGCGATCGCCATGATCACGGCTCCGCCGACGACCGCGACCAGCAGTGGATTCGAGCCCTTCAGGATCGCGGGCAGGATGAACTGGGTCAGCGTGACCGCGGTGACCGCCAGCGCGATCAACGCCGCGAAGCCCCGCCATCTCGACAACGCCACCACGGCGACCGCGAAGATCGCGGCCAGCAGGAGCAACGGCATCGTCCGGTCGTGGTCGACGTACTGGTAACGCTGCTCGAGCGGAGCACCCTTCTGAATGCCGAGCATCAAGGACTGCCCGACCTCGATCTTCAGCGGAGCCTGGCCGGCCTTCGGCACCTGGACCGACACCGACTTGCCTTGGTCCGGCCCGCTGGTCAGCTTCACCGTGGCTTCGTCGCACTGATCCTTCTGCTGCGCGCACGGCTTCAGCGCGGTGACCTCGCCCCTGGCCGAGTCGGTCTGGTACGACGCGACCTTCACGCCACCGCCGGGCCACATCACGATCATGGCGATCACCGCGGCCGCGAGCAGGGGCGCGAGGACCGCCGCGACCACGATGCGGACGCGGCGGGCGACGATCGCATCCGCGTCGACCACCGAGGTATCGACCACGTGATCGCCGTGGCCGTGCCCGTGACCATGCCCGTGACCCTGCGGAATATCGATCGTCCGGCGCCGGTTGGGACGACGGTCGGCACGGCGGCGTCCAACGGTGCGACTGGCCATGGATGAACTCCCTGTTTTGACAATCAGTTCCAACTAAATGAAAATGATTGTCATGAGATCTCGTCTTCGTGCTGTCGTCGCCGGCGCCACCGCCCTGGCTGCCGTCACTCTGGCCGGATGCGGCGGTTCGTCCGCCAGCGGCTCTGCTGACGGCAAGCTCGACGTCGTGACATCGTTCTACCCGCTCGAGTTCATCGCCCGGACAGTGGGGGGCGATGCGGTGCACGTGACCACGCTGACCGCTCCCGGTGTCGAGCCGCACGACCTCGAACTCACCCCCAAGCAGGTCGGCACGATCGCGACCGCGAAGCTGGTCGTCTACGAGAAGAACCTGCAGCCGGCGGTCGACGAGGCGGTCGAGCAGAACGCCAAGGACGCCGGTTTCGACGTCGTCCCGGCGGCCAAGCTGGAGGCGACCGGCGCGGACTTCGAGGAGCACGAAGAGACCCAGGGCGCTGCCACGCCGGGTGACACGGTCACGCCGGCCGCGTACGTCGCCCCCGCCGCACACACCGACGACGCGCTCGACCCACACTTCTGGCTGGACCCGGTCCGGTACGCCGACGTCGTGAAGGCGGTCACCGACAAGCTGGTCGCCACCGACAGCGCCAACGCCGCGGGCTACCAGGAGCGGTCCAAGGCCCTGCTCGCCGACATCGGCAAGCTCGACACCGACTACAGGACCGGCCTGGCGAACTGCCGGCTCAAGACCTTCGTGACCAGCCACCAGGCCTTCGCCTACCTCGCGAAGCGATACGGTCTGACGATGGTCGGCATCGCCGGGTTCACCCCGGACACCGAGCCGACCCCGGCCCGGATCAAGGAGGTCCAGGACATCGTGCGGGCACAGAAGGTGACCACGATCTTCTACGAGGAACTGGTCAGCCCGAAGGTGGCCGAGACGATCGCCCGTGACGTCGGCGTGCAGACCGCCGTACTGAGCCCGATCGAGGGCCTGTCCGACGCGAACTCGCAGGAGACGTACCTGACCCTGATGCGGGAGAACCTGCAGGAGCTCCGGAAGGCGAACAGCTGCGCGTGACATCACAACCACCGGACACTGCTCCGCCTGCTGTCCAGGTCGCCGATCTCTCGGTCGAGCTGGGTGGCCGGCTGATCCTGCGCGGCGTCGACCTGCAGATCCGCCAGGGCGAGGTGGTCGCCGTCCTCGGCACCAACGGCTCCGGCAAGTCCACCCTGATCCGGACCGTCGTCGGTCTGCTGCCCGCGGCCCGCGGCCAGGTCCGCCTCTTCGGTACGCCGGTCCCCCGCTTCCGGCAGTGGAAGCGCATCGGGTACGTGCCACAGCGCATCACCGCGGCGGGCGGCGTACCGGCGACCGTGTACGAGGTGGTGTCGTCCGGACTGCTGTCGCAGCGGCGGTTGTTCACTCCGATGCAGGCGTCCGGCAAGCAGGCGGTCGAGGACGCGCTGCGGATCGTCGACATGGCCGACCGGCGCAAGGACGCTGTGGCGGAGCTGTCCGGTGGGCAGCAGCAGCGAGTCCTGATCGCGCGAGCGCTGGTGTCCGACCCGGAGCTGCTCGTCCTGGACGAGCCGACGGCAGGCGTGGACGTGGCCAGCCAGCAGATCTTCGCCGACGCGATCCGGGATCGGGTCGCGCGCGGCACCACGGTGGTGATGGTGAGCCACGACCTCGGCCCGATGGACGCGCTGATCGACCGGTCCGTCGTCCTGCGCCGCGGCAGGATCGTGTACGACGGCCCGCCGCACGCCTCCCAGACCCACGCCCACGTCCACCACTCACACGGCGGCGACGAACCGGGGTGGCTCACCTCATGACCATGTTCCAGCTGGAGTTCATGCAGCGGGCGCTGATCGCCGGGCTGCTCACCGGACTGTCCGCGCCTGCTATCGGCACCTACCTGGTGCAGCGGCGGTTGTCGCTCATGGGCGATGGCATCGGCCACATCGCGATCACCGGTGTTGCGCTCGGCCTGCTCACCGGCACCGCTCCGGTGTTCACCGCTGTCATCGTGTCCATCGCGGGCGCCACGGCGATCGAGCTCGTCCGAGCCCGCGGCAAGGCCAGTGGCGACGTCGCCCTTGCTCTCCTCTTCTATGGCGGCATAGCGGGCGGTGTACTGCTGATCGGCCTCGCGGGCCAAGGTGCGGCGACCCTGAACACCTATCTGTTCGGCTCGCTGACCACAGTCTCGTCCAGCGACCTGTACGTCGTCGTCGGACTGGCTGTGACCGTCCTGGTGGTGGCGATCGGACTGGGCCCGCAGTTGTTCGCGGTGTGCCAGGACGAGGAGTTCGCCCGGGTGACGGGACTGCGGGTCCAACTGCTCAACCTGCTCATTGCGGTGATGGCTGCCGTCACTGTGACTGTGGCGATGCGGACCGTCGGCCTGCTGTTGGTGAGCGCACTCATGGTCGTCCCGGTGGCGACGGCACAGCAGATCACCCGGTCGTTCCGCAGCACGTTCGTCACGGCGTGCGTCATCGGTGTCGTCGCTTGTCTGGCCGGCATCGTCACGTCGTACAACGCGAACGTCGCCCCGGGCGCGACCATCGTCGTACTGGCCCTGGCCGGGTTCGTGGTGGCGGCAACGGCCGGCACCCTGATCCGCCGCCGGCAGGGCCGGGTCGCGCCGCTGGCCGACGCGGAACCGGAGGTCGGCGTACCGGCGCCGGAGCCGCATGTTGTCAGCGCCGGGCACCCACATGCGCACAATCCGCAGTGCGGCCACACCAAGGTCGAGCACGACGACCACGTCGACTATGTCCACGACGGGCATCTGCACGCCGCGCACGGCGACCACTGGGACGAGCACTGACATGAACGCTGACCTGAACGCTGACTTGCCGACTTCTGCGAGAATTGACGCGGACCAGAGGACAGGAGGAACGGTGGCCATCGGAACACGCTCGACCCGTCAGCGCGCGGCGGTAGCGTCGGCGCTCGACAATCTCGACGACTTCCGGACCGCCCAGGAGATCCACCAGGAGCTCCGGTCGACCGGTGAGGCCGTCGGCCTGACCACTGTCTACCGGACCCTCCAGGCGCTGGCCGACTCGCGGGAGGTCGACGTACTCCGGACCGCCGATGGCGAAACGGCGTACCGGCGCTGCTCCAAGGGCCATCACCACCACCTGGTCTGCCGCAACTGCGGGCGCACGGTCGAGGTCGAGGGGCCGGCGGTGGAGCGCTGGGCCGACAAGGTCGCGGCCGAGCATGGCTACGCGGACATCAGTCACACGCTGGAGATCTTCGGCACCTGCGCGGACTGCCAGCAGCCTGCCTGATCAGTGTGACCCAGGTCACCTTTGCCTTTGAGCGCACTCGAAGGCGTACGGTCGAAGACATGACCACGACCGAGCTGACCGCACAGGAACGCTGGCAGGCGATCGTCGCCCTCCACGGCGACCCGGAGCCGATCGACGCCGACCTGTTGTGCCTGCTCGATCTGCCGGACGACCTGCCCGAGCGGATGACCATCGCCGAGGCAGCGGAAGTCACCGGGCTCACCGCCCACACGCTGCGGTACTACGAACGGATCGGACTCGTCCGCGTGGAGCGCGACGACACCGGCTACCGCAGCTACGACCGGAGGGCGCTGGCCCGGATCGTGGTCATCACCAGGCTGCGCGTGTCCGGGATGCCGATCGGTACGGTCAGGCACTACGTGGACCTGATCGAGCAGGGCGAGCACACCGAACCACAGCGTCTCGCCCTGATGGAGGAGCACCGGGCCCGGATCCAGCAGCAACTGCGCGATCTACAGCTCGCGCTGGCGGTGACCGACTACAAGATCACCGTCTACGGCGGCGTCGTACCTTCGTAAATCACTTTTCGCCGGACCGGCGGACCGTTGCGGTCCGTCGGTGGGCTGAGCCATGCCAAATCAGTAGGAGCAGAGAGATGAAACTGGGAAGCAGCGGAGCCGAAGTCAGCCGGTTGGGACTGGGCTGTATGGGCATGAGCTTCGCCTACGGCACCCCGGACAACGCCGAGTCGATCGCGACCCTGCACCGGGCCCTCGACCTCGGCATCACGTTCCTCGACACCGCCGACCTGTACGGCTTCGGCGCGAACGAGGAACTGGTCGGCCGGGCGATCGCGGACCGCCGGGACGAGGTGTTCCTGGCGACCAAGTTCGGCATCGTCGGCAATCCCCTCACCGATGCTCGCAGGGGCGTGAACGGATCGCCCGAGTACGTGCGGTCGTCGATCGACGCGTCGCTGTCCCGACTCGGCGTCGACCACGTCGAGCTGTACTACCAGCACCGCGCGGATCCCGACGTACCGATCGAGGAGACGGTCGGGGCGATGGCGGAGCTCGTAGAGGCCGGGAAGGTGCGGTACCTCGGGTTGTCGGAGGCGTCGGCGGACACCATCCGGCGGGCGCACGCCGTCCACCCGATCACGGCGGTGCAGTCCGAGTGGTCGCTGTTCAGCCGCGATCTCGAGGAGTCGGTGCTGCCGGTCTGCCGGGAGCTCGGCATCGGGCTCGTGCCGTACTCGCCGCTCGGCCGCGGCCTGCTCACCGGTGCGCTGCCGACGGACCTCGCCGACGACGACTTCCGGCGTACGCTCCCCCGCTTCACCGGCGAGAACCTCGAGGCCAACCTCGTGCTGGTGGAGAAGGTCCGCGCGGTCGCCCAGCGGTACGACGCGACGCCGGGCCAGGTGGCACTTGCCTGGGTGCTTGCGCAGGGCAATGACGTGGTGCCGATCCCGGGCACGAAGCGGCGGCGCTACCTGGAGGAGAACTGGGCCGCCGTGGACCTGAAGCTGTCCGACGAGGATCTCGCGTCGTTGTCCGAGCTCACGCCGGCCGGCTCCCGCTACCCGGACATGAGCTGGGTCGAGCGCAGCACCGCACCGCGGGCCTGATAAAATCTCCTGCAGTAAGCCTTCCGTACCGGATCCTCTTCCGGCGGGAGGCTTTTCTGCGTTCTCACACCCTTTGAGGAGATCAATGTTCGTACGGCGTGCCACCGCGGAGGACCGGGTCGTGATGGAGAGGTTGTGGTTGCTGTTCCGGCATGACCTGTCCGAGTTCCAGGGCCAGCTGCCCCGGCCGGACGGGAGCTACCGGACGGAGTGGCTGGAGAAGGTGCTCACCGGAGACCCGGAATGGGCCGGGTACCTGTTCTACGAGGGCGAGAGCCCGGTCGGCTTCTGCTTCATGCGGGCGCTGCGACAACCGGTGCGGGTGCTCAACGCCTTCTTCATGATCCGGCCGGTCCGGCGCAGCGGCCTGGGCCTTCGCGCGGTCCAGGAAGTACTTGCCCACCACCCCGGACCGTGCGAGGTCGCGTTCCAGGAGAACAACGAGAAGGCCGTCCGCTTCTGGCAGCGCGTCGCCACCGAGGTCTCCGGCGACGTCTGGACCCAGGAACACCGCACGATCTCGGGCAAGCCCGACGCGAAGCCCGACGTGTGGATCTCGTTCAAGGTCGCCTAGAAGACGACCACCGAGCGTAGGACGTCGCCGTGGTGCATCTTGGTGAACGCGGCCTCGACCTCGTCCAGGGCGATCGTCTCGGAGACGAACCGGTCCAGCGGGAGCCGGCCCTGCAGGTGGAGGTCGATCAGCAGCGGGAAGTCGCGGCTCGGCAGGCAGTCGCCGTACCAGCTCGACTTGAGTGAACCGCCGCGGCCGAAGAAGTCGAGCAGCGGCATGTCGAGCGTCATGTCCGGCGTCGGTACGCCGACCAGCACGACGGTGCCGGCCAGGTCGCGAGCGTAGAACGCCTGCTTCCAGGTCTCGGGCCGGCCGACCGCGTCGATCACCACGTCCGCACCGAACCCACCGGTCAACTCCTGGACTGCCTCGACGACTCCGTCGTGATCGAGGTCCTTGGAGTTGATCGCGTGGGTCGCACCCAGTTCCCGGGCAACCGCGAGCTTGCGCTCGTCGATGTCGAGGGCAATCACCTTCGCCGCGCCGGCGAGCCGGGCGCCGACCACGGCCGCCGTACCGACGCCACCGCAGCCGATCACAGCGACGGTGTCTCCGCGGCCGACGTTCCCGGTGTTGATGGCGGCGCCGAGGCCCGCCATCACGCCGCACCCGAGCAGGCCGGCTACCTCGGCCTTGGCGGCCGGGTCGACCTTGGTGCACTGGCCGGCCGCGACGAGGGTCTTGTCGGCGAACGCGCCGATGCCGAGCGCCGGGCTCAGCTCGGTGCCGTCCTTGAGCGTCATCTTCTGCTTGGCATTGTGGGTGTTGAAGCAGTACCACGGGCGCCCGCGCAGACAGGCACGGCAGTTGCCGCAGACGGCCCGCCAGTTCAGTACGACGAAGTCCCCGGGCTCCACGTCGGTGACGCCCTCGCCGACCGACTCGACCACGCCTGCCGCCTCATGACCGAGCAGGAACGGGAAGTCGTCGTTGATGCCGCCCTCCCGGTAGTGCAGGTCCGTGTGGCACACACCGCACGCCTGGATCTTCACCACCGCCTCGCCCGGGCCGGGATCGGGGATCGTGATCTCCTCGATCGACACCGGCTTGCCCTTGCCTGCCGCCACCACTCCACGCACCGTCTGAGCCATGCCCCAGACGCTAACCGGCCGGGGCCGGTCCCGTCAGCCCTTCCGGGCGTGGCGCCGTACCGAAGGACGGGACGTAGATCTGTCCGCATATCCCCGCTCCCGCCTGAGCGGCGCCGTCCATGCCGTCGCGGGCCTGACTACTACCCGTCCTTCGGTCCGCTGAGCCGGTCTGTCCCCCAGTCGGTGGACAGGGAGTCCGCCGGGCGACGCTCCCGGCGGACGGGGCGCGGACGGGAAGGTTGAGGCATGCAGACAGACAACGCAGTGAGGGTGCGGGGGCTGGTGAAGCGGTACCCGGACAAAGTGGCCGTCGACGGGGTCGACCTGGACATCCAGCACGGTGAGGTGTTCGCCCTGCTCGGGCCGAACGGCGCCGGCAAAACGACGACCGTGGAGATTCTGGAGGGATATCGCCACGCCGACGAGGGTGAGGTCAGCGTGCTGGGCACCGATCCGGCGCACGGGGGCCGGCGGTGGCGGGCCCGGCTAGGCATCGTGTCGCAGACCTCCCGCGACGAGGCCGAACTGTCCGTCGCCGAGCTGGTCCACCACTTCGCCGGGTACTACCCGAATCCGCGTGACCCCGACGAGGTGATCGCCGCGGTCGGTCTGGACGAGAAGCGCCGTACCCGGACCCGCAAGTTGTCCGGCGGTCAGCGCCGCCGCCTCGACGTCGCGCTCGGCGTGGTCGGGAACCCCGAACTGCTGTTCCTGGACGAGCCGACCACCGGGTTCGACCCCGAGGCGCGCCGGCAGTTCTGGACGCTGATCGAGAACCTGCGCACCGAGGGCACAACCATCCTGCTCACCACCCATTACCTGGACGAGGCCGAGCACCTGGCCGACCGGGTCGGCGTGATCGCCGACGGCCGGATGATCGAGGTCGCGACCCCCGGCACGCTCGGCGGGCGCGGTGCCCGGACCGCACGCGTCTCCTGGCTGTCTGCCGACGGGATCCGCGAGGTGCGCACCGACCAGCCGACCGCCGAAGTCGCGCGCCTGATGGCCGAGTACGACGGCGAGGTGCCGGAGCTGCAGGTACGGCGGCCGAGCCTGGAAGACATCTACCTGGAACTGATCGGTGCGGTCGCGGCCGTTCCGGTCCTGGAAGGAGCGGTTCGATGAGCACGGCGTTGCCCTCCCCCGTCAAGATCGGCGTCTCGCGGACCCGCCTGGAGGTGAAGGAGTTCTTCCGGGAGCGGGAGCAGCTGATCTTCACGTTCCTCTTCCCGATCATCTTCCTCGGCATCTTCTCCGCCGTGTTCAGCGGCACCGACTTCTCCGGCGGCGTCGACGCGGCCACCTACTTCACTCCGGGAATGATTGCCTCCGGCATCTTCCTGACCAGCTTCCAGTCGCTGGCCATCGGCATCGCGATCGAGCGCGACCAGGACGTGCTGAAGCGGCTGCGCGGTACGCCGATGTCGTCACAGTCGTACTTCATCGGCAAGATCGGCGTCGTCCTGGTCACCTCCGTCCTGCAGTTCGGCCTGCTGCTCGCGATCGCCGGCCTGCTGCTCGGCGTCGACATCCCGAGCGAGCCGGAGAAGTGGCTGAACTTCGTCTGGATCTTCATCCTCGGCACGGCGTCAGGTTGCGTGCTGGGGATCGCGTTCTCCGTCGTACCGAAGTCCGGCCGGGCTGCATCCGCGGTGGTGACGCCGGTGGTCCTGCTCCTGCAGTTCATCTCCGGTGTGTACTTCGTCTACAGCAGCCTGCCGGCCTGGATGCGCACGGTGGCGGAGATCTTCCCGCTGAAGTGGCTCGCGCAGGGCATGCGGTCGGTGTTCCTGCCGGACGGGTACGAGGCGAACGAGCCGGGCGGTTCGTGGCAGCTCGGAACCGGTGCGATCGTGCTGGCGGTCTGGCTGGTGGTCGGCCTCCTCGTTGCCCAGCGCGTCTTCCGCTGGACCCGCCGGGACGCGGGCTGATGAAGCAGCAACCCGGTACGGCGTCGGCCCCGGTGGCATGGCGCCGTACCGTGTCCGCCTGGGGCGCACCTCGTGTGTGGGTTCTGGTGTGGAGGAAGATGGTGACCGTGGATACGACGAAGCGGGTGGACCAGCCGGTCTGGACGCGCACGCTGGTCGGCTGGCACGTCGTGTTCTGGGTCCTGCTGGCGACGACGCTGGCGGTGTCCTTCACGGTCGATCTCAGCCCGGTCCGGCGTGCCTTCTTCGTCGGCGCGGTGGTGGTGCTCGGGGCGGCGTACCAGTTCATCGGGCTGCCCGCGATCAGGTCCCGGCGGCGGCTGCCGTCGCATGCTTACCGATTGATCATGATCGCTTGCCTGATGGTGATGGTCGGGCTGTTCCCGCAGTCGGTGTTCCTGATGTTCATCGTGTCGGCACAGATCTGGTTGCTCGGGGACGACGTACGCGAGGGTGCGGCGTTCAGTGTCCTGCTGGTGATCGGGGTCGGCGCCTCTCAGTTGTGGAGCGCGGGGTGGGGCTGGGACACGTTCTGGGAGGTCCTGCCGTGGATGCTGGTCAGCCTGGTGGTGAGCCTGCTGTTCGGCATCTGGATCGAGAAGGTGATCACGCAGAGCGAGCAGCGGGCGGAGCTGATCGAACAGCTCGAATCGGCCCGCGACGAACTGGCCGAGGCGCACCACAGCGCCGGCGTGATGGCCGAGCGGGAACGGATGGCGCGCGAGATCCACGACACGCTCGCGCAGGGTATGACCAGCATCGTGATGCTCGCCCAGGCGGCCGCCGTCGAGCTCCAGCGCGGCGGTACGGACGGAGCGGCGGCACGGTTGGCCGCGATCGAGGACACGGCCCGGGAGAACCTCGCCGAGGCCCGTGCGTTGGTTGCCGCGTTCACCCCGGTTGCGTTGTCGGAGGCAACGTTGACCGAAGTACTACGTCGGCAGGCCGAACGGTTCGCGGCCGAGACCGGCGTCGACGTACAGGTGTCGCTCGATCTGCCGGACGAGGAGGTCGCGGCGCTGCCGCAGGCGCAGCAGGTGGTGCTGCTGCGGGCCGCTCAGGAGGCGCTGGCGAACGTACGGAAGCATGCGCGGGCGACGCAGGTCCTGATCACGCTGGGGTTGTCCGACGGCCGGGTGTGGATCGAGATCCGCGACGATGGGTCCGGGTTCGCACCGGCAGCAGTGTCCGGGGGCTTCGGGCTGGCCGCGATGCGCGGGCGGGTCGAGGAGTCCGGGGGTTCGGTGCAGGTGGAGAGTGCGCCGGGCCGCGGTACCAGGGTCCAGGTGTTGATGCCGGCTGGTCAGGAGGACGTGTGATTCGGGTTCTGGTGGTCGACGACCATCCAGTGGTGCGGTCCGGGCTGACCGGCATGCTCTCCGTCACCGAGGACATCGAGGTGGTCGGCGAGGCCGGCGACGGTTCGGAGGCCCTCGCGCTGGTCGAGTCGGCGCGGCCTGACGTCGTACTCATGGATCTGCGGATGCCGCGGACGGACGGGGTCACCGCCACCGGGGCGATCGTGTCCGGGTATCCCTCGACGCGCGTGCTGGTGCTGACGACGTACGACACCGACACCGACATCCTGCACGCGGTCGAGGCGGGCGCGGCGGGGTATCTGCTGAAGGACACTCCGCATGCCGATCTGCTGGACGGCATCAGGGCGGCGGCGCGTGGAGAGACCGTGCTGGCGCCTCCGGTCGCGGCGCGGCTGATGTCGCGGCTGCGTACACCTAGCACGCCGCCGGCCGCGCAGCCGTCACCCCGTGAGCTCGAGGTGCTGGCGGCTGTCGCGCGGGGTCTGAGCAATGCGGAGATCGGGCGGGAGCTGTACATCGGCGAGGCCACGGTGAAGACGCATCTGCAGCGGCTCTTCACCAAGCTCGACGTGGACGACCGGACTCGCGCGGTGACGGTCGCTTACGAACGCGGGCTGCTGCCCAACCCTCGTACTACTTGACGCTCGTCGGGTTGACGCTGGTGGGGTTGACGCTGGTGGGGTTGACGCTCGTGGGGCTGACGCTCGTGGGGTCGACGCTCGTGGGGTTGACCTCGTTGGGGATGGCGCCGCCGTAGCGGCGGTCGCGCTGGGCGTAGATCTCGATCGCGCGCCACAGGTCGCGACGGTCGAAGTCCGGCCACAACGTGTCCAGGAAGACCATCTCGGCGTACGCGAGCTGCCAGACCAGGAAGTTGCTCGTCCGCTGCTCACCCGACGACCGGACGAACAGGTCGACCTCGGGGATGTCCGGCGCGTACAGATGCCGCGCGATCGTCTGCTCGGTGATCCGGCCCGGCTTGAGCTTGCCCTCGGCAACTTCTTCCGCGATCTCGCGCATCGCGTCCGCGATCTCGGCCCGACCGCCGTAGTTCACGCAGAACTGCAGCGTGATCGTGTCGTTGTCCTTGGTCCGCTCCTGCGCGTACTCCAGCTCGTCGATCACGCTCTTCCACAACCGCGGACGGCGCCCCGACCACACCACCCGGACCCCCATCGCGTCCAGCTCGTCCCGCCGGCGATGGATCACCTCACGGTTGAACCCCATCAGGAACCGCACCTCTTCCGGCGACCGCGCCCAGTTCTCCGTCGAGAACGCGTACGCCGAGATGTACTTCACCCCGATCTCGATCCCACCCTTGATCACATCCAGCAGCGAAGCCTCCCCCGCCCGGTGCCCCTCCGTCCGAGCCAACCCCCGCTGCTTGGCCCACCGCCCATTCCCATCCATGACAATCGCCACATGCTTCGGCACCAACTCCCGAGGCACCCCCGGCACCACAGCCCCCGAAGGATGCGCCTCAGGCGCCACCACCACCTTCTCCCCCCGCTCAGCACCCACCACACGACCCCGACGACGACCAATAGGCGACATACCCCGATTTTCTCCTACCCGCGGGCCGCCGCCCCTGCAGGGGCCTGTGGATAACTCCCCCGTCCGCGCGATCGAGGCCCATAGACTCGCGATCATGGATGCGATGCCTGGGCGCCCCGAGGTCTTTCTGTTGGAGGACGACGAACGGGTGGTCGCGCCTGGCGGACCCGCGCTCATCGGACCGCACGGGGAACGCCGCGAGATCCCGGCCAAGGTGTACGACGTACTGCGGTTCGTCGAGGCGGCTCTCCTCCAAGGTCTGGCTGTTCAGGTAACGCCGTTGCGATCCGAACTGACAATCGACGAGGCGGCGGACGCGATCGAGATGGATCGCGACGAACTACGGCTGTACGCGAGCCGCGGCGACCTCCCCATCCGGTCGTCCGAGTACGGCGACCGGGTCCGGCTGGCCGACGTACTCGCGCTGAACGCGCGCGTCAACGCCGAGCGCGACAGGCGTTGCAGGCGATGGCCGACGACGACGGCTCCGGCGCGGGCCGCTGAGATCGCCAGGCGCCCTCCCCGTTCCTCGATGCCAACGTGCTCCTGGGACAACTGACGACCGACATACTGCTGAGCCTCGCCTACGAGCGACTACTCGTGCCGAAATGGTCCGCTCAGATTCTCGACGAGGTGAAGCGGAACCGTCCGGCCGGAGTCACGGCGGAACGAATCGACGCCCGTTTCACCCAGATGACAAGGCCTTCCCCGCCGCGCTGACCTCCGGGTACGACGCTCTGATGCCAGAGATGCACGCGGACCCGAAGGACACCCATGTACTCGCCGCAGCGGTGCACTCGCGGTCCGACGTCCTGGTCACCGAGAACCTGAAGGACTTCGACCCGCCATCAACTGGCCCACACGCCATGAAGGTCGAGCGAACCGCAACCTTCCTGAACCGCCTCCTCGCCGAGAACCCAGACCGAGTCCTCGCCGCCCTGCGCACAATGCTCCACCGCAACCGCCGCGAGCCACGAACCATGCCGGAACTCATCACCAGACTGGCCTCACAACACGACCTCAAGTCATTCGCCCACAACCTGAGCTCCGTCATCCCGCCTCACCAACGCGCAGTACCAGCCGAGACTCCACTCGCGATCGCCCTCAACGGAACAACCCCACCAACCAGAGCGCCTCTCCTCCCCACGACCACCCCGGAACCAAGCACCGCCCACCACCCACCGTCGCCGATCCGCACCCTCGACCGCAGCCTCTGAGCACACTCGTCGGCAGCAACGAGCGAGTCACACCGACCGGTGCTGCTGGGGTGGCACTCTGCGGACTCGTCCGAGCTCGAACCCACCTGGCGCGAGCCTGCGAGGCGCCCGACCCCCGCCCCCTCGCACCTTGGCCGGGACCTGTGGACAACTCCCCCGTCCGAACACCCTCCGTATGACACCCTTACACCAACAGCAACCCCAGATCGGAGCCAGATGACCCACCGACCGGCCCTCGGACCCGCCACCGCAGCCATCTGCGCCCTCCTAGCGCTAACCGCCTGCCAAGGCTCCCCCGAAGCCGGCCACCCCAACACCACCCCGATCTCCCCTTCCCCTACCCCCACCCCAACCTCCCCCTCCTCTCCCACATGGACGCCGGAAGAGGAAGAGGCGGTAGATGGAGCGCAGGCCCGCTATCGGGCTGCACGAGCCGCGATAGACAAGGCCCTCAATGATCCGACGAAGTCGAGCCGTGCACCCCTCGAAGCGGCCGGCCTGGGTGGCAGTTGGATCATCGCGGCAATCGATGATGTCCGATCACTACGCCAAAACGGCTGGTATCGGGCCGGAAGCGTCCAGGTTCGCTCGCTGAAAGCCGAGGCGGTCAGTCTGGACGGCGCTCAACATGAAGTCACGCTGCGGTCCTGTGTGGATTCCTCCGCGACAGCTCTCCACTTCCAGAAGGACCGGAAGGTCGTCCCGGTTGGACCTGAAACCAGCCGCCGAAACGCATTCACTGCGAAGGTCGTATACGCGGATCGACCTGGAACCACAGAGAAGATGTGGTTTGTCGTCGAGGAAAAGGCAGTCGGAAAATGCTGAGGCGCGCGTTCCGTATCGGACTGGTCACCCTCATCGCGGCGACCATCTCGGTCGGTCCTGCTCGAGCTGCGCTGGCTGGACTAGTCATCCCACCGAAGCCCGGACCAGGGTACAAACTCGTTTGCCTGAAGACCGAGCCGGTCTGCACCTGGATCCTGAGCTCCTACGGCAGCGACGACGGTGGCACTGGATCGAATGGCCACCCCCCAGAGAAGGCCTCGGATGCAAAGAAGATCTGCCAGTTTGGTGGCGCAGCTCAGGCATGCACGGATGCGGAGCTCGGCAACTGGTCGAACAGCCAGCAGTGCTATCTGAAGCGCGAGTATCCTCCTCCTCCGTTCAGCGACCCGCGTTGGCAGGGGCACACAGACGGGAGTATCTGGGCTTGTGTGCGGGAGCAGGGGTATGACCAGGGGCGGCATTTGGTCAGTAGGTGGGTTTGGTTGCCTGGCGAACCCGACACTGTGGTGGTTGATCCGGTGACGTTGGCTTATCGGGCGATGGCGGCTATGCAGTTGGCTCCGCCTTTGGTGAAGTCGGCGCCTGGGGTGGGGCAGATCGGGCTGGTGAATATGCCGGTGTGGTTGTGGGTGGAGAAGACGGAGAACACGTGGGGGCCGATTGTGCGGAGTGCGAGCGTGCCGGGGTTGTCGGTGACGGCTACCGCGCATGTGAAGGCGGTCAACTGGGCGCTTGGAGATGGGAACACCGTCCGGTGTGAGGGCTCAGGTACGCCGTACGACAAGGCGATGGGGATCAAGGACTCGCCGGACTGCGGGCATCGGTACAAGAAGACTTCGCGGGAGTTGCCGAAGTGCACCTACCCCGTGACTGCCACCGCGCAATGGGACATCACCTGGCAGAGCACGCTGGGCGACACCGGGCAGATCTCAACGACCCAGCAGGCTGGCACGCAGCTTCGGATTGGCGAGGCGATTCCTGTGCTGGTCGATCCTGATGGAGGCGAGGTCGCGGCGCCGGCTAAGGGTGGCTGTGGATAACTCGGGCTCTCGTTGCCGCGGAACGAATACATTCAGAACATGAGTGGACTGCTTGGCGTTGACGAGATTCGTGCGGATCTGGCCGGCGTGCTGGCGAGGTTTCGGGCGGGGCGGACGCGCGCTTTCAGCTTTGGGGATGGTGTGCCGGAGGCGGTGGTGCTTACGTACGACGAGTTCGAGGATCTCGGTGGTGATGCGAAGTTCGAGATCTTGGGCGAGGTGCTTGAGCCGAGGGTGCTGTCGGAGCGGCTGCGGGGGTTGGTGGAGGCAGTGCGTGCTGGGCTTGCGGTTCCGGTGGTGTGGGGGGAAGAGGGCGAGCCGGAGGCGGTGGTGATGTCGACGGCGCAGTACCGCGAGTTGCGGGGGGATGATCAGCCGCCGGCGGGGGTGGTTGATGATCCGACTGTTCGCGTGTACGCGACTGAACCGCTGCCGGGCAGTCGGCCGCTGGACCTGGATGAGTGGGCGGCCAACGATCCGTTTACGCGGGAGCTTCTCGACGAGATTCGGGCCGAGGAGAGACCGCCGAGTGATGAGCGGTGACACCAGGTATCTGATCGTCGATCACGAGAAGTTCCACCAGGACCTGCACTTCCTTCGTCAGCAGGCGAAGGCCGGCGCGGGCTCCTACCGTCAGCTGTACCGCGAAGTCCTGCGCGAGATCGAGCGGCTCCGGGCCGGGACGGCTGACGGTCACCACGCTCTCGGTTACGAGTCGGGGAAGGGTGATCTCAGGGACTGCGTGACGTCATACGTGCAGTCGGATCCGGAGCGGAAGGCCGACTACCGGCTGGTGTTCCGCGAAATCGGGCCGACCGCTCCCGGCGAGTTGCCACGTCGCGAGTTGCTGGCGGTTAAGCCGCGGGAAGGTCGGAACAACGTCTATGTGCATGTTTGTGCTCGGCTGAGTCGGCGTGCGTATGACCGGCAGCCGGGGCTCGACCGGTTTGGGGAGCGAGGGGCTGGGTCGGGTGGGAACCAGCTGGAGCGGCAGGCGGAGCTGGATGTTCGGCGGGCTATTGCTCATGCGTGGGAGGGACAGCAGCCGTTGCGGAGTTCGCGGCCACTTGGTGTCGGCGGGCGAAGGGGCGGCTCTCCAACCAAGGCGCCCGGGCGGCGGCCGATCGGGGCGCGGAGTGGGCCTACTGGGTGGCCGGGGTGGGAGCGGTAGGACGGTCGGGGGTGAGGTCCAGGTGGGGGAGGGAGCGGAGTTGGTGGTCTTGGTGGTAGGTGAAGAAGGCGGCTATGAGGCCGGTGGCTTCTCGGCGGGTTCGGGGGTCGGCTTGGAGGGCGGTGGGCCAGTCGCCGGTGAGGAGGGCGGAGAGGTGGGTGACGGTGGTGGGGGCCGGCATGGCTGAGGCTGGGGGGCGGCAGGAGGAGCAGACCATGCCGCCGGAGGCTGGGTTGAACGCTCGGTGGGGACCTGGTTCGCCGCAGCGGGCGCAGTCGGCGAAGGACGGCGCGTAGCCGGAGATCGCCAGGGAGCGGAGGAGGAACGAGTCGAGGACGAGGCCTGGTTCGCGTTCGCCGGTGGAGAGGACGCGGAGGGCGCCGGCGAGCAGCAGGTGCTGCTGGGTCGCGGGTTCCTTCTCCTCGACGACGAGACGGTCGGCGGTCTCCAGGAGGACGGTGCCGGTGGTGTATCGGGCGTAGTCACCGACGATTCCCTCGCCGTACGCCGCGATCGAGACGGCCTGGGTGACGACGTCGAGGGTGCGTCCGGTGGCGAGTTGGAGATCGACGTGGCTGAACGGTTCGAGGCGGGCACCGAAGCGGGATGAGGTACGGCGGACTCCCTTGGCGACCGCGCGGATCTTGCCGCGGCCGCGGGTCAGCAGCGTCGCGATCCGGTCCGCCTCACCCAGTTTCTGGGTGCGCAGCACGATCGCCTCTTCCCGATACAGCGGCACGCGGTCAGTGTCTCACCTGGGGGCGACAATCTCCTCGAGGCCCAGGGGCGCCCGCCCGGTGATGTCTTGGACTGCGGTGGAGATGTGGCTGAGTTCGCCGCTGGCGATGGCGGCGTACGACGTGACCCAGCCGGCTACCTCCCAGGCGGGAGCGCCGTAGCACTCGCGTGAGCGGTATGCCTCGTCCAGGGTCTCGGGCTCGTAGCGGACCTTCCGGCCCAGCGCGTCGGACAGTACGCCGGCCGCCTCGGCCAGCGTGAAGGCGGAAGGCCCTGTGAGCTCGTACGTCGCCCCGGCATGCGCCGAGTCCGCAAGGACCCGGGCCGCGACAGCAGCCACGTCGTCGCGGGCGACCGCCGCGACCCGGCCGTCCCCCGCCGGACCCCGGATCACTCCGTCCGCACCGACGAACCCCGGTACGAAGTCCAGGTACAGGTTGTCCCGCAGGAACGTGTACTCCACGTCCAGCGACCGGATGTGCTGCTCGGTGTGCCAGTGGTCGCGGGCGAAGGTGAACGTCGCCCCCGGTGCGGCGCCGGCGAACGAGGTGTACACGATCCGCCGTACGCCGGCCGCCACCGCCGCGTCGACCGTTGCCTTGTGCAACGCCACCCGATCCGCCGACTCCGTTGCGCTGAGCAACATCAGGGTCTCGACCCCGTCGAGCGCGTTCAGCAGTGCCTCGTGCTCGCCGTACGCCGCCTGCGCCACCTCGGCACCCGGGAGCGAAGGAGCACGGGCCGGATCCCGGACGAGCAACCGCTGGGGTACGCCGGAATCCGCCAGCAACCGGGCGATCCGGGAACCGAGCTGCCCGGTGGATCCGGTGACACCGATCACTTGCCCACCAGGTCCATCCCGCCGTCGGTATAACGCTGCCCGGTCGCCGCGTCAGCCGGGAACGCCGCGTCCAGGGCGGCGAGTTCCTCGGCCGTCAGCGTGACGTCGGCGGCACCGAGGTTCTCGGCCAGGTACTTGCGCCGCTTCGTCCCCGGGATCGGGGCAACGTTATTGCCCTGAGCAAGCAGCCACGCCAGCGCGAGCTGACCGGCGGTCACACCCTTCGCCGCCGCCAGCTCCCGGACCTTCTCCACCAGGTCCAGGTTGCGCTGGAAGTTCTCGCCCATGAACCGCGGCAGCCCGCGCCGCATGTCGTCCGGCTCGAAGTCGTCCGGCGACTTCAGCTGCCCGGTGAGGAACCCTCGCCCGAGGGGGCTGAACGGCACGAACCCGATCCCGAGCTCGCGCAGCGTCGGCAGGACGACGGTCTCCGGGTCGCGGGTCCACAGCGACCACTCGCTCTGGACGGCGCTGATCGGGTGCACCGCGTGCGCGGCCCGAACCGTGTCGCCGTTGACCTCGGACAGGCCGAGGTACCGCACCTTGCCCGCCTCCACCATCGAGGCCATCGCGCCGACGGTCTCCTCGATCGGGATCTGCGGGTCCTTGCGGTGCAGGTACCAGAGGTCGACGTGGTCCACGCCGAGCCGCCGCAGCGACGCATCGATCGCCTGCCGCGCGTATTCGGGCGACCCGTCGACGACGTTCGGGAGAGCCGTGCCGCCGGCGGGCTTCTTGAAGCCGAACTTGGTCGCCAGCACCACCTGGTCGCGGCGGCCGGCCAGCCCGCGGCCGACGAGCTCCTCGTTCGCGCCGTCGCCGTACACGTCGGCGGTGTCGATGAAGGTGCAGCCGGCGTCGACGGCGGCGTGGAGGGTCGCGATGGACTCCGACTCGTCCGTGGTCGCACCGTAGGACTGGGACATCCCCATGCAGCCGAGGCCGAGGCAGGAAACGGTCAGGTCACCGAGCTGGGATTCACGCATGTGCCGAACCTACCGCCGTCACCGGTTGCGTCGGGCAACACCCTCGGGTGTTCACGGTCCGTGATCGCGTTCCTGCCTAGACAACAACTCTGTGACATTTCGCCACGGTCAGGCACACCCGCCGCCGCGTTCCGTATCTTCGGGCGAGCGAGGCGGGCGAGCGAGGCGGCGAGCGAAACACCTGGGGGTGGCTGGACACATGTTTCTCCGGAGGGCGCTGCGGTACCGGTGGTCCCAGGCGCTGGTGCTGGCGGGCGTCAGCCTGCTGATCGGGACCTGCGCCGTGTTCGCGCCCTGGTACGCCCGGGCCGTCGAGCAGACCGTGACGACCGAGACCCTGACCGCGCAGCGCCTGACCGCGGCGTGGCAGATCGAGGGAGCGCCCCGCAGCCGGGCACAAGGCCCCGGCACCGATCGGCCGGAGAGCCTCGACCAGTTGGTTCCGGCCGACCTCAAGCCGCTGTTCTCGCCGCCCGTGCACGGCATCTACACCGACATCGGCTGGCGAATCCAGGAAGCCGACGACGCGGTCTCCGGCCGGCTGACCTGGCGCGACGGGTACTGCGAGCAACTCGTGCTGGCCGAGGGCCGCTGCCCGACCGCCCCGAACGAGGTGATCGCCTCGACCGCGGACACCGGCACCTGGCAGTTCAAGGTCGGCGCCGTCCTCACCGGCAAGTCGTCGGACGCCGCCGAAGGGGACCACAAACTCACGGTCGTCGGCCTGTACAAGCCGAAGCAGCCCAGGGGCGACTACTGGTTCGGCTCCTACCCGACCGGGCACTCCCGCAAGCCCGGCGCCAAAGACCCGGGCTCGTCGGACTTCCTCTTCACTCCGCGTACGACGTTCGACGGGGACCAATGGGCGCCGCGGATGACGGCCGACACAGCACCGATCCCGGGTGTGGCGCGGATCAACGACCTGCCTCGATTGCAGAACGCCACGGCCACGGTGAACGGCAACGCGGTGGAGCAAGGCATCTACGCGGAAACCACGTCAGGACTCGCCTCGCTGGTCGACCGGATCCAGAGTGAACGGAAACAGGCCACCACGATCATCCCGCTGATTATGGTGCAGGTCGCCCTGTTCGGTGTGGTCGTCCTGGCCTTGGCGCTCGGGGCTGTGGTCGACCAGCGGCGGCCCGAAATCGCTCTCGCACGTCTGCGGGGCTCGTCTGCCCGCCGTACCGCACGCTCCTTGTCTGTCGAGCTCGGGCTGCCTGTGCTGGTCGGCGGGCTGGCAGGTGCTTTCGGTGGGTTCGGACTGCTGCTGATCGTCCGGGTGACCTGGCTGCGCCACGGCTCCCCCATCGAGTTGCCGTGGACAGTGCCAGTGGCGCTGGCCGTTGCCGTCGTCCTCTCGCTCATCGTGGTGGCCCTGCAGGTTCGCGGCGGCGTACGGCAGCCGATCTCGAGCCTGCTGCGTCGAGTGGTCCCACGACGGCGTGGCAGGGCGATCGGGGTGCTCGACCTATGCGTCATCGTCTTCGCGGTGGCTGGTCTGGCGGCCGCGCTCACCGGTGACGGCCGTGGGCCACTGCCTGTTCTTACTCCGGCTCTGCTGGCGCTGGCGGTCGGGCTCACGTTCGCTCACCTCCTGCTGCCGATCGCAGGGCTGATCAGTCGGCAGGCGGCGCGACGCGGACGGCTGGGCCTCGCGCTCGGCGCACTCCAGGTCTCCCGTCGGCCCGCGGTCACTCGCATCGTCGCAGCGGTCGCGGTGGCCGGCGGACTGGTCGCCTTCGCCGGCCAGGCCGCGTCGGTCGGCGACCACAACCGCGACACCCGGGCGGGCTACGAGACCGGAGCCGAAGCGGTACTGCGGATGAATGCCTTGTACCTGAACGAGTTCACCCAAGCGGTCGACCAGGTCGATCCGGACCGGCACTGGATGACCCCGGTGGTCACGTCTCGACCGCCGGCACCGGACTCGCTGAAGTCGATGATGATCGAGCCGGACAGCTTTCGGCGGATCGCGTACCGCGGCGATCTGATGACCGACGCGGAGGGCTGGCAGACGCTGAAGGCACCGGCCGGGCTGAAGCCGATCGAGTTCCGCAGCTCCCAGCTCACCGTCACCGCCTCGACCGGTCCGATGAAGCCGCTCGCGTCGCAGACGCCGAACGGCGCGCAGACGGCCACCGAGCCGGCGAAGTCGGTCGTCCTGCGGGCGAACGTGGTGAGTCTGCGCAACGGCGGCCGCTACCTGGTCACCTTCCCGCCGATGCGGCTGGTCCCGGGCAAACCGCTCCAGTTGCGTGCGGCGGTCGACTGCCTGGGTGGCTGCCAGTTGCTCCGGCTCGGCATCGGTCGCGAACCACTCGACCAGGCCGGCGTCCAGGGCGACGTGACCATCAGCAAGATCTCCAGCGACGACCGTCCGTCCATCACGATCGGATCGCCGGACAACTGGCAAGCGGTGCGGCAGCCCGACTCCGACCAAGGATCCGTCACCGCCAAGACCGGCGGATTGTTGACAATCGCAGTGAAGAGCCTGGGCAACGACCAGTTCCTGCAGTACGCGACGGTGCCGCCGGTGATTCCTGCGCTAGTGACGCCGGAGTTCCCGTACGACGACGGCGCGACCACGAGTCCCGCGATCGACGGCACACCGCTGACGCTGGGCAAGGTCGACCGGCTGAAGGGCCCGGTGGACCGCTACCCCGACCGCACGGCCGTGGTCGATCTCGAGACGGTACGGCGGCTGGCCGGCACCGTGGACGAGGGCGCGACGGACTACGAGCTGTGGCTGAACGCGGACGGCCTGGCGAACGTCGACACGATCACTCAGAAGCTCAGCCAGGCAGGGTTTGCGGCCGAACTCGTCGACCGCCGGGCCGACCGGATCGCGTCGTACGGGCGGTCGGCGAGTGCGCTCGCACTGCAGCTGACGCCGGTTGTCGGCATCGCGGGCTGGGCGCTGGCGCTCGTCGTACTGCTGCTGACCGTGGTGACGTCGTGGCGGTCGCGGGCGCAGGACTACGCGAGCCTACGGATCACCGGCGTACCGTCCAACACCACAGGTCGAGCTGCCCGGTGGGAGCAGACCGGTCCGGTCGCGTTGGCTGTATTCCTCGGGTCATTGTGTGGAGTGGTCGGCGCGCAGATCGCGCTGCCGCTCATCCCTCTGTTCGCTGACACCGGTGGGCCGATACCGCTGGAGCTCGCGACCAACTGGCCCGTCGCGCTGGTGTTGTGGGTCGCCGGTACCGCAGTCCTCGCCGCAGCCACCCTGCTGCTCGGCACCGGGGTCAACCGACGCGCCGGCTACAGCCGGATCCGGGAGGAGCTGACGTGAAGGAGCGAAGCGAGTTCACCATCAAGCAGAGCACTGGCTCCCACTCAGCCGCGCCCGGAGCGAAGCGAGGACGCGGATGAGTGGTCTGGCGATCAGTACGACGGGACTCGTGCACATCTACCGTGCGCACGGGCATGACGTCGCGGCGTTGTCCGGCATCGGGATCACGGTCCGCCCTGGTGAGCTGGTCGGACTCCTCGGCCCGTCGGGTGCCGGCAAGTCGACGCTGCTGCAACTGTGCGGCGGTCTGCTGACGCCGAGCGCGGGCCGGCTGCAGATCGGTGAGCACAACGTCGCCACGATGACCGAGGCCGAGCTGGACCGGATGCGCGCCGCCGATGTCGGCATCGTGCTGCAAGGCGCGGGCCGGAACCTCATCCCCTACCTGACGCCCACCGACAACATCCGCTACGCACAACGCGCCGCACCGCGCGGCCACGACCTGCCGCAGCCGGACGACGTACTGCACATGGTGGGACTGGGCGATCACGCCAGTACGCCGTTGACGTCGCTGACTCCTGGGCAGATCCAGCTGTGCGCGGTGGCGGTCGGGATCGCGACGATGCCCGGCCTCCTGCTGGCCGACGAGCCGACCAGCCAGCTGGATCACCAGGCCCGCGACGAGGTGCTCGCGGCGATCCGGACGATCAACGCCGAGACCGGGATGACCGTGCTGCTGATCACGCACGACCCGGAAGTGGCGGCGACGCTGCCGCGGACCATCACGATCCGGGACGGGCGGATCGCATCCGAAGGCCGGTCCGGTGAGGAGTACGCCGTGGTGGCAACCGACGGCTCGTTGCCACTCCCCCCGCACGTGGCCGAGCTGCTGCCGGCCGGGACGCTGGTGCAGGTGACCACCGACGACGGCGAGATCCGCCTCACCCCGATCGAGCAGGAGGGCCCACGGTGATCAACGTCGACAATGTGACAGTCGCGTACGGCGACCTGGTCGCCGTGGCGGACGTGTCGTTCACGGTGCCGCCCGGGTTCGTGCTCGCGGTCAGCGGGCCGTCCGGCGCCGGCAAGAGCTCGTTGCTGTGGGCAATCGCCGGCGCGGTGCCGGTGAAGTCCGGCCAGGTCGAGGTGGACGGGCTCGTCATCACCGACCGGCCGAAGGCTGCCGCGCACGGCGTCGTACTGATCCCGCAGGGCAACGGGCTCGCGCGGGTGCTGACCGCGCGCGAGAACCTGACCATCCCGCTGCTGGCCGACCGCAAGCCGAGCGGCGACGCGGAGCTCGAGGAGGTCGACCGGGCGATCACGTCCGCACTCGAGTCCGTCGGGCTCGCGGACAGCGGTGATCACCTGGTCGAGGAACTGTCCGGCGGCGAGCAGCAGCGGGTCGCCGTTGCACGCGGGATCGCCCAGCAGGGCAAGGTGATCCTGGCCGACGAGTCCACCAGCGAGCTGGACAGCACCAACCGCGAACGCGTCCTCGGCCTGCTACGGGCTCAGGCCGACCGCGGCGCCGCCGTCATCATCGCCACCCACGACCCGAGTGTCGCGGAGAGCGCCGACGGCCACGCGCTAATGGACGAAGGCCGGCTGAGCTGGGTACGACGGCTGTGAGCTCCCGACGTCCGGACCGACGAGCACCGGGTCGAGCTGGATCCTGGTGACACCGAGCGGCGCGAGCACCTCGTGCAGCGTCTCCTCGTCCATCCGCAGCCACTCCTGCCGCGGTCCGGTCGCGGCCCGCAGCTGGGCCAGCGTCGTGAACGCGATGCCCACCCGCGGCCCCTCCGGCAACCGGCCGGTCTGCAGCGTCGCCGCCGCGCCCACCGACCGAACAGGAACAAACCAGTCATCACTATGTCGAGACTTCACACCTAAAAACTAGGCCGAACACGGCCCCTGAATCCCGCGTCCTCACACGCTTCCCACAACTTCCGAACGTCGCTCTCACACGCCGAGCGCCAGCGGGATGGTGGGCGGGCCGTCGCGCAACACCGACTCCACCAGGCTCGGCAGGGATCGGGGGGCGAAGCGGTCCTCGGCGGACTGGAGTTCGGGCAGGGTCCACCAGCGGTGGCCGTGGAGGTTCTCGGCCTGGAGCTCGGCTTCGGTGAGGGTGCCGCCGACTGTGAACGGGCCGGTGCGGATCAGGAAGACGTCGTTGAGGACACCGTCGTACCCGGTAGCGTGGCCCTCGGCAACGACCTCCTGGTGCCAGAGGTGTGGCGGGTCGTCCGGAGTCTCGAGACCGATCTCCTCCCGCAGCTCGCGGCGCAGCCCTTCGATGAGCGTCTCGTCCGCCTCGAGGCCACCGCCGGGGGTCGCCCACAACGGCCCGTCGTCGAACTCGAAGCGGACCAGCAGGATGCGGTCGTCCGGGTCGACGACGAGAGCGCGAGCGGCCGGACGCAGCCGCGGACAGGTGAGCTCGATCTCGCGGTTCTGCTCGACCGAGCGGAAACCGAAGCGGGCGTTGACCTTCTGCATCGGGGCGTTCGACAGTGCCGTCCACGTGTGCAGGAAGCGCTGGGTGGTGCGGTGCTTCGCCAACTGGTCGAGGTTCGCCAGCTTCAGGTGCGTGCCCAGGTTGTGCCCGCGGTGCTCCCGCAGTACCAGGGTGTCGTCCTGCTGGGCATGCTCGGCATCAGCTCGCGGCAGGTACATGAGCGTGTAGCCGGCCGGCGCGCCGGACAGCGTGTGCGCCATCGTCACCAGCGCCAGGTAGTTCCGATCGACCCGCTGCTCGCTCGCCTGCAGCTTCTCGACCGTCCACGGCACGACCTCGCGCGTCATCCCGCCGGTCGGCACGTCCTCGTCCATCGCGGTGTGCAGATCGGCGTACGCCTGCTGATGTTCCGGCGGGCACACTCCCGCCCACGAGGTGAGCCGATAGCCGTCCAGCGTCCCGGCGGACCACCGCAGCTCGTCCAGGCGGGCCTCGTCGTACGGCAGCGGTACGACGAGATGGTCCTCGACATGCTCGACGGTGAACCCGAGTCGCTCGGCGAACGCGCTGCCCGGCGACGACTCGCCCGGCACCCCGATCTCGGACTGGAAGATGGTCCGCCCGAGCTGCGCCGCGCGGGTCACGGCCCACTGCCACAGCGCCGTCCCGATCCCCCGCCGCCGATGCTGCGGCGGTACGTCGATCTCGACCTCGACGATGTCGAGGTTGTCGGTCAACCGGTACTCGAACAGCATCGCGCCGAGCACCCGGTCGTCCTCGAAGGCGCCGACCGCGATCCGGCGCTTCAGCGGGCCCGGAGTACGCAGCGAGAAGCCGAGCGCCTCCCGCCCGACCACGAGCGCGGCCTCGCGTCCCGCGACCACACCGGCCCGCAGGGCGTCGTACCACTCGTCGAACAGTGCCAGGTCGGCCGGGTCGATCTCGCGAACGATGATCACCCGGCCGACCCAACCAAACGAACGGGTCAGACGCTAGTGATTAACCGACTAGGCCGGGGCGACCTTGCCCTGGTACATGTACATGATCACGAAGTTGTCGGCGTACGGCGCGTTCTTCAGGATGGGGTCGTCGTCCGCCGGGAACTTGGCGACCCGGGTCCCCTCCAGCGCCGGGTTGTTTCCGTAGCGCTCCCACAGCGGGATGATCGGGAGCAGTTCGTTGAACGCCATCGCCGCGGCGGTGATGTTCTTCTTCTGCTCGTCGACGTTCAGGCCCTGGGCCGACTTGTCCACCACGGCCTGCAGGTCGATCGGACCCGCCGAGGTGGTCTGCTTGAGCGGGAAGTTCATTCCCTTGCCGCCCTGGTTCGCCGCGATCACGTAGTTGAACGTGTACAGGTCCTGGACGAACGCGAAGTACGGGTGCGGGTGGTTCGAGGCGCCCCAGCCCTGGATGGCGATGTCGAACTTGCCGGCCAGGACGTCGGGGTTCAGCTGGGTGAAGGTGATGCCCCGCTTGGTGATGTTGAACCCGAACTTGTTCAGCTGGTCGGCCGCGTTGGTGGCGGCCGGGTTCCAGTCGGCGAACTCGGTCGGGAACTTGATGTCGTACGCGGCCGGCTTGCCCGCCGGCGTCTGCCACTTGTCACCGGACTTCTTCCAGCCGGCCTCCTGCAGCAGCTGGGTGGCCTTGTCGAGGTCCTTCTCGTAGGCCTGGAGCTTCTGCTGGTCGGCGTCGGTGATCCAGTCGGGGACGAGGATGTCGGAGAACCCGGCCATGAACTTGCAGGGCTTGCCGGAGTCGCCGAGCGCGACGGTGCCGTTCTCGTTGCGGTCGAGGACGTAGGCGATCGCCTGCCGGACCCGGGCGTCGGAGAACTCCGGGCGGGTGGTGTAGTTGAACACCAGCGAGGGACCGGAGTACACCGGCGGGCGGAGGATCCGGAAGCCGTTCTGCTGGAACGTCTTCTCGCTGGCCACGGCGAAACCGTGGGTGGCGTAGTCGACGTCCTTGTTCATCACGACCGGAGTGATGTCGGAGGTCTCACCGTTGTACAGGACGACCTTGCTGAACCCGATCTTGTCGGCGAACAGGCCCTTGTCGTTCTTCACCAACGTCATCTGGGCGTTGGTCATGGTCTTCGGGTCGTAGTTGAACGGTCCCGACACGACCGGGTTCTCCGGCCGGAACTTCTGGAAGTCGGCGTTGACCTGCTTGCCCTCGCCGCTGTCCAGGCTGCCGTTGGCCTTGCGGAGCGTCTCGGCCTTGCTCGCCCAGTCCTTGTAGACCGAGTCCGGCAGGATCGGCGCGCGGAGGATGAAGCGCTCGAGGACCGTGGACGGCGTGCCGATGGTGAACACGACGGTGGTGTCGTCCTGCGCCTTCACGTCGGACAGGAACGTCCAGTCCTGCTGACGCATCAGCCAGCGCAGGTTGAACGTCGAGACGACGTCCTTGGCGGTGAGCGGCGAGCCGTCGCTCCAGGTCAGGCCGGACCGGAGCTTCATCGTGTAGGTCTTGGCCGTTTCGTCCAGCGTGTTGGACTCGGCCAGCAGGTACTCCCACTTCTTGTCGGCCCAGTAGTACATGCCCGCACTCGGGTAGATCAGGTCGAGGTACGGGCTCTGCTGCTGGATGCCGTCGAGGACGCCGGCGCCGAGGTTGAAGTGGCCCTTGGGCGGCAACTGGTAGGGGTACGCGCCGTGGAACTCCCCGGACTTCTTGGCGTCGTTTCCAGCGTCGTCCGGACTGCTCGGCGAACACGCCTCCAGCGACCCGATGCCGGCGATGCCGACCCCGGCGATGCCGAACAGCTGGAGCACATGCCGGCGGGAGACTGCGTTGGTCACGGCGCGCGCGCCGGACTCGCTGGTGCCGGGATCGTTGGTGCCGGTGGGACTCATCCTTCGTCCTTTCTGATCTGACCACACGCCCATGTGGGTCAGGCACTACTGGTTTGGGGTACTGCTAACCGCCCTCGCGTTTCTCCCGCCGCCGCAGCACAAGGACCGCGGCGACGACGATGAGGCCCAGTAGCAGGCCCAAACACAAGGTGAACAGGGTGACGACGAACTCCGGCGTACCGGGCGTCAGCGTGAGTAACAGAACCCCGCTGGCCAGTACCAGGAACGCCGCCCAGCTGAGTGCCAGCCGTCCGATCTGTGGTGCCATCAGGCCACCGGCTCATCGCGGACCTCGGCATCTCCGGCTCCGTCGCGCGCCACCACGTGGCACGCGGTCGACTGACCGGGACGGACTGCGACCAGCTCGGGCACCGCACCGTCGCACAGCCCGCCCTCGAACTGCGGGCAGCGCGGATGGAACGAACACCCGGCCGGCAGGTGGGCGAGACTCGGAATCTCCAGGCTGCGCAGCGATCCGGTGCCCTTGGTCTTGGTCAGGTCCGGATCGGGCTCGGGGATCGCGTCGATCAGCGCGCGGGTGTACGGATGCGTCGGCGAGTTGATGAGCTGCGGTGTCGGCCCGAACTCGACGATCCGGCCCAGGTACATCACCGCGGTCTTGCCGTGCCAGCCGAAGTACTTCGCGATCGCCAGGTCGTGGGTGATGAACAGGAACCCGACCCCGAGGTCGTCGCGCAGCCGGCCGAGCATCGCCAGCACGCTGATCCGGATCGACACGTCCAGCATCGACGTGGACTCGTCCGCGATGATGATCTTCGGGTCCAGGGTCAGCGCCCGGGCTACCGAGATCCGCTGCCGCTGACCACCGGACAACTGGTGCGGGTACTTCGACAGATAGTTCTCCGGCGGGGTCATGTCGACCTTGGTCAGCAGCTCGGCGGCGCGCTCGGCGGCGGCCTTCGCTCCCTTGACCACCCCGTGCTTGAGCAGTGGCGCCGTCATCGTCTGCAGGATGGTCCGCGTCGGGTTGAGCGAGGCGTACGGATCCTGGTGGACGTACTGCACACTGCGCCGGAAGTCGCGGAAGCCGTTGCGGTTCATCGACCAGATGTCGGTGCCGTCGAAGGCCACCCGGCCCTCGGTCGGCCTGGACAGGCCGGCCGCCATCCGCGCCGCGGTGGTCTTGCCGGAGCCGCTCTCACCGACCAGGCAGAGCACCTCACCGGGGTTGATGGACAGGTTGACGTGGTCGACCGCGCGGATCGGCCCGGCCTTGGTGTCGAACACCTGGCTGACCCTGTCCAGGGTCATCAACGGCGTACGCCCCTCGGCCTTGGCCGCCGGGGCAGTTTCGGTCGCGGTCATGAGGCGGTCCCTAAGTCGTCCTGCACTCTGACGTCCTGCACTCTGTCGTTCTGCACTCGGCGTTCGAGATGCACGTCCTTGGAATGGATGCAGGCGACCTCGTGCCCGGAGCCCGGCTCATCGGTCACCGGGATCAGTGGCGGGTCGGCCTCCGTGCACTCCGCGGTGGCGAACCCGCACCGAGGATTGAACTTGCAACCCGGCGGCAGCGCGGCCAGGCTCGGCGGCCCACCCGGGATCGACTCGAGATCCGGCAGGTCGCCGACGATCGGCGGCACCGCCTTGATCAGGCCGAGCGTGTACGGATGCCGCGGCTGGTAGAACATGTCCCGGACGCCACCGGTCTCGACGATGCGACCGGCGTACATGGTGGCGACCCGGTCGGCGAGCTCGGCGGCCAGCGACAGGTCGTGCGAGATGAAGATCATCGAGAAGCCGAGCCGTTCGCGGACCTCGTGCAGTACGTCGACGATCGAGCGCTGGGTGAGGATGTCGAGTGCCGTGGTCGGCTCGTCCAGGATCAGGACCTCCGGCTCCAGCAGCAGGCTCATCGCGATCAGCACCCGCTGCCGCATTCCGCCGGACAACTCGTGCGGGTAGCAGTCCATCACCCGCTCCGGCTCCAGCCGCACCAGCCGCAGCAGTTCGGCGGCCCGCTCTTCGATCTCGCGTTTGCTGGCCTTGGTGTGCGCCCGCATCGTGTCGTGCATGTGGCCGCGGATCTTCATCACCGGGTTGAACGCGTTCATCGCGCCCTGGAAGACCATCGCCGCGTCCCGCCAGCGGAACTGCCGCAGATCGCGCCCGTCCAGACCGAGGATGTCGATCTCGGCCCCGTCACCGCGGTTGAAGATGACCTTGCCGGAAGCGTGTCCCAGCCGTGGCAGCAGCCGCAGCAGGCCGAGCCCGAAGGTGGTCTTCCCGCAGCCGCTCTCGCCTACCAGCGCGAGGCTCTCGCCGGGGTACAGGTCGAGGTCGATACCGCGTACGGCGCGCACGGTGGCGCCGGAACCGGTCCGGTACTCGACGTTGAAGTCGCGGATCGACAGCAGTGGCTTGCCCTGACCACCGCGCACCGCGCGGGCGCTGGTCGTTCCCTGAGGCATCGAAGTCACCATGCTCACCGGTCCCGGAGACGCGGGTTGAGGATCTCTTCGAGTGATCTCGTCATCATCACCAATCCGAGCAGCAGCAGAATGATCGCGACGATCGGGCTCAGGATGAACGGCAGGCTGTCGTCGTTGAAGATGGCGCCCGCGATCCAGGCGCGGTTGAGCATGATGCCCCAGTTGGAGCCGGTCAGCGGCGCGAGCCCGAGCAGGTAGAGGCCGACCAGCGCGTAGATCGCGTTCGTCACGCCGATGATGAAGTTCATCAGGATGAAGCTGGCCATGTTCGGCAGGATCTCGACGAAGACGATCCGGATCGTGCCGAGGTCGAGCAACTTGGCCGCCTCGACAAACTCGCGTTCCTTCAGCGAGAGCACCTGGGAGCGCACCGCCCGGGTCAGCACCGGCCAGCTCAGGACACCGACCAGTACAGCGAGCAGGATCGGCGAGTCCAGCTTGAACATCGCACCGAGCACCGCGAGCAGGACGATCGTCGGGACCGTCAGTACGACGTCCGCCGCCGTCGTGACCACGGAGTCGGTGCTGGCGCCCAGGTAGGCGGCCAGGGAACCGAGGACGATCGCGATGAAGGTCGAGATCGCAGCGGCGAAGAACCCGATGAAGATGACGGATCTGCCGCCGTCGATCATCTGGATCAGTACGTCCTTGCCCTCGTTGTCGGTCCCGAGGAAGTGCCCGGGCGACCCGAACGGCAGCAGGATCTCCTTGACGTTGGGCTCCACCGCGGGGGTGAAGAACGGCCCGATCGCGGTGATCAGCACCAGCAGCGCCACGATGATGAAGCCGATGAAGCCGGCCGGGCTGCGTCGCAACCCGTGCATGATGCCGGCGAAGCGGGAGACGCTTGTCGTGCCGATCGCTCCGGACGCGCCGGCGGTGGTCATAGTCTCGGCCATCTCGTTACTCCCCTCCCCCTGGTGCGTCTCCCCCTGCGTCGCCCGCGACCGCCGCGCGCGCTTTGTCGGACCTGACGCGGATCCGTGGATCCAGCCGGCTGTAAAGAATGTCGGCGAGCAGGTTGGCCACCACCACAGAGATCGTGATGACCAGGAAGATCCCCTGCAGCACCGGGTAGTCGCGGCCCGAGATCGCGTTGTAGAGGCTGAACCCGATGCCCTGGTAGCCGAAGATCCGCTCCACGAAGATCGACCCGCCGACGACGAACCCGAGCGAGATCGCCAGCACGCTGAACAGGGGCAGTACGGCGTTGCGCCCGACGTACCCGGACCGGATCCGCGCGTCGGTCAGGCCTCGCGCCCGGGCGACCGTGACGTAGTCCTCGCCGAGCGTCTCGACCGTGGAGGATTTCATCACCAGCGCCCAGGACCCGACCGTGGTCAGCAGGTACGCCAGGATCGGCAGCATCGCGTGATAGAAGATGTCGTTCACGAACGCCAGGCTGAACGACGGTTCCACCCCCGGTGTGTACGAGCCACGGGCCTCGGTCAGGTTGAAGACCTGCAGCTTCACCCCGAGGAACACCACGATCAGGATCGCCAGGATGTAGTTCGGGATCGCGTGCAGGAATGATCCGATCGAGCTCAGTGTGTGGTCGATCCAGCTTTCCCGGCGGTAGGCCATGATCATGCCGGCCACGATGCCGATCATGAAGCTGAGGATCGTGGCGACGCCGACGGAGAACAGCGTCCAGGGCAGGTAGGTCTTGATCACCTGCGCCACGGTGGTCCCCGGCGAGAGCAGCGAGTTGCCGAAGTCGCCGTGCAGCAGGTTGAGCATGTAGGTGGCGTACTGCTGGATCAGCGGTTGGTCCGGATCCAGCGAGAACAGGTTCTTGGCCTGTGCGGCAGCAGCCTCGTACGAGATCCCTGTCTGCGCGATCTGGGTCTGGATGTAGGTGTCGACCGGGTTACCGGGCAACAGCCTGACCAGGAAGAACGTTCCCGTCGTCACGATGAAGACAGTCAGCACCGCCTTGGCTAGTCTTCGCACCAGCCAGGAGTTGAAGAATCTCTTCGGGGCCGTGGGTTTCGGTTCCTCCACCGGCCTCTCTATCAGCTTCGAGGCCGGAGTCTCGACCGCACCACTCACAGCTCACCTCCACGCGGGGTACCGACGGCGTGTCAACGCAGAAGCCGAATGCAGCCGTACTAACGCATGCTGTCTTGCATTCATCTGCGCGCAGTGTCGCTAGTTTGCGCAACCACATACACCGAGTCAACGGTTTCTACGTACCCGAGGCCACGGTCACCGAATCGTGAGTATTCGGTTGCTCTATGCACCGATTCTGACACCCTCAGTACCGGAATTCGGTACGTCGCAACGCAAACGTCGCCCGTCACCTCTAGCGGTGACGGGCGAACGTTTGATAAGTCAGCGAGTTGCGCGGTTGATCGCGGAGACAACGGCCTTCAGCGAGGCCGTGAGGATGTTCGCGTCGCGGCCGACGCCCCAGTAGACCTCGTCGCCGACCTCGCACTCGACGTACGCCGCGGCGAGCGCGTCACCGCCCGCGGAGAGCGCGTGCTCGTGGTAGTCCAGCACCCGTACGTCGTACTTCAGCGGCTGGATCGCGTCGACGAACGCCGACACCGGGCCGTTGCCCTCGCCCGACAGTTCGTGCGGAACACCATTGGAATAGACCTGAACGCGGAGCTGGTCGCCCTGCCCCTCACCGGACGACGAGTTGACGCTCAGCAGCGACAGCTTGCCGGGCGAGAGGTACTCGGCCGCGAAGATGTCCCACATCTGCTGCGGACCGACCTCGCCACCCTCGGAGTCGGTGTGCTGCTGGATCACCCGGCTGAACTCGATCTGCAGCCGGCGCGGCAGGTCGAGCCGGTGCTCCGACTTCATGATGTACGCGACGCCGCCCTTGCCGGACTGCGAGTTCACCCGGATCACGGCCTCGTACGACCGGCCGACGTCCTTCGGGTCGATCGGCAGGTACGGCGCCTCCCAGGTGATCTCGGACACCGGCCGGCCCTCGGCCGCGGCCTGCTTGTCCAGCGCCTCCAGGCCCTTCTTGATCGCGTCCTGGTGCGAGCCGGAGAAAGCGGTGTAGACCAGGTCACCCGCGTACGGCTGCCGCTCGGGCACGCGCATCTGCGTGCAGTACTCGACCGTGCGGCGGATCTCGTCGATGTCGGAGAAGTCGATCTGCGGGTCGATGCCCTGGCTGAACAGGTTCATCCCCAGCGTCACCAGGTCGACGTTGCCGGTCCGCTCGCCATGGCCGAACAGGCAGCCCTCGACGCGGTCCGCGCCGGCCATCAGGGCCAGCTCCGTCGCCGCTACCGCCGTACCGCGGTCGTTGTGCGGGTGCAGGCTGATGGTGCTGTGCTCGCGCCGGGTCAGGCCCCGGCTGAACCACTCGATCTGGTCGGCGTACACGTTCGGCGTCGACATCTCGACGGTGGCCGGGAGGTTCAGGATGATCTCCCGCCCCTCCGCCGGCTGCCACTGGTCGCTGACCGCCTCACACACCTCGAGCGCGAACTCCAGCTCGGTGCCGGTGAAGATCTCCGGGCTGTACTGGTACCCGAACTGGCAGTCGCCCAGCATGTCGTCGGCGTACTTCATCACCGTCTCGGTGCCGCGGACGGCGATGTTGAGGCACTCGGCCTTGTCCACGTTGAAGACGACCCGGCGGAACAGCGGCGCGGTCGCGTTGTACAGGTGGATGGTCGCCTTCGGCGAGCCCTGCAGCGACTGCACGGTCCGCTCGATCAGCTCGTCCCGGGCCTGGGTCAGCACCGAGATCGTGACGTCGTCGGGGATGACGTCGTCCTCGATCAGGCCGCGGACGAAGTCGAAGTCGTACTGGCTCGCGCTCGGGAAACCGACCTCGATCTCCTTGTAGCCCATCTTCACCAGCAGGTCGAACATCCGCCGCTTGCGGGCCGGCGACATCGGCTCGACCAGGGCCTGGTTGCCGTCACGGAGGTCGGTGGACAGCCAGCGCGGAGTGCGGTCGACCGACCTGGTCGGCCAGGTGCGGTCCGGCAGGTCGATCGGCGGGAACGCCCGGTAGCGCTGGATCGGCATACCGGAGGCTTGCTGGACGGGCTTGGGCTGGTTCTGCGGTGCCACGGGGGTTCTCCTCGGGAAGGTGTACTGCGGGGGTCGTGAGGGACGACCGGCGTACGACCGAACTCCGCGGCGAGGGAACCGGCCTTGTCAGGCCTCGCCGCGGCAGCGAAGGAGGAGAAGCTGGTGCCGCATGATGCCAGTGAGTCTATGCACAACCACGCTCGGCCGTCGAACCGGGGGTCTCGATCGGCGAGACACGGAGCGTGACGGCCTTGTGCCGGACAGAGTGCTGAAGAAGTGCTGAAGATGTGCGTCCTGCGGTCCTTGGCTGGCGCCGTGGCGATGCAAGGATGGCCGGATGGCGGCGCGGGTGCTGGTGGTCGAGGACGCGGAACCGATCCGCACCGGCGTCGGGATAGCGCTGACCGAGGCGGGCCACACGGTGCGGACGCACTCGGATGGCGCTGGCTTCGAGCGAGAGCTGGCGGAGTGGCAGCCGGACCTGGTGCTACTCGATGTGATGCTGCCCGGCCGGGACGGGTTCGAGCTGCTGACGGTCGCTCGGGAGATGTCGAACGCGGGTGTGATCCTGCTGACCGCGCGTGATGGGGTCGAGGACCGGCTCCACGGGCTGCGGACCGGGGCTGACGACTATGTGGTGAAGCCGTTCGTTCTGGCCGAGCTGATCGCGCGGGTCGAGGCGCTGCTGCGGAGGATGGGCCGGCTCCGCACCGTGCTGGAGATCGGCGACCTGGCAGTCGATGTCGAGGCCGGGTTGGTACGGCGGGCCGGGCAGGAGATCGAGCTGACGGCGACGGAGTACAAGCTGCTCGCGTTCCTGGCCGGCCGCAGCGGCAAGGTGGTCGGCAAGACCCAGCTGTTGACCGCGGTCTGGGGGTACGACGACTACGCGGCCAACCTGGTCGAGGTGCACGTGAGCGCGCTCCGCCGGAAGCTGGAGGCACACGGACCGCGCTTGCTGCACACAGTCCGCGGTTCGGGCTACGTCTTGCGGCCGCCGACATGAGGCCGCTGCGGACGGCGTCCTTGCGGGTTCGCGTGACGCTGACGGCGATCGCCGTACTGCTCGTCGTGCTGCCGGTGACCGGGCTGGTGGTGAAGGCGGTCTTCGACGCGCAGGCCGAGCGCAGCCTCGACTCGCTGCTGACCGGGCGGGCGCAGCTGGCTCAGCAGCTCGCCCGGCAGAACGTTGCCCCGAGCAACCTCGTACGGCGGATCGACGCGGACGGGGTCCGGGTCACGCTGATCCTCCGGTCGGGTCAGCAGCTCGGTGCGCCACCGGTCGACCCGGGTGGGACCGTTCGGCAAGTGCGTGCGACGTTGCAGGCGGGGCAGCGGACGCGCGGCGCGACGTTGCTGTTGTCGGCGGACACGGCGTTGCTGTCGGACGCGAGCGCGCGGCTCCGGACGGTGCTGCTGGTGTCGGGGGCGGCGGCGATCCTGATCACCGCGCTCGCGTTGATCATCGGGATGAGGTTCGCGCTGGCACCGCTGGATGCGATGACGGGACTAGCGCGATCGATCGTGGCAGGCCGGCGAGGTGAGCGGCTGCAGCCGGAGCGGGCCGACACCGAGCTCGGGCGTACGGCGGCTGCCTTCGACGAGATGCTGGACGCGTTGGAAGGTGCCGAGGGCTCGGCACGCCGATCGGAGGACCGGATGCGCGAGTTCGTCGCCGATGCCGCGCATGAGCTGCGTACGCCGGTCGCCGGGTTGCAGACCGCTGCGGAGACGTTGATCCAACTCGGTCCCGAGGCCCCGGCCGAACGCCGCGAAGAGCTCGAGCTCCTGCTGGTCCGCGAGTCCCGGCGCGCGGGCACTCTCGTCGCCGACCTCCTGGAACTCAGCCGCATCGACGCCGGCCTCCAACTCAACGTCGCCCAGGTCGACCTCCGCCACCTCGCCGAGGCCCAGGCCGCCCGCATCCGGTTGGTCGCGCCCGACGTCGCTGTCCAGGTGACCGGGTCGGCGACGGTCAGCGGCGATCCGGAACGCCTGGCCCAGATCCTCGCCAACCTCCTCGACAACGCCCGCCAGGCCGGTGCGCGGTCGGTGCGAATCGCGGTCAGCCCCGCCGGGCTGCTGGTCGAGGACGACGGGCCAGGGGTTCCAATCGAGGTGCGGGAACGGATCTTCCACCGGCTCGTGCACGGTCCACAGAGCAAGGGCGCAGGTCTCGGCCTGGCCATCGCGCGAGGTGTGGCCCGGGCTCACGGCGGCGACCTGACGGTCGCTGACCGGAGTGACGGCCGGCACGGTGCCGCCTTCCGGCTGGCTCTGCGGACCTACAGGCCATCACAACAGACGGCTCCCGGTCCTTCCCACGGCGAAATCAGGCCTGGCACGCCCTCGGCTGAGCCATTGTGATGGCCTGGCGGTCCGCCAGTCAGGCCCTGAGGAGACCGTCGACGGTCGTCGTGTGGCCGGCCAAGATCTTGGCGGGGTCGGTGCCGAGGACGTCACGGAGGACCGTGGCGTAGACGTCGCGGAAGTCGGTGCTCGCCTTCAGGTCGCCGTTCGAGAGGTCGGTGAGACTCGGCTGCTCGCCGAAGAAACCGCCGGACACCTTGTCCCCGACCACGAACACCGGACCCGCCGTACCGTGATCCGTCCCGTCGCTCCCGTTCGCGTGCACCCGCCGCCCGAACTCCGAGTACACGAGCACTACCGCGTTCTTGCCCCGGTCCGTCTTGCGAAGCCGTTGCACGAACGGCGTCACCGCCGCGTCCAGCTCGGTCAGCAACCGCTGCTGCGTCCCGCGCTCGTCAGCATGCGTGTCAAAACCTCCGAGGGAAGCCGAGTAGGCCCGCGTCGGCACACCCGCCTCGATGAGTCCCGCGATCAGTTCGAGCTGCGCCCCGAGTTGCGACGTACCGCCCGCCGATGCTCCCTGCGTGCGCTGCTCGTCCTCGTCTTCGTCCTTCTCGTGGCCGGTGCGGACCGCGTTGCCGAGCACCTTGGTCGCGTCCTGCAAGTCCTGCACTGCCTTGGCCGCCCGCGCCTGCCAGTGCCCCTCCCCCGGACTCGGCTTGCCCAGCGCCGCGTACGCCGTACCGAGTGCACCCTTCGGGAGGGCCAGCCCGCGCAACGGCAGCGACGCTGCCGCAGTGGTCTCGCCGGCCAGCAGCGGTGGAAGGGTGGGCTCGACCGACACGGCCCGGAGCGGATCGGCACCGGTCGCATCAAGCCAGCGACCGAGCCATCCGGTCGGAACCGGCGACTTCGGTGACGCTGTCTGCCAGATCGCCATCGAACGGAAGTGACTGCGATCCGGCTCGGGGTACCCGACGCCACGCACGATCGCGAGCCGCTTCTCGTCCCACAGACCCTTCAGGCCCTTCATGCCCGGGTTCAGCCCGAGCCCGTCACCCAGGTCAAGCACCTCGTTCTGCTCGTACGCCAGATCCGGACGCGCCTTCTGGTACGCCGGATCGCCTGCAGGCACGACCGTGTTGAGTCCGTCGTTGCCGCCGTACAAGGTGATGACCACCAGCACGGACTGGTCGCTGGGCAGTGGATTGTCGACCGCCGCGGCCATCAGGTCGGACCAGTTCACCTGCGTCGCCCCGACCGCCAGCGCTCCGGCTGCCGTCACCCCGCTGAGCGCCAGGAACCGCCTTCTCGTCAAGTTGTCCATCGGTCCTCCTCGGCCGCTCATCCGCTGACCACGTACTCGGGTGCGCAGGCGGCGAGTGCCGTCAGCTGCTTGGGGTCCTTCACGCCGCCCAGTGCCGTCCTGGTCCGCTCGGTCCAGGCATCGACACCGAGCAGGGTCGCGACCGCGGCCACTTTGTCCTTGGCGCCTTCCACTGTGGGGATCTCGGCCTGCTTCACCAGGTGCTGGGCCAACTGCAGCCGGGTCACCCCGGCCGATGTCGTCAGCCAACTCGCGCCGGCCGGCCAGCCGCCGACGCTCGGCGGCCGGAACGGCAGCTGCCCCATGCCGCGGAGCCCGGCGAGCAGCTTGGTCTGCTCCTTCTCGGCGAGCTTCCCCGGCTGGATCCGCAGGGCCCGCAGCAAGCCGGCCGCCCACTCCACCGGCTGCTTGACCAGCGCGGATTCCGGATCCCGGAACGCCGCCTCGGCAACCATTGCCGTCAGCAACGACCGTACGTTGCGCTCGGTGCTGTACGCCGTGGTCAGCCGGGCGATCGTGGCCGCATCCGGCGGCGTCGCCGAGACCAGCCGGAACCACAGCCGCCCGATCACGAAGCCGGCTGAGGCAGGTTGCGCCAGCGCCAGCCCGGCAAACCCTTTGGCGTCGAAGTTCCCGGTCCTGCCGAGCAGCGTCTTCGAGCCCGAGTCGAACCGCCTCCGCTGGAACGTCGCGCCCTTCCCGTCGCGGCCGAGCACCCACCCGGTGAGGCAGCGCGCGCCCTGGGCGACATCGGTCTCCTGATAGTGGCCGATGCCGAGCGTGAAGAGTTCCAGGTACTCGCGGGCCAGGTTCTCGTTCGGCGAGCCTCTGCGGTTCTTCTGGCCGTCGAGCCAGCGGATCATCGCCGTGTCGACGACCATCGCCTGGGCCAGGTCGCCGAACCGGCCGAGCGCATGCGTGCGCTGCGTCTGGTTCTGCGCGAGCATCCACGCGGCGTTGCGGACCTTCTGGTTGCTGGTCGCGAAGTGCCCGTGCCAGAACCAGGTCAGCCGCTCGCTCGCCGTCCGGCTCGCGACCATCCGGTCCAGCCACCACACGGTCAGCTTCCGCTCCTGCGCCGTCCGCGCTTTCGCGGCCGCCTTCTTCGCGTCCTTGTCTTTCTTGGCGTCCGGATCCTTCTTGCCCATCGGCGGAGGTGGCGCGAGCCCGGTCGGCGGCGGCAGGGCGGCGGCCGCCGCGTCCGTCGCCGGACCCAGCAATCGCCGCAACGTCGCATCGAACCCGGCCGTCAGGTCCCCGGCCGCCGGCCCGAATCCGAGCCGGTCGTTCAGCCGCCGTACCGCGGCCCGCTCGCTGATCTCGGTCATACCCCGATCGTTTCCAGCCGGGTCCGCCCGGACCAGTCTCCGGCGGCTTTCTTCAGCCAACCCACAGGTGTGGGTAGACAGTGTCTATCCTCGTCCTGTAGACACTGTCTACGTGATCGCCCTCGGCCTCCTGACCGCATCCGCCTGCTGCCACGCGGCGTGGAACCTCCTGGTGAAGAAGACCTCCCAGACCGGCCCGGCGTTCGTCTGGCTGTGCGGTCTCGTCACCCTCCCGCTTTCGGTCGCACTGCTCAGCTGGTCAGGCCTGCGAGGCAGCCTGGGGACGGCCTGGTGGTCCGGTCTGGTGAGCATGCTCCTGCACACGACGTACGCCGTGACCCTGCAGAAGGCGTACGGCGCGGGCGAGTTCTCGACGGTCTATCCGGTCAGCCGGGGGGTGGCTCCCGTACTCGTGACGGTGGCAGCAATCCCATGGCAGGGATGGCCGGCACCGAAGGCGTGGGGCGGCGTCGTACTGGTGGTGTGCGGCGTGCTGGTGATGGACGGACTACGCCGCCACCGAAGGACGGCGCTCGGTCTCGGGCTGGGTCTCGCGGTCGCGACCTGCACTGCCGCCTACACGCTGTGGGACGGCTTCGCCATGACCTCGCTCGGCGCGAACCTCGTGCCGTACCTCGCGATAGCCAACGTGGCTCAGATCGTCATGTTGTCGACAATCCTCGCACCGCGTCGCGGCGAACTGCGTGCGGTGCTCGGCCACTGGCGGCAGGCGATACCGATCGCGATCCTGACGCCGGCGAGTTATGGGCTGGTGCTGCTCGCCCTGTCCGTCGCATCCGTCGGCACCGTCGCGATCGGCCGCACCCTCAACGTCGTACTCGGCGCGATCGTGGGTCTCGTCGTACTCCGCGAGCGACTCAGCCTCGCTCGGATCGCGGGTCTGACCACCGTCGTCGCCGGCGTCCTGATCGTCACCACCTGAGACGGACCGGTCCGGGTTGCCTTCAAGCGTGCTTGAAATCTTAAGCTCCTTGGTATGACACGAACTCTCGCGGACCGGATCGGCACTCACGGGCTGGGCGTCCTGGTCACGCTCAAACGCGACGGGCGGCCGCAGTTGTCGAACGTCACCTATGTGTACGACGGCGAACGGATCCGGGTCTCGCTGACCGACGGCCGGGCCAAGACGAAGAACCTGCGCCGCGATCCGCGCGCCAGCCTGTACGTCGACGGCCCCGGCGGCCGCTCGTACGTCGTACTCGAGGGCAAGGCCGAGCTCAGTCCGGTGGCGGCAGACCCGCACGACGCGGTCGTCGAGGACCTGGTCGACTACTACCGCACCGCGTCCGGCGAGCACCCGGACTGGGACGACTACCGCCGCGCCATGATCGGTGAGAAGCGCTTGATGTTCTCGATGGTCGTCGACCACGCCTACGGCATGCCACAGCCCTGAGTGGGGAACTTCTCCACGGCGGATAAACCACTCGCGGTAACCGACGGCGTGGTGGACTCTGAGGGCGTGGAGATCACGAGACTGTCACCCGACGACGAGGCCGGGTGTATCGATGCCGTAGCCGTGCAGAACGCCGGCACGAAGCTGGACTGCCCGGAGATGCTGGACATGACCCCACGAGGGTTCGCCAACATGCTGCGGTACGGCTGGGACATGAACCCCGAGCAGGCGTTTCTGGCCCGGGAGAACGACGGCACCGCGATCGGACTGCTGATCGTGTCGGCTCCGTCGTACGAAAACCTGAACCAGGTCTGGATCGACGTCAACGTCCATCCGGACCACCGCGGTCGCGGGGTCGGGTCCGCCCTGGTCGAGTACGCCGAGAAGGTGACCCGCGAGCTGGGCCGGAGCGTGATCGGGTTCGGCGGGTACGACCTGCCCAAGGCGCAGGCGTTTGCCCGGCGGCACGGCTTCGAGCAGAAGACGATCGAGGTGAACCGCCGGCAGGACCTCGACGGCCTCGACTGGTCGAGCGTGCAGAGCCTGTACGACGCCGCCGTCGCCCGCTCGTCGGCGTACGAGTTGGTGCAGATCACCGGGGCACTGCCGGACGAGTTGCTCGACGGCATGGTCGCGGTGACCGAGTCGATCAACGACGCGCCGAAGGACGACCTCGACCTGGAGGACGACGTCTACAGCCCGGAGCGGTTGCGCGCCTACGAAGAGGCGCAGGTCAAGGGCGATCGGACCATTCACCGGGTGATCGCCCGGGAGAAGGCGACCGGTGAGCTGGCCGGCCACACCACCATCACGGTCGAGCACGAGCGCCCGCACATCGGCAGCCAGAACGACACGGCCGTCTCGCGCGACCACCGCGGCCACCGCCTCGGCGCGCTGCTCAAGTCCGCCATGCTCTTGTGGATGCGCGACGAGGAACCGGCGCTGAGCCTGGTCGACACCTGGAACGCCGAGTCCAACGACCACATGATCTCGATCAACGAACAGCTCAACTACCGCATCATCGCCCGCGTCCTCGTCTACCAGAAGACGCTGTAGTTCACGCCGGGTGGCCGAGCCCGAACAACTCGGCCACCCGGAGCGTGAGCTGGTCCTCGGTCCGGCTGCCGTCGACCGCGATGCTCGTCAGCCCGAGCCGCCGCGTCTCCGTCGCGACCTGATCGGTGAACCTCCGCTCCCGCTCCAACAAGTTGCCCAGGGCACGCTCCGGTGCGGTCGTCCGCCCGGCGATCGCCCACAACGACCCCCGGAACCAAGGGAACGTCTCGAGCATCGTCGCCGGTGACCGGTCCGCCCACCGCTCGTCGATGTCCATCGCAAGGAACTTCTGCAGGTGCGGCGTATCGCCCGGCGCACTGCGTGCGGTGTGATCCGCCGCCGAGCCGGAAGACGTGGGAGAGGTCGTTCACAGGGCCTGGACCAGGGTGACCTTCATGCGGTTGGTGAGGGTGAAGCCGAGGGACTTGTAGAGACGGATGGCGTTGGTATTGCCGCCGCCGGTGTGGAGCATCGGGGTGCGGCCGGTGGCAGTGATGTGGGCGGCTACGGCGCGGATGAGGCGGGTGGCAAGGCCCTGGCCCTGGTACGACGGATGGGTGCAGACGGCGCTGATCTCGGTGTGGTCCGGTAGCGCGAAGCGGGTGCCGGCCATCGCGATCAGCTCGCCGCCGCGGCGGATCCCGAGGTAGGTGCCAAGCTCGATCGTGCGGGTGCGGAACGGACCCGGATCGGTGAGAGCTACGAGCGCGAGCATCTCGGGTACGTCGTCCGGACCGAGCAGGACCGCCTCCGGGTCCTCGGCCGCGAGGTCCGCCGGTGCGACGAACTGCACCAGGTCGATGTGCAGGTCCAGCTTGAAGCCGTCGGGGATCGGGAACTCCGGCCGCATCAGCGCGGCCGTAGTCCCAGGGCCGAGCAGGACGGCCGCGTCGGCCCAGTCCTGCGGCGTCGGGTCGTCCGGCAGAGCGAGGAACGGCGCGACCGCGGGCGGATACCGACGGGCGTTGCCTCGAACCTCGGCGAAGCCGGAGTGCCGACCGGTCAGAGCGGCGTACACAGGATTGGTCAGCACTCGGTCTTCCCCCACGACAGATTGATCAGAATCCCAGTTTGCGCAAGTGTTTCGCGTCTGTCTGCCAGTTTTTGGCGATCTTGACGTGCAGGTCGAGGTAGACCGGCGTACCGAGCAAGGCCTCGATCTGGCGACGGGCGGCGGCGCCGACCTCGCGCAGACGGGCGCCCTTGTGGCCGATCACGATGCCCTTCTGGCTGTCCCGCTCGAGGTAGATGTTCGCGTAGATGTCGAGCAGCGGCTTGTCCTCCGGCCGGTCCTCGCGCAGGCCCATCTCGTCGATGGTGACCGCGATCGAGTGCGGCAACTCGTCCCGGACGCCCTCCAGCGCGGCCTCCCGGATGAGCTCCGCGACCAGGGTCTCCTCGGGCTCGTCGGTGATGTCGCCGTCCGGGTAGAGCGCGACGCCCTCCGGCAGCAGCTTCACCAGTTCGTCCGCGACCACGTCGACCTGGAAGCCCGACGTCGCCGACACCGGCACGATCGAGGCCCACTCGATGCCGGCCGACTCCCCCAGCGCGGCGATCTCGGCCAGGTGCTCGACCATCCGGTCCGGCTCGACCAGGTCGGCCTTGGTGGCCAGCGCGACCTTAGGGGTCTTCGCGACCTTGGCCGCCTCGGTGACCAGGAACCGGTCACCGGGCCCGATCTTCTCACTGGCCGGCAGGCAGACCGCGATCACGTCGACCTCGGCCCAGGTCGTCTTGACCAGGTCGTTCAGCCGCTCACCGAGCAGCGTCCGCGGCTTGTGCAGACCAGGGGTGTCGACCAGGATCAGCTGGGCGTCCGGCCGGTGCACGATGCCCCGCACCGCGTGCCGGGTCGTCTGCGGCTTGGACGACGTGATGACGATCTTCGTCCCGACCAACGCGTTGGTGAGGGTGGACTTGCCGGCGTTGGGGCGGCCGACGAAGCAGGCGAAACCGGACTTGAAGGCGGCCTCAGGTGTGGACGACATCGCGGACCTCTCCGGTGCCTTGGGCAACTACTACGGGGATGGCGGCGCCGGCGAAGTGGCGGACCACGTTGACGTCGACGGACTCCGCGTCGGTGACCACCGCGGCGGCCTCCAGACCCTTCACACCGGACGACAGGGCCATCGCGACCGCCAGTTGCAGCGCGGTCAGCTCGACCGTGTCGAGCGCCACCGTGCAGGCGGCGTACGTCCGCCCGTCGGAGTCGCGCACGGCCGCACCCTCGGCCGCCCGGGTCCGGGCGCGGGTGGCGCGGGCGAGCGTGACGAGTTTGGCGTCCTCGGCCGAAAGGTCTGACAACACGTACTCCAAAGAAAGGGGGCGATCCGGGATCAGGCGGGCTGGTGGTTCTGGTCCTGCGGCCGGGTCGCGGTCTCGACCCGTCGCACCAGCACAGTACCGACCTGGTTGCGGCGCCCCGACGGCCGCTCCGCCGTCAGCGACAATCCCTCGATCTCCACCTCGGCACCAGGGATCGGAACCTTGCCGAGCAGTTTCGCCATCAGGCCGCCGACCGTGTCGACGTCGTCGTCGTCCAGCGGTACGCCGAACAGCTCGCCGAGCTCGTCGATCGGGAGCCGGCTGGAGACCCGGTACGCGCCGTCGGACAGCTCCTGCACCGAGTCCGGGTCCTCGTCGTACTCGTCGGTGATCTCGCCGACGATCTCCTCCAGGATGTCCTCGATCGTGACCAGGCCGGCCGTTCCGCCGTACTCGTCGACGACGATCGCGACGTGCATCCGGGCCGCCTGCATCTCGCGCAGCAACTGGTCGACCGGCTTCGAGTCCGGCACGTACATGCATGGCCGCATCACCGACTCGACCCGCTCGGTCGACTCGGCCTGCGCGTTGTCGTAGACGCGGCGCATCACGTCCTTGAGGTAGACGACGCCGAGGATGTCGTCCAGCGACTCACCGATCACCGGGATCCGCGAGTAGCCGGAGCGCAGGGCCAGCGAGGTGAGCTGGCGCAGCTTCTTGTGCCGCTCGATGTAGACCATGTCGGTGCGCGGCACCATCACCTCGCGGACGATGGTGTCGCCGAGCTCGAACACCGAGTGGATCATCTGCCGCTCGCCGGACTCGATCACCGCGGACTTCTCGGCGTAGTCGACCAGCGCCCGCAGCTCCGCCTCGGTCGCGAACGGACCCTCGGCGAACCCCTTGCCCGGGGTGAGCGCGTTGCCGAGCAGGATCAGCACCTTCGGCAGCGGCCCGAGCACCCGGGTCAGCGCCATCACCGGACCGGCGGAGATGATCGCGAACCGGTCCGAGTGCTGCCGGCCGAGGGTCCGCGGGGCGACGCCGATGATGACGTACGAGACCAGCACCATCACCACGGCGGTGATCAGGACGTGCTCCCAGGTGACGTCGAAGACGTTCGACAGCGCCTGGGTGACCAGCACGATCGCGGTGATCTCGCAGCTCAGCCGGAGCAGCAGCAGCGAGTTCAGGTACCGCGGGGCGTCGGACAGCAGGTCCCGCAGCCGGACCGCGCGCAGGTTCCCCCGCTCGACCTGCTCGTTGGCCCGGACCTTCGAGTACGACGAGAGCGCCGCCTCGGCACCGGCGAACAATCCGGCGAGCAGCACGAGCACCGCGGCCACGACCAGCAGGACGAGGTCCTGGGAGCTCACCGGAACGTCACTCCTGTCCGGCCAGCTGGTTCGCCGGCGCTCGCCAGGCTTCCAGCAGGCGGCCCTGCACGTCCCACATCTCCGCCTTCTCGGCCGGCTCGGCGTGGTCGTAGCCGAGCAGATGCAGGATGCCGTGCACCGTCAGCAGCTCCAGCTCGGCCCACGTGCCGTGCCCGGCCTTGGCGCCCTGGGCGGCCGCCACGGTCGGGCAGAGCGCGATGTCACCGAGATGACCGAGCGGAAGATCCGAGTCCTCGCCGTTGTCGTCGGACCCCGGCCGCAGTTCGTCCATCGGCCACGACATCACGTCGGTCGGACCGGGCAGGTCCAGGAACTCGACGTGGTACCGCGCCATCGTGTCCTCGTCGACCAGCTTGATCGACAGCTCACACTCCGGGTGCAACCGCAGCGACGACATGACGAACCGGCTGAGCCGCATCAGTCCGTGCGCGTCGATCTCGACTCCGGACTCGTTGTTGACCTCGACGTTCATCTGCGGGGCTCGCCATTGCCTTCGTAGTTCTCGTAGGCGGAGACGATCCGGCCGACCAGCTTGTGCCGGACCACGTCGTGGGAGGTGAGCCGGCAGAAGGTCAGGTCCTGGACGCCTTCGAGGATCTCCTGGACGACGCGCAGACCGGAGCTCGTGCCGGTGGGCAGGTCGACCTGGGTGACGTCGCCGGTGACGACCATCTTGGAGCCGAAGCCGAGCCGGGTGAGGAACATCTTCATCTGCTCGGGCGAGGTGTTCTGTGCCTCGTCCAGGATGATGAAGGCGTCGTTCAGCGTCCGGCCGCGCATGTAGGCCAGCGGCGCGATCTCGATCGTGCCCGCCGTCATCAGCCGCGGGATCGACTCCGGGTCGAGCATGTCGTGCAGGGCGTCGTACAGCGGCCGCAGGTACGGGTCGATCTTCTCCGAGAGCGTGCCGGGCAGGAAGCCGAGCCGCTCACCGGCCTCGACGGCCGGCCGGGTCAGGATGATCCGGTTGACCTCCTTGGCCTGCAGCGCCTGGACCGCCTTGGCCACCGCCAGGTACGTCTTGCCGGTACCGGCCGGGCCGATGCCGAACACGATGGTGTTCTTGTCGATGGCGTCGACGTACCGCTTCTGGTTCAGCGTCTTCGGCCGGATGGTGCGGCCGCGGCTGGACAGGATGTTCTGGGTCAGCACATCGGCCGGGCTCTCGGCCGTGGCGGACTTGATCATCGCGATGCTGCGCTCGACCGAGTCGGCGGTCAGACCGTGCCCGGTCCGCACCACCGCGATCAGCTCGTCGATCAGCCGCTCGGCCAGGGCCAGCTCGGCCGGCTCGCCGTTGAGCGTGATCTCGTTGCCGCGGACCATGATGTCGGCGGCGAACTCCTTCTCGACGATGCGGAGGAACTCGTCCCGGGCTCCGAGCAGGGCCACCATGTCGATGCTGTTCGGCACGACGATCTTGTGCGACGCCTGCGCGCTGGTGGTGGCGCCGTTCGCGCGCGCCTCCGGTTCGATACTGCGTGGCCTGGACAGGCTCTTCCTCCTGATGCCGATGATGGTGACCCACCCATGCTAGCCGTCTCCCCCGACAGGCTCACTTGTAATTCGCCGCAACACCCCGAAACGAGGCCTGGCGGTGGTCGACCCAGGTGTGTTGTCAACCTGCAAGGGGGTCTCCGCGTCATCGTGTCGTGGCGCAACCAGCCGTGGTGTACGAAGAGTGCGTGACACATGAGTCCTCGTGGGATGCCGACGAGGCGTTGACGGCTGTCTACACGGCGCACTACACGTCGCTGGTCCGGCTCGGCGCCCTGCTGCTGCGCGACACCGGTACGGCGGAGGAGATCGTGCAGGACGCGTTCGTCGCGATGCACGGCCGCTGGCACCGGCTGCGCGACCCCCACAAGGCTCTCGCCTACCTGCGCACCGCGGTGGTGAACCGCTGCCGCTCCCGCCAGCGCCACCTCGTGGTCGTCGACAAGCACACCCCACGCTCGCTGCCGGACGCGCCGAGCGCCGAGCAGGCCGCGCTGCGGACCGCCGAGACCGACCGGGTGATCGAGGCGATGCGCACCCTCCCGGAGAAGCAACGCACCGTGATGGTGCTGCGGTACTACGGTGACCTCTCCGAAGCGGAGATCGCCGACACGATGGGCATCAGCCGGGGATCGGTGAAGAGCCACGCCGCGCGGGCGACGAAGTCGCTGCGCCAGCTCCTGGAGCAGAACGTATGAACGAACATCCCAACGACTCGTTCGACGAGCTGATGCGGCGGTCCCTGCACGAGGAGGCCGACCGGGTCGAGCCGACCGACTCGCTGCCCGAGATCCAGGCCCGCGCCCGGGTCCAGCGCCGTACGACGTCCCGGCGTCCGTGGGTGCTGACCGCCGGCGCTGCCCTCGTCGGCACCGCGGCGGTGATCGGCGCCTTCACTGTCCTCGACAACAACACGAACACCGCAGGTGACAGCGGCGTCGCAGCCGGCCCCAGTACGTCGACCAGCGCCTCCGCACTGCCGTCGTCGACCACCCCAGAGCCCAGCACCTCGCCGAGCCAGGCGCCGACAGAGCCGCCGACGGCGCAGGCCACCTCAGTGCCGAAGGACCGCCGCGGTACGCCGGAGCCGATGGTGAAGGGCACCCTCGTCCCGGTCTACTGGCTCGGCGACAAGACCGCGATCACTCCCACTCCGGGAGCAACGACGAAGGCCACGCCGAAGGTCCGGCTCTACCGCACCTGGGCGAAGGTGAGTGGCCGGCCCGCCGTCGAGGCGGTCCGGATCATGACCTCCAAACAGTCCGGCGACCCTGACTACTACTCGCTGTGGCGGGGCGCCGAGATCAACACCGTCACCAGGTCCGACGGCACGGTCACCGTCGACTTCAAGCGGCTCCCGACGACGAAGCTCGACCCGGAGACCGCGGACGTGGCCGCCCAGCAGCTGATCTACACGGTGCAAGGCGCCCTCGACGACAGCAGCCAGCAGGTCCAGATCACCCAGGACGGCCAGGTCGGTGCCCGGCTGTTCGGCCAGGTCGACACCAGTACGCCACTCAGTCGCGCCCAGGCCGCCAACGTCCAGGCACTGGTCTGGATCACCTCCCCGGCCCAGGGTCAGTTGACCAAGTCGATGGTCACCGTCGAAGGCACGGCCGCGGCGTACGAGGCGACGGTGAACTACGAGGCCACGAACCTGAAGACCCGCGAGGTACGGAAGGGCTACACGAGCACCAAGGAGGGCCAGAAGTTCACGCCCTTCGCCTTCAACCTCAAGCTCGCCCCGGGCCCCTGGCAGATCGAGGCCTTCCTCATCTCCCCCGCCGACGGCTCCACCACCGACGTCGACTCCAAAACCATCGAGGTCCGCTAGCAGGTTGTTTGCTCGATCACCGGTTCATTTGACGCCAGCGATGAAACAACCCGCCATCGGCGGGAGCAGTCGCTAGGTCCAGCGGGAGCGGGACAGGAGGGCCGCGGCTGCGGCCACGCCGGCGGTCGAGGTGCGGAGGACCGTGTCGCCGAGGCGGATCGGCTCGGCGGCGAAGGTGGCCAGCTCGGCCGGGGCGATGCCGCCTTCCGGGCCGATGACGATGACGATATCGCCCTCGGTCGGGAGCTCGAGCGAGGCGAGCGGCGTCTTGGCTTCCTCATGCAGTACGACGGGGAGTGCCGAGGCGGACAGTAGTCGCGCGACGTCCGGCGTACTCGCGATGGGCTCCACGGTGGCGAACCAGGAGCGGCGGGACTGTTTGCTGGCTTCGAACGCCCAGGCCTGCCACTTCGCGTACGTCTTCGCGGACCGCTCGGGGTTGCTGCGGAACTGACTCCGCTCCGCGTTCCACGGGACGATCACGTCGACCCCGACCTCGGTCAGCATCTCCACCGCGAGCTCGGCCCGCTCGCCCTTCGGCAACGCCTGCACCACCACCAACCGGGGCGACGCCGCCGGCTCCACCCCACGGTTGTCAACGGCAACCGTCACCCCGGTCTTCGACGCCGCGGTCACCGGACCTTCGGCCCAAGCTCCACGGCCATCCGTCAACCGGACCCGCTCCCCCGGCCCGATCCGCCGTACGACGGCGGCGTGCCGACCCTCAGGTCCGTCCAGGGTCAGTTCGTCGCCGTCCAGTTCCGCGGCGAAGAAGACCGCGACTCCCATCTGGTCCCCACATCCCTCACCGCATGCCCGACGCCTGCGGCGCCGAACACGCGGGGTAACGAAAGGCAGAACGGCCGGTCAACCCAACACCCACCGCCGCATCCGTAGCACGCACCCACCCATCCGGCGCCGCAGGTGTTGCAGGTGTTGCACGCACCTGCCGTGCTGGCGTCGGTGTGGGTTGGTGGGTGGGCATCTAGTGGGCGCCGAAGGCGTCGCGGAGGCGGCCGAAGACGCCCTTGTGGGCGGCTTGGACCTGACCCTGGGGACGCTCCTCGCCACGAGCCTCGGCCAACTGCCGGAGCAGGTCGACCTGGGAGTCGTCCAGCCTGGTCGGGGTCTCGACGATGACCTGGACGATCAGGTCGCCGCGACCCGCGTGCCGCAGCCGCGGGACACCACGAGCCGTCAGCGTCATCGCCGTCCCGGACTGCGTGCCGGGCCGGATCTCCAGCGGCGTGGTCTCGCCCTCCAGCGTGGGCAGGTCGATCGTGGTGCCGAGCGCGGCCGCCGTCATCGGCAGCGTCACCGTGCAGTGCAGGTCGTCGCCGTTGCGGGTGAAGATGTCGTGCGGCTCGACCTCGATCTCGACGTACAGGTCGCCGGCCGGGCCGCCGCCGGGGCCAACCTCGCCCTGGCCGGACAGCTGCACCCGGGTGCCGCTGTCGACGCCACCGGGGATCTTGACCGTGACGGTCCGGCGGGACCGGACCCGGCCGTCGCCGGCGCACTCGACGCACGGGTTCGGGATCGTCGTACCGAAGCCGCGGCAGTTCGGGCACGGCCGCATGGTGCGGACCTCGCCGAGGAACGACCGCTGGGTGTGGGTGACCTCGCCGCGACCGTGGCAGATCTCGCAGGTGACCGGCTCGGAGCCGGCCGCCGCACCGGAACCCGAACAGGTCGGGCACAGGACGGCGGTGTCGACCTTCAGCTCCCGGGTGGTGCCGAACGCGGCCTCGGCCAGGTCGATCCGCAGCGGGATCAGCGCGTCCTGGCCGCGCCGGGTCCGCGGCCGCGGCCCGCGGGTGGCCCCGCCGGTCTGGCCGAAGAAGGCGTCCATGATGTCGGTGAACGTGAAGGCCTGGCCGAAGCCCGCGCCGCCCGGGCCGGCGCCCGCGGTCGCGAACGGGTCACCGCCGAGATCGTGCATCTGCCGCTTCTGCGGGTCGCTCAGCACCTGGAAGGCGCGGCCGATCTCCTGGAACTTGTGGTGGGCGTCCTCGGAGTCGTTCACGTCCGGGTGGTACTGGCGTGCCAGCTTGCGGTACGCCTTCTTGATCTCGTCCGGCGTCGCGTCGCGGCTGACGCCCAGGACGGCGTAGTAATCGGTGCTCATACTCCAGACCAGGGGTTGATGGCGATAGTCATGAGTCGGCCAGGATCTGGCTGACGTAGCGCGCGACGGCCCGTACGGCGCCCATCGTGCTGGGGTAGTCCATGTGGGTCGGGCCGACGATGCCGAGCGTGGCCAGCGCCTCCGACTTGGACCCGTAGCCGGTCGCGACCACCGAGGTGGTGGCCAGTTCCTCGTACGGGTTCTCGTGCCCGATGCGGACCGTCAGGGTCTGCGGGTTGGTGGCCTCGCCGAGCAGCTTGAGCAGAATGACGTGCTCCTCCAGTGCCTCCAGCACCGGCTTCACGTTCCGCTCGAAGTCGTCGCCGTACCGGGTCAGGTTGGCGGCGCCGCCGACCGCGATCCGCTGCTCGCCGACCTCGTCGGTGAACGTCTCCAGCAGCGTCGTCACGATCGCCGCGACCAGCGGCCGGTCCGCCGGGGCGAACAGGTCGGTGACCGCGGCCAGGGACGTGGTCGCATCGGTCAGCCGCTGCCCGGACAGCGCGGTGTTCAGCCGCGAGCGCAGGTCGGCGATCAGTTGCTCGTCGACGTCGTTCGTCTGCTCGACGATCCGCTGCTCGACCCGCCCGGTGCTGGTGATCAGCACCAGCAGCAGCCGGCGCGGGGTCATCGTGACGACCTCGATGTGCCGGACGCTGGAGCGGTTGAGCGACGGGTACTGCACGATCGCCACCTGGCGGGTGATCTGGGCCAGCAGCCGGACAGTACGGCGTACGACGTCGTCCAGGTCGACCGCGCCGGCCAGGAACGAGGTGATCGCCTTCTTCTCCGCCGGCGACAGCGTCTTGACCGTGCTCAGCTTGTCCACGAACAGCCGGTAGCCCGCGTCGGTCGGGATCCGGCCGGCGCTGGTGTGCGGCTGGGTGATGTACCCCTCCTCCTCCAGCGCAGCCATGTCGTTACGCACGGTTGCCGGCGACACCCCGAGGTTGTGCCGGTCCACCAGCGTCTTCGAGCCGACCGGCTCGTGGGTCGCCACGTAGTCCTCGACGATGGCGCGGAGAACATCCAGCTTGCGATCGTCCAGCACGCGCACCACCTCCCTCGCCTCGACCGTACGACTCAGTGACCCTTGGCACTCAGCTGAACCGAGTGCCAGTCTACCGAGCCGTAGTAGCTCACACCGACGCGTAACGGCGTGGGACGGGTCTCAGCCACGCTCGGGAGATGCTCCCAACGGTACGGCGGCGGGCCGGGTGACTGTGCTCGCGACATCCACTGGCTGGTCCTGGGCTGCCGCTTCGAGCAGGGACTCGAGTACGTCGAGCACGTGGTAGGCCAGTGCACCGTCGGCCCGGTGCGGCTGACCTGTGCGGACGGCCCGGGCCATGTCCGCGACCCCGACGCCCCGGCCGGCTCCGGCGTACCCACCGGCGACCGGGACCTCGGCCCAGTCGCGGTTGGCGGCGGTAGCGATCTCGACCTTGCCGTCGAACCCGTTCGGGTCGGGCACGGACAGGCTGCCCTCGGTCCCGTGCACCTCGATCCGCGGCAACCGCGCGGCCCAGATGTCGAACGACATCAGCACCGTGGTCAGCGCACCCGACTCGTGCTCCAGTACGCCGGTCACGTGCGTCGGCACCTGGACCGGGAACGTCTCGCCGGCTCGCGGACCGGTGTGGATCTTCCGCTCCTGCTTCGACTGACCGGCCCGCGCGGTGACGCGTCGTACCGGACCGAGCAGGGTGACCAGGCTCGTGACGTAGTACGGACCCATGTCGAGGACCGGACCGCCGCCGGGCTGGTAGTAGAACTCCGGCGCCGGGTGCCACAGCTCGTGCCCGGGCGTCACGAACGACGCCGTGGCAGCCGTCGGTACGCCGATGTCGCCGCGGTCGATGACAGCCCGGGCGGTCTGGGTACCAGTGCCGAGCACAGTGTCCGGCGCGCAGCCGACGCGGAGGTTGTTCGCGGCGGCGTACTTGAGCAGCGGCTCCGCCTCGGCCCGGTCCACGGCCAGCGGCTTCTCGCCGTACACGTGCTTGCCGGCTTCGAGGGCGGCCTGGTGCACCGGCGCGTGGGCGGCGGGGATGGTCAGGTTCAGCACGATCTCGACGTCGTCCGCGGCGTACAGCTCGTCCGGGGACAGTGCGCGTATGGCCGGGTTACCGTCGGCGATCGCCTGCGCGCGGCTGACGTCCAGGTCGGCGACCGCGACCACATCGACGCCGGGCAGCTTGGCCAGATGGTCGAGATAGGTGCCGGAGATGACGCCCGTACCGACGATGCCGATGCCCGTCACTTGCTCGCCCACAGCAGCCCCCGCTCGACGATGGTCCGCACCTCGGGTACTTCGAGGTCGTCCAGCTTGTGCCCGACGGTGCAGACGAAGACCTTGCCCGCGCCCCAGGTCCGGGTCCAGACGGCCGGCATCACGGCACCCTCGATCCACGGGTAGTCCGGGTGGGACTGGAAGGTGGTGGTGGCCAGCACGGTGTTGGTGGGGTCGTAGTGCACGTAGTACTGCTCGGTGTGGACGTCGAAGTGGGTGATGCCCTCGACGATCGGGTGTTCGGCGACGACGTCGACGCGGTAGTCGGTGAAGCCGTGCGGGTGCGAGATGAACTGCCCGCCGGTGATGAAGCTGTAGTCGGCGTTGGCCCGGAACGAGTCGACGATGCCGCCGTGCCAGCCGGCGAACCCGGTGCCGCGGCGGATCGCGGCCTCCAGGCCCTTGAAGTGGTCGGCGTCGATCTCGCTCATCGTGACGCACTGCAGCACCAGGTCGGTGCCGTCCAGGTCGAGGTAGCTCTCGGTGCTGTCCGAGACGGTCACCTCGTAACCGTTGCCTTCCAGGAACGGGATGAACAGCTCGGTCGCCTCGACCGGCGAGTGCCCTTCCCAGCCGCCCCGGACCACCAGTGCACGTCGTGTCGTCACGCCGACCGCCCTTCGAAAGTTTCGCTGCCGAGTTCGGAACCGTTGCGAACCGCCACCGCGACCCTAAGCGCCGCCCGACCGGCCTTCAAGTCTTGATCCGCCCCCTGGATAGGGCTTGCTCGGCGGAAGGTGCCGAGCAAGTAGGGTCGTCGGCATGAGTACGTGGGCCGAGGTCGGGGATCGCTGCTGGGTCCGCCGGTACGACGAATGGGACCTCAACGTCGGTGTGGTCGTCGGAGAACAAGGTGCGGTGCTGATCGACACCCGGGCCACCACCGAGCAGGCCCAGGAGCTGCGCGAGCACATCCGCGAACTGACCGACCAGCCGGTGCGCTGGGTCGTCAACACCCACGCGCACTTCGACCACGTCGCCGGGAACAGCGTCTTCGACCAGGCCGAGGTCATCGCCCACGAGAACGCCGCGACGGCCGCCGAGCTGACGGCGCAGACCTTCGCGGTGGCGAAGGTGATCGATCTCGGCGACCGCAGAGTCGAGTTGCTGCATCTGGGGAACGCGCACACCGACGGCGACGTGGTGGTCGTGGTGCCGGATGTGGACGTGTACTTCGTCGGCGATCTGATCGAGGAGTCGGCGCCGCCGTCGTACGGCGAGGACTCGTTCCCGCTGGAGTGGCCGGACACGATCGACCGGGTGATCGGGATGCTGTCCGGCTCGTCGAAGGTCGTCCCGGGTCACGGCGCGGTCGTCGACGCCGAGTTCGTGCGCGACCAGGCCGGCGACCTCGGCACCGTCGCCAACACCATCTCTGGTCTCCACCACGGCGGGACCCCACTGGAGCAGGCGCTCGCCCACACCGACGACTGGCCGTGGCCGCTCGAGAAACTCCAGGACGCGATCAAGCGCGGCTACGAGGCACTCGGCACCCCGCGCCGCCCGACGCTGCCCCTGCTCGGCCCGGGCTGATCCCGAAAGCGCGCGGGTCGGCGGTCAAGTTGTAGTTGTCCGTTGACACCGGGTCAGGTTTGCCGCACTTTGTTGCGAAGTGCGGCGCGAACCACGACCGGATGGGGTGGTAACCATGACCACGATCGAGCAGACCACTCATCCCGACGGCAGAGTCGAACTGGCTGATCCCGCCGTCCTCGCGGACAGCCCGTACGCCAACGCGGAGCTCGCGCCGACCCGATTGCCCGAGCGGCACTGGACGACGTACAACTATGCGGCGCTCTGGATGGGGATGGCGCACAACATTCCCAGCTACCTGCTGGCCGCGGGTCTGGTCGCGCTCGGGATGAACTGGCTGCAGGCGTTCATCACGATCACGCTGGGGAACCTGATCGTGCTGATCCCGCTGCTGCTGAACAGTCATGCCGGGACGAAGTACGGCATCCCGTTCCCGGTCTTCGCGCGCGCCTTCTACGGCGTCCGCGGCGCGAACTTCCCGGCCCTGTTGCGCGCGTTCATCGCGTGCGGCTGGTTCGGCATCCAGACCTGGATCGGCGGCCAGGCGATCTTCGTGATCGTCGGCGAACTGTTCGGCAACGGCTGGACGGAGGCGTCCGCGGTCGGCGGGCACCCGTGGACGATGTGGCTCAGCTTCGCGTTCTTCTGGGTGATCCAGATGGTGCTGATCTGGCGCGGCATCGAGGGACTGCGGCGGTTCGAGAACTGGGCGGCGCCACTCGTCACGGTCGCGTTCCTGGCGCTGATGGTGGCGATCCTGGTCAAGGCCGGCGGGTTCGGCCCGATCCTGTCCCAGCCGTCGAAGCTCGGCTGGGACGCCGACTTCTGGAAGATCTTCGCGCCGTCGCTGATGGGCATGATCGCGTTCTGGGCGACCCTCAGCCTGAACATGCCTGACTTCACCCGGTTCGGTAAGGGTCAGCGCCAGCAGGTCGTCGGCCAGATCATCGGCCTGCCGACCACGATGTCGTTCATCGCGCTCGTCTCGATCATCACGACGTCCGGCACCGTGCTGGTCTACGGCACGGCGATCTGGGACCCGGTCGAGTTGACCCGCCGCTTCGAGAACCCGGTGGTCGTGACGATCGGCCTGGTGATGGCGATCCTGGCGACGATGTCGTGCAACGTGGCGGCGAACGTGGTCAGCCCGTCGTACGACTTCGCCAACGCCGTCCCGCGCTGGCTGAACTTCCGGACCGCCGGCCTGGTCACCGGCGTGATCGGCGTCGTGATCCAGCCGTGGCGGCTGATCTCCGATCCGTCGATCTACATCTTCGTCTGGCTGTCCTTCTACGGCGGCCTGCTCGCCTCGGTCGCCGGCGTACTGATCGCCGGGTACTGGCTGATCGACCGCACCAGCCTGCACCTCGCCGACCTCTACCTACCGGGCGGCCGCTACTGGTACTCGGCCGGCTGGAACTGGCGCGCGGTCGTCGCCACCGTCATCGGTTCTGTCCTCGCCGTCGGCGGCGCGTACTCGAACCCCGGCGCCGGCCCGTTCCCGGAGGACGGCCTGATCCCCTTCCTCAAGCCGCTCTACGACTACTCGTGGGCAGTCGGCCTGGTCGCCGGCTTCCTCACCTATCTCCTGTTCACGGTCGCTTCCCCGTCCCGCCAACCCACCACAACCCAAGCCGCTCCCACGTTCTAGCAGTACGACGACATACGGTTGGGCGGTGGCTGACAGGTATGGGAACGACGTACTGAGTGGGGACTGGCGCAAGCCCAAGAACGGGCGGACAGTCGAGGTCGAGATCGAGAAGGGCATGGTCGTCGAGGAGCCGACCTCCGGGTTCGTCGGCGCGATCGTGCGCTGGGAGCACGGCGTGGTCGATCTCGAGGACCGGTTCGGGAAGATCCGGACGTACCCGCTCGGGCCCGGGTTCTGGCTGGACGGCAAACCGGTCAGCCTGAAGCCGCCGAAGAAGGCCGGGCCGGCGAAGAAGACGCGGACCGCGTCCGGTTCGGTTGCGGTGGACAACGTCCGGGCGAAGGTGGCCCGGGCCAGCCGGATCTACGTCGAGGGACGGCACGACGCCGAACTGGTCGAGAAGGTGTGGGGCGACGACCTGCGGATCGAAGGCGTCGTGGTCGAGTACCTCGAAGGTGTCGACGACCTGCCCGGCATCGTCAACCGCTTCCAGCCCGGTCCGGGCCGGCGGCTCGGCGTCCTGGTGGACCACCTGGTCGACGGGTCCAAGGAGTCGAAGATCGCGGCCCAGGTGACCAACCGGCACGTGCTGGTGGTCGGGCACCCGTTCATCGACATCTGGGAGGCGGTCAAGCCGTCGTCGGTCGGGATCAAGGCCTGGCCGCGGATCCCGCACGGGCAGGACTGGAAGAAGGGCGTGCTGCAGTCGTTCGGCTGGCCGGCCACGGATCAGGCCGATGTCGCCGCGGCCTGGAAACACATCCTGTCGAAGGTGACCAGCTTCGCCGATCTCGACCCGGCGCTGCTCGGCCGGGTCGAGGAGCTCATCGATTTCGTGACGCTGGACTGATCTCCGGCATCCGCCGTTCGACCCAGGCCTGGATCCGCTTCCGTGCACGCCGGACGTACCAGGTCACGGCACCGAGCACGGCGGTCGCCGCCAGCACCACTCCGGCGAGCACTGCCGCGATGATCCGTACGGCGCTCTGCTCGACGAGCCCGGCGACGACCAGCAACACCACGCCGAGCACGATGCCCGCCACCGGCAACCACTGCTCGAAGACCAACGGGCGCTTGGCCGGCGACACCTTGGCGCCGCGCACCAGACGGGTCCACACCGACTGCCGCGCCGGCTCGGTGAACCAGCGCGCGCACTGCAACAACCACGAACCGGGCTTGTCCTTGCGGCCCGCCATCGCCTTGACCCAGTCGCCGACCTGCGGCCCGAGTCCGCTGGACACGTCGACCATCCGGTCCGCGAGGCCCTTCGTGGTCGCCCGGCCCTCGTCCGACTGGTTCAGCTCGTCGCGCATCGTCGTGAGCGCACCGAGACCCGCGCCCATCGGGAAGTCCTGGGCCAGCCGCTGGACGCGCTCGGCGACCGCCTCGACCTTCCACTCCTCTGCTTTCAGGACCTGCCGTTGCGTCTCGCGGATCCAGTCCTCGTCGGCGCCGAGCATCGCGCCCAGGTGCGCGACACAGTGCAGCCGGCCCATCAGCCAGTCCCACCGCCGCCAGTCCGCCGCACCGAACGCGCCGAAGTGCCCGACCTGCGACCCGTAGAGGATGCGGTCCTTGAGGTTGTTGGCAATCGAGCCTTCCGGCTGGTCGTCCAGCAGCGGCAGCGGGATGTCCGGCCCGAGCCGGAGGAACTGGAACGGCGCACTCCGCTGCTGCGGCGTCCGCGCCGACGTACAGCGCGACACGATCTCCACCTCGAGGGCGGTCTCGACGAGGTCCCGCCCGACGACCGCGATCAGCTCGGCGAACGTGTCGCCCAGCGCCCGCTGGATCTGCAGGTCGGTGAAGATGTCCTTCAGCCCGACCGCGACGGCCTCGGCGCCACCGGCAGGGCTCAGGTCGAGGTCAGCGGCGGTCAGCCGCTCGGTGAGTGCGTCCCGCACAGCCTGCGTTTTCAGCAGAGCATCGCTGGCCGCCTTCAGCCGCCGCTCCAGCTCGGCCCGCTGCTCCTTCGGCGCCTCGCTGATCCGGTTGCGCAGCGAGCGCAGGATCAGCCGTACGACGCGCTCCGCCGCACCTGTCCCCCACAGCCAACTGGGATTGCCCTCGGCATCGTTCTGCAGCGGAGCCGTCGAGCCGTCCGGATCGGGCACCCACGGGTGGCCGGTCCCGAGGATCTCGTCGATCTCCTGCTCGGACAGCGCGGTCGCCGCGTCGAGGACGGTCGACTGGTCGTGACTGGCGATCGTCACCGCCTCCCAGACCCCGCCGGCGGCGCGGCCGCGCGAGTACGTCGGCTGCAGTGCCCTGGCCGCCGACTGCAGCCGGTCCCGCTCGACTGGTTGCTTCATGCAACGATCGAACAGCCGCTGGGTGTCGGACCAGGACGCGTCCGCCTCCAGCAGCAACCGCTCGAGCTGCTCCACATCGGACCGGAAGTCGACCTCACGCGGGAACTGCACGGCGGACAGCGCCGCCACCCGCCAGCTCGGCTCCTTCGCCTCCGGCAACGCCGTCGACGCACTCCCGATCCCGGCCGACGGTACGACGTACAACACGTAGCGGCTGGCGCGTCCGGCGACCGGTCGCCTTGCCACGACATCGAGGACCGGACCGAAGGGTGCGTTGTCCAGTACGCCGCCGTCCACCAGCCAGGCACCCGACTCCGCGGTCGCGGGCTGCACGCGTGGCGGTGAGTCGGCCAGATTCGGGGTCTCGAGCACCGGGCCGAACGCGGCCGGGAACGAGGCCGACGCGCGGGCCGCGCGCGCCAGCAGCTTGGTGTCGTTCAGCCCGTTCTTGTCCGCGACCGCGAACGCCCGCGTCGATCCGTCGTACGTCGCCGCGTTCTCGCTGGTGAAGGCGAACAGGTACCGGTGGTCGGGTACGACGAAACGCTGCCCGGCGGCGTCCTTGGCCTCGAACTGCTGGACGCCGAGCCCGGACGCGGTGACGAACAGCGTGACCGGCTCCTCGGCCTCCGTCTCGCCCGCGTCGACGACGCCCTTGAGCAGACTGTCGAGCTCCTGCAGGAAGTACTTGCCGTCCAGCACCGAGGTGGATTTCTTGCCGGCTGACGGCACCAGCTTGCCGACCTCGAGCGAACCGAGCGCGACCCACTTCTGCCGCAGCCACGGCCCGTGCTCGCCGTCGGGGTCCAGGGTCGAACCGTTCGAGATCGCTGTCGCCAGCAACGAACCGTTCAGTCCGCCGGCGCTCGTACCCGCGATCACGTCGACGACCACGCGCCGGTTCTCGTCGCCGCGCCGGCACAGCTCACGCCAGCGCTCGGCCAGGACCTCGTCGTACGGCTGTGGACCGGGCGCGCCGCTGGGGCCGGACGCCCGCCGGATCAGATCCAGCTCGTGGGTCACCCCACCCATCCAGACGGCCAGGCTGACCCCGCCGTTCAGGACCAGCGCGATCCGGATCTCGTGGTCGGTCATCCGTTCCCTTTCCCTGGGGGACCTCACGGGCGTGACGCGATACGACAATCGTCGCAGCGGAGGGTGAAGAAAGGCGTGACATTACTCCTGGCGTGGCTCAGCTCAGGCGGAGTCGCGGACGATCAGTTCGGTGTCGTAGATCTCCGGGCTGGTGAGCTTCGTGCCGCCGATCTTGGCGAGCAGGATCTCGGCCATCCGCGCACCCAGCTTCTCCACCGGCTGCCGCACGGTGGTCAGCCTCGGTGTGGTCGTGGTCGCGAGCACAGAGTCGTCGAACCCGACCACCGCGACGTCGTCAGGTACTCGCCGGCCGCGCTGCGACAACACCCGCAGCGCCGCGGTCGCCATCAGGTCGGACGCGACGAACAGACCGTCCAGGTCGGGGTGTTCGTCGAGCAGTCGTATCGCTGCCTGCTCACCACCGTCGGCGGTGAAGTCCCCGAAGGCTACGGCCTCGGGCAGCTTCGCTTCCTTCATCACGTCCTGGTACCCGGTCAGCCGATCGAGGCCGGCCGTCATGTCGAGCGGACCGGTGATCGTCCCGAGCTTGCGACGCCCGATCGACAGCAGGTGCTCCACTGCCGTCCGCGCGCCCGCGACGTTGTCCACGTCCACACTGGCCACCGGTACGTCGACACCGATCGGCCGGGCACTGAACACGATCGGCAGCGGCAGTTGCGCCAACTCCTGCAGCACGTTGTCGCGGCCGTGGTGGCTGACGATGATCGCCCCGTCGACGTGGCCGCCGCGCAGGTAGCGCAGCAGGCGCTGGTCGTCGGCCTCGGCCGGCTCGATCAGCAGCACCAGTTGCGACGACGTCGGCGCCAGTGTCCGGCTGACACCGCGCAGGATGCCGGCGAAGAACGGGTCGGAGAAGACGCGGCTGTCCGGCTCCGGTACGACGATCGCGACCGAGTCGGTCTTGCGCGTCACCAGCGCGCGGGCGGCGCGGTTCGGCACGTAGCCGAGTTCGCCGATCGCCCGCTCGACCGCGGCCACCGTCTCCGGCAGCACCTTCGGCGAGCCGTTCACCACCCGCGAAACGGTCGCCCGGGAGACACCGGCGAGCGCCGCGACCTGCTCCAGCGTGGGAGAACCTGAGTGGTCCATCGGTCCTCCCCGCGTCGGTTGATGTGCCTTCACACCGTAGTACTTCGGCCGGGCGTTCGCGCACCGCCGGCGGCCGGGGTGTCAGCCACTCTTCCGGGTGTTCGCGGCCTTGTCGGCGAGGTCGAGCGCCTGCTTCCAGGCCGCGTCGGGAGACTGCTTGCCTTCGTCGACCTTGGTCAGTGCGGCGCTGAACACCTGATTGATCTCACCGTCGCGTGGTCCCTTGTGCTGCTTGAGGATCACGTTCTTCGCGCGGTTGACGAAGATCTGCCCGACCGGCGCGTTGTTGAAGTACGCGTTCACCTGCGACTTGACCTGCGGATCGTCGTACGCGTCGAGGGTCGAGGGGAACGAGCCGACCTTCTTGAACACCTTGATCTGCTGCTCGGGCGCGGTCAGCCAGGCGGCCAGCCGGGCCGCTTCGACCGGCTGCGGCGACTGCTTCGGCACGGTCAGATACGAACCGCCCCAGTTGCCGCCACCGCCGGGGAACACGTCGGCGACGTCCCACTTGCCCTTGCCGTAGCTGCCCGCGTTGCTCTGGATCACGCCGAGCAGCCAGCCCGGGCAAGCCATCGTCGCGAACTTGTCGGTGCGGAAGGCCTTGTTCCACTCGTCGCTCCAGGCCGGCAGCCCGGCGGACAGGCCGTCGGCGGTGCCCTTCACCACCTGGTCCCAGGTCTTCTTCAGCAGCGGGTTCTCCGCGCCGAGGAAGCGGTCCTGGTTGGAGTAGTAGGCCTGGATCAGCTGGTTGCGCATCGCCTCCCAGGTCAGTACGGCGGAGTCGTACCAGGCCGAGCCGGGCACCTTCTGCTTGAACGTCCGGCCGGTGGCGAAGTACGACGACCAGTCGGTGAACAACTTGGCGACCTGAGTCCGGTCGGTCGGCAGCCCGGCCTTCGCGAACAGGTCGCGGCGGTAGCAGATCGCCTCCGGCCCGATGTCGGTGCCGTACCCGATGATCTTGCCGTCCGGGGTGGTCGCGCCGGCGACCTTCCAGTCCAGCCAGCGGTCCTTCAGGTCGTTGGCGCCGAAGTCGCGCAGGTCGACGAACTGGTCCGCCTTGGCCAGGTAGTTGTAGATCCAGCTGACCTCCATCGCCTCGATGTCGGCCAGACCGGACCCGTTCGCCAGGTTGGTGTCCAGGTTCTTGATGTGCGCGTCGACGGTGGGCGCGCGGCGCTCGACGATCTTGATGTTCGGGTGCTGGGCCTCGTACTCGCGGTACAGGTCCTCGTAGCCGAACTCGTTGAAGGTGGCGATGGTCAGTTCGATCTTCTGGCCGTCGTCGGCATTGTTGCCTGAGGCATCCGATCCCCCGGACCCACCGCAGGCGGAGGCGAGCAGGACGGCCGTACAAGCACACAGCAGTGCGATGGGGCGGAGGCCGGCACCGTTTCTGGGCCGCATCAAAAGCTCCCTGGACTGGACGGAGTTGAGAGCGCTCTCGGATCGCGAAAGTGTGCTGAGTTTCGAGCGTCGCGACTGGGTATGTCAAGCACTTCGTCGTCACGCAGCGAAACGAGGCCGACCAGGTCAGTACATACTTCCGCGTGTCGTCACGCAGCGAACCGCGTCGATCACCGAACGCTGACCACAGGGAGTGATATCAGGTGGTTACGGCAGCAGGTCCCGGACGACCGCGTCGGCGAGGAGACGGCCCTTGCGGGTGAGGACCAGACGGTCCGCTGCCCGCGTCACCAGGTCGGGCATCCGCTCCGCCGCGGCTCTGCCTTCGTCGTCGAGGACGTCGAGTGGGAGGCCGGCGGACAACCGGATCTCGAGCAGGACGCGTTCCACCCGGCGGGTTTCGGCGTCGAGGGTTTCGCGTGCGTACGCCGGGCTGTCGCCGGCGCCGAGGCGGTCGGCGTACGCGCTGGGATGCTTGACGTTCCACCAGCGAACGCCGCCGGCGTGGCTGTGCGCGCCGGGGCCGATCCCCCACCAGGTGTCGCCGCGCCAGTAGAGCTCGTTGTGCCGGCAGCGGGCGTCCTCGGTGCGGGCCCAGTTGGAGACCTCGTACCAGGTCAGGCCTTGGGCGGACAGCATCTCGTCGGCCAGCAGGTACTTGTCGGCGAGGTCGTCGTCGTCCGGCATCGGCAGTTCACCGCGCCGGACCCGGCGGGCCAGTTGGGTCCCGTCCTCGACGATCAGCGCGTAGGCGCTCACGTGATCGGGCTGGGCCGACAGCGCCGACTCGAGCGAGGCCCGCCAGTCGTCGAGTGACTCGCCGGGTGTGCCGTAGATCAGGTCGAGGTTGACGTGCTCGAACCCTGCGGCCGTCGCTTCCTTCACCGCGTCGAGCGCGCGACCGGGAGTGTGCTGCCGGTCGAGAATCTTCAGCACGTGCGACGAGGCGCTCTGCATGCCGAAGCTCACCCGGGTGAACCCGGCCTCGAGCAGACCTTCGAGGTACGCCGGATCCACCGACTCCGGGTTGGCCTCCGTCGTCACCTCGGCGCCCGGCGCCAGTCCGAACTCGTCGCGTACTGCGGCCAGCATCTTCCCGAGGTCCTTGGCCGGCAGCAGGGTCGGCGTACCGCCGCCGAAGAACACCGTGTCGACGGGTTGATCCAGGCCTCGGAGGACCCGCCGAGCCATCCGCACCTCGCCGATCGCGGTGTCGGCGTACGACGCCTGGGACGCGCCGCCACCGAGTTCCTTCGCGGTGTAGGTGTTGAAGTCGCAGTACCCGCAGCGGGACGCACAGAACGGCACATGGAGGTAGAACCCGAGCGGCCGCGTGGCGGCCTCGCGGACTGCGGTTTCCGGCAGCGCCCCGTCTGGGGGCGCAACCTCCCCCTCGGGCAATGTCGACGGCACCCACCCATCGTACGGACTCGATTTTGACGAGATCGCCGCGGAGTTGTGCTGGCAGAGAGTGGTCGCTTGGTTACATTCGGGTCATGGAGACCGAGGCTCAGTCGGTGGGACGTGGCACGCGGAACGCCGTCGTGGTGGCGATCATGCTCGGAATGTTGCTCGCGGCCCTCGATCAGACGATCGTGGCGACCGCGCTGCCGACCATCGTCAGCGACCTGGGCGGCGCCAACCACCTGTCCTGGGTGGTGACGTCGTACCTGCTCGCCGAGACGATCATGACCGCGCTGATCGGCAAGTTCGGCGACCTGTACGGCCGCAAACCGATGTTCCTGATCAGCGTCGTCCTGTTCCTGGCCGGGTCGGCGCTCTGCGGCATGGCCGACTCGATGCTGTGGCTGGTCGGCTCCCGCGCGATCCAGGGCCTCGGCGCCGGCGGCCTGATGGTGACCGCGATGGCGGTGATCGCGGACGTGGTACCGCTCAGCGAGCGCGGCAAGTACCAGGGCGTGATGGGTTCGGTCTTCGGCGTCTCCACCGTCGCCGGACCGCTCCTCGGTGGGCTGTTCGTCGATCACCTGAGCTGGCGGTGGGCGTTCTACGTGAACATCCCGCTCGGCATCGTCGTACTGATCGTCGCGTCGATCACGCTGCCGTCGGTCAAGGCCGCGATCAGTCCGAAGATCGACTATCTCGGCATCTTGTTCATCGGCCTGGCCGCGACCGGGCTCACGCTGGTGACCACGTGGGGCGGCAACGAGTACGCCTGGACCTCGACCGTCATCATCTCGATGGCCGTCGGCTCGGTGATCGCGTTGATGCTGTTCGTCGCGGTCGAACGACGAGCGGCTGAACCGATGCTGCCCTTGAGACTGTTCCGGTCCCGGGTGTTCACGGTGTGCGCGGTGATGAGCTTCATCATCGGGTTCGCGATGCTCGGCGGGGTCACGTATCTGCCGACGTACCTGCAGTTCGTCCACGGCGCCTCCGCGACCGAGTCCGGGCTGCAGATGCTGCCGCTCGTCGGCGGTCTGCTCGTCGCGTCGATGGTGGTCGGCCAGATCATCAGCAAGACCGGGCGGTATCGGGTGTTCCCGATCATCGGCACTGTTCTGATCGGTGGTGGGCTCTACCTGCTGTCGCTGCTCGACAACGAGACGCCGTACGTCGAGACCGCCAGCTTCATGGTAGTGCTCGGGCTGGGGGTCGGGCTGTGCATGCCGGTGCCGACTGTCGTCGTACAGAGCACTGTCGACTATGCGGATCTCGGGGTCGCGACGTCGGGAGTGAGCTTCCTGCGGACGATGGGGAGCTCGTTCGGGGTCGCTGTCTTCGGGTCGATCTATGCGCATCAACTGCCCGTGCATCTGGAGGAGGCGGTTCGCGCCACGGGTGTCGATCCGCAGGTCGTCACCACGGTCGAGGGGGTGCGGTCGCTGCCGCCCGACGTGCGTCCTGCGATCACAGCGGCGTACGCGGACTCCTTGCATGTGGTGTTTCTGTGGGCTGTGCCTGTCGCGGCCCTTGGGTTCGTGGTCGCGTTGTTGTTGAAGGAGGTTCCGCTCCGCGACACTGCCCGGATGGCCGTGCGGGACGTGGGCGAGAACTTCGCCGCACCCGCTTCGTTCGACTCCGAGCACGAGCTCCAGAAGCTCACCGCACTTGTCATCCAGCACCACCGTCGCAGTCCTGCGACCGAGGTCCTGGCCCAGTCGGGCGTTCCGCTGAACGCCGCCCAGGCCTGGATGATCATGCGCGTCTTCCGGGCCGGCGCCGCATCGGGCTCCGCCACCCTCGCGGAGATCACCGGCGACCTCCGCGTCCCACCCGGCGTCTTCGAACCCCTCGCCGGCCAACTAGTTGCCGACGGCTACCTCTCCGAGACCCTCGGCCACTACCGCTTCACCACGCTCGGCCTGGAGATGTTCCAGCGCTTCGTCGGCGCCTTCCGCGTCTGGATCCTCGACCGCCTCGCCGACTGGGAGCCCGACAACACCGAAGCCTTCTCCGCCGCCGTCGACCGCCTGGCCGCCCAGATGATCGACCAAGGCCATTCCCTCACCACCGGCAAACATGCCGCCGCCCTGGTCAGTACGTCGTAGTCGTTCAGCGAAACCTGGTCGATCCCACGCGTCATCCGGCTCTTGGTGTGTGGCTCGGCCCGCGGTGCGTCACGGGTAGTGCAGTGTGGTGACGAGTTGGGTGTGGAGGTTGGCGTTGGAGTAGAGGCCGCCGCCTTGGTCGCCGGTGTGGGTTCCGGTTGGGTTGGTGAAGTGGCCGCCTGCTTCTTCGACCAGGAGGATCCAGGGCGCGTGATCCCAGATGTAGTAGCGCTCTACGAGGAAGGCGTCGAGCTCGGCACGAACGAGCTCGATCAGCGGGAGAGGCGTGGCAGGTGGGCGCGCCACGGCCGGTGCCAGTCGGGCTCTGGACGCGGCGTCCAGAGCCTCGATCCGAGCATCAGCCAAGCTTGACGTGGTGCTGACCTCAAGGCGCTTCGCTTCGGCCGCCGCGCGTGGCCAGGATGACTCGAAGGAACCGCCGCCGCGGGTCGCCCACCAGCAGCGTCGCAGCGCCGGTGCGATGACGACCGCGATCTCGATGCTCCCGGCAACTTCCAGCGCAATCTGAACCCGCCAGTTCGGGTCGTGCCGGCTGAAGTACGACGTACCGTCGATCGGATCGATGATCCAGACCCGATCTGACTCGCCGAGCCGACCGAGTTCCTCGCCGAGGAGCGCATCGTCCGGCCTCGCCGCAGACAACGTCTCGCGCACCAATCGCTCGACCGCCCGATCAGCTTCCGTGACTGGCGTGCCGTCGGCCTTCAGCGTTGCCGAAACGCCGGACTCGAAGTACCGGAGCGCGACTTCCGCTGCCAGATCCGAAGCGTCGAACGCGAGTTGCAAGTCATCAGCGCCGCCCACAATCATCCCCGACTAGTGGCCGGCGCCTAGTTGCCCGGCCAGGCGTTGGTGGCGTTCCGCGCTGGAGGGGTTCAGGCCGACGATGCGGACGGTCTTGCCGTACCGCTCGTACTTCGTGGTGATCGCGTCCAGGGTCGCGACGGTCGACGCGTCCCAGATGTGGGAGTCGGTCAGGTCGATGACCACGTTCGCGGGGTCGCCACGGTAGTCGAACTGGTAGACCAGATCGTTGCTGGAGGCAAAGAAGAGCTCACCGGTGACGGCGTACGTCTTGGTGTTCTCGTCGGGATGGGCCACCTCGCTCACGGTGGTGAAGTGCGCGACGCGGCGCGCGAACAGCACCATCGCGACGAGGACACCGACGACGACCCCGATGGCGAGGTTGTGGGTGATGACGACGATCACGACGGTCGACAGCATCACGATCGTTTCACTGCGCGGCATCCGGCGCAGCGTCCTGGGCTGGATGCTGTGCCAGTCGAACGTGCCGACCGAGACCATGATCATCACCGCGACCAGCGCGGCCATCGGGATGTCGCCGACGAGGTCTCCGAGGCCGACGACGAGGATCAGCAGGAACACGCCGGCCAGGAACGTGGAGATCCGGGTCCGGGCACCGGAGGCCTTCACGTTGATCATCGTCTGGCCGATCATCGCGCAGCCGCCCATCCCACCGAAGAAGCCGGTGATGATGTTCGAGACGCCCTGCCCCCAGGCTTCGCGGGTCTTCACCGAGTGCGTGTCGGTGATGTCGTCGACGAGCTTGGCGGTCATCAAGGATTCGAGCAGTCCGACGAGAGCCATCGCCACGGCGTACGGCGCGATGATGCGCAACGTGTCGAGGCTCAGCGGCACGTCCGGGAAGAAGAGTGAGGGCAGGCTGTCTGGCAGTTTGCCCTCGTCCCCCACGGTCGGCACGGTCATCGAGGTCAGCGCCACGAAGAACGTGACGGCGAGGATCGCGATCAGCGGGGCCGGGACCACCTTGGTCAGCCTCGGCAGGAACACCATCACGGCGATGCCGGCCGCGACCAGCGGGTAGACCAGCCATGGGACGTGGGTCAGGTGTGGAAGCTGCGCCAGGAAGATGAGGATCGCGAGCGAGTTGACGAAGCCGACCATGACCGATCGCGGGATGAACCGCATCAGCCGGGCGACGCCGACGACGCCGAGGACGACCTGCAGGATCCCGGCCAGGATCACCGTGGCGACGAAGTACTCGAAGCCGTGGTTGCGCATCACCGGCGCGATCACCAGCGCGACCGCGCCGGTGGCCGCGGAGATCATCGCCGGGCGCCCGCCCAGGAACGCGATCGACACCGCCATCGTGAAGGAGGCGAACAGCCCTACCCTCGGGTCCACGCCGGCGATGATCGAGAAACTGATCGCCTCGGGAATCAGCGCCAGCCCGACAACCAGGCCGGCCAGCACCTCCGTCCGCAGCCGGCGGTGCGACCGCAGCGCGGCCAGGACAGAGGTGATGTCGGTGGGGGACGGAGCGGATGCGGGCGTGGCTGACTCAGGCGTCAGCGAGGTCATGCGGTCTCCAGACACAGGAACAGGCGGGGCCTCAGGGCAGGCCGGCTCCTGCGCGTCCTTGCGCGGGGGTCACAGCTCGAGGGTCGCTTGATCGGGACAGGCAGGGTGAGGTGCAGACAGGCGAATGAGGAGCACCAGATCCCCTCACCGCACCAAACTTTACCCTGACGTGGAGAGAGGACAGTCGTGATGTCGAGAGTCAAGATCGAGGTCTGCGTTCCCGACGACCATGTGTCCGCGATTCTGGCGGCGCTGGAATCCGCCGGTGCCGGACGGGTCGGCCGCTACGACCAGGTGACGAGCTTCTGGCAGATCGGTGGAACCTGGAAGCCGATGCCCGGCGCCGAACCGTTCGCCGGCGAGATCGGGAAGCTGATGCACGGGACCGAGACCCGAGTCGAGTCCGAGTGCGAGACCTCAGCGGCACCACTCGTCCTGAAGGCGCTGAAGGCGGCGCATCCCTACGAGGAGCCGATCATCCGCTTCATCCCGCTGCACCAGCCGACCGAGCTCGAACCCTGACGCTGAGCTCACCATCGTCTCGTGCGCAGGTCGGGAGTCCGTGTTCCAGGGGTCTCACGCCTGTGGGGCGGCGAGGACGTAGACGTACTCCTGGATGCCGTCGTCGGGTGGCGGGGCGGTTGCTTCTTGGGCGCGGTCTCGCTGGAAGCCGCACTTTTCGAGGACTCGGATCGAGCCGGCGTTGTGGGCTACGACGTGGGCAGTCAGGGGCCGGGTCGGCATCTCGATCAGGAACTGTGTGAGGGCCTGCGTGGCAACACCGCGGCCCCAGAGGTCGCGGCCGACCCAGTAGCCGAGCATCTGTTGCCCGTCCTGCTCCCAACTCACGACGTTGCCCGCCACCGCGCCGTCCGCCACGATCGTCCGCAGGATCTTCGTGTCGTCGCCGCGGATCTTCGCCCAGTGCGCCGCGAACTCATCCTTGTCGCGAGCCGGAACTGCCGCCATCCCGTTCGCGATCGGATCGGCCTGGTGATCGAAGAACACCTCGAGGTCGCGATCCTCGACCTGCCTGAGGCGAACCTCATGTGTCATCTCCCGCTCCCTTACCTCGGTCCGGTACGTCGACCACCCGATCGTCGCACCGTCCACCGACAGTTCGCGAGACGGTCAGACCGACCCGGCGAACTGCGAAGATGGCGCGCATGCGTTCATTCGAGGAACTCGTCGCCGAAGGCGAAGCCGTCTCGGTCGAGGGCTGGGACTTCTCCTGGTTCAAGGGCCGCGCCACCGAGGAACGGCCGTCCTGGGGATATCAGAAGCTCATCGGTGCCCGGATGGCGACCGCCGAGGCGGCTCTCGACATCCAGACCGGCGGCGGCGAGGTGCTGGCCGGAATCCCGGCTGCGCCGCCACGGCTCGCCGCGACCGAGTCGTGGCCGCCCAACCTCGAGATCGCCCGCCGCAACCTCGCGCCCCTCGGCGGGACGGTGGTCGAGGTTGCTGACGACGCCCCACTACCGTTCGAGTCCGAATCCTTCGACCTCGTCGTGAGCCGCCACCCGACCGTGGTCATCTGGCCGGAGATCGCCCGGGTACTGCGGCCCGGTGGCGTGTACCTGTCTCAACAGATCGGCTCCGGCACCGTGATCGAGTTGACCGAATACATGATGGGGCCACAGCCTGTCGGTACAGGGCGCGGTACCGAACAGGCTGTGGCGTCAGCAGAAGCCGTCGGACTGTCCGTCGTACAGGTCCGGCCGGAGTCGTTGCGGATGGAGTTCTTCGACATCGCCGCGGTGGTTCACTTCCTGCGCAAGGTGATCTGGATCGTTCCGGACTTCACCGTGGAGCGATATCGCGACCGGCTGCTGGCGTTGCACGAGCAGATCCAGACAGACGGTGTGTTCGTGGCGACCAGCGAACGGTTCCTCTTCGAGGCCGGCAAGCCGAGCCCCGTCAGCTAGGCCAGGTCGCCTCGGTGACTCGGCCGCCCTGGATCTCGACGGTCAGCTGCACCGGGCCGTACGGGCGGAGGTACAGCTCATAGGTGCCCTGGGCAACTTCTGAGAAGACCGCGGAGTGCGCCGTCGTTCCATCGGGCTTCGGGCGAGGTACGACGGCAACGTGCGGCCACACCCCAGGCCCGTGACCGTGCCCATGCCCATGCCCGTGTCCATGCCCGTGTCCATGTCCGTGGTCGTGGTCGTGGTGGTGGTGGTGATCGGAAGGACCCGGCGAGCCGGCCTTGCGGAGTTCGACCTCCTCGTCCTCGAGCTCGGCCGGCATGTCGATCACGAGGGCACCGATGTCCCCGCCGATGTCGAGCAGGACCGAGGATCCCTTCCCCGCATGGGGATTCTCGACCGCGTTGTTCCCTGGGCCGCTCATCGTGATCACGCGGCCGGGGTGCCCGGCAGCGACTGGTAGCCGCCGCCCGGAGTACCGAGGTAGGGGAACCGGTCGAGCAGCGGGCCGTTGGTGTTCGACGTACCGTCCTTGATCGCACCGGCTGCGTCATCGGGCTTGAACGACTTGTCGACCAGCGGGATCGTGATGCCGGCGACGGCCCGCAGTTCGACCGTCACGACGTCGTCGATCAGGCGCCGGCCGTTCGGGAATCCGGCCGCGTCACCCGCGACCAGGCCGAGTGGGTTGGGCGACTTGGCCGGCGGTACGGCGACGTTCAGGCGCAACATGTCGGCCTGGACCGGACCGGTGTAGTTCTGGAAGCCGTCGACGACATCCTTCGGGATGCCGGTCAGCAGGATCGCCGCCAGGTCCGCACGTGGCTTCTTGTACGCCGCCAACCTCGGGAACACACCCGGGTACAGGACCGGCAGCAGGCCGGCGAGCTCCGGCTTGGTGACGAATCCGGCGAACCGCTTGTCGGCGGACGGTGGCAGGCTGTTCCAGCGGTCCTTCTCCGCCATCGGCACGATGACCTCGTTGAACAGCGGGTTGCCCAGCCGGGAGACCTGCTTGTACGGGCCGTGCCACACCGAGGTGCCGTTGCCGTTGACGATCCGGGACTGCTGACGGCTCGCCGACGCGTAGACACCGATGACGGACTTGGGGTCCAGCACCTTCGTCGGCCGGCGGCCGTCGCGGGTCAGGTCGGTGATCGGGACCTGGATCGCGATGGTGTGCACGTTGGAGCCCTGCAGCCCGTTCACGCCCATGGCGGCGGCCGACGGGATCAGGTGAGCCATCTGGAAAGGCCGCAGGGTGCCGAGGTCGAAGATGCTGCCGAGGTCGGCCCAGAACGCGTCGGCACGCTGCCCCGCGAACACCTTGCGACCGGTGCCGATGGTGTGGATCGCCTGGCGGGCGAGCCTGACGTAGTTCGGCGTACTGCGGACTCCGACGTTGACCGGCGGGGCCGTCAGGTTCCGGGCGAGGATCCGGGACCGGCCTTGCTCGACGCGGGTCACGGAGTAGTACTGCGGCCGGTTCCAGGTACGGTCCTTGATCGAGGTGATCGGACCGGTGTTGTACAGGAACGTCTTCTTGTTCCGGATCTCGGCGTGGAAGCGGAACTGATAGCTGATGTCGGCCTGACCGGTTCCACGGTTGGAGATGTGGATCTGGTAGAGCACGTCATCTCCGAACTCGTAGAAGTTCGGCCCGCCGAACGGGTTCTGGAACGGGATGAAGTTGGCGATGATCGTGACCGTGTCCGGCGCGTCCGGGCTGACGAACGCGTAGACATCGGTGTTGTCGGCCACCGGATCCTTCGAGATCTCCGGTGCCTCGCGGTGCGAAGACATGACAATTCCTCCAAGAACAGATGCTGAAAGGCTGGGATCAGGCGGTCGTCACGCCGGCAAGGCGGGCCGCGAGTTCACGATCGGTCACGAGCACCTCGCGGTGGCCGACCATGATCGCCAGTTGACCGGACTTCACGTCCTTGACGTGGACGACGAACGACTCGGCGTCAGCCAGGTCGCCCGGTTCCAGTGATGTCTTCGCCGCGTCCGCGGCCTTGTCGCCGACCGCACCAACCGCTGCGACCGCTCCCACTGCCGCAACCGTCCCCGCGCCCGCGAACACCAGGAACCCCCGGCGCGTTGCGTTACTCATGTTCTGACCTCCCACTGGTAGAAACCCCGTGCAGCCGACATTCGGGGCGTTCTCACCAGCGGATGGGTCAGACTTCGGGTCGCGCGGTCGCCTGGACTCCGGCAAGGATGATCCGCAGGCCATGATCGAACTCCGCGTCGGGGTCGGCGGTGAACAGGTCGCCGACCATCCGTGCGGTCAACGGGTAGCGGTCGGAGTCGACGGCCCGGGTGATCTGCTCGGGGTTGTAGGGATTGCCGTCGGGATACGCGACGCCGGTCTGCGCCTGTTCTTCGAGGACGAAGCCGATCGTGTAGTGCAGGAGGATCGGGAAGATCCGTACGGCGTCCCGCATCGGGAAGCCGGCGTCCTCCAGGGTGCGCAACGTCAGCTCGGTGACCCGCCACATCGAGTCGTCACTGACGTTCGTGCCGGCCAGCACCCGAGCGCCGTCGCGGTACCGCAGCAGCGCCGCGCGCAGGCGGCCGGCCAGCTCGATCAGCCAGTCCTGCCACTGCGTCCCGCGCCGCGGCGCCTCGACGCCGTCGACGGCGGAGACGAACAGCACGCGAGCCATCGCGTCCAGCAACTCCTGCTTGTTCTTGACGTGCCAGTAGAGCGCGGGCGCCTGGACGCCGAGCTCGGCCGCCACCTTGCGCATCGTCAGGCCGTCGACGCCCGTGTCGTCGAGCAGCCCCAAGGCGGCCGTGGCGATGGCGCCGGCATCGAGCTTCACGTTGCCTCCTGTGTCTGCAGCTGCCTTGACAGGTTAACAGCGTTCTGTTCTCCTTAACAGCATTAAAGTCACTTTAATGTTGTTAAGGAGAGAGCTCATGGAGACTCAGGTGGTCATCGCCGGCGCCGGACCGACGGGACTGATGCTGGCCGGCGAACTGCGGCTGGCCGGGATCGACGTGATCGTGGTGGACGCCCTGCCGGCCCGGACGGGCGAGTCCCGCGCGGGCGGCATCCACGCTCGGACCATGGAGGTGTTCGACCAGCGCGGTCTGCTGGAGCGGATGCTGCCGCACGGCCGACCGATCCAGGCGGGTCACTTGGCCGGCCTGCGGCTGGACTTCTCCGACTTCCCCACCCGCTACCCGCACACGCTGGCCATCGTGCAGGCGGACATCGAACGGGAACTCGACCAGCACGCAACTTCTCTGGGAGCATCCGTGCGGTGGGCCTCCCCGGTGCTCGGGTTCCGCCAGGACGCGACTGGTGTCGACGTCGAGATCGGCGGCCCGGACGGCGGCTGGATCCGTGCCGCCTACCTGGTCGGGTGCGATGGCGGACGAAGCGCCGTACGGAAACTGGCCGGGATCGGCTTCGACGGGACCGACGCGACCATGACCGGCATGCTGGCCGACGTCGAGCTGACCGACCCGCCGGCTGGTCCCCTCTTCTCGCAGCGCGGCGGTCCTGGCGACTTCTCCGTCCTCGGCTTCCAGGAGGGCTGGTACCGGTTGATCGTGCAGCGGCACGACCGCGTTCTCGACCGTGCGGTCGAGCCCGGGTTCGAGGCGTTCCGCGAGTCGTTCCGTGAGGTCGCGGGCACCGACTTCGGGATGCACAGTCCGCGCTGGTTGTCGCAGTACGGCGATGCTGCGCGGCAGGCTGATCGCTATCGCGAGGGTCGGGTGTTCCTGGCCGGCGATGCCGCCCACATCCACTACCCCGCGGGTGGTCAGGGATTGAACATGGGCGTGCAGGATGCGGTGAACCTCGGCTGGAAGCTCGCGACCGTCCTGCGCGGCGAGGCGTACGACGACCTGCTCGACAGCTACGCGAGCGAGCGGCATCCGGTGGCTGCTCGCGTTCTGCACAACACTCGGGCGCAGACCGCACTGTCGCGCCCCGGCCCGCACAGCGATGCGTTGCGCGAGCTCGTCGCCGGTTTGTTCGGCATCGACGACGTACGCCGGCGGCTCGGGCTGATGATCGCGGCGCTCGACATCTGCTACGACACGAAGTCCGACCACCCCCTGGCCGGACGCCGGGTGCCCGATGCCGATCTCGTCACGGCCGATGGAGCCGGTCGTGTCCACAGACTGTTGGCTGCGGGGCGTCCGATCCTGCTGGCGCTCAACGGCGGCGACGTACCGTCGGTCGAGGGCTGGACGGACCGGGTCGACTGCGTGACGGCCACTTGCGCCGACGATCGGTGGACGGTCCCAGGCGTCGGCGAGATCAGCGTGCCGGCAGCGGTGCTCATCCGCCCGGACGGCCACGCCGCATGGGCCACCAACGGCCCCGACGACGGACTGACCGACGCCCTCAGCACCTGGTTCGGTCCGGCCCACCTCACAACCTGACCAGGCATAGGCTGCTGAGCATGACCGGCCTGGACGAGCAGGTCTAGCCGGCGAGCTTGCTTGAACCGTCTGCGCCGATCGTGATGAAGCGGAGGGTCTCGTCGTGGTGGCCATGGCTCAGCCAATGGGTGAAGGCGATGCGGGCCGTGGGCGGCATCTCTAGGTCCGAGGGATCCATGGTCAGATCGAACCAGTGGAGATCACCCTCGGCACAGCCGACGGGAAGCGGCGCCTCGGGCCGGAGTGCGGCGGTGAAGTAATAGGTCTGGCGTAGTTCGGTGCCGGTGTCCCGGAGTGCCACATACCGCAGGGCAAGATCAGAGAGCTGGTCAGGACGTACGCCGATCTCCTCTTCAAGCTCGCGGAGAACGCCGGCCGTGGGGTCAGCTGTCTCGCCGGGTTCGAGGTGACCGCCGACTCCCACCCAGGAGTCCTCGTCCATCGCACGCGAGCCCTTCCGGTACAGCAGGAGGACCTGGCCGCCGCGGACAAGGAACACCGATGTCATCAGCCGGCTGGATCGCAAACCCACGCGCGGAGGCTACACGAACGACCTGGGTACTTAGGCGCCCGCGCACCGTACGGCGGATCCCTAGGAGCTTGTCGGGGATCGCGGATAGGGAGGAGTTCCGATATGCGGGTGCCACCTCAGACCGGCAGGGTATGGGTCCCACGGATCCACTCTGACAGGAGCCACGGTGTTCGACGATGGTGTGCCCAACACGCGGCCTCGCGTGCTAGTTGTCGGCGGCAAGCTGAAGCATGTGCGCAAGGCGCGGGAGCTCGGCCTGGACGTGGTTCACGTCCAGTACCCGAACGAGTTCGACCGCGGCCACTGGCCGTACGTCGATCAGGCGCTGCTGCTCGACTACGGCGACATCGACCGGCTCCTGCCGCTGGTCCGGGCGCTGCACGCGGCGTACCCGTTCCAGGCGGCCGTGTCGCTGTCCGAGCTCGGGCTGCTGCCGACGGCGCGGATCAACGAGGCGCTCGGCCTTCGCGGCGAGTCGGTCGAAACGGTGGAACTGCTGCTGGACAAATGGCGGATGCGGCGGCACCTAGCCGCACGGGATATCAGTCCGGTGGCCTCGGCGGTCGGCCGGTCCGGGCAGGACATCCGGGAGTTCGTGAAGGCGCACGGGCTCCCGATCATCGTCAAGCCGGTCCGCGAATCGGGCAGCCTCGGCATCTTCCGGGTCCGCGACCAGGCTGACGTGGACGTCGTCGCCGACCGGTACCGATCCCTCGACGACGTGCAGTGGGCCACCGGCGACCTGGCCTTTGCCGACTCGTTCGACGAGTTCCTCATGGAGGAGTTCCTGGACGGCCCGGAGATCAGCGTGGAGACCCTGTCCTTCGACGGCCGGCACGTGATCGTCGCGGTGACCGACAAGGAGATCGGCGGCACCGGGTTCGTCGAGATCGGACATTCGCAGCCCAGCGGCCTCTCCGCCGGGATGCTCGGCGAGGTCACGCAGTTGGTGACCGACTTCCTCGACGCGGTAGGCCTGCGCAACGGTCCCGGGCACACCGAGGTCAAGCTGACCTCGCGCGGCCCGCGGATCGTCGAATCGCACAACCGCATCGGCGGTGACCGGATCAACGAACTGGCCGAGATCGCGTACGGCGTCGACATGGAGCGCTACGCGCTGGGCGCCGGCTTCGGCCTGGTGGAACCGCTGACCACGTCGCCCGAGCCCCGGGGCGGAGCCGCCGTACGGTTCATCACACCGGAGCCCGGACGGGTCGTCGAGGTGACCGGCGTCGAGGCCGTCCGCGCGGACCCGGCGTACGTCGACCTCCAGCTGGACGTGAAGCCCGGCGACGACGTACCGCCGCTGACCTGGAACGAGGACAAGGTCGGTCACGTCATCGCCCGTGGTTCCACCGCGGCCGAAGCGATTGCCAACGGCAAACGACTGGCCGCGGCGATCCACGTACGCACGGAACCCAGCCCGTGAGCACCGCGCCGTCGGACCCGCCCGGCGTCGACGAGGCGCGATTCCGCGACGCGCTGCGCGGCCTGCCCAGCCGGGTGTGGATCATCAGTCTCGGCATCCTGGTCAACCAGGTCGGCAACTTCCTGCCCGTGTTCATCGTGCTCTACCTGACCCAGCGCGGCTATTCCGCCGGTGCCGCGGGGCTCGTGCTCGGCGTGACGGGTCTGGGCAAGGTGCTCGGCAACGCCGTCGGTGGCTACCTCGCCGACAACCTCGGCCGGCGATGGACGATCGTGCTGTCCGCCGTGACCACCGCCGGGCTGACCGCGATCGTGCCGTTCCTCGGACCGCTCCTGGCCATCGTCGCGGTGGCCGGGCTCATCGGCGTGACGTCGCAGCTCTACCGGCCGGCCGCGGCCGCAGTACTGATCGACTCCGTCACGACCAACCAGCAACGGCTCGCCGCCGTCGGGGTGTACCGGTTCGCGATGAACATCGGCGCCGCACTGGGCGGCGTCATCGGCGGTGTGCTGGCCAGCACCTCCTACATGGGGCTCTTCCTGGGCAATGCCGCGGCGTGCCTGCTGTTCGGCGTGGTCGTGGCGGTGCTGCTGCGGGATGCGCCCCAGGTGGGGTCAGACGATGCGGAAAGGGAGGACGACCGGGCGGTCGGGTATCGACAGGCGCTGTCCGACCGCCTGCTGGTGCGATTCCTGCTGATGACCGTGGTCGCCGAGTTCGTCTACATCCAGTCGAGCGTCGGCCTGCCCCTGCATGTCAACGACGCGGGTCTGAGCCCGCGCGACTTCGGCCTCCTGATCGGGCTCAACGGTCTGCTGGTGCTGGTGCTGGAGCTGCCCATCACCGGCTGGGTCTCGCGGTACCGGCCGGAGTACGTCCTGGCGATCGGCAACCTGATCGTCGGGATCGGTCTCGCACTCACCGGGTTCGCGACCGACATGGTCCTGCTGTCGGCGACGGTGCTGATCTGGACCTTCGGCGAGATGGTGACCAGCACGTACTCCCAGGCGTACCTGGGAAGTCTGGCTCCGCCACAGATGGTCGGGCGCTACCAGGGACTGCACGGCGTCGCGTACACGATCGGTACGGGCGCCGGACCGCTCATCGGGGGTGCCGTGTACGCCATCGCCCCCTGGGCGCTGTGGGCCCTGATCGGCGCGGCCGGGCTGCTGTCCGCCCAGCTCTGCCTGCCGCGCCGCCGCGCGACGCCCGCGGATTGTCGGTGAGCTCACACACCAGACGGCCGGCCTCGCGTCCTGGAGCTGGGGGGGTGAGCTCTATCAGGGTTCGGCGAAGTCGGCCGTCCGTACATCCAGTGTTGCTCGTTGTTGGAGTAGAGACCCGCCTAGTGCGTGTCTGATCGAGCACAGCTGTACGGCGGCCGGGTATGAACCGGCCGCCGACAGCCTCAGGTCAGGCCGGTGATGGGACGGATCGGCCCAGATGGCGGGCGAAGAAGTGGCCCGAGATCTCGGTCTCGAACCAGGGAACTTCGTGATGGCCGCCGGGGTTGGCGTGCAACGTCTTCTCCTTGGAGGCGAAGGCGTCGAACAGGGCGAACCCGGATTCGCGGTCGATCTCCGCGTCGTCCCACGGGAGGATGAACTCGACCGGGATGGTGATCTGCCGTGCCGCCTCGGTCAGGGCGTCGTACACGAACACCCCACCGAAGACCGCGGCGCTGATCCTCGGCTCGATCGCCGTCCACATCAGCCCGATCGTGCTGGCCAAGGTCATGCCGCTGTAGCCGATCGGTGCGTCGGTGCCGATCTCGGGCAGTGCCTGGAGGGCGTCCAGGGTTGCCTGCCATTCCGGTACGGCGCGCTCCGCCAGCGACGAGTTGTAGTCGATGACGATCGGGCCGATCGGTTGGCCGGCCGCTCGAGCCTCGAGGAGAGCCGAGACCCACTTCCCGTCCTCCGCCGATCGCGGCCGGTCGCCGTGCCCGGGCGCGTCGATGGCGGCCACGGTGAAACCGCAGGTGGTCACGTAGTAGTGAGCCCGGGCCACGAGTCCCTGCGCCTTCTTGTGCAGGCCGCCGCCGTGCCCCATCAGGTGCAGTGGCGCACCCTCGGAGCCGGATTCAGGGGACCAGAGCACGCCGGTGACGTCGCCCAGGACGAAGTCGCGTTCGATGACGCCGTTCGATGAAGTCTGCGTAGTGAAATGCATGATGTGTCGCCTTTCGGAAGTGCCTTCAGATTGAGGCGCTCCCGGCGACACCTACGTCAGTCGCCCAACCGTGACCACGACCGGGGAGCACCCACGAGGATGCAGGTTCATGGGTCTCACCTCCTAGAGCAGTGTCACGTGCATCCGAGAACCTACCAGCCCTCGCGTCCCGGCGCCCAACCATTTTCCGACCGGGGCCGGACGTATGCTCGCGGGCATGTTGAGTGATGGGGTGCGGGTCGTGGTGGCGGGCGGGGTTGAGCACTGGGTCCGGGTTGTGGGGGCCCATCACGGCGGGGTGCCGTTGGTGATGCTGCATGGTGGGCCGGGCGAGAGTTGTTACTCGGTCGAGCAGTCCGTCGGGGAGGAGCTCGCGAAGGTCTCGACGGTGATCTTCTACGACCAGCGTGGGTGTGGACGCTCGGGCAAGCCGACCGAGCCGGATACCTACACCATGACTCGGTTGGTGGCGGACCTCGAGGAGATCAGGTCGGCGTTGGGCTTGGACCGGATCATCCCGTGGGGTGTCTCGTTCGGCTGCCTGCTTGCCGCGGAGTACGCCGTTGCCCACCCCAACAATGTCGATCGCCTGATCCTCCACGCTCCCCCGGTCGTCGGTCCGTTGCACCCGGGTCTCTGGTCGCTGCGGCCCAACGCCGTGGACACGCTCCTCGCGCCGGCCGAACGTACAGAACTCCGGACGCAACTCGACGGCCTGAGCGATCCGATCCAGCGGACTCTGACCGCGATCGGAGCAATCTCGTCGAGCGAGCACGCCGCCTGGTTCTTCTACTACGACCCGGCCAACATGCCTGAACCCGACCCTGCCGCACCCGAGATGAACATGGAGATGGCGCTCGCACTGGTCGGCACCGAACGTCCCGACCTCGCCGACGACCTGGCCGCGATCATGACGCCCGCGCTGGTCATGATCGGACTCTGGGATCGGCACGTGGGCTTCGACATGGCCCGTGACCTCGCCGACCGCATGCCCAACGCCGTACTGCGGATCTTCGACCGCAGCGGTCACCTGATCGACGAGGAACAGCCGGTCGAGTACGTCGAAGCCATCAGCACCTTCGTCCGCGACACCGCCAACTGATTCGGCGGTTTCTACAGACCGTCCAGTCGGCTGGCCATCCTGTCGAGTGTTGGCCACGGAGGACCCGTGCGAAGCGCGTGCAGGAATTCCTCGCCGAAGCGCCTCCCGTTCGGGAACTGGTCGCCGATGTCCCAACGCCACGCTGCGACCATCGCGAGCACGAGCTGCCGGCACTCGTCCAGCAGTCCTTGGTCGACGCCCGGGTAGTGCTCGCAGACCGCCTCGGGAACATGGGCGAGATCGAACTCGACTGGTCCACGGCAGCAGGTCTCGAAGTCGATGAACAACGGGCCGTTCTTCGTACTGAGCACGTTGCCAGGATGCGGCTCACCGTGGAGCAACTGCTCCGGGGCGCCGCGGTCGTCGATCGCCTGCCGCAGGCTTCCCAGTCTGCTGCTGAGGAATTCACGGTCCCTGTCGGCGAGCTTCGGCGAGCGATCCGGGTCGGCGACGATCTCCTCCGCCTCCGCGATTCGATCCGTGAACCGTGGGCTCGCCAAATCCACCTTGCGCATGCCGGCGTGCAGCCGCTCCAGCGCCTTGGCGTAGTCGGCCGGTGAGACGTGAGGTGTCACAGGCTCGTAGTAGGTCCACAGCGTCACTGCGAAGCCGTCGCGGGTGTACACAAGCGGTTCCACCCGAGGCTCCAAGGCGGCCACCGGGCTTCCGACCTCGGCGAGCCGTTGAGCGAGCTCGACCTCGAACTGTGCAACCTCTTGCCCAAGAGGCGCGACCCGGGCAAAGACGTCGCACGGCGTCAGCCGCAGCGCCAGCTTGTTCGAGTTGTGGAGAACAATCGCGTCGTTGACTGGAAGGTCGAGCGACGCGGCGATCGAAGTCGCAGCCGCGATCGCACGCGTGATGTCGGACATCTCCATGATCCGCTGAGGCTACCTGCGTGATCTTGTCCTGTCCTTCGTATTTGACCGGGCCGCACTGGCCGAGAGTCCCATGCAGCCGAGAAATCCGGTGGTACGCCGAGGTGCAAGGGTCCACTGTGGTGGGCATGCACCTGACGTTCCATCACGACCCGCGCGGCGAGTGCTTCACGCTGATCCGGCGAGCGGACGGCGCGGTGTTCACCCTGTCCTCGTACTCACGCAAGCATCGCGTCCCCCACGACCTCGCGCACGCCGTCACCGAACGCGAACTCGGAATCCCCGACGGCATCTTCGGCTGCATCGCGGCAGGTGCGGTGTTCGACAGCATGCAACAGACGGCAGGCAAGAAACGCCACGACGCCAAGGTCCGCAGCAGCCGGATCCTGAAGGCGGCGAACAGCATCGGGGTGAGCGAGGTCCTCACGAGCGTCATCCACGAAGCCGTCGAGAACGATCGACCGACGCCGTACGCCCAGGCCCGCGAGAGCTGGGGCATCACCCGGGCGGACGCCTGTCCCTACGACGACACCGACCTGGACCGCGCCACCAACACGCTCCGGGAACTGACCCACCTCTGGCAGTCGAGCCCCGACCCTCTCGTGTTCCCCTGGCCGAACAAGCTGCAGGCCGGCGCAGCACGATAGGCAGCGCCGGCGCGTGGGTGTGAGCTACTCGTACATCTTGTCCAGTACGTCGGCGTACTCGTTCTCGACGTGTTTGCGCTTCAGCTTCAGGCTAGGCGTCATCTCGCCGGACTCGACCGTCAGATCGCGCTCCAGGATCGTGAACTTCTTGATGGTCTCCCACCGGTTCAGCCCGGCGTTCAGCTCGTCGACGTACCCCTGGACCATCACCCGAGCTGCATCCGAGCTCACGATCTCCGCATAGGACTTCCCACCGAGACCGTTGGCCGCACCCCACCCGACGACAGCATCGGGATCCAGCGTCACCAACGCCGACACGAAGTTCCGCCTGTTGCCATGGACAACGAACTGGCTCGCGTACGGGCAGATCATCTTGAACCGCCCCTCGATCACCTGCGGCGCGACGTACTTCCCGCCCGATGTCTTGAAAAGATCCTTCTTCCGGTCGGTGATGAACAGATACTCGTCCTCGAAGTGCCCGATGTCCCCGGTGTGGAACCACCCGTCGGCATCGATCACCTCGGCCGTCTGCTCAGGCTGATTGTGGTACCCGCTCATCACGCCGTCGCCCTTGATCAGGATCTCGCCGTCCTCGGCGATCTTGAACTGCGTGCCGGGGAACGCGGGACCGACACTGCCGAGCCGGTACTGCGTCGGCCGGTTCAGCGTGGCCCCGGCCGCCGTCTCCGACAGCCCGTACCCCTCGAGAATCAGCAGCCCAGCGGCGTGGAACCACTCCGCCAGCTTCTTGTCCAGCGCCGCCGACCCGGACACGAAGAACCGGATCCGTCCACCGAAGCGGGCCCGGATCTTCGACAGCACGAGCCGGTCCGCGGCGGCGTACTGCGCCCCGAGCAGACCGCCCGGCTCCTTGCCCTGCTGGCGCAGCGCGGACACACGCGCGCCCACCCCGAAGGCCCAGTCGAACAGCTTGGCCTTCGGCCCACCCTCGGACGCGATCATCGTCACGATCCGGCCGTGCGCCTTCTCGAAGATCCGCGGCGCCGCGGCCATGAACGTCGGCTGGACGATGGCGGCGTTCTCGACGATCTTGTCGATCCGCCCGTCGATCGCGGTGGCGAACCCGAGCTGGAACTGCACGGCGAGCAGCACCTGACCGAACACGTGCGACAACGGCAGCCAGAGGAACTGCAGATCGTCCGGGCTGAGCACCCGCATCCCCTCGACGGCGGCGCCCTCATACGTCCACACCGAGTGCGGCAGCCGCACTCCCTTCGGCCGACCGGTGGTGCCGGAGGTGTAGATCAGCGTGCAGAGATCTTCCGGCTTGACCTTGGCGATCCGGCCGTCGACGGCGTCCACCTCGTCCGCGCCCAGCGCGTCCAACGCGGCAAGACTGATGACCCAGTCTCCATCGCTGTCCAATGGTTCCCCGTCGATCAGCACCACCTTGCGCACCGACGGAATCTCCGCCTTGCGCTCCCGCAGCTTGTCCACCTGGGCCGCGTCCTCTGCGAACACCACTTGTACGTCGGCGTCCGCGATGATGAAGGCGACGTCGACGGACATCGTGGTCGGGTAGATCGTGGTCGTCGCGGCCGCGGCGAGGACGGCGGCCAGGTAGCACTCGACCCATTCCATCCGGGTGCTGGACGCGATCGCGACGCGCTGCTCGGGCTGGACGCCGAGGGCGACCAGGCCGGCCGCGCGGCGGCGCGCCAGTACGTCCATGTCGCGCCAGCTGACCGACTTCCAGGCGTCACCCGACGGGTACCGGAAGGCCTCTCGGTCGGGAGTCGCGGCGACCCGGTCCAGGAACATCTGGGCCATCGTGTCCTTGCGGTTGCTGAGCAGCGCGAGCTGGCCGGAATCGGCGACAGGCGTCATAACTGGCCTCCATCGGGGGTCAAGTAACCGGAGAGTAATCGGTACCGGGCACCGCTGACCATGGGCACTCGCGTACCCACGTCAGCCTTCTGCATTACGTTTCCGCAACAGGTAACTGGTACCTACGGCCGGTGGCTCCAGTCTTACTGTCCGTTCAACCGCTGCTGATCCAGGGCATGCCGAGCAGCCTCGGCATCGGGGTGATCGAGCGCCTCGAGGATCTCCAACGCCTCGGTCCAACTGGCGTGGGCCGCGTCGTCGTACCCGGCTCGCTCCTCCACTCCGGCCCGCGCCATCAGGCACTCGGCCGTCTCCAGCCGGCGGCCCTGGGCACGCACGATGTCGACCGCGGTCGTGTAGCTGGCGATCGCGTCGTCGAGCCGTCCGGCCGCGGCCAGCGCGAACGCCATCGTGTCGCTGACGACGGCACGCCCGTACTCCGAGTCCTGCTCCTGGAAGAGCTTCAGCGCCTGCTGTGCATAGTCGACCGCGGCCTCGTACTCGCCGAGCTGCGCGTAGTACCAGCCGAGGTTGTTGAGCGCGGTCCCCCGCGCGTCGGTGTGCCCGGTCTGCTCGTAGATCCGCAGCGCCCGGATGGTCTTCTCGATCGCCTCCCGATGCTTCCCCATCCGCGTGAGCACCCGCGCGAGGCTCAGCGACCCGTGCGCGATGGCGGGCTGGTCGTCGAGCTCCTCCGCGATCCCGAGGGCGAGTTCGTGATGCCGGATGGCGTCGTCCCACTCCCGCATCGCCATGTGGCCGCGGGCCAGGTCGCGGCGCGTCTGGGCCTGCTTGCGCAGGTCACCGAGCCGCACGGCCGCCTCGAGCGCCAGCCCTTCGGCCTCCATGTACCCGGACCGGCCGCGGAAGTCGAGATAGTCCGCGATCGCCCACACATACAGCCAGAGCCACTGATCGGCCCGCCCGGCCGCGGATCGCAGTACGGCGAGATTGTTCGGCTGCTCCGAGTCGAACCAGGCGAACGCCTCGTCGCGACTGGCCGGCAGCACGAGCTCGACCGCCGGATCGAGCTCCGGCAACTCGACCGGCTCCCGGGTCGGAGCGAGGAGCAACGCTCCGGCGAACCCGGTGTGCACCAGATAGCCGAGCAACCGCGTGAACGCTTCCGCGGCCTCGCCGGGCCCGCACAGCTCGCGCGCATACGTCCGCAGCAGGTCGTGCAGCACGTAGCGATCCGGTGTGATCTCGACCAGCTGATGATTGGCCACCAGTACAGCGATCATGTTCCGGGCGTCGCGGATCGGCGTACCGGCCAAGGCGGCCGCGGCACCCGTGGTGATCTCGCTGCCGGGATGCTGCGCCAGCAGCCGGAACATCCGCGCCAGCTCGGGCCGCAGCTGCCGGTAGGACCAGGAGAAGATCGTCCGTACGTCGACCCCGTCGGTGGTCGCCAGCGCGTCGAGCGGCGCCTCGTTGACCAGTTCGACGAACGACTTCAGCTCTCGCCGCGGCCGCAGCGCGATCTGGGCCGCGAGCAGCGACAGGGCCAGCGGAAGACCGGCGCAGCGGTCGATCAGGGTGTCGACGCTGGCCGGATCCTCGCGCAACCGCCGCTCACCGACTCTTGCCACGAGCAACTGTCTTGACTGGTCCGGGTCGAGGACGTCGAGCCGGATCGGCTCGGCCTGCTCGGTGGCGACCAGGCCGGCGAGTTCGTTGCGGCTGGTGACGAGCGTGATGCACGTCGCGCCGGTGGCCGCGAGCGGCCGGACCTGCTCGGCCGTACGGGCGTTGTCCAGCACGACGAGAACCGAACGGTCGACGAGCAGGCTGCGGTACAACCCGACCTGTTCGTCCGCGGTCACCGGGAGGCGGTCGGCCGGGATTCCGAGGGCGGCCAGGAACCGGGGCAGCACCGAGAGCGGGTCCGCCGGCACCGCGGCGGGCGAGTAGCCGAGGAGGTCGGCGTACAGGATGCCGTCCGGGAACCGGTCCGCGACCTGCTTGGCCCAATGGATCGCCAGCGAGGTCTTGCCGATACCGGCCGGGCCGATGACGAGCGCGACCCGCGAGCCCGGCAGGAGGTCGTCGAGCTGCCGGAGGTGCTCGGTCCGGCCGGCGAACGCCGGTGCGACGGACGGCAACTGCCGCGGTACGACCATGCTCTCGGTGTCGGTCGCGGCGAGCAGTTCGGCGTGCAGACGTTGGAGTTCGGCACCGGGACCGACGCCGAGGAGATCGCGGAGCCGGCGCGACACCTCGCTGTACGTCGACAGCGCGAGAGCCTGCCGCCCGGCCGCGTGATGGGCGCGCATGAGCTGGACCCAGAAGCGTTCCCTGGTCGGGTATCGATGGACCAACTCGGTGAGTTCGGGGATGACGTCGGCCGCTGCGCCCTGGGCGAGTCGCGCGTCGAACGACAGCTCCTGCGCCCGGAGGTGTTCCTCGACGAGGCGCGGAGTCATCTCTCGAGTGAGAGCGCCCGTGTCGAGGCCGGCGAGCGGCTCGCCTCGCCAGAGCGCGAGGGCCTCGGTGAGGAGTTCGGCCCTGGCCGAGGGATCCGTCGTCTGGCCCGCACGCCGGACCAGCACGCGGAACACCTCGAGGTCGAGACGGGACGGGTCCGCCCGCAGCGTGTAGCCGCCGTCACCGGTCTGGATCATCGTCCGGTCGGTGTCGCCCAGCGCGGCTCGCAACCGGGACACGTAGATCTGCAGCGCCGCCCGCGGACTCGTCGGGAGATCGTCGTCGTCCCAGAGCACGTCGACGAGGTCGTCGGCGCGCACAGTCCGGTTGAGCCTGAGCAACAGGGCGGCCAGCAGCACCGCCGGACGGTGTGACGGCAGCGGAACGACGTCACCGTCGGCGGTCCGAACCTCCACCGTCCCCAGCAACCGGAACCGCAGATTCGCGGATCCGGTCACAGCCCCTTGCTCCAGCTCGGTCACCTCCGCACGAAGGAGACCTCACCCTATCCTCGCGGCTGGGCCATCGCGCCCCTTCGCACGAGGGCCGCAGATTCAAACGAATGCTCTCCGATCAGCGCCGGGCGAGGAGCTCCGCGATCTGGACGGCGTTCAGGGCGGCGCCCTTGCGGAGGTTGTCGTTCGACACGAACAGCACCAGGCCACGGTTGCCCGGGACGGACTGGTCCTGCCGGATCCGGCCGACGTACGACGGGTCCTGGCCGACCGCGAGCAGCGGCGTCGGCAGATCCGCGAGGACGACGCCCGCCGCGGAACCGAGGATCTCGGTGGCGCGCTCGGGGGTGATCGTCTCCGCGAACTCGGCGTGGATGCTGAGCGAGTGGCCGGTGAACACGGGCACCCGGACGCAGGTGCCGGCCACCGGGAGTTCCGGGATGTGCAGGATCTTGCGGCTCTCGTTCCGCAGCTTCTGCTCCTCGTCGGTCTCACCGGTGCCGTCGGCAACGATCGATCCGGCCAGCGGGAGGACGTTGAACGCGATCGGGCCGGCGTACACCTTGGGCTCGGGGAGGGTGACGCCGTCGGTGCCGCGGGCCAGGCGGCCGCCGTACTCGATCAGTGCCTTCGCCTGGTCCTCGAGTTCGCTGACGCCGACGCCACCGGAGCCGGAGACGGCCTGGTAGGTGGAGACGACGAGCCGGGTGAGCGTCGCCTCACGGTGCAGCGGGGCGAGGACGGGCATCGCGGCCATCGTGGTGCAGTTCGGGTTCGCGACGATGTTCTTCGGGAGGTGTTCGAGGTCACCCGGGTTCACCTCGGACACCACCAGCGGCACCTCGGGGTCCATCCGCCAGGCGGACGAGTTGTCCACCACGACAGCACCGGCCGCGGCCACCTTCGGCGCATACTCCTTCGAGGCTGTCTTCCCGTTCGAGAACAACGCGAGGTCGAGGCCGCTGAAGTCCGCCGTCGCGGAGTCCTCGACCGTCACCTCGGTATCCCCGAACGGCAGCTTGCTCCCCGCCGACCGGGCCGACGCGAAGTACCGCACCTCGTCAACCGGGAACTCGCGCTCGACCAGCAGCTCCCGCATGACGCTGCCGACCTGTCCTGTGGCTCCGAAAACTCCTACTCGCATACCCAAGACAGTAATAGGTGAGCCTGTCCGGGCACCGGGAATTCCAGGATGCGGCGGTCCGGCGCCTCGGGGCGGGCGAGGCGCCGGACCGGGCCCTCAGGCGTCGGCGACGAGGGTGCCGCCGTTGGCCACGTCGGTCTTCTCGATCTCGGTGAACACGATGCGGACGGACTCGCGCTTGGCGCCGAGGATGGCGATGGCGGATTCGGTGACGGCGGCGACGAACTCGCGGCGCTGGTCGAGGGTGCGGCCGGACAGGAGCTCGACGGTGATGTTCGGCATGCAGATTCTCCAGAGAGTTGGCGGTTCTGTGTTGTGGGACAGTGTTCCAGGGTTCAGCCGACGGCGGCGGCCCGTCTCGCGGTGACGTCGTCGGGGTCGGTGTCCAGCGACCCGACCAGCTCGTCCACCTCCGGGCGGCGCTCCGGGAGTAGCAGCCCGAGGCCGACGTACACCACCAGGGAAGTTGCCAGCGGCAACGCGACGACCAGCGTGGTGTCGGTGGAGTCGAAGCCCCACTTGGCGATCGCCCAGACCACCAGGCCGATCGCCCACGACGCCAGCGCGGCCCGCGCCCCGCAGCGCCGGAACCACGGCAGCAGACCGAGCATCAACGGGATCGAGATCGGCCCCATGGTCGCGGCCACCAGGTCGACGACGATCTTCAGCACCACACCTTCACCATTGGTCGCGATCGCGATCAGCATGCTCAGCGTGACGAACGTGAACGTGGTGATCCGCGCGAACTTCAACGCCCCCGCATCGGTCAGTCGCCGCACCTTCGGCACCAGCACCGGCGCGAGATCGCGGGTGATGACGGACGAGATCACGTTCGCGTCCGAAGCGACCATCGCCATCGTGTGCGAGAAGAACCCGGCCAGCACCAGCCCGATCAGTCCGGTCGGCAGCAGCAGTTGGGCGAGTTCGACGTACGACTGCTCCGGCTTGCCCGGGTGGACCAGCAGCGGCGCGGCGCACATCGGAATGAACAGGATCAGTGGCCAGACCAGCCACAGCACCGACGACAGCAGCGCGGACCGCTTCGCCTCGGACCCCGACGGCGCGGCCATGTAGCGCTGCGCCAGGTTCCACATGCCGCCGTTGTACTCGAACGTCTTGATGAAGAGGAACGCGATCAGGAAGATCGGCGTGTACGGCCCATTGAGCGCATCACCGTGACCGGCCGGCAACTGGTCCCACATCTTCCACAGCGTCGGTACGCCGTCCAACTGCGCCATCACGCCGACGAACATCGCGATCCCCGCCGCGAACTGGATGACGAACTGCCCGAAGTCGGTGAGTACGTCGGCCCACAGCCCACCGAGCGTCGCGTACAGCATCGTGACCACGCCGGTCAGCAGGATCCCCCACCGCATCGGTACGCCGGTGAATCCGTTCAGCAGTACGGCGATCGCCACCCACTTCGACGCGATGTCGACGACCTTCAGCGCGGCACCGGAGTACGCCAGGGCTTGCTGGGTCGGCAGGTTGTAGCGGCGGGCCAGGTACTCCAGTGGCGATACGACGCCGTGCTTGGAGCGCAGCCGGTTCCAGCGGGCGGCGAACAGGAACGCGCCGATGCCGACGCCGATCCCGATCGACACCGCCCACCAGACGTAGACGGTGATGCCGTAGCTGTAGGCGACCGCGGCGAAGGCGACGAACATGACCGCGCTGTAGCCGGACATGTGATGCGAGATGCCGGACAGCCACCACGGGATCCGGCCGCCGGTCGTGAAGTAGTCGACGACCGTTGTGATCTTGGTGCGCGACCAGACCCCGATCAGCACCATCAGCACGAAATAGCCGACCAGGACCGTCCAGTCCAGTGCGGTCATCAGAGATCCTCCCAGGGGCGATGGGCGAGTGACTGGAAGGTTCCACTGAACAGAACTGAGTGTCAAGTCACGGAACCCGGAACCTTTGGTGGTCCTGTTCCACGGTTGACAGGAGGTTCCGTCGATTAGAACCTTGTTCCGTGAATGCTCAGCCGCCCCTCCACATCAGGCATGCCACCCATCCCGATCAGGTGCCCGGCTTCGACACCGCCGCCTTGCGCTCGCACTACCTCGTCGACGACCTGTTCACGCCGGACACAGTCACCGCGGTGCTCACCCACCACGACCGGATCGTGCTGGCCGGCGCCCTCCCCGCGAACGGTCCGCTGACGCTCGGCACCTGGCCCGAACTGCGCAGCGACTACTTTCTCGAACGCCGTGAGGCCGGCATCGTCAACGTCGGCGGCCCGGGCACGGTCACCGCGGACGGCACCAAGTACGAGCTGCCCACCGCAGCGTGCCTGTACGTCGGCCGCGGGGTTCGCGAGGTCGTCTTCGAGGGCTCGGACGCGGCGTTCTACCTCTTCTCGGCCACCGCGCACACCGAGTTCCCGACCACGTTGGTCAATCCCGGTGAAGGCAACCGGCTCGAGCTCGGCGACCAGCAGACCGCGAACCGCCGCACGATCGACCAGTACATCCACGCCGACGGCGTCCGCAGCTGCCAGATCGTGCTCGGCGTCACCACCCTGCACGCCGGGAGTACGTGGAACACGATGCCCGCGCACACGCATGACCGCCGTACCGAGTGCTATCTGTACTTCGGCCTGCCCGAGACCGAGCGGATCGTCCACCTGCTCGGCGAGCCCGAGGAGACCCGGCACCTCCTGGTCGCGGACCGCCAGGCGGTCATCTCGCCCAGCTGGTCGATCCACTCCGGCGCCGGCACCTCGTCGTACAGCTTCGTGTGGGCGATGGCGGGCGAGAACCAGGCGTTCGGGGACATGGACGGCGTCGACGTCCGGGACCTGCGGTGACGGCTGACCCGTTCAGCCTCGGCGGGCGTACGGCGCTCGTCACCGGAGCCCGGCGGGGTATCGGGGCGGCGATCGCGGCCGGGTACGCCGCGGCCGGCGCCGAGCTGATCCTGATGGCGCGCGACGCCGCGCTCGAGGACACGCTCGAAGCGATCAAGCAGAACGGCGGCGGTGAGGCGACGGTCGTCATCGCCGACTTCGCCGACCCGGACGCGGTCGAGGCGACCGCGGTCGAACTGGCGCGGACGCGGCGGATCGACATCCTGGTCAACAACGCGGGCACGATCCGGCGCGGGCCGGCGGCCGAGACCGGCACCGCCGACTGGCGGCACGTGATCGACGTGAACCTCAACTCCACCTGGGCGGTGACCCGGCCGATCGGTGCCGCGATGGCCGAACGGCGTACCGGCAAGATCGTCACGATCGCCTCGTTGCTGAGTTTCCAGGGCGGGGTCAGGGTTCCGGCCTACACTGCCAGTAAGCACGCGGTCGCGGGACTGACCCGAGCCCTGGCCAACGAGTGGGGACCGGCCGGAGTCCAGGTGAACGCGATCGCACCCGGCTACATCAGTACCGACAACACCACCGACCTGCGCGCGGACCCTGCCCGCGACGCCGCCATCCGGGAGCGCATCCCGGCCGGTCGCTGGGGGCGGGCGGAGGATCTGGTCGGCGCCGCGGTCTTCCTGGCCTCGGCGGCGGCCGACTACGTCAACGGGCAAGTGCTCGCGGTCGACGGTGGCTGGCTGGCCCGGTGATGGGCGCAGGTAGGTGACGTGAGGAGTGGCAGGATGACCGACATGAGTTCGCCCTCGGCCATCGACAAGACGCTGATGGTGCTGGACGCCGTCCTGGAGCACTCGCGCTTCACCGACGTCGTGAACGCGACCGGCCTGGCCAAGTCGACGGTGCACCGGATCATGGCGTCGCTGGTGGAGCACGAGTTCGTCGCCCAGGCCGAGGACGGGTCGTACCACCCGGGACCGAAGGCGCTCCGGCTGGCCGGTCACGCCCTCACCAACGTCGACCTGGCCACCGTCGCCCGGCCGGTCCTCGCGGATCTCGTCGCGCAGACCCGCTGCACGGTGCACGTCGGACTGCTCAATGGTGACGAGGCGATCTACGTCGCACGTCTCGACGGCCCGAAGCCGTACCGGATGCCGTCTCGCGTGGGCAAAGCGTTCTGGCTGCACTGCACCGGCATCGGCAAGGCGCTCCTGGCCGAGAAGGACGACGAGGCCCTCGACGCGCACATCACCCGCACCGGTCTGCCGGCCCGCACTCCCCTGACCCATACGACCGCGGCCGCGCTCAAAGCCGACCTCGCCCAGGTCCGCACCCGCGGCTACGCGCTGGACGACGAGGAGAACGAACCGGGCATCCGCTGCGTCGCCTCGGTCATCCACGACCACACAGGTACGGCGATCGCCGCCGTCAGCATCTCCACACTGTCTCTGGAGCAATCCATCGCCCAGGTGGCCCTGATGGCTCCCGCCGCGATCGAAGCCGCCCGCAAAATCTCCGCAGCCCTCGGCTACCTGGAGCCCACCCGCTAACTCGTGGCGCTGGTGTAGCGGCGGAGTCCGCGGCGCCAGATCAGCCAGGCGATCCCGCCCGCGCCACCGGCAACGGCGAGCGCTGCCAGGACCCCTCCTCCCCCGCGCATCAGTGCCTCGACCGGCACGGTGGCGATCAATGCCACGGGCAGCGCGTAGGTGAAGGCAACCCGCAGTACAGGGCTGTAGATCTGGACCGGGTACCGAGCGAATTGCCAGACCGCGTCGTACAGCACATCGAGGTCGAGCCCGAACGCCCAGAACACCACTGACGCCAGCATCAACCGCGTCGCCCACATGACGACGGTCGCCGCGGCCACCACCACGAGCCAGCCGAGGACTCCGGTCGCCGTGATCGTGAGGCCTGCCTGCACGACACCGCCGGTCACGATGCACAGCCCGGCTCCGACCTGGATCAACGCCAACGGCGCAAAGGCTCCGAAGCTCGCCAGGAAGATGGCCGGCGCCGGCTGCAACAGCACGGCGTCGAACTGCCCGTTCTTCACCTGGCCGCCGAACCACGCCAGGTTCGGTTCAACGAAGGTACTGCGAAGTCCGGTGACGACCTGGAACGTGCCGAGCAGCACTGTCGCCTCACCCGCAGACCAGCCGCCCAGCGAGGCCGTGCGGCTGAAGACCATGCCGAGAGCGGCCAACGATGCGGCGGCGCCGATGCAGGTGGTGACGAGTTCGAAGAACATGTCCGCACGGAACGCCAAGGTGCGCCGCAGCGACAGGGAGAACAACGCTCCGAAGAGCCTGATGAGCCTGAACACCTATCCTCCGAAGGCAGTGAAACGACGGACGGCGCGCCGCCAGACGACGACGGCGATCACGATGAAGGCGACCAGCCAGCCGGCCTGTGTCGCGTAGACCTGGAGCGGCTCCCGGATGTTGCCAGCGGCAACCTCGGCGGGAGCGCCCAGCATCGACCAGAAGGGCAGGACCGCGCCGATCTCCCGGAGCGGACCGACCAGGTAGGTCAGCGGCGCCGCGGTCCCACCCAGCAGGAAGATCAACGTCTCCCCCACCCCGACCGCACCGTGCGCGCGCTGCATCCACACGGCCGACAGCGCCAGCGTGTAGGTGAAGACGAAGCGCAGGGCCGCGGCCAGTACGACGGCAGGCAACGCCAGACGAGATCGAGACCACGCAAGGACACGCCGGCGAACAGACCGACGATCACGATGACCGGCAGGCCGAAGAGCAGATGCCAGAACCGCAGTGCGAGGTTGGTGGCCAGGAAATCGAGGACCACCGGTCGCGGCTTCACCAGTTCGGCCGCGAAGTCACCGCCGTAGATCGCGTTCGCCAGCGTGTGGTGCTCGAACGAGACCGTCACCAGTTGAACGGCGAGGAGGACAACGTAGTACGTCGTGATCCCGCTGCTCCCGGGGACGGCCGAGGACCAGACGAAGAGACCGAGCAGCGGCGTCACCGTCTGGCCGGCCACCAGGGTGATCACGAAGGACCGGAAGCTCCACCACTCCACCGAGCTGCGCCAGATCCCCGCCCGGAGCAGACGAAGGGTGTGCCCGGTCACCGCGCTCCGTCCCGGTACAACCGGTCCAGTACGACGTCGAGCGCCGGATCCACGAGGTCCGGTGCAAGGGTCATGCTCAGCGCGCCGAGGTCGCCGTCGTACCGGATGCGGCCGTGGTCGATCAGGATGACCCGGCGGCACAACGCCTCCACGTCGGCCATGTAGTGGCTGGTCAGCAGGATCGTTGCCCCGGTCCGGGCGGCGTACTCGGCGACGAACCGGCGGAGCGTCGCGGCGGCCGAGACGTCGAGTCCCAACGTGGGTTCGTCGAGGAACAGGACCTTGGGCCGGTAGACCATCGCCATCGCCAAGCCGGCCCGCATCCGCTCGCCGAGGCTCAACGCCCGCACCTGGCGCGGCAGCAGCGCGCTGATGTCGAGCAGGTCGACGAGTTCGTCCACGGCGGTGCGGAAGTCCTCGCGCGGCACCTCGTACAGCAGTTGCTGATAGCGGAGCGAGTCCATGACTGTCAGCTCCGCGGGGCCGCCGATCGGCTGGCTTCCGCGGATCAGGGCGATCGTTCGCAGATAGCTTCGGCGCCGCTGCCACGGAACGGAACCGAGCACGCGGACGTCTCCGCTGGTTGGGTGCAGGATGCCGGCGAGGATCTTCATGGTCGTGGTCTTGCCGGCGCCGTTCGGGCCGAGGAAGCCGACCACCTCGCCCGCGGCCAGCCCGAAGGTCAGGTCCGTCACCGCGTCGATCTCGCGGTACTCGCGCCGTACCACCGAGCGGAGCGCCGCCCGCAGACCGGCCGGGCGGACCGGTGCGCGGTACCGCATCCCCAGCCGGTCGACCCACACTGTCCTCGCCTCGTCAACACTCATAAGCTCAACCTAGAAAGCTGATGCAAGCTGAAGGGTTTGGAGGGCTATGCGTGCCTGACCCAGGCGCTGACGAGCCGAAAAGCCTTCGTTTGCACTCGAAGCAGTACCTGCGCCCGATCGACCTGGCGCGGCTGGCCGGCCTAGGGGTCACGCAGATCCGGACCTACGAGAAGGTCGGCTTCCTGCCACCGGCTGAGCGCGGACCGAACGGGTACCGCCGCTACACCGACGTACACGTCGAGGCCTTGCGGGTCGCTCGCATCGTGATCGCCGGCTATGGCTGGCAGCCTGCCCTCGACGTCATGCGCGCGATCCACGCGGGCGACCGGACGGCGGTGCTCGACCTGGTCAACGCCAGCCACGGCGCCCTGGACCATCAGCGCGTCCGTACGCAGGCCGCGCTCGACGCGATCGAGTCAGCCCTTCGCCCGACCACCTCGCAGCTGCGCACCCGCCGTCTCCGAATCGCGGAAGCCGCCGCGATAGCCGGCGTCAGGCCGTCCGCGGTGCGGTTCTGGGAGCAGCAAGGGCTCCTGCAGCCGGAGCGCGAGGCGTCCACGGCGTACCGCGTCTACAGCCCGGAGCAGCTACGGCGGCTGACGGTCATCGCGTTGCTGCGCGACGTCGGGCAGCCGTTCGACGTGATCCGAGACGTCCTGGACGAGCTCTCACAGGGCCGCCCCGACCAGGTCAGACGTGCTCTGCACGAGCGCCTCGACATCCTCGAGGACCGAACGTGGCGGTGCATCGGAGCGACCGCCGCCATCCGCCATTACCTGACCAACTGAGCGGTACGTCGGGCGCCGGCCCAGCGGACGACGGGGACGAAGAGGATGCCGGCCGCGGCGAACCAGACGCCCAGGATGATCCAGCCGGGGACGCCGAGGCCGAGTGGGAGCAGGGCCAGGATGGTTGGGGCGACCATCGTGCTGATGGACATGCTGGTGTTCCAGACGCCTTGGTACTGGCCTTGGGCGTGCTCGGCGGCGAGTTCGAAGCCGAGCAGGAACGAGCCGGAGGACTGCAGGAGCTCGCCGGCCACCTGGACCAAGGCACCGAGGGCGAGCAGGCCGACCGCGACGGCGGCGTTCCCCCAGGAGGCTCCGGCGAACAGGATCATCGATGCCAGAAGCAACAGTCCGGCGGTCCGGGTGGCCCACGCGGCCGTGGTCAGATCCGAGATCCCGCGCGAGGACCGGACCTGGAAGAGCGCGACCACCACGGTGTTGATGATCAGCGTCAGGGCGACCATCCAGCGCGGCGCCTCGGTGTGGTCGACCACCCAGAGCGGGATCGCGACGTCGAAGATGGCGTAGTGGATCGACATCGCGGCGTTCAGCGCGGCCACCGCCAGATACCCACGATCGCGCAGGGCGACCCAGACCGGTCCGTCGTCGCTTCGTTCGAGCGGTGCCACAGCAGGCACCGCCAGTACGACGAACGCCGCGATCGCACTGAGCACCGCATCGAGCACGAACATCAGCCGGTACGCCGTAGCCGTGTCGAAGTGCAGCGCGAACGCACCGATTCCGGCGCCGGCCATGATGCCGATGTTGGTCACCGCCCGCAGGTAGGCACGGGCGGCAACCCGGCCTGCGCCTTGCGTGATGGCGGCGATCAGTGCGCCCCGGACGGCTCCCGCTCCCCGGTCGAAGGCAGTCAGCACGATCGACACGATCAGGAACTGCCAGAAGGTGTCCACCAGCAGGTAGAGCAGCGACACCCCGCAGAGTACGAGGCTCAGGATGACGAACAGGGTGCGCGGACCCCGGCGGTCGGCCACATGCCCCATCGGCACCGCTGACAACAGACCGAACAGGCCGGCGACGGTGAGCCCGAGTCCGACCTGTGCGATGGACAATCCGACGATCCGGGTGAAGTACAGCACACTGACCGTCATCAGCAGCCCGTTGCCGACCCGGCTGAGCAGGGTGGCCAGTGCGAGCGGGCGAAGTGGTCCAGGTGCGGGCAGCAGGCCGCTCATGCGCGCGCCGCTACGCGCTGCGCGGTCTCACGGAGCTCATCCATCAGGTCGACGCCGGAGTCCAGCATCCGCTGCATCTTCTCCGGTTCCTGCCGGCCGAACATGACGCCGATGGTGACCTCGTGCTCCGGCCGGCTCAGCACCTCGACCGGATCACCGGCACCGATCGATCCGGTCCGCAGTACCTTCAGATAGGCGCCCGGGCGGCCGGCCTGGTGGAATCGCTTGACCCAGTGCGGCTCCTGCATCCTGTGCTGGAACGTGATGCACGGGATCCGCGGCGCCCGGACCATCACCTCGACGTCGGCGCCGATCCGCCAGGTCTCGCCCAGCAACGCCCCGGTGATGTCGAGGCCCTCGGTGCGCAGGTTCTCACCGAACAGACCGGCCGGGATCTCCCGGCCCAGGTGCGCGGACCACCAGTTCGCGTCCTCGTCGGCGTACGCGTAGATCGCCAGGTCCGGGCCGCCGTGGTTCTTGGTGTCGCACACCCTGTCACCGGTCAGCCCGAGCTCGCCGACCTCTACCCGGCCCGCCTGCGGTCGCTTGTCGATGGCGGTGAGTCCGGTCTCCTTCGGACCCGGAATCAGTTTCTCCACAACGTTGACCGTCAGCACCCGCATACCGGGCATACTCTCTCGCCCGGCGTGCGGTCTCCACTGAATTTCTAGTCCTGGATGGCTTTCACGATCGCGATGTTGCGGGTGAGCCAGTCCTGAGGCAGGGACTCGTCGGCGTCCTCCAACGTCCACAGCACGTTGAGCATCTGCCGGACGATCACCCAGTCGCGGGCGCGCTCCTCGTCCAGGCCGGCGGCGTCGATCGCCGTGTAGAAACGCTGTTTGACCGCGAACCGAAGGTCGCCGGAGGCAACGATCTCGTCCCAGCGGTTCCAGATCAGCGGCGCGACCTCGAAGTGCGGGTCGCCGGACAGCGGCTTCGGGTCGATCACCAACCAGGGCTCGCGTTCTGCCGCCAGCATATTCTCGTAGTGCAGATCGGTGTGGATCAGCCGGCCGTCCGTCGCCGGGTCCGCGACGAAGTCCTCGGACAGCGCGATCGCCTGCTCGACGTACCGATGCGGCACCGGCGCCGAGGCCGGCAACTGCCGGAACCGCTCGAGCCACCGCTTCAGCTCACCCGACAGCGTCCGGAACTGCGGTCCGGCCGGGACATGCAACCGCTTGTAGGTGCTGCCAACGATCTCGCAGGCGTCGAGGGCATCGATCGTGGTCAGGTCCCGCGGTTCCAGCCGCTCGAGCAGCAACGCGAACCGCCGCGGATCGGCCCGCAGCAACTGGACCACGCCGTTCCCGGCCCACGCCCGCAGCGCGAGATGCTCGGTCTCGGCCTCCCAGTGCGGGAACTGCACCTTCAGTACGGCGCGCTGACCGTCCGCCGTCGTCACCGGGACGACCAGAGCACAGTTCCCGTACGCCGACGTACCGTCGACGCGCAACTGCCACTCGTCGAGCAGCTCGCGGGTCAACCGGGGCAGCCGATCGAGCCAGTCCGCCCAGTCCTGACCTCGCGACGCGACGACCAGTAACCCGGTGGGGATCTCGACCGGCACTACTTCTTGGCCTTCTCCCCGGTGTCGGTGGTGCGCAGGGCGGCGATGAAGGCCTCCTGCGGTACCTCGACCCGGCCGACCATCTTCATCCGCTTCTTGCCTTCCTTCTGCTTCTCCAGCAGCTTGCGCTTACGGGTGATGTCACCGCCGTAGCACTTGGCCAGCACGTCCTTGCGCATCGCGCGGATCGACTCGCGGGCGATGATGCGGGACCCGATCGCGGCCTGGATCGGCACCTCGAACTGCTGCCTGGGGATCAGTTCCTTCAGCTTGCCGGCCAGCGCGACGCCGTAGGAGTACGCGTTGTCGCGGTGCACGATCGCCGAGAACGCATCGACCGTCTCGCCCTGCAGCAGGATGTCCACTTTGACCAGCGCGGCGGCCTGCTCACCGGTCGGCTCGTAGTCGAGCGACGCGTAGCCCTTGGTCTTCGACTTCAGCTGGTCGAAGAAGTCGAAGACGATCTCGGCCAGCGGCAGCGTGTAGCGCAGCTCGACCCGGTCCTCGGACAGGTAGTCCATGCCCTGCAGGTTGCCCCGCTTGGCCTGGCACAGCTCCATGATCACGCCGATGAAGTCCTTCGGGCTGAGGATGGTCGCCTTCACCACCGGCTCGTAGATCTCGGCGATCTTGCCTTCCGGGAACTCGCTCGGGTTGGTGACGACGTGCTCCTTGCCGTCCTCCATCTCGACCCGGTAGACGACGTTCGGCGCGGTCGAGATCAGGTCGAGATCGAACTCACGCTCGAGCCGCTCACGGACGATCTCCATGTGCAGCAGCCCGAGGAAGCCGCAGCGGAACCCGAACCCGAGCGCGCCCGAGGTCTCCGGCTCGTACTGCAGGGCCGCGTCGTTCAGCTGCAGCCGCTCCAGCGCGTCCCGCAGCGTCGGGTAGTCGTCGCCGTCGATCGGGAACAGCCCGGAGTACACCATCGGCTGCGGATGCTTGTAACCGCCGAGCGCTTCCGTCGCACCGTGCACGGCCGCGGTGACGGTGTCGCCGACCCGGGACTGGCGGACGTCCTTCACGCCGGTGATCAGGTAACCGACCTCGCCCACACCGATACTCGGCGTCTTCATCGGCTCCGGCGAGATCACCCCGACCTCGAGCATCTCGTGTACGGCGCCGGTCGACATCATCTTGATCCGGTCCCGGTGGGTCAGCTCGCCGTCGACCACCCGGACGTAGGTGACCACGCCGCGGTAGGTGTCGTAGACCGAGTCGAAGATCAGGGCCCGCGGCGGCGCGTCCTTGACGCCCTGCGGCGGCTCGACCTGCGCGACGATCTCGCTGAGCAGGTCCTCGACGCCCTCGCCGGTCTTCGCCGACACCTTCAGGACGTCGGACGGGTCGCAGCCGATGATGTGGGCCAGCTCGGCCGCGTACTTCTCCGGCTGGGCGCTGGGCAGGTCGATCTTGTTCAGCACCGGGATGATGTGCAGGTCCGCGTTCAGCGCGAGGTACAGGTTGGCCAGCGTCTGCGCCTCGATGCCCTGCGCTGCGTCGACCAGCAGCACCGCGCCCTCACACGCCTCCAGCGACCGGGACACCTCGTAGGTGAAGTCGACGTGCCCGGGGGTGTCGATCATGTTCAGGATGTACGTCGTACCGTCCGGGGCGAGCAGGCCGCCCGGGGTGTCCGGTCCAGGCGCGAACGGCAGCCGGACCGCCTGCGACTTGATCGTGATGCCGCGTTCGCGCTCGATGTCCATCCGGTCGAGGTACTGCGCCCGCATCGAGCGGTCGTCGACCACCCCGGTGATCTGCAGCATCCGGTCGGCCAGCGTCGACTTGCCGTGGTCGATGTGGGCGATGATGCAGAAGTTCCGGATCAGCGACGGGTCGGTACGACCTGGCTGAGGCACGGTCGTGGGGCCAGCGGGCACGGAGGGGATCCAGTTCAGCTCGGGTGACGGACAATCGGTCAATCATCCCATGCAGGGCCAGCGGATTCGAAAACCGCGAGCGGTCCGGGGCCCGGCGACCTACCGTTTGTGGGCATGGCGCACGCTGCTGGGGTCCGGTTGCCCTTCGAGGAGGTGCCCGCCGGTGTGCGGGCGTGGGTGGAGCGCGCGCTCGGGTCGGCGGTGGTATCCGCCACGACCCAGCAGGGCGGGTTCTCCCCCGGCGTCGCCGCCCGCCTGGTGACCGCATCCGGCCGCCGCGCCTTCGTCAAGACCGTCGGTACGTCGCTCAACCCGAAGACCCCGACGCTGTTCCGCAACGAGATCGCCGCGATCCAGGGCGTCGGCCCGTTGCCGACGGCCCCGGCGCTTTACGACGTGTACGACGACGGCGACTGGGTCGGGCTGCTCCTGGAGGACATCGAGGGCTGGCTGCCGTCCCACCCGTGGGAACAGCACGAGGCCGACCGTGTCCTGGACGCTCTGGCCGAGCTGACCGCAGCACTCGACCCTTCGCCGTGGCCGGACGCGCCGGTCGCCGCCGTACGGAGTGAGGAGTTCTTGAGCCGGTGGGACAACGTCATCGCGGACGGGCTCGACGTACCCGACTGGGTGGCCGGACGCGAGGAAGAGCTGGCAGAGCTGTCGCGGACCGGGCTGCGGGCTCTGGCGGAGGGCAAAGCGCTGGCGCACTGGGACCTGCGGGCCGACAACATCATCCTCACCGACGACCGGGTGGTCTTCATCGACTGGGCACACGCGGCGTCGGCGCCGCCTTGGACCGACACGGTCATCCTGCACGCGGACATGCGTGAGTCGGTCCAGTTGCCCGAGCTGCCCGACGACGTGGGGATCACCGGGTTCCTGGCCGCCATCGCGGGCGGTCTGTGGTGGGGCGCGGCTCAGCCGGCCCCACCCGGCCTACCGACCATCCGGCCCTGGCAGCGCAGACACGCCCTGATCCACCTGGACTGGGTACGGGAGCGGCTGTCCTGACCCGGAACGCAGCGTTTCCCGAGGATGCGCGTCTCTGAAGGTGTGACGAATCTAGTGGTGAGTATCGAGCAGCATCCTCACCAGGTGGCGGCCGGCGACGAGGCACGTGATGCTGAGCCGATGTCAGCTGTCGACCCGGACCACGGTCGAGCCGGAGCCGTCGGTGCCGTCGGAGTAGTGCAGTTGGCCGAGGTACCGCATGCCGGCGGTCAGACCGGTCCAGGACGCGGTCACGCTGGTTTCGCCGGCCGTCTGGACGGGCTGCTCCGGTGGGCTGACCGTCAGGTTGCCCTGCGGGTTCTGGAGTTCCCAGTGGTTGAGCTTCACCTGTTGGTGGTCGGCTCCGGCGAACAGGTCGACGTACACGTCCACTGGTCCACCGGCGGGCTGTGCGAGGTCGACCTGTTCCTCGGCCGAGCCGCCGGTGCTGCTGCCGAGCAGCGTCGCCGTACTGGCCTTGTAGACGAAGACATCCAGGTCCGTACCGGCTGGGTAGTCCGCGTCGAACGTCGAGAACCGGGCGTACTTCACACCGGCCTGGACGTTCACCGTGAACTTGGCGACGTGGTCGTTGATCTGCGGGTTCGCGGTCGGGAACGACACCCCGCCCGGGTTCTTCAGGTCGGCCTCGGCGATGGTCGCTGCCGTCAGGCCAACCGCGGTCGTGTTGAGTGTGCCGGAGTACCCGGCGGTGATGGGCACCTGCACGGATCCTGCGGTCCCGGTCCCCGTGACCTGCGTCGGTGCCTTGACCGTGAGCGGCTTGATCGCGAGCGTACTGGTCACCGCATGCTGGTTCGACTTCCAGGTCAGCTTGCCGAACGAGTACTGCTCGAGCGGCGCACCCGTGTTCTCGAAGGTGACCTTGTACGTCGCCTTGTGGCCGGGCAGCGTGATCAGGATGCGCGGTGTCACGGTCACCTTGACCTTGGCCAGGCCTTCGACCTTCGGGACGTAGATCTCGGGGAGTCGGCCAACGTTCGTCACGGTGCGGGTCACGGTCTGCTTGCCGGCTAGGTCACCGACCGCGATCGTCGGGTAGTTCAAGTCACTCGGGTCGATCTTGCCGCCCACACACAGCTCGTGCGTCGCCGGCACCTGGCCGGACCCGCAGACGAACTTGGCCCAGTCGGCGTACGACGAGTCGTAGACCAGGCCGGGGTCCATCGCCTTCTTCGGCTGCACGAGGCCGGCGCCATACCCGAACGGGTTGGCCTCTGAGCCCGAGTCGTTGCGGATCGGTTTACCGCTGGTGTCCTGGTCGGTGCCGGTGGTCAGCAGCGCCGACTTGATCGCCATCGGCGACCAGCCCGGGTGCCTGCCCTTCAGCACCGCCGCGGCGCCGGCGATGTGCGGCGACGCCATCGACGTACCGCTCATGAACGCGTACTCGCCACCGGCCGCGCTGAAGGCGGTCGTCGCTGCGAGCACATTGGTGCCCGGCGCCATGATGTCCGGCTTGAGCAGGTCACCGTTGCCGGCCGGGGACGGTCCGCGGCTGGACGAGGTCGCGACCTTCGGTGCGGTCACGCGGACCGGCGTACCAGGGCCGATCGTGGCGGCCGGGTTCGCCGTACCGCCGACGTATTCCTTGACCGCGGGCGCGACCTTGTCGCCGAGGTGCACGGTCGGGACCGTGTGCAGGTCAGCGTCCTGCGTGCCCGGGGTGATGTTGAGCAGGATCATGCCGACGCCGCCGGCCTTCTTCACCTGCGCGCTCTTGTCGACCCGGTCGTTCACGCCGCGGTCGCAGACCACGATCTTGCCGCGAACCTTTGCCGGGTCGAGGGTGCCGCCTTGGCACAGGCTGCTCTCGTTCACGCCGTCGGGGCCGGCGTCCTTGGCCAGGATCACGGGGGCTGACGGCGCACCGGCGCCGATGCCCGCGCCGGTGTAGGACTTGCCGTCGCCGAGGGTCACGGTCGTCTGGATGTCGCGGTCATGGGTGCCATTGGCAACCGTCGTCACCCAGGGGTAGTTCTTGCCGACCGTGCCGACGCCCGGACCGGTGTTGCCGGCGCTCGTGGCCACGAACACGCCCGCCTTGGCGGCACGCAGGAACGCCAGGCCGGTGGCGTTCACGTACGTCGAGCCGGAGCCGGAGACCGAGTAGTTGATCACGTCCACACCGTCCGCGACCGCTGCGTCGATACCGGCCACGATGTCCGCGTCGGTGCCGCTGCCGCCACCGCTCTGGTCGACGGCCCACAGCACCTTGTAGATCGCCAACCGTGCCTGCGGGGCGATGCCGGAACCCTTGCCGTAGTCGCGGCCCATGACGCTCATCTCGACGTCGTGGTTGCCGCCCGCCGTACTGGCCGTGTGGGTGCCGTGACCGCCGTAGTCCCGCGGCGACTTGAACTCCTCCGCGATCGGGCGGCTGCCGATGCCCTTGTCGAAGTACCGGGCGCCGATCACCTTGTTGTTGCAGGTGACAGGCGCCTCCTCACCGGCCTGGCAGGTGCCCTTCCACTTCTTCGCGACGATCGCGTCCGACCGCTTGCTGGTCTTAATCGGCGCGAAACTCGCCCGCTCGGGGACGAAGCCCGAGTCGATGACGCCGATGATCACGCCGTCGCCGGCCCGGTCGACCCCACCGGCCTGCTGCCAAGCTCCACCCTTGCCGGACATCCCCAGGAAGCGCGGGGTGTCCACGGTGTCCTGCCTCTGGAGCTCGCTCGGCTCGACGCTCTTCACTCCGGACGACTTGGCCAGCTTGACGGCTTCGTCGTACGACATCTGCGCGGAGAAACCGGAGTACGTGTAGCTGTAGTCGTACAGCTTCTTCACCTCGGGGACCGTCTCCAGAAGCGCTTGGCGCTCCTCGGCCAGGTGCTTGACGTACCCGACGACCTGGCTGGCCGTCTTCACCAACTTCCCGCCCGGCAGCACGCGTGTGGCAGGCAGTCCGGCGATGTCACCGCCGTACTCGGCGACCGGTGCGTCATCGAGCTGGACGATGTACGAGCCGGTGTCGGACCGCTTGACCAGCGGATCAGCCGCCGCCGGTGTCTCACCACTCTGCAGTGCGTTGGCCGCACGGGCGATGAGCGGAACACCAGCCAGCGACGCAACAAGCGCGGTGACCACGACGATCGGCGTACGACGAAACACAAATCTCCTCCGGGAGCGACGGAGCGCCCGAGTATGCCGCCCGGTAGTCGCTATGTCACGCTCGGGCAGAATATGTGGCGGAGGAGGAGACTTATGGCGGACTTGGCGGAATCCATTGCGGTGGGCGCGTCGGCGGAGCGGCTTTATGGGCTGGTCAGTGATCTGCCTCGGATGGGTGAGTGGAGTCCGGAGTGCACTCGGGTGAGGTGGTCCTCGGGTACGGCGGGGCCGGTGGTGGGGGCGCGGTTCGTCGGGCACAACCGGGTGGGTGCGGTTCGGTGGTTCACGCAGGGGCGGGTGGTAGAGGCTGAGCCGGGGCGGCGGTTCGCGTTCTGGATCCACTTCGGGCCGGTACCGATCTCGCTGTGGGCCTACGAGTTCGCGGCGACCGCCGACGGGTGTGAGGTGACCGAGTCGTGGACGGACCGTCGGCCGGTGGTGATGCGGACGGTGTTCCAGCGCGTGTTCGGGGATCGGACGCGGCTCAACCGGCGCGGGATCCGGGTGACCCTGGAGCGGCTCAAAGCCGCGGCAGAGGTGGACTGACGTCGCCGCGGGGGTGGTCGGGTTTGGAGCTGACGGTGGCTTGTTGGTAATCTGGCTCTTCGCGCACCCACGGGTGGTGTACAGCCGTGCGCGCGACACCTTCCTGTTAATGACCGCATACTCCTGATCGAGGCTCTGCTCACGTGGCGAACATCAAGTCCCAGATCAAGCGCAACCGCCAGAACGAGGCTGCGCGACTTCGCAACAAGTCGGTGAAGTCGACCCTCAAGACGGCTGTTCGCCGCTTCCGCGAGGCCGCCGAGACCGGCGACTCCGCGAAGGCGCAGGAGCACGCCCGCGTGGCCGGCCGCCTGCTCGACAAGGCCGTCAGCAAGGGCGTCATCCACGCCAACCAGGCCGCCAACCGCAAGTCGGCCATCTTCAAGAAGGCCGCCTCTCTCTGAGGCAGCCCGCCAACGATCGGCCCGTCCAAGACCGGCCGATCGTTTTTGCGTTCCCAAACCCTCCAGGTTCGGGAGCCGCCCGGGGATTCCTCGCCTTGCGTGCTCGGCCCTCCAGGCTCGCGCGCCCTCCACTCCTCGGCTTGCCTGCTCGGACTCGATCCGCGGCCGGAACTCCTCACCATGCGTGCCCGAACTCGGCTCGCGCGCCCGGCACTCCTCGCCTCGCGTGCTCGGACTCGGTACCGCGCCCGGCACTCCTCGCCTCGCGTGGTCGGACTCGGTCCGCGCGTTCCGGGGACTCCTCTGGCTTGCGTGGTCGGACTTGGATCGCGCGCCGGGGATTCCTCGGCTTGTGTGGTTGGCGGTGCTCGGTTGATCGGCTGGGGTTAGCGGCGGCCGTGGGAGCGGCTGACGGTGATGACCATCCGCTCGAGGGCGTAGCCGGCGTCGCCTGAGGCGCCCTTCACGTCGGCGTCGGCCTGGGCCACCGCCTTGATCGCGGTAGCCAGCCCACCCGGGGTCCACCCGCGGACCTGCTGCTTCAACTGCTTCAGCTTCCACGGCGGTACGCCGACCTCCCGGGCCAGGTCCGCCTCGCGAAGCCCGCCCGGGGCACTCGAGAACTTCGCCAACCCGCGCAGACCACCCGCCATCGCGCTCGTCACCAGCACCGGCGCGACGCCACAGTCCAGCGCCCACCGCAACTGCTCTAGAGCCGGCTCGGTCCGGCCCGCGATCGCCGCATCCGCGACCGCGAAGCTCGTCACCTCCGCACGACCACCGAAGTACTGCCCGATCAGCTCGGCCGTGACCGCCTGCCCGCCCGAGTCCGAAACCAACTGGGAACAGGCCCCCGCCAGCGCCCGCAGATCGTGACCGACCGCGTCGACCAGCGCCGACGACGCCCGCTCGTCCACACTGCCGCCGAGCAGCCGAATCTCCCCGGCTACGAACTGCGGCAACTCCCACGCCTTCGGCGCGGTCGCCACGACCTCGCTGACCGATGCCTTGCGCAACTTGTCGAGGACGCCTTTGCCCTTCTGGCCGCCCGAGTGCACGAGCACGACCAGCACGTCGTCCGACGGGCTCCCGGCGTACTCGAGCAGGTGCGGGACCATGTCGGGCGGCAGGTTCTCCAGCGCTCGCATGACCAGGACACGCTCGCTCGCGAACAGCGACGGACCGGTCAGCTCCGCGAACACCCCCACGTCCAGCCCGGTCGCGTCGACATCCGTCACCTCGATGTCGGCCTCGCCTTTGGACGCCGCCTCCTTGGACACCGCGGCGATCGCCGACTTGACGGCACGGTCCGCGAGGAACGCCTCGGCACCGGTCACCAGCAGTACGTCGCCCAGCTTGGGCGCGGAACCCCTACGAGCAGCCACCCGGCCAGCATCCCATGTCGCGTCGACAGAAACTCGCTGGAGGTCGCTTGCACCGACCGGCAAGGATGGCGGCATGACCGACCCTGTTGCCCCTGTCGACGCCCTGATCCTGGTGGACCTGCAATCGGCCTCCGTCTCCGGCGAGAACGCCGTACCTGGAGCCGATCGTCTCCTGGACCGGACGACCGAACTGCTCGACCGTGCGCGGGAGGCTGGGGCGGTCGTTGTGCATCTGCAGAACGACGGTGCTCCCGGCGCGGCCGACGAGCCGGGGACGCGGGGCTGGGAGTTGTACCTGCCGGTGAAGCCGGGTCCGCGTGAGCAGGTGATTCGCAAGCCTCGTGACGACGGCTTCGACGCGACACCGCTCGGTCAGCTCCTGGTCGCCGCCGGCGTGAGGTCGATTGCGATCTGCGGCGTGATGTCCGAGATGTGCGTACAGGCCACCGCGCGGACTGCCCTGGCCCGCGGCTACCGCGTCGTCCTCCCGTACGACGCGCACGGCACCTACGACATCCCCGCTGTCACTGGCATCAGCGACGAAGTCCCGGCGCAGGTGGTCTCCCGAGTAGCCGCGTGGTCCCTCGGCGACGAACCTGAAAGCACAGTCCCCGCCGCGGCCGTCACGTTCTCCTGACCTCCTGGCTCCTGACCCTCCTGACCCTCCTGGCTCGTGGCTCCTGCCGGTGGCCTCCTGATCCTGGACGACCTGGCTCGTGGTCATGGGTCGTGGGCGGTGGTGAGGGTCAGGTGGTTGGCGGGGTTGGTGACGGTCAGGGGACCGTTCGTGCTGGTGGTGGCGGTTCGGGTGGATTGGTGGGCCAGGAGCGACAGGGTCCTGGGCGCCGGGTGGCCGTAGTCGTTGTCGCGGCCGACCGAGATCAGGGCGAGGCGGGCGCCGGTGGCGGCGATGAAGGCCGGGTCCTGCTGGGCCGAGCCGTGATGCGGAACCTTGAGGACGTCGGCTCGGAGGTCGGCACCGGAAGCGAGGATGGCTCGCTGGGATTCGGGTTCCAGGTCGCCGGTGAGGAGGATCCGGAGGCCGGACGCCTCGACCATCATCGCGATGCTGGCGTTGTTCTCCGGTGAACCCTCGTCGCTGGAGGTCGCAGACGACGTACCCGGTGGCGGAAGTGCCGGAACCCGGGCCGGCCAGAGCGTGGTCCAACTAAGTGCGCCGACGACGCGCTTCTCGTGGTACGTGACCGTCCGCAGGCTGATGCCGTGCTGCGCCGCGAGGTCGACGACGCGGTCGTACTCCGCGCGCGGCGAGAAGTACGGCGTCACCTCGATCTCCGCCACGCGCCGATCCTTCAGTACGCCGGCCAGTCCGCCGGCGTGATCCGCGTGGAAGTGCGTGAGCACCAGCACCGGGATGTACTCGACACCGAGATCCCTCAGGCATCGATCCATCGCGGCCGGATCCGGGCCGGTATCGACCACCACCGCAGCGTTCTCACCTGCTCGTAGTGCCAAGCCGTCGCCTTGTCCGACATCGCACATCACCAGCAGCCAGTCGCCTGGTGGCCAGCCGATCGAACCCACCGGACGCAGTACGACGACTGCCAGCAGAACGACCGCGAGGAGCGCCGCGATCGGGCGAGCCAGGATGCGGTGCAGGCCGATGACGATGGCCAGGCAGAGCACCGTGAGCACGGCGACGCCGATCATCGTGGCCGGCCAGGGACTGGCTGCGCCAGGGAGGTCGGCGCCTTCTCGAGCTATCAGGATGATCCAGCGGGCCGGCCAGCCGGCGGCCCAGCCGACGAGATGGGCTACGTCTGTACTCACGAGTGCGACGCCGGCGGCTGCGAAGCCGAGGATGGTTGCCGGACCGACTGCGGGACCGGCGAGCAGGTTCGCGGCGACAGCGACTAGCGAGACTTGGCCGGAGAGCCAGGCGACGATCGGCGTACACGCGAGTTGGGCGGCGAGTGGGCACGAGATCGCCTCGGCGAGCCAGGTCGGAAGCCATCGGGCGAGCGCGTCTCGCCAGCGTGGACCGAGCAGCACGATGCCCGCGGTTGCGAGCACGGACAGCGCGAACCCGGCTGATCGTGCGAGCGAGGTGTCGAGGAGCAGGAGCACGATGACCGCGACCGAGAGGCTGCGTGCCGCGCGGCGTTGGCCGCCTCCGCTGGTCATCGCGGCCAGCGCGATCAGGCCCATCGCGGCTGCTCGCAACACGCTCGGCTGAGGGCGCGCCAGGATGATGAACACGACGACCGTCATCAGGCCGACCGCAGTCAGCCCTCGCGCCCGTACGCCGATCAGCCGACTGAACGGCAGGACGAACGCCAGCAGCAACGTCAGGTTGGTGCCCGAGACTGCGGACAGATGGGTCAGCCCGGTCGTTCGGAAGTCGTCGGCAAGTTCGTCGGAGAGCCCGGACTCGTCACCCATCACGAGTGCGGGGACCAGGCCCTTCACGTCATCCGGCTCTCCCGCCACCGCTCCCCGCAGGCCGGCCCGAACCCGCTCGGCCGCGCGCAACCACCAGGCTGGCTCGTCCACCACTCGCGGCTCTCCGCGAACCGACAGCATGGCCGCGACATCACCGCCACGCTCGGCCGCCTCCAACCGCCCCCTGCCGTCCACCCGCTCCCCGAACCGCACTCCTCGCCAGGCCTCATCACCCACCACCAACACCCGAGTCCTCACCCGGGTAGTCACTTCACCACCAGCCTGCGGACTTGAGGTCCCGTTCCCGGTCGAGGACGTCGTACTCCGAGTTCGGACCTCCTCGATGGTTGCCTTCACCACCACATACGGTGGGCGTCGGTTGCCCGGACTCCGGCGTACGGCAGGATCCCCGTCGATCTTCAACCGGACGCCAACCGTTGCGCCCTCCTCCGCCAACCCCTGGACCGGGCCGGCCTGCAATCCCTTCACCTGCAGGGCGGCTCCCACTCCCATCCCTGCGACCACCACAAGCGCGCCCACGACAGCCCAGACCGCGCGCCTCCCGACGGACCTGGCGGAGTTGAGCCGACCTCGCAGGAACACGGCGGCCACGCAGGCGAGGGCAAGTGACACGGCTGCCGTCACCACACCTGCGAGTGGCTGTTCGCCGATCAGTACGACGGCCGCCAACCAACCCGCGCCGGCCGGCACCAAGAGCCTTAGATCAAGCGTCTCCCCCGGCTGGTCGGGAGTCTCGTCAGATGCGGACATGGGACTTCAAGGAGTCGAACTTCTTGGGGCCTACGCCGGGGACTTCTTGGAGTTGGTCGATGGTCGCGAAAGGGCCGTTCTGGGTGCGGTAGTCGAGGATGCGTTGGGCCAGGACCGGGCCTACGCCGGGGAGGGTATCCAGTTGGGTGAGATCGGCGGTGTTGAGGTTGACCGGGGAGTTGGCGGCGGCGGATGGGGACGTTGGGGTGCTGCCTGGGGCGGTGGTGGCGCCGGGTGGGGTGGGGATGCCGACGAGGATTTGTTCGCCGTCGGCGACTGGGCGGGCGAGGTTGAGGGTGGTCAGGTCTACGCCCGGGAGTGGGCCACCGGCGAGGGTTAGTACGTCGGCCACGCGCGAGCCGGTGGGTGCTCGGACGAGGCCGGGGCGGCGGACCTTGCCGGCGACGTCTACAACGACCACGCCGGCGGGCGACTGGCCGGTGCCCTGGGCGGCGGCCGACGGCAAGCCGGCACCCGAAGATGGCTGGCCCACACCGGCAGACGGCTGCGCGGCTCCGGGTGAGGGGTTCGCGCCTGGCTGGCCGCTGCCGGGTGAGGACGCGGCGCCGGGTTGGGTGACGGGTGAGCCGGAGGTGACGGTCGTGGGTGGGCGGGTGTCGGGGAGGGTTTCGGGGCGGGCGCGGAAGACTTGCCAGGCGGCCCAGGACAGGCCGATGGCCAGTACGGCGGCCAGGACCACGACGTGCCGTGGGGACAGGGTCCAGCGGGCGTCTCGTAGTCGTTCGGGCCGGATCGATTCGGGGATCCATCCACCGCGCACGTCCTCATCACGCTCCTCCAGGTGTTCGTCGGGTGCGTGCTCGCGTGCGTTGGCGGCGAGTCGCGCCAGCGCACGCTCACGGGCGCCCGGGGCGGGCGCCGGAGCACGACGTGTGACTTTCACGCCAGAGAAAGTACGAGTCCGCCGGCCCCAGAAACCCCCGAGTTCGAAGCTGTGGAAAACCCCAGGCGGAGCCCGTCCGCTGCGCGGGCGGGGCGGGCGCCGAGGCGTGAGGCGGTGGCGGGAAGCCGAGGCGGGAAGCGGTGGCAGGGTGGCGCGGCGCGAGGCGGTGGTAAGAAGGCGGGACGCGGTCGCGGGAAGCCGAGGCGGGTAGCTGCGGCGGGAAGCCGGGGCGGGCGGTGGAGGGCTGGGGTTAGCGGGGGGCTACTACTACGGCTAGGAGGCCGGGGCCTACGTGGGCGCCTATGACGGCTCCTACTTCGCGGAGGACTATTTCTTCGGCGGCGGGGAGGCGGTCGGAGAGGCCGTCGGCGAGGGTTTGGGCTTTTTCGAGGTTGGCGAGGTGGTGGACCGCGATCTGCACGGGAGTGTCGCCGGCGCGTTGGACGGCGATGTCGGCGAGGCGAGCGATGGCTCGGCTGGAGGTGCGGACCTTCTCGAGCGGGACGATCCGGCCGCCGCTGATCGTCAGCAGTGGTTTGACGGCGAGCGCCGTACCGAGGAGGGCCTGAGCCGCGCCGATGCGGCCGCCGCGGCGGAGGTACTCGAGGGTGTCGACGTAGAAGTACGCCGAGATCGACGCCATCCTCGCGCGGGCCGCCGCCTCGACGCCGGCCTGGTCCTCCCCCGCGGCGGCTGCGGCGGCCGCGGCCAGGACCGGGAACCCGAGGCCCATGCCGAGCGAGCGGGAGTCGACCACGCGGACCGGGATGGGCGACTCCTTGGCGCCGATCATGGCGGCCTCGACGGTGCCGGACATGTCGCCGGAGAGGTGGATCGACACCACCGACTCCGCTCCGTCCTTCGCACAAGCGGCGTACGTGTCCGCGAAGGTCTGCGGCGCCGGACGGCTGGTCGACACCGGGGTGAAGGTCTTGAGTGCCTCGGCGACCGCGTCGGTGGAGGTGGCGCCGTCGTCGTACGACGTCCCGCCGATGACGACCTGCAGTGGTACGACGGTCAGCGGGTGGCGGAGCACCTCGTGCGTGGCCAGCCCAGCCGTGGAGTCGGTGACGACGTGCACGCGGGCTGACATGAAGCGAGGTTACCGGACAGTTAAGTGCGTGTCTGCCAGACTGCGGAGATGAAGGAGACAGCGGCAGAAGTCACCGAGCTGCAGCAGCTCCTCGACGCGGCGTACCAACGCTCGACGGAGCACCTGCACAACATCATCACGGACTCGCGCCGGCTGGACGCCGGCGAGCTGGTGCGGGTTCTGACCGGCATGTGCACGCTGAACCTGGCCACCGTCACCGCCCGCGGCGAGCCACGGATCAGTGCGGTCGACGGGCACTTCCTGCACGCGCGGTGGGTGTTCACGACCTCCGGGTCCGCGGCCAAGGCGCGCCATCTCAAGGTCCGGCCCGCGGCCAGCGTCTCGTACGTCGACGGCGAGCGGATCGGCGTGTTCAGTCACGGTCAGGTGGAGACGTTGACACCGGACCACCCGGACTTCGCGGAGATCGAGGCGCATCTCACCAAGCACTACGGCAGCTCACCGTCGAGCTGGGGCGACGACATCGTCTACTACCGCCTCCAGCCGACCTGGATGGTCGGCTACGCGTTCGACAAGAAGGCGGTCCTCGAGCAGGCGGACGCCCCCAAGCGCTGAGACAAGCGACGAGGTGGAGGCCAACCCCTCCGGTGGCCTCCACCTCGTTGTGCCGGCGCCCCCCACTGGACCGGCCCTCACCGCGTCACGCTGACTCCCCTCGTTGCCAGCGTTCCAACTTCTTCTGCTGACTCCCCCTTGTTGTCAGCTGAGCTCAGAAACCTCGGCGAGCTACTCCCCGTGCCGGTTCCGCGAAGTACCGGTCTGACCGCGAGCCCGTCGAGGTCCCGGGAGGCCCCAGCAGCCGACCCACCGCGGCGGGTGACCAAACCCGCCACTCCCCGTGTCAGCCGGACCGGCACTCGTCCCCTGTGTCGTGTGCCCGGCCCAATACTGGGACCTCGCCCCGGGTCCGGTGCCCTGACGGCGCACGGCACCCGGTTCAGGCAGGACAGATCCGCACTGTGCAGCACTCCGGAGCTCTCGGCAGCCGATCGGCGCCCCCACCACTCGGCCACCGGATACCCTCCGCGTTGCCTCTCCCGAACTCGACGGCAGTGCTGCGGTGAACCAAGGCCTCGTCATGGCTCACCACCCCTTCCCTGCCGCCGCTGCCGGTGTCGGACTCTGCTTCGTGGAACCTGTCCTACGGCTGTAATTCTTGGTCCGGCAGCCATGTCAGGACGAGGCAGAAGAACCGGCAGTTGTCCGGCAGCTTCAGCGGATCGGCGTCACGAAAGCGCAGCGAGTACGTCGTTCGCCAGCCGCAGCACCGCTGCGGCGGGGTCGGGCTCCGGCCAGCCAGGAGCCACCGAGGCACTCTCGCAGGACTCCTGCAGCACCGCCCACGCGGTCGGAAGCATCGGCGGGTCCATGGACCGCTGCCAGGCCAGCAGCTGGCCACACAGGGCGTCGCCGTCCTCGGACTTCCCCAGGGCGTGCAGGACGGCCACGGCCTCCGGCAGGACCTCGAGCAGGTACACGACCCGTCCCTCGACCAGCAGCCGGTTGACGGCGTCGCGGATGCAGATCCGGGCCTGCTCCGCGTCGCCGGTGTCCCGGGCCATGCGGCTGCGGTACCGCATGACCTGGTAGTCGAAGTACCCCCGGTGCCCGCGGATGTCGGCATCCGCCTCGTCGAGCAGCGCCCGCGCCTCGTCGTACTGGCCGTCGTGGTACTCGACCATCGCCAGGCAGCCTGCCACCTTGGTGCGCTCCGGGTCGTCGGAGGCCTGACTGCCGCGGGCGAGCAGCGCCCAGCGCCGCGCCTCGGACAGGTTGCCGAGCTCCAGCTCGACGCGGCTGAGCGCCATGTACGCGATCTCGTCCGGGTACACGCCCGGGTTGACCAGTGCGGCCTCCCAGGCGAGCAGCAGCTCCTTGGCCTCGGGCAGGCGACCCCACCGCAGTAGGGCGAGTCCGCAGATGGCCTGCACAGTCGCGGAGCGCTGCACGTCGCCGTGCTTGCGCGCGTCATCCACCAGCGCCGGGATCTCAGCCAGGCTCTGCGTGTCGAGTAGATGCGAACCGGACGACACCCACCCGCCACGGGCGACCAGGCCCATCTCGGTCTCGCCGGGGATCAGTGTGCGGGCCTCGCCGTAGTGCCGGCGCGCGCCACGGACGTCACCGGTCAGGCTCGACAGCCGCCCGGCGATCGCGCGCAGCATGCCGCTGACTTCCTTGTCCGCGACGTTGTCCGCGCACAAGGTCGCCCAACGGATCCCGCTCTCGGCCACACTCGCCTGGTACTGCCACGCGATCCGGAACCCGAGCACGATCCGCGCGGCCACGTCCCACTGTCCGAGCTCGGCCGCGCGAGCCAGCGCCACCTCGAAGAGCGCCGAGTTGGCGTTCGCAGCCCGGTAGCGCCGTTCCCGATCGGGCGAGGACCACGCGCCCTCGAGCCCGGAGACGTAGTTCGAGCACCACGCCACCGCGCGGTCGCGGAACTCGACCAGGTCGTCCCCCTGCGACGACAGACCGGCGTACGCGTGCTCGCGGATCGTCTCCAGCAGCTTGTAGCGAGCGCCGTACAGCTGCTCGAACTCGTGCACCGGCTGCAGCAGCGACTTGTCCACCAGCTCGGCCAGCAGCATCGGTACGTCGGCCGCGTCGATTGGATCACCCGTACACACGCCGGCCACCGCATCCAGCGTGAACGGCGACCCGAGCACCGAGGCGCGGTAGAGCAACTGCCGCGCGGCATCGGACAGCGCGTCAACGCTCCACGCGATCGTGTCCGCCAGCGTCCGCTGATGCGGCGCCCCGAACCGCCTCGGCCCGGACAGCAGCCGGAACCGGTCGTCCAGCGCGGCCAGGATCGTCTCCACCGACAGCGAACCGGCCCGCGCAGCCGCCAGCTCCAGAGCCAGAGGCAGCCCGTCCAACCGGCGACACAGCCGCGCGACGATCGGCGCGTTCTCCTCAGTCAGCACGAAGTCGGGCCGCACCCGAGCCACCCGCCGGCAGAACATCTCCACTGCCGGGCTGGCCGCGATGTCCCCGAAGTCCCTGTCGTTCTCCGGTACGCCGAGCACCTGCACCCGGCGGACCACCTCGTCCGGCAGCCCGAGCGGGATCCGCGACGTCACCAGCACGCCGATGCCCGGGAAGCTGCGGACCATTCGGTTCGCCACCGTCGCGACCCCGTCGAGCACATGCTCGGCGTTGTCCTCGACGATCACCAGGTCACCCGGCCGGCGGCCGGACAGTACGTCGTCCAGGTCCGACGTACCGGGAGCCGTGCCGAAGGCGTCCAGGATGGCCGACGGTACGGCGGCATCCCGCTGGACGGTCGTCAGGTCGACAACCACCACCGTCGTGTCAGCACCGGAGAACTTGTCGGCCGCAGCCAGCGCGAGCTCGGTCTTGCCGACTCCACCAGGGCCGACGAGCGTGACCAACCGGTTCTGTCGCAGGAGCCCTTCCAGCTCCAGCAACTCCTGCTCACGGCCGACGAGGCCGTCCGGGATCGGCCGCGTCCCGCGCCAGCGCAGTCCGGTCGGTGCCGGGTCGGCCACCGAGATCACCGGTCGTACGGCGCCGTGCCCGGCCGCGGCGAGGAAGCGGTCCGCGTCGCTGGGTCCGAGCCCCAGGCCCTCGGCGAGCAGCCGGACGGAGTCCTTCCGGGGACGCGCCACCCGGCCGGCTTCCATCTCGCGGATGCTCCGCACGCTGAGCCCGGCCCGGTCGGCCAGCTCCTCCTGGGAGAGGCCCGACTGGACTCTCAAGTCGAGCAACAGATCGGCGAAGCCCCGCCGCCCCTCAGCCCGGCCATCCGTGTCCGACAAAGCCCGTCACCCCTCTAGAGCCTCACGTTCCTGTCACAACATAGCGTGACTGAGCGATCGGTGCCGGGTGCGTCCAGTGAGCGGCATCACACAGAACTGTTGACCAAGGCAACGGGTTTACTTCAGAACGCAATTACTGAACGCGCAGAAAATCATCCGGCCCGGTGATTCAAGCACTTGCGCGAACCGAGGCGGATTCATTTTCGCCGGCATAGAGGGAAAGGATTCCGGCCCAGTCGTCGAGCCGGGCCCGGGTGTCCGCGCGGCCGGAATCGGCATTCGTCAGGCTGCCGTCACAAATACCGCGGGTGGCGCGGATCAGGAGTTCGGTGCCGAGGCCATGCCAGTGGTCCCGCAGAGTCTCAAGGGCTGCCATGCGGACAATTCAATCGGAGCCGTGTTTCGCGAACGTAACGCGATCGGCAACATCACGATAAGTCACCGAAATCCCTCCCGGCGAGTTCCCTGGTAGTCCGTTAACCGGGAAGCCAGGAAAGCCGGACCTGCCGCCGGGGATTGTCGACATTGGTGTCGACCAGGCAGATCGACTGCCAGGTGCCGAGCATCATCCGCCCGTCCAGCACCGGGATCGTCGCGTACGGCGGCATCAGTGCGGGCAACACGTGGTCGCGCCCGTGCCCCGGCGTACCGTGCCGGTGCTGCCAACCGGCGTCGCGCGGCAGCAGTCGCTCGAGCACCGCGAGCAGGTCGGTGTCGCTGCCGGCCCCGGTCTCGAGGATGGCGATCCCCGCCGTCGCGTGCGGGACGAAGATGTGCAGCAGTCCGTCGCCCTGCGCCTGATGAGCCTCGGAGTCGACGAACTGCTCGCACCTGCTCGTCAGGTCGAAGACGACTTCCGCACCGCCGGTCGTGACATCGATCAGCTCAGAACGCATCTGAGCAGCCTAGCCCGTGTCACCTCGGCACGGGCCAGGCCGCAACGATCAGGCCGGAACGATGTTGACGAGCTTCGGCGCGCGGACGATGACCTTGCGGACACCCCGACCGTCCAGCGCCTTCTGGACCGCATCGGAGGCCAGCGCCAGCTGCTCCAGGTCGGCGTCGCTGATGTCCGGCGCGACCTCCAGCCGGTCCCGCACCTTGCCGGCGATCTGGACCACGCAGGTGACCGTGTCCTGGACCAGCAGCGCCGGGTCGACCTTCGGCCAGCCGGCCTTGGCGACGGTCGGCTCGTAGCCCAGCGTCTCCCACATGTCCTCGGCCGTGTACGGCGCGACCAGGCTCAGCAGCACCGCCACCGTCTCGACCGCCTCCCGGACCGCCGGGTCGGCCGCCCCCGGTCCGGCGTCGATGGCCTTCCGGGTGGCGTTCACCAGCTCCATGATCCGGGCAACCATCACGTTGAAGCGCATCGAGTCGATCAGCTCGGCCGAGTCCGCGATCGTCCGGTGGGTGATCCGGCGCAGCTCGACATCACCGGTCGAGGGATCCGAGCCCAGCGGCGCCTCGACCGCTCCCGCCAGCCGCCAGGCCCGTTGCAGGAACTTCAGCGCGCCTCCCGGCGACATGTCGGCCCAGTCGATGTCGTCGGCCGGCGGACCGGCGAACACCATGGTCAGCCGGACCGCGTCGACGCCGTACAGGTCGATCTGGTCGCCCAGGTTCACACCGTTGCCCAGCGACTTGCTCATCGACTTGCCCTGGTTGATCACCTGGCCCTGGTTCAGCAGCCGGGTGAACGGCTCGACGACGCTCAGCATGCCCATGTCGTGCAGCGCCTTGACGAAGAACCGCGCGTACAGCAGATGCAGTACGGCGTGCTCCTTGCCGCCGACGTACTGGTAGACCGACATCCACCGCTCGGCGGCGGCCGGGTCGTACGGCCCGTCGGCGTACTCCGGCGACAGGTAGCGCAGGAAGTACCAGGACGAGTCGACGAAGGTGTCCATCGTGTCGGTGTCACGCTCGGCCTTGCCACCGCACTTCGGGCAGTCGACCTCGACCCACTCGCGGTCCGCGGCCAGCGGCGACACGCCCTTCGGCGCCAGATCGGCACCGCGCAGGTCGGGCAGCTCCATCGGCAGCTGGTCGTCCGGGACCGGCACCTCGCCACAGGTCGGGCAGTGGATGATCGGGATCGGCGCGCCCCAGAACCGCTGCCGGCTCAGCAGCCAGTCGCGCAGCCGGTAGTTGATCGTCCGCTCGCCCAGCCCCTTGCTGTCCAGCCAGTCGATGATCCGGGCCTTGGCCTCGTCGACGCCCAGTCCGTCCAGGCTGATCTCGTCGTTCGCGCTGTTGATCGCCGGGCCTTCGCCCGTGTACGCCTTGCCCTCGAAGTCGGGTGTCGGCTGCACGGTCCGCACGATCGGCAGGCCGAACTTCTCCGCGAACTCCCAGTCCCGGGTGTCCTGGCCGGGCACCGCCATGATCGCGCCGGTGCCGTAGTCGGCCAGCACGTAGTCGGCGGCCCAGATCTGGATCCGCTCCCCGGTCACCGGGTTGATCGCGTACGACCCCAGGAACACACCGGTCTTGTCCCGCTCGGTGCTCAGCCGCTCGATCTCGGTGGTCGACTTGACCGCGGTCAGGTACTCGTCGAAGGCGGCCTGCTGGTCAGGGGTGACCAGCTCGGCGGCCAGCTTCGCATCCGGTGCGACCACCATGAAGGTCGCGCCGAACAGCGTGTCCGGCCGAGTCGTGAAGACCCGGATCGGCTCGTCCCGGCCCTCGACCTGGAAGTCCGCGAACGCGCCCTCGGACCGTCCGATCCAGTTGCGCTGCATCAGCAGGATCTCTTCCGGCCACTGCAGCAGCTCCATGTCGTCCAGCAGCCGCTGGGCGTACTCCGTGGTCTTGAAGTACCACTGGGTCAGCTCGCGCTTGGTGACCTCGTGCCCACAGCGCTCACAGCGGCCCTGGATCACCTGCTCGTTGGCCAGGACGGTCTGGTCGTGCGGGCACCAGTTCACGAACGAAGCCTTGCGGTACGCCAGCCCGCGCTCGTAGAACCGCAGGAACAGCCACTGCGTCCACTTGTAGTACTCCGGGTCGGACGTGTGCAGCCGGCGCGACCAGTCGAAGCTCATGCCGTAGCGCCGGATCGACTCGGCCTGCGTCTCGATGTTGGCGTAGGTATAGGTCGCCGGGTGCTCGTTGCGCTTGATCGCCGCGTTCTCGGCAGGCAGCCCGAAGGAGTCCCAGCCGATCGGGTTCAGCACGTCGTACCCCTGCTGGAACCAGTACCGCGACAGCAGGTCGTGCAACGCGAAGACCTCGGCGTGGCCCATGTGCAGGTCGCCGGAGGGGTAGGAGAACATCGTGAGCGCGTAACGCCGCTCGGCCGAGCCGTCGTCACGTGCCTTGAACGGGTCCAGCTTCTCCCACACCGGCCGCCACTTGGCCTGCATGACGTTGAAGTCGTACCCACCCCGGTCGATAGGGGCGTCCTCCACCTGCTCGCTCACGGTCCTACTCCCGCACTCGTGTGTTGTTGAGCCTAAATCTGCCAGACGGCGTTCCCAGAAATGAAAAAGCCCCTCACACAGGAGGGGACGCCGCACTGACCGGCGCTCATCGGCGCCTGGATGCCAGTACGGCTAAATAAGGAGCAGGCTCACTCGCATGGGACCATTCTAGCGCCTCGAGCCGAGACCGGACACCAGGGCGTCCAGCGCGAACACGAAGCGTGCTTCCGCATCTCGGGGTCCCTGCGCCGCCTCGGCCAGCAACGGGAACTCGGAGAGGTCGAGCGGCGCCAGCTGATCGACCGGATCGCCCTCCGATGCGGTGACGACCTGTCCGACGACGAAGCCGGTCACCGCGTAGATGACATCCAGTGCGTCAGCAGGTGCGAGACCAGCGGACCGCAGGCTCTCCAACGCGGTCTCCAGCGCCAGGAGGTTCTGTGTGGTGACGGCCGGCCGGGACGCGATCAGCGGGACCAGATTGGGATGCGCGAGGAGTGCGGCCCGCAGACTCCGCGCATAGTCGCGGATCCCTTCCTGCCAAGGCGTCCCGAACACCGGAGGGGCGATCGAGGCGACGAGTTGCTCGACCAGGCCGTCCAGCAGGGCGTCCTTGTTCGGCACGTGGTGGTAGATCGTCATGGCCTCGACGTCCAACTCGGCGCCGAGCCGGCGCATCGACAGCGCCTTCAGCCCTTCGCGATCGGCCAACGCCAGCGCGGCCCGCAGTACTGCCTCACGGGTCAGCCCCACGCTGTGGCCACGGGTACGGCGTGCAGTCATCGGGACCCTGATTCTCGTTTGATGATTCTTACGGCGTAAGTATACCCTGAAACATACACCGTAAGAATCAGGAGGATCGCGATGACCACCATCGCCGCACCACCCCGCTCACCGGCGTACCTCAGACCGGCTCTGTACGCCGGCCTGCTGCTGACCGTTCTGGCCACGCTCGCGCCGCTGATCGACATCGTCACGATCGACGCCATCGCCGACCACGTCCGGGCCGCGTACCCGGAATGGCCGCAGAAGTCGGTCCGTGCCGACCGCAACGCGATCGCCATCTACCTGGCCGCCGTCGGAGTCGTCGGCCTCGTCGGCTGGCTGTACGCGATCCGGGGCGTCGCCCGGGGCAAGCGCCGGGTCCGCGTGGTCAGCACTGTGTTGTTCGTTCTCGGCGCGACCATCCAACTCATCGGCCTGTCCGTCGGCGGCGAGGCTTACACCACGATCGTGCCGCCACTGCACGGCATCATCGGCGCACTGCCGTCCGTGGCCGGACTGGTCGCCGTTGTGGGTCTCTGGCGCCGCCCTCGGGACTGACCGGTCAGAGCAGTGCGCGTACGGCGGCGAGGTGGTCGACCTGGGCGCGCCAGTCGGTGCCACCAACACCCAGTACGGCGTGACTCGCCCCGGCTTCGCCGTACCGACCGAGTCGATCGGCCGTCTGCTCGGCAGTGCCCGCGAGCGGCAGGGACAGCGCTCGGTCGTACGGCATGCCATAGCCGCCGGCGATCCCCGCTGCCAGCCCTCGGATGGCAGCGTCGTTGGCGCCTCCGGCTGACACCCCGCCGATCGCGATCGTGGGCACGGGCCTCGCGTACCGGTCCGCGAGTTCCTCGAGATGGTCCCGGCCGGTGGCCACATCCTCGGCCGGCACGAGCGAGGGGAACCAGCCGTCACCCAGTTGCGCCGCCCGCCGCCGAGCCACCGCGGAGTCGTTGCCGACCCAGAACCGCGGTCTGGCGACGGCGGGCGCCAACCGCACCCCCGGCCCGTCGGCACCGAGGTCGGCGGGCTTCCCGGCCAGCAGGTCGGGCAAAGCGCGCAGTGCCCGGTCGGTACGTCGCCCGCGCTCGGCGAACGGAACCTCGGCCGCCCGCCACTGCTCCTCGCCACCACCCGATCCGACCCCGAGAATCAGTCGTTCACCGGAGACGTACTGCAGCGAGGCGATCTGCTTGGCAGCCCAGGCCAGCGGGCGGATCGCCGGCACGAAGACGCTCGCTCCGATCGCGACCCGCTCCGTGACGGCTGCCGCGGTCGCCAGCCCGATCGTCGCCTCCAGCGTCGCGGCACCGGTGGCGAGGTGGTCGCCCATCCAGACGCTGTCCAGCCCCGCCTCCTCGGCGTACCTGGCGGCCGCGCGCAGGTCGAGCTTCTCGCTCTGCTGGACGGCCACGGACGGGAGGATCATGCCGATCTCGATCATGACGGCCATCCTGGAACGTCAACCAGAGTTGAGGTCAGCAGGCCGTTCAAGCGAACAGGAGGTGTCACCGACGGCCTGGACATGTCACGCTCGTCGGCGCCGCCCCATCGACGCTTTGAGTGGACACCTCCTGTCGAGCTGCACAGGGGTCTAAGCGAACTCGGTGCCGCCGGCGCGGCGGTGCTCGCCAGGAGTGCGGCCGTAGTGGCGGCGGAACGCAGTGGAGAACGGGCGTACGTCGGAGTACCCGCAGGACCGGGCCACCTCGGTGACGGTGACCGTGGGATCGAGGAGTAGCTGGGCGGCCAGTTCCAGGCGGAGTCGGCGAAGAGTGGACATGATCGAGGCGCCGGTCTGCTGGTGGAAGAGTCGCTCGGCGTGGCGCTCCGAGAGGTGTGCGGCGGCTGCCACATCCCGCACGGTGATCGGGCGGGACAGGTTGTCGCGGAGGTGACGCTGCATCGCCTCCACGACCAGAGGGCCGCGGTCACGTCGTACCGGCTCCACTGTCAGGTCCTCGTCGAGGGCGAAGGCTCGAGCGGTCTCCATGACCAGAGTGGCACCGAGCGCACCCAGTGCGGTGCTGTAGCCCGACACCGGTGCAGCCGCTTCAGCCGCGAGCGCTGTGATCAGTGCAGGGAGTGAGCCGGTCCGGTCCGACATCACAGGCCCGTCCGAACGTGTCAGTCCGGACCACCAACCGGGTTCATCGGAGCCTGGCCGGAACGTGAAGCCCCAGAAGGCGATGCCGAGGGGCTCGGTCCGGCTGGACTCGATCTCGTGGACGTCGCCGGGGCGGGCCAGGAACACCGAGCCCGGCTGGACGTCGTACCTCAGGTCTCCTGAGTTGAAGCGGCCCGCGCCGGAGTAGGCCAGGCAGACCTCGTGGAACGAGTGGCTGTGCCAGTAGTTGCGCCAGTACTCCGGCTGGTAGTGCCCCCAACTGAGGAAGTCAGCGCGGAACCCGTCGACCTCGCAGGACTCGAGCAGTCCGGCGAGGTCGACGAAACGGTCCGCGATCGCGACATCCGCGAGGGTCAAACAGCGCTCCTGCCGGTCGGGTCGACTCCTCGCAGCATCATGCCCTGCCCGAGCGAGTGATCGTGCGTCTTCACCGTCGGCGGGTCGGCCGGGTCGCGGTACTGGATCAGCCAGGTCGTCCGGGCCTCGTCGCTGGTGTTCACCCCGGACCCGTGCACGGTCAGATAGGTGAAGAACAGTACGTCGCCCGCCTCGGCCGGCTGCGGAGTCGCCGCCTCGAACGGTGGGTCGATCAGATGGTACGAACCCTCCGCCTCGTGCTCGCGCGGCCCGTCCTTGTGGCTGCCCGGGATCACCCGGACGCAGCCTTTCTCCACCGGTGCGTCGTCGAAGTGGAAGATCGCGGCGCCGACCCGGTGGTACTTGTGCGGGAAGAACGGGTAATCCTGGTGCAACGGGAACGGGGAGCCGTTCTCCGGCGGCTTCACGAACAGCTTGGTGTGGTGCAACTGGACGTTGTCCACCCCCATCACCGCGGCGGCCACGTCGGTGAACCGCGGGTCGATCACCAGCTTGCTGAACTCGGCGTCGTAGAACTGCGCGTCGTGCAGATGCTGCAGCCGGGTCGCGCCGTCGGACAGTCCCATCGCGGACTTCCAGGTGGCGTCCTCGTTGCTGTTCAACTGGGCCAGCAGCTCGTGGCCGCGCTGCCGGTAGTAGGCCGCCTCCTCCTTGCTGAGCAGGCCTTTCACCAGGACGAAGCCGTCCTCGGCGTACTGCTGCGCCAAGGTCGACAGATCGGGCTTGGCAGAGGTGACAGTCATCTCGAAGTTCCTCCTCCTCGGGTACTTCGAGACTACGAACACCGGCGCCCGGACGGCAGGACCGGACCGGACGCCGATGTTCGTCAAACGGACATGACTACAGTCCGAGCTGCCCCAGCCGGACGCTGATCCGCGGGTCGGTCGACACCACCGGAGAGCTCGAACGCACCCACGGGTCGCCGTCGAAGTACGTCTCGAAGATCTTCTCCGCGGTCCGCGTCGCCAGCGCCTGCGAGGTCAGCGTCGGGTTCGGGCCGCCCAGACCGTTGGACAACGCCGAGTTGTCCGCGATGAACAGCCCCTTGACGGCGCGGGTCTCGCCACGCGGGTCGACCACGGAGTTCTGCGCCGACGAGCCCATCCGCATCGACGACTGGACGTGCAGGATCAGCGGCGCCCAGTCGATCCGGTACACCTTCTTCGCGCCGGCACCGCGCAGCAGCTCGGCCGCCTTGCGGGCCATGAACTCGCGATTCCTCAGCGTGCGCGCGGTGCGCTGCCGCTGCTTGAAGGTGACCTTCGGGATCGGCCCGTTCTCGTCCGCCGGCAGTGCCGACAGCGTGACCCGGTTCTGCGCCTCGACGTCGTCGTCGGTGATCACCAGCACGCTGAGCAGGCGGTCCATCCCGTGCGAGAGGACCTCCTTGAGCTCCGGCCCCATCACCCGTCCGGCCGGACCGTCCCACGGACCGGTCCGCCCACGACCGTTCTTGTAGTGCCCGCGGATCCCGCTGTCCGACAAGGTCCCCGCAAACGCCGCGAGCGCCGGTGGCAGGCCGACGTTCTCCAGGCCGCCGTACGGCGGGTAGTCCAGCCGGGCACTCGAGCCGACGCCCTTCGGGTTGCCGGTGTAGTCGTCGAAGACGCCGAACACCCAGTCGAAGAAGTGATCGGTGTAGCCGCGCCCGACCCAGCCGTTCGGGTTCGGCAGGCCGCTGTTGAACCAGAGCCGCGGGTTCTCGGTGCAGCCGCCCGACATCACCACGACGCGCGCGTCCTCGCGGTGCTCGGTGTCACCGGAGCGCCACGTCACCCCGGTGGCAGTCAGTACGCCGTGCCGTTTCTCGGTGTGCACCTGGGTGACGAAGGCGTCGGCGATCAGCTCGACCGGCTTGCCGCCGCGCGACCACACCTCCGCCGTCAGCGCCATCGGCACGTAGCTGTTGTCGGTCGAGCGCTTCGCGAACTGGTTGCGCGGGGCACCGTTCGGGCGCATGCAGCCCTGGAAGCAGTAGCCGCAGAAAGTACAGCCGGTCGCCTTCGGATAGACCAGCAGATCCTTGTCGGCGGTCTTGCCTGCCGTCCCGCCCGGTTGCAGGATCGCGTTCTCCTGCGGCCGGTACGACGGCCGATGCGTGGTCTTGGTGGTCTGCACCGGCAGCCCGAGCGTCTCCGCGCCGCGGAAGAACGTCTGCTCCTTGTGCCCCATCGCGGCCGTCATCACCGGCATGGTCGCCTCGACCCATTCGAAGTACGGCACCAGCTCGGCGTACGTGAACGGGAACCGGTGGTCGACGTCGTAGCCGTTGCGGTCCGGGCCGTCGTACCCCTCGAAGACGCCCGGGTAGGCGCGTGGGTAGTTGCCGTAGAAGTGCTGGGTGGTGCCGCCGACGCCGGACAGCTGCCAGACGAACGAGTTCTGCGGCCATTCCCGGTACCAAGCCGGTTTGTCCCGGTCGGACGGACCCCAGCGCAGGTACCCGGTGAGTGGGTTGTTCGCGTCGTCCTCGAACGTCGTCCACTCCTCGCGCGGCTTGGCGTGCCGCGGGCCGGCCTCGAGCAGCAGGACGTCGAGGCCCTGCGCCGCCAGCTCCTTGGCCAGCACCGGGCCACCGCCGCCGGCCCCGATCACGATGACGTCGCGCATCAGTCGCTCACCTTCTGCCGACCCTGGTAGTAGCCGATGAAGTCGTCCCAGCCCTCGACCGGTCCGCCCGGCTGGTAGCCGGTGTGGTTCCAGCCGACCGGCCGCTTCCGCAGCGTGCGGGTCACCTTGTCGTAGACAGCCGATTCGCCGTACGCGCCGAAGGTGGCGAACTCGATCAGCGCGCCGCCGACGAACTTCAGCAGCCCGGACACCGACGCCTTGAGCGGCTCCGGGAACTGCACGTCGAGCAGTTCCACGAGATCCGCGTCGGTCCGCTCGATCAGCTCGAACGCCGCCGCCTTCTCGGCGTACGAGAGGCGGGCGAACGGCGACAGGTGCGGCCCGTTCACCGCGAGCGGGTTGACCTGGGTCGCCATCAGGTTCAGCAGGCCGGCGATCGGGAACGACAGCGGCAGCGCCTCGTCGCTCTCCAGGTACGCCGCCAACGCTCGATCCAGCCGGCGGAGCTCGACGGGGAGCACCTCGAGTCCAGGCAGTGCGATGCCCGAGTCAGCCAGGCCGGTCACCAACGCGGCCCCGACGGGCTGGGCGATCGCGTCCGGGAACGGGACGAAGTTGTCCAGCGAGTTGATGATGAAGTCGGTCGCGCCCGCCTCGATCGCCCCCGGCGTCGGACTCGGGGTGCCCTGGGTCCGCGAGTACGGATCCCGGCCGGGCATCGCGAACACGGTGAGCCCGTTCAGCGTGTCCCGGGCGAGCTCCGCGAGGACCGGCCGGATCAGGTCGACGGCCGGCGGGAGCAGCGAGTCGGTCGCCGCATCGGCCGGAGCGAGCAGGCTGCGGGTGAGCAGGCCGCCGCCACCGACCGCCGCGCCGAGCACGCCGACCCGAGCCAGGAAGGCTCTTCTGGAATGTACTCGAGCACCGACCATGCGACGTCCTCCGTTGTGGGACCAGTTGCCCTGTTGGTCCCACAACGAGCCGCCTGGATCGGGGTTACTCCTCGGACTTGGCCGCCTCGGCCCGTGCCTGCTCCTCGACCGGTACGACGATCGGCCGGAGCCGGGCCCAGAGGACGAACAGGGCCGCGAACACGAGCATGGCGAGGCCGCCCCACAGGTTGATGTTGATGCCGGCCGCCTTGGCGACCTCGTGCGGGTCGGCGATGATCCCGAGGATGGTCAGCACCAGTCCGTAGATCCCGACCAGTGCCGCGATCACCACCCGGATGTCGAATGCTCCGGTCTTCTTCTGCTGCTCAGCCATTTCTGTACCTTCCGTCAGCCGAAGGCGATATTGAGGGCGATGACCAGGACCAGTGAGATGCCGGCCAGCAGCACCGGCTTGCGGTACCAGCCCTCGTCGCCTGCCTGCGCCACCTCGGTCCGCTGTTCCTTGGGCGTCAGCGAGTAGACCAGGCCGGTCAGTTCGGAGTCCCGCTTGGGCACCGTCGCCAGGCTGACCAGCACACTGACCAGGATGTCGACCACGAAGGCGGCACCAGCGCCGACGAAGCTGGCTCCCTGGCCCGGCAGGTCGATCACGCCGTTCTCGGACAGGATGAAGACCAGGATCGCCGTCGCTGTACCGCTGACCAGACCGGTCCACCCGGCGGTCGCGGTCATCCGCTTCCAGAACATACCGAGGATGAACGTCGCGAACAGCGGTGCGTTGAAGAACGAGAACAGCTGCTGCAGGTAGTCCATCAGGTTGCTGTAGCCGGACGCGATCGCCGCCGTCCCGATCGCGATCACCGTGCCGGCCACGGTGATCCAGCGACCGGTGCGCAGGTAGAAGTCGTCGCTGCGTTCCTTGACGATGTACCGCTCGATCAGGTCGTAGGTCATGACGGTGTTGAACGAGCTGAGGTTGGCCGCCATACCGGCCATGAAGGAGGCCAGCAGACCGGTGATCGCCAGGCCGAGCATGCCGTTCGGCAACAGGTCGCGCATCAGCAGCAGCAACGCGTCGTTGTAGGTGACCTCGCCACTGCCGTTGGCCTTGAACTGGGCCAGCTCGGGCACGAGCACGGCCGCGATGATGCCGGGGATGATCACGATGAACGGGATGAACATCTTCGGGAACGAGCCGATGATCGGAGTACGCCGGGCCGCCGACATGTTCTTCGACGCCATCGCCCGCTGGACCTCGACGAAGTTCGTCGTCCAGTAGCCGAAGGACAGTACGAAGCCGAGACCGAAGACCAGACCGATCACGGAGAGGAAGTCCGAGGTGAACCCGCTCAGCGCGTTGCCGGGCCAGGCGCTCATCTGCTCTGCACCGCCCGGCGACGCGCTCACCTTGTCGACCAGACCCTCCCAGCCACCGACCTTGTGCAGGCCGACCAGTGTCAGCGGCAGCAGCGCGGCCACGATCACGAAGAACTGCAGCACCTCGTTGTAGATCGCCGCGGACAGGCCGCCCAGGGTGATGTAACTGAGCACGATCGCCGCGGCGGCGAGCACCGACACCCAGATCGGCCAGCCGAGCAGCACGTTCACGATGGTCGCCAGCAGGAACAGGTTCACACCGGCGATCAGCACCTGGGCGACGGCGAAGCTGATCGCGTTCACCAGGTGCGCGGGCTTGCCGAAGCGGCGCAGCATGAACTCCGGCACGCTGCGCACCTTGGAGCCGTAGTAGAACGGCATCATCACGACGCCGAGGAACAGCATCGCCGGGACCGCGCCGATCCAGAAGTAGTGCACGGTCGGCATGCCGTACTGCGCGCCGTTCGCGGACATGCCCATGATCTCGATCGCGCCGAGGTTGGCCGAGATGAAGGCCAGACCGGTCACCCAGGCCGGCAGCGAGCGGCCGGACAGGAAGAAGTCCAGGCTGTTGGAGACGGCGCGTTTGGCGAGGTACCCGATCCCGAGCACGAAGACGAAGTACGTCGCGATGATGATGTAGTCGATCGCCGTGGCATCCAGCCTCAGGATGGATTCAAGTGCAAGCATCGGCCCTCCGGTCCTCGATGTGACGCATCGTGGTATTACCGGTGAGGAACGTTACTCCTGCTTTCAACTACAGTCGCGCCGACGCGCTCCCGACTCAGGACGCTAGATGCGGATCTCGGCGACGACGGGCCGGTGGTCGCTGCCGGTGGAACTCATCACCCAGGCCTTGGTCGGGGTGACGCCGCGCACCATGATGTGGTCGATCCGCGCCATCGGGAACTTGGCCGGCCAGGTGAAGCCGAACCCGTAGCCGGCCGCGCCCTGGGCCGAGCGCAGTCCGGTGGTCAACGGGGCCAGGCTGCGGTCGTTCGCCGTACCGTTGAAGTCGCCCATCACGATCACCCCGGCGAGCTTCTCGTCCGAGATCTGCCGGCCGAGCGCCTCGATCGTGTCGTTGCGCTGGCCGGAGGTGAAGCCGGTGGTGCCGACCCGCACGGAGGCGAGGTGGGCGACGTACACCGCCACCTTGCCCTCCGGGGTGCTCACTTCGGCCCGCAGCGCGCGGGTCCACTTGAAGCCGACGTCGACCGACTCGCTCTGCGCCACCGGGAACTTCGACCAGAGCGCGACGGTGTCGCGGGCCACCTCGTACGGGTACGTCTTGGCGAACGCCGCCTTGTAGACCTTCATGTCCGCCGCGGTGACCTCCTCGAGGGCGATCACGTCCGCGTCGGCGGTGAGCAGATCCTGTGCCGTCGCCTTCGGGTTCGGGTTGTCCGCGTCGACGTTGTGCGACAGGACACGCACGTCGTAGGCACCGCCACCCTTGCCGGGGATCAGCAGGTTGCCGAACATCAGGCCCCACACCACCGCGGGTACCAGCAACGCGACTCCGGCGGTGGCGGAACGCCGTACCAGGGCCGCGATGCCGAGGATCGGTACGGCGACGCCCACCCAGGGCAGGAAGGTGTCGAGCAGACTGCCGAGGTTGCCGACCGAGTTCGGGACCCAGCGGTGGAAGAGCAGTGGAAGGGCGGACAGCACCGCGAGGACGGCGATGAACCAGCCGCGACGCCACTTGCCGTTCTTCCGGCGCCCACGGCTGTTGGCCCGCGGCGGCGGTTTCGGTGCTGCGACAGCGGTCTGGCGGTCCGACATGCAGCGATTGTTGCGGACAGACGGTCCGGACCAAAGCCGCCGCAGTGTCCGGCGTGGCTTTTCATCCCTAGGAAGGACCGGTCCGGACCGAAATGATTAGCGTTCTGTGAGGACGGTGGTGCGAAGGGCTGAGAGCCCCGACAATGCGACTATGCCGTCTGTGCAGACCGCCGAGCCGTTCGTCGTCAAGCGTCGCGGACTCGGGACGACGAAGACTGTCCTGTACCTCGGCACGGTGCTGTTCGCGCTGATGGTCCTGCTCACCGTGCTCTGCGTCGTCGTGCAACTGATCAGGGGCGAACCGGTCCGCGACCCGCTCGAGGCCATCTGGCTGTCCTTCGGCGGGACACCGCTGATCTTCGCGGTCGGGCTTCCGGTGCTGCTGGCGGTCGGTGCCGTGACAACGATCGAGGAACGGCGCGAGGCCGACTCCGACGACGTCCTGCTGTCGATCGACGCGGCCGGGATCCACTTGGGCGGTGAGCAGCGCCGCATGATCGCCTGGCCCGACGTCCACGGTGTCTGCCGGGTGGAACGGCACGAGGTGAACGCCGAAGGCGACGAGGTCTGGGAGCCGTACCTCGTCGTCCTGGTGCACGACGAGACCTCGCTCGCCCGGAGTTCGAGGACCTGGGGTCCGTCCTGCCGCTGGCCCGGCACCGTCGAGATCCTCGGCCGGCCCCTCCCCTACGACGACCTCGTCGCAGCCGTCGCCCGCTACGCCCCTGACGTCACGGTCACCGACCGCGGCCGTGCCCTGGACTGATCCCGGACCGGGCGTGCGGGTCCAGGTTCTCAGCCCGTCGGACCCAGGAGCTTCTCGAGGTCGGTCAGGACGTCCATGGCGCCGAGGGGGCCGAGACCGAGGAACCAGACTTCGTCGTCGACGCGGGCCACGTGACCGTCCTTCACCGCCGGCAGCGCCTTCCAGAGGTTGCCGTTGACAACGGTGTTCTCGGCGGTGGTGTCCGGCTTGCCGTAGCTGGAGTAGAAGATCCAGTCACCAGCCGCCTGCGAGATGTTCTCCTGCGACACCTCCACCGCGAGGTCCTGCACGTCCTGGATCTTCGGCCGCGGCAGCCCGATGTCCTTCAGGATCACGCCGATGAACGACAGGTTGCCGTACAGCCGGATCTCGGCCGGACGGAACCGGACCAGCGAGATCGTCGGCGAACCGTCCACCTTCGACTTCACCTCGTCGGCGCGCTTCTGGTAGTCGTTCAGGATCCCGGTGGCCTTGTCCTCCTCGCCGACCGCGTCCGCGACCAGCAGGAAGTTCTCCTTCCACGGGAACCCGGGCCGGATGCTCATCACCGTCGGCGCGATCGCGTTCAGCTTGTCGTACAGGTCGTTCGCGCGCAGCTTGCTGCCGAGGATCAGGTCCGGCTTGAGCGCCGCGATCGCCTCCAGGTTCAGCTCGCTGATCCCGCCGACGGTCTTGATCCCCTGCGCCTTGTCCGCGAGGTACGACGGTACGCCGGACTGCCCCGCGGTCGTCGCCATCCCGACCGGAGTGATGCCGAGCGCCAGTACGTCGTCCAGTTCACCGCTGTCCAGTACGACGACCCGCTCGGGCTTCTTGTCCAGCTTCGCCTCGCCGAGTGCGTGCTTGACCGTCCGCGGGAAGACGCCCGGCTGCGCGTCCGAGCCGAGCTTGGCGGTGTCCTCGTCGGCGGTCTTGAACAGCCGTCCGCCGGTCGCGACGTCGGTGTCACCGACGCCGGTGTCGGCACTGCCGGTGTCGTTGCCACCACCACATCCGGCCAGCACCAACAGGGCTGCCGTAACGACTACTGCGATGCGCGTCTTCACGGACGTTGAGACTACAACAACTTTGGTTAGGCAGTCCTAACCAGGTCCACTTGTTGGGCGGCCGGCAACTCCACAGTCACCTCACCGTCAGGCCACGCGATCCGGTATGTACCGCCCCGCGCCGCGACCACGGACGCGGCCGTCAACCGACCACCACTCCAACTGACATCGAAGCTCAGACCACCCCGAGCCCGCAGGCCGCGGAACGATCCATCCGGCCAGTCCGCAGGCAGCGCCGGCAGCAGCCGAATCGTGTCGGTGTGACTCTGGATCAACAGCTCGGGGATGCAACCGGTCATGCCGAAGTTGGCGTCGATCTGGAAGATGTCGCCGTCGCGGTGCAGCAGGTTGCCCGAAACCAGTCGACTCAGATAGTCACGGATCACCTCCGCCGCCTTCTCCGGGTCGAACAGCCGCGCCCACAACGCGACCAGCCACGCGGCCGTCCATCCACCGTTGGTCGCACCCGCGGTCCGCAATTCCAGCGAAGCACGAGCGGCCGCGGCCAGTTCCGGCGTACGTGCCGGGTCGATCTCCGCGCCCGGGTAGAGCCCGTAGAGATGCGACTGATGGCGGTGGTCGGGCTCGGACGGCGGCCAGTCGGTCGGCCACTCGAACAGCCGCCCGTCGGGCGTGATCCGCACCGCGGGCAGACGGTCTCGTGCGGCCGCGGCTCGTACGGCGAGCTCCGAGCCGAGCCCCAGTACCTCCTCGGCCTCCTGCAGGTTCGCGAACAGCTCGCGGATCAGCCAGAGGTCGTACGTCGAGGTGAGGTCGACGGACGCCTTCTCGCCGGACGGAAGGACGAAGTGGTGCTCCGGCGCGGTCGACGGGATGAACTGCAGCCGGCCGTCGCCGTCCTCGACCAGCATCGACAAGACGAACTCGGCCGCGCCCGCGATCAGCGGATACGCGCGGTCCCGGAGGAAGCCGAGATCCTGCTGGAAGCGGTAGTGCTCCATCAGATGCGCGGTCAGCCAGACGCCACACGTCGCACACATCGACCACACCGGGTCGTCGCCACCTTCACCGACCGGCCAGGTCGCACGCCAGATGTCCGCGTTGTGGTGCGACACCCAGCCCGGCGCGTCGTACAGGATTCTCGCTGTCCGCGCACCCGAGGACGCCAGGCCCTCCATTAGGTCCGTGAGTGGGTCGAAGCACTCCCCCAGGCCGGTCAGATCCGCCGGCCAGTAGTTCATCTGGGTGTTGATGTTGTTGGTCCAGTCGCTCGCCCACATCGGCCGGCGGTCCTGGTTCCAGATGCCTTGCAGGTTGGCGGCCTGCGTCCCGGGCCGGGACGACGCCATCAGGAGATACCGGCCGAAGCCGAACATCAACGCGACCAGGTCCGGATCGTTGCCCCCGGCAGCCACCGCCTTGATCCGCTCGTCGGTCGGCAGTTCGCCAGGCTCGCCCAGGACCAGCTCGGCGCGGTCGTACAACGCGACGTGGTCCTCGACGTGCCGCTCACGCAGCTTGTCCAGGGCAACCGCCTCCAGTAGGCCGATTGCCTCGCGCAACGCGACCAGCGGATCACGGCCGGGCGGCACCGACCAGCCGGCGAACGTACTTGCCGCCGACAACAACACCGTCACGCTGTCGGCGCCGCGGACCACGACCCCCTCGTCGATCACGTCCACGACGCCGCCCAGGTTCTCCACGCGAACGGCGACACCGAAGCCGATGCCGTGACCGTCGCGGTACCGGATCGGGTCCGGACTCTGCCGGTACTCGATCGTCAGATCCGACGGCGCGTGGCCGACGACACCATAGGTGCCGTCGGCAACTTCCACGCGTACCGGATGCTCACTCTCCAGGCTCAGGTCGAGGTCGATCGCACCCGGCCGGTCGGCCGTGATCGTCCACACCATCACCTGATCCGGCGTGGACACGTACGTCTCCCGCCGGAACCGCACGCCGTCGACCGTGTAGTCGACGGCGGCGATCCCGGTCCGGAGGTCCAGACTCCGTCGGTAGTCCTGTGGTTCTCCGGGCGCTGTGATCAGCAGGTCGGCGAGCGGCTGGTACGACTCCACCAACGGACCCTGCAACGCACGGGTCTGCTCCGTCGCAGCCAGCCGATCACCGTCCTCCAGCAACAACCGTCGTACGTCGGCCAGCACCTCGGGACCGTCCGCCACCGTCAGCTCGCGCGGCCCGTCGCCGGACCACACGTCGTCCAGGTTGAGGGCGATCCGCTCCACACCGACCCGGCCGAACACTTTGGCACCGAGGTGACCGTTGCCCAGCGGCAACGCCTCGAACCAGTCCGGCGCGGGGGTGCGGAACCACAGTTCGTGGGACATGGCGGGCTACTTGCTCCCGGACTTGTACTTGTCGTACGCCTGCTGCTGGATCTCCAGGTACCGGGTCATGCCGGTGCTGTCGAGACCCTTCACGTAGGCGTCCCAGTCGGTGTCGATGTTCTTCGACCCGGTGATGAAGGCCAACTGGTTCTGGTTCACGTAGGTGCTGAGGTTGGTCTGCAGGGTCGCGGTCTCACCGCTCAGGCTGGGGTCCGGCCAGACCGAGGTCTGCGGGAACCACTGCGCCTTGTCCTCGTGACCCTCGTACTGCTTGGTCGCCTCGAACAACCGCCGCTCCAGGCCGGCACCGGTGTAGATGTCCTTCGGAACCACCTGCGCGTTCCGGTAGGCCAGAGTGTTGTTGTACTGCCCCAGCGCGCCCCAGCTGATGTTCTTCGGAGCGTTCTGGACCGGGTTGTACAGCGGCTTGGTGCTCGCGTCGAGCGCGATCTCACCGGTCTTCGGCTTGTTCCAGCCGACACCCTCCGGACCCATGTTGGAAATCATCTGGCCCTCGTCGGTGAAGATGTAGTCGAGCATCTTGACCGCGGCGACCTGCGCCTCCTTGCTGGCCTTGTTGGTCAGCATGAAGGTGTAGCCGGTCGAGGTCGGGTGGTTGTAACCCGTGTAACTCTTGCCCTCAGGACCGGTCAGCGGCGGCACCGAGTCGTACTGCTTGTCCCGGCCGTCCTTGGAGTCGAGCTGGACGAAGATGCCCGGCCACAGCACCGGCACGGATCCGAGCACGACCGCCTTCGGGTTGTTGCCCTGGGCCTGCAACGCCTGCGCGTTCTGGGTGAACGCGGCCTGGTCGATCAGGCCTTCCTTGTAGAGGGAGGCGATGTACTTCAGGCCTTCCTTCCACTGCGGGCTGCTGACCGGGGTCACGACCTTGTCGCCGTTCAGGGTGAGCAGCGAGCGCTGACCGTTGTTGGCGCCGACCGGGTCGTACGCGAACGCGTTCATCAGGTACGCGATCAGGCTGCTGTCCTGGACGTCGGTGGTCATCGGGATCTCGTCGGCCTTGCCGTTGCCGTTCGGGTCCTGGGTCTTGAACGCCTGCAGCACCTTGCGCAGGTCCTCGGTCGTCTTCGGCGGCTGCAGATTGAGCTTCTTCAGCCAGGTGCTGTTGATCCACAGCTTGTCCGGGTAGGTGCAGTGGAAGCAGTCCGCCCACTGCGGCAGCGCGTAGATGTGACCGTCCGGCGCGGTCGACATCTCCTTGTACTCCTTGTTGGAGTCCAGCACCTTCTGGATGTTCGGCGCGTTCTCCTTGATCAGGTCCTCGAGCGGGACCGCGACACCCTGCTGACCGAGCTTCAGTACCTCGGCCTGGGTGAACGCGTCCACCCACGGGATCAGGAAGAACAGATCCGGGTAGTCGCCACTGGCCAGCGAGATCTGGCGCTTCTCCTTGGCAGGACCCGCGTCGTACGTCGTGGTCTGCCACCGGAACTGGATCTTGAACTTGTCGCTCATGATCTTGGTGACCTGGTTGGTGTCCAGGTTGGTGCTGGAGTCGGACGGGGTGAACGTGTCGATGACGACCTTGCCGTCGGCCGAGGTCTCGTTCGCCACACCCTTGTCCTTGTCCGAGCTGCACGCCGCCAGGGCGAGCAGACCGGCCGCGGCCAGCGCAACGACCTTGCTCACGGATGAGCGCATTGCTGTGTTCCCTTCTGAAGTGGGCCCATTCAGCCCTGAATGGACCCGTTAGCCCTTCACCGCGCCGACCATCACGCCCTTGGTGAAGTGGCGGGCGACGAACGGGTAGATGATCAGTACGGGCAGGCTCGAGATGACGATGAGCGCGTACTTGAGAACGTTGGCCAACTGCTGCTGTTCGAGCTGCTGGGCCAAGCTGGTGGTCGTGGTCGAACCGGTCATCGTGTTCAGGATGAGCACGTTCCGCAGCACGATCTGGAGCGGATACAGGCCCGGGTCCTTGAGGTAGACCAGAGCGTCGAAGTAGCTGTTCCACTGGAAGATCGCGTACATCAGCGCGATCACCGCGATCACCGGTTTGGACAGCGGCAGCACGATCGACCAGAGGAACCGCAGATCACTGGCCCCGTCGATGGTGGCCGCCTCGTACAGCTCGTCCGGGATCGTGCTCCGGAAGAACGTGCGCGCGATGATCACCTGCCAGACCCCGATCGCGCTCGGGATCACCATCGCCCACCGGGTGTTCAGCATGCCCAGGTCCTGCACCACCAGGTACGTCGGAATCAGGCCGCCGGAGAACAGCATGGTGAAGATCAGCAGACTCATGATCACGTTGCGGCCGAAGAACGTCCGGCGCGACAACGGGTAGGCGATCGCGATGGTCAGCGTGACGCTGATCAGGGTGCCGCCGATCGCGTAGATGAAGGAGTTCAGGTAGCCCTTCATGATCAGCGGATCGCTGAAGGCCTCTTTGTACGCACGGATGCTGGGCTCGACCGGCCAGAGCAGGACCCGGCCGGCACTCACCGCGGACGCGCTGCTGAACGAGTTCGCGACGATGTAGATCAACGGCACCGCGACGATGATCAGCGCGATCCAGAGCATGATCTTCACGCCGATCAGGAAGATCCGGTCGGTCCTGGTCTCCTCGATCGCGGTGCGCTCCGACCGCCCGGACGCCGTACGCCGGAATCCCTGCAACGTAACGCTCATGACCAAAGTCCGTTCCCTGTGATGCGCTTGGCGACGAAGTTCACGCCGAGCAGGAGGAAGAGGTTGACCACCGAGTTGAACAGCCCGATCGCGGTGGCCATGCTGAAGTCGGCGTTCAGCAGTCCGGTCTTGTAGACGTAGGTGGCGATGATCTCGGACTGCGCGGTGTTCAGCGGGTTCTGCAGCAGGAACGCCTTCTCGAACCCGATCGACATGATGTTGCCGACGCCGAGCACGAGGATGATCACCGCGGTCGGCATGATCCCGGGCAGGTCGACGTGCCGGATCCGCTGCAGCCGGCTGGCCCCGTCGATCCGGGCCGACTCGTGCAGCGCCGGGTCGATGCCCGAGAGCGCGGCCAGATAGATGACAGCGGAGTAGCCGGTGGTCTGCCAGACGTCGGACCACACATAGATGTGCCGGAAGTAGTCCGGCTTGCCCAGGAAGTCGATCGACGGTACGCCGAACAGGCCGATCGCGTCGTTGACGAATCCGAGCCGCGGCGACAGCACCAGGATCGTCATCGAGACGACGACCACCGTGGAGATGAAGTACGGCGCGTAGGTGACCAGCTGGACGGTCTTCTTGAACCGGCCGTTGCGGATCTCGTTCAGCGCGATCGCCAGGATGATCGGGATCGGGAAGCTCGCGAGCACGGTGTAGGCGGCCAGGAAGAAGGTGTTCTTCACCAGCGTCCAGAACACCGGGTTCTGGAAGAACAGCTCGAAGTTCTTGAAGCCGACCCAGTCGCTGCCCCACGGGCCCTTGATCGGGCTGTAGTTCTTGAACGCGATCACGCCGTTCGCGATCGGGATGTACTTGAAGATCACGAAGTAGGCCAGCGGCACGACGATCAGCAGATAGAGCTGCCAGTGCCGGCGCAGGCTGCGGCGGGCCGCGGTCCGCCGGCTCGGGCGAGGCGGCGGGGTGCGTTTCACCGCCTCGGTCCTGGCCGGTGCCGCCGGCGCCGGTTTCACCTCGAAGGTTGCGCTCACTCCGCATCCTTTCCGTCACGCGCTGGAGTGGAACCGATATCCGATAGGATCTCGGGTTTCGCTATCCCGGAGAATGACACAGAACATCCGGCAGCGGAAGACTTCTGCACCGGGTCGATACCGGACCTTGACCGATGCGCTCAGATCGCTTGCCCACAAGGGTTTTCCCGGGTTGCTGAGAGCAACGACTATCGGCGAACGCCGAATGATCCACTGGCATCGCCAGTGGATCCGGGCAGACAACGGTCCCGGCAGAAGTCGCTCTGAGCCAATGACTTCGGTCCGGACCAGAATTTGTTTCTCCTGTGAACTATGTCGAAGTCAACCCGCCGTAACCCGCCTATGTCAAGACCTGGCCACAGTTGCGATAGTGCGGGTATGGAGCTGGTGGTGCGGGGTGGGCTGGTCGAGGTTGGTGGGGCCGTGGTGGGAGCGGCCCGGATGCGGTGGTGGGACGAGGCGGACGGGACTCGGCTGTACCTGCTGACCGGATCGGTGGAGCCGGCGTGGCAGGGGAAGGGGATCGGGCGAGAGCTGCTGGCCTGGCAGGAGGATCGCGCCCGGGAGCATGCGGCGGCTGACGCGGGGATCGGTACGCCGATGTTCGGTGGGAATCCGGAGTCGGAGCGGCAGTTGGCGTTGCTCGAGGCGGCCGGGTATCGGGTCGCCTTCACCAGGGTCCGGATGACGATGCCACTCAGTGCGCCCACAGAAGTCGCGTTGCCGGCCGGGGTCGAGCTGCGGCCGGCGTCGGCGGCCGATCCTCGGGCGGTGTTCGAGGCGAACGCCGAGGTGTTCGGCGGGAGCTCGCTCGGGTACATCCAGGACACCTTCGAGGAGTTCGAGGCCGATGTGGCCGAGGATTTCCCGGAGTACGCGCTGTGGACGCTGGCCTGGGACGGCGATCGCCTCGCCGGATGGGTAATCAGCGGCGTCGACGACACGCCCTGGGTCGGAGTCCGCCCCGACTGGCGCCGACGCGGCTTCGCCTCCGCACTCCTGCGCGCCAACCACGCCGGCCTCTGGGCGTACGGCGTACGCACGGCGTCCCTGTGGACAATCCTGGAGAACCCAACCGGCAGCGTCGCCCTCTACGAAAGCCTCGGCTACCGCATCGCGGACCGGCAGCCGAGGTATCGCAAACCGTTCTAGTCGACGATCGAGCCGCAGCTGAGGTTGAGGACGGCGCCGGTCATCGGGCCGGCGTGGTCGGAGGCGGCGAAGGCGGCTGTCCGCGCGACCTCAGCCTTCCGCGGGAGCCGCCCGAGCGCGGTGCGCTCGAGCAGGTGGTCGAGGCCGTCCTCCGGGATGTCCCACTCCGGGTGTGTGTCCGGGGTGAAGTTCGGCCGCAGCGCCACCACGCGTACGCCGTACTTGCCGACCTCGCCGGCCATGGACCGGGTCAGGCACTCGATCGACGCGCACGCCAGGCTGAACCCGCCCATCTCGAACCCGGACTCCCGCGCGGCCGACGAGGACAGCAGGATGATCACGCCGGAGCGCTGCGCGATCATCCGGCGGGCGACCGCCGTCGACGTGACGAAGTTGGTCCGGGCCGCGTCCTGGACCGGGCGGACGAAGTCCTCGACGTCCATGTCGACCAGCGGGATGTCCTGCTTCACGCGGATGCTGACGCCGTTGAAGACGACGTCGATCGGGCCTTCGATCGACGCCACGTGATCGTTCACCGCCTGGACGTCGTACGCGTCCAGCACCGTGACCGAACCGACCGCCGCACCGATGTCCGCGGCGACCTTCTCCAGGTTGGCGAGGGTGCGGCCGGCCAGGTGGACGGTGGCTCCTTCGGCAGCGAACGCCCGCGCGACCGCGCCACCCATCGCACCGCCGGCGCCGTACACGATCGCGACCTTGTTCTCGAGCAGCATGGCTCTTCCTTCCGGTAGGACTGACTGTCTACCGGGGGACGAAGCCGACGTGTCGTTCTCGACATCTCCGACACAAGAAAAACCTGACCCGACCATCACGGGGGAACGGCCGGGCCAGGCATTACTGATGGTACTCCTCAACACCACTCTGAGGCGGGAAATTGAGCGGCGGACTCGCCGCCGGTGACCTACTCTGAGCCCCATGCAACGTAGCTCCTGAAAGCGCACCACCGCCGCTGTTCCGGGCCACTGCCGGTAGGCCGCCGTAGTGCGTCACGTCAAGCGTTTGACCTACTCGGGTCACGCTTCGTCATGCCCGCACACGCTTTCGGGAGCTACCCGCGATGTCTCACCCTGTCTTCCGGTCCGCCGACCCCGTTCGGACCTACTACGCCTACAACGCCGCCTGGGCGTTCTTCGGCGCGCTGACCTCCACGCTCAGCATGGTGTACTACGTCCGCGAAGCCGGACTGGACCCACTCCAGATGGTCCTGGTCGGGACCACGCTGGAACTGGCCTGCTTCCTCTTCGAGATCCCGACCGGCATCGTCGCCGACCTGTACAGCCGACGGCTGTCGATCATCATCGGGGTCGCGCTGATCGGCGCCGGCTACGTGCTCCAAGGCCTGGTGCCGGCCTTCCTCGCGATCCTCGCCGCCCAGGTGCTCTGGGGCCTCGGCTACACCTTCACCTCCGGCGCCGACCAGGCCTGGATCACCGACGAGATCGGCACCGACCGGGTCGGCTCGGTCATGGTCCGCAGCCAGCAGGTGAGCCTGGCCGCCACGATCGCCGGCATCGTCTCCGCGGGAGCGCTCGGCCTGATCAGCCTGCCGCTCCCCCTCGTCCTGTCCGGCGCCGGAATGATCCTGGTCGCGCTGGTCCTGGCGGCGTTCATGCGCGAGGCCAACTTCCACCGCACCCCGGCCGCGGAGCGGGAGACCTTCCGGGAGATGGCCGACACCTTCAAGCACGGTCTTTCGGTCGCGCGGCGGCGTCCCGTCGTCCGGACACTGGTCCTGATCAGCCTCATCTCCGGCCTGTCGAGCGAGGCGTTCGACCGGCTGTGGTCGGTGAAGATCCTGGACTTCAGCTTCCCGACGGTCTTCGGTACGTCGGACCCGGCGTTCTGGTTCGCCGTGCTCGCGCTGGTCGGGACACTGCTGTCACTCATCAGTTCGCTGGGGTTGAACAAGCTGTCTCCCGAGCGGGTCGGTGCCTCGCATCCGAACGGCGTACTCGCGCTGCTCAGCCTCCTGCAGGTGGTCGGCGTGATCTCGTTCGCGCTGCTCGACCACCTCTGGCTGGCGCTGGCCGCGATGTGGCTGCGGACGATCGCCGACACCCTCGCCTGGCCGATCGAGTCGGCCTGGCTGAACCGCCACGTCGACTCCCGGTCGCGGGCGACGGTGATCTCGATGGTGTCCCAGGCGAATGCGATCGGTCAGGTCGCCGGTGGCCCGCCGCTCGGTGCGCTGGCGGGCCGGTCCGGCCTGCGGACCGCACTGGTCACCTCCGGGCTGATCCTGACACCGATCCCGGCCCTCTACCTGCGCCTGCGCGAGGTACGCCGTACCGACGCGGACAAGCAGGTGGATCCGGTCTGATCAGTCGTCGATCCGGACCTTCACCTCGACCCGGCGCCGGTCGTACGACGACTTGATCAGGCTGGCGACTGTGGTCACGAACAGGGTGCCCGCGATGAAGCCGAGCGAGGTCAGGATGCCGATGTGCGGCAGGTGGATCGCGCCGATGTCGTCGATGTGCGAGCCGTGCAGCGCCTCGACGATCAGCTTCACGCCGATGAAGGCGAGGATCACCGACAGGCCGACGTTCAGGTAGATGATCCGCTCCAGCAGACCACCGATCAGGAAGTACAGCTGGCGCAGGCCCATCAGCGCGAACGCGTTGGCGGTCAGCACGATGTAGGCGTCCTGGGTGAGCCCGAAGATCGCCGGGATCGAGTCGAGCGCGAAGATCACGTTCGCCATCCCGATCGCGGAGATCACGATCACCAGCGGCGTCAGCATCCGCCGGCCGTCGACGCGGGTGGTCAGGTTGGAGCCGTCGTAGTCGTGCGACAGCGGCAGGATCCGCCGCAGCCCGCGCAGTATGGCGTTCTCCTGGAAGTCGGCCTCGTCGTTCTCACCCTCCAGCGCCAGCCGGATCGCGGTGTAGACCAGGAACGCGCCGAAGATGTAGAACACCCAGCTGGCCGCGGAGATCGCGGCCGCGCCGGCCAGGATGAAGATCGCCCGCAGCAGCATCGAGACCACGATGCCGATGTAGAGCACCTTGTCCTGGGCCAGGCTCGGTACGGCGAACCGGGCCATGATGATGACGAAGACGAACAGGTTGTCGACACTCAGGCTGTACTCGGTGATGTAGCCCGCCACGAACTCGCCGCCGGTCTGGCCCGGACTGAACACGAACAGGCCGACCGCGAACAGCGCGGCCAGGCCGACGTAGAACAGCACCCACCGGGTCGCGTCCTTGATCGTCACCGTGTGATTGCGACGCGCGATCACGATCAGGTCGAAGGCGACGATCGCCAGCAACCCGATGATGGTGAAGACCCAGACAGCAGGGGACATGACAGAGACCATGACTAACCTCCGGACGACGGCACACAGCTTGGTCCGGAGGTCTCTTCCGCCCGGAACTCCGGGCCGGCAGCACCGGTTCGGCCGCCCAGGCCTCCCGTGATGACGACGCTGCCGCTTCGGGCGCACAGGGGGCGGCGCCCGAGAGGAATACTCCCCTCCACAAACGCACCAATCCTATCCGGTACCGATGCATCGCACCGTGCACCAGGTCACAACCAGCGCGTTCGCCAGGATCGTATACCGCATACAGACTCCAGCGCCAGGGGTTGAAGCATTCGACTCCGATCGAATACCTACCCCGGGTTCCGGGCAAAAAGTTTCCGTTTCGACCTGAGCTCTGGGAGATTCCGCCTGGGCAGAGTACAAAGTTTCTGTAGGTCTTACCGCCCCTAGACCTGGAGGAATCTGTCATGGCCGGACTCAACGGCGAAGTCTCATGGTTCTGTTGCGGCAACGCATGGGGACCCTGCGCGAGCACCGGACGAGGTGCTTGCGGAACCTGCCACTCGGGCAACTTCCAGCACGCGTGGCCGAACGCCTCGGACGCCTGTTTCGCGATCACCCACCCCGACACCTGCGGAGTCACCGGGATGTCCCGGCGGACCTGCGGGTTCCGCCACTCCACGACCAACCTGTGCAACGGATCCCGGGTGGTCACGTCGATCGCGGACTGCGGTCCGCAGACCGACCTGTTCTGCGGTGAGCGTGCCTGCTGCGGCGGCACGTGCGCCTCCAACCGGATCGTCGACCTGACTCCGGCCGCGTTCTCCGCGATCGCGAGCCTGAGCGCCGGCCTGATCCCCTGCACGATCGACGTCGGCTGAGAGGTGAGTGAGATGACCACAACGATGGACCGCAGGTCCCTGCTCACCCGCGCCGCACTCGGCGCCACCGGCCTGGTCGCCGCCAGCGCCATGGGCTCGCTCGCCCCCGAGACCGCGTTCGCCGCGGCCACGCAGTACCCCGAACCCGGACAGCCGGACCCGAACTTCGCCGAAGGCCTGATCATCGGCCGGAACCAGGATCTCCTGCAGGTACAGGGATCCGACGGCCGGCTGCACCGGATCCAGCTGACCGGAGTCACCAGTGTCTGGAAGCTCCGGCCCACCACGCTCGACCAGGTCCGGGTCGGCGACGGCCTGTACGCCCGCGGCGTACTGATGCCGGACGGCACCCTGGCTGCCGAGTCGGTCTGGGTGAACATCGTCAACCTGACCGTCAGCATCACCTCGATCGGGCGGTCCGCGCTGCAACTCGAGCACCACGGCCAGAAGGTCGTGGGACATCTGCAGCCCGGGCTCACCGCGGCCGTCTACAACGGCACGCCCGCGGTGTCGGACCTGTCGATGCTCAAGGTCGGCCGGCATGCCCAGGTGATCGGTGCCTGGCGACCGGGCACCAACGAGATCGACATCGCGACCGTCTACGCCTCGAATTGACCGGGAGGCCGTGATGTTCGCACATCAGGTGGCGGCTGCCCAGCCGCTGCTCATCGGACTGCTCCTGCTCTGGTCGTCGTACGGGAAAGTCGCCGGCCGGGACAGCGCGGAGCAAGCACGACGGACCGCCTTGCCCCGGCTGGTCGGCGAGACGCGCGCGGCACCGGCGTACCGCGCGGTCGGTGCGATCGAAGCCGTGATCGCGTTGGCCTTGTTGTTGCCGCCGGCATGGATTGTCGAGACGGTGGCGGCTGTGGCGCTGGCGGCAGGGTTCACCGGGTACTTGATCTACGCCAAGATCGTCGTTCCGGATGCGTCCTGTGGTTGCATCGGTGCGTCGGCCAGACCCGTTGGCCGGCGGGCGATCGGGCGCGCGGTGTTGCTGCTGGCAACGGCTTTGGCGGCGACGACTGCAGGTGACGGGTGGTGGTCGGTCGGCTCCGTCGCGGTTGTGGCGGTGCTGGTGCTGGAGGCTGCCGTGTTCGTCATGCTGTCGGCCGAACTGGATCGGTACTGGCTGCTTCCGCTCCGTCGGCTGCGGGTGGAGATCACGCATCCACTCGCCGGCACCGCGACCAACGACGTACCGCTCGCCGCTACTCAGCGACGGCTGTTGCTCAGTCCGGCGTACCGCGCGGTCAACGGGCTGCTGCGATCCGACATCCACGACTACTGGGACGACGAGGACTGGCGGTTCGTCAGCTACACCGCCAGGTACGACGGCCGCCCGGCGACCGCCGTCTTCGCCGTACCGCATCACGACAACACACCGGAAGCGGTCCGGGTCGCCGTCGTCGACGAGACATCGGGTCAGACGCTGTACCGACCGACCCTGCTCACCACCGCCTAGAAGATCACCCTCGAGCCCCCGCGGGGACGGCGGCACCCCAACCACCATCGACAACGACATCATCCGCTTGGTGTTCCCTGACAACGCTCAGTTGTGACGGTACTGTCACAGCAGCTAGGCTGTGACAGTACCGTCACACAAGAGAGGCGCTGAGATGGCGATCGGGCAGATGGACGACCTCGGTGCGGCCGTTCGGGCCGAGCGACGGCGGCGGCAGCTGTCGCAGGCTGCCCTCGCGGCGCAGGCCGGAGTCTCGCGCGAGTGGCTCAGCCGCTTGGAGAACGGAGCCCCTCGGCTGGAAGCGGACAAGGTCATCAGGGTCCTGCAGATCCTTGGTTTCAGCCTCCTCGCGCAGGACGAGCAGCCGACCCAGTCGGACATCGCGAAGGCGCAGAAGGTCGCCTGGACGATGGCCCTGGAGGCTCAGCCGCTGACGAATGACGCCTTCCAGCGCGTGCTGCGCAAGATCGTCGCGCATCGGATCGGTCGCTCCGCAGCGTGACGGAGGTCGGCGGCTCGGAGGACGGCCAGACGCCGGTCGACGCCGACGATGCTCAGCACCTGACCGAGGAGTTCTCGTGGATCCGAACCCGGGACGAGCTGAACGAGGCCGAGGCGTCGAACATCGCCGACGGGCTGCTCTGGCTCGGCGATCAGGACTTCGAGCCGAGGGATCTGCTCAACCACACCTTCCTTCGTGAGACTCACCGCCGGATGTTCGGTGATGTGTGGACCTGGGCGGGACGGCTTCGTCAGCGCGACACCACCATCGGCCTACCACCGGCGCGCATTCAGGAGGAGTTGCAGGTCCTGCTTGGCGATGCCGGATTCTGGATCGAACAGGGAACCTTCGGTTCTTCGGAGACCTGCGTTCGATTTCACCATCGGCTTGTGTTCATCCATCCGTTCGTGAACGGCAACGGCCGGCATGCCCGACTCGTCGCGAGCACACTCGCGGATTCCCTGGGCCTCGGTCCGGACCATCTCACCTGGGGCGCACGCAGCGGCCTCCCGGCGAGCGAGGCCCGCCGCCACTATCTCGATGCTCTGCGTGCTGCGGACGGTGGAGACTACGCAGCTCTCCTCGCAAACGCTGTCAGCTGAAGGTTGTGCGGCCGAAGTTGGCGTAGGTGGGGGTTTGGTGAGTGAGGGCTTGGAGGGCGAGGGTCAGGCGGCGGGTCATGGAGGGGCGGAGGTTGGGGGTGGCTTCGGGGAGGGTGAGGAAGTGGTGGGTGCGGACCTCGGTGGGGTCCGGGGTGAGGGCGGACAGGTGGTGGTCGTCGAGGGTGCCGCCGTCGAAGACGAAGGCGAGTGCATCGGTCCAGACGCCGAGGACCGGGACCCAGTCGACGACGAGGAGACGGCCGATCTCCAGGTCCAGGCCGATCTCCTCCTTGACCTCGCGACAGCAGGCGTCGTACGGCGATTCGTCGTACTCGGCGATGCCGCCGGGGATGTCGAGGGTCGGTTTGTAGGTCGGTTCGAGGAAGAGGATGCGGCCGGCCCCGTCGCGGATCAGCGCGCCACCGGCCACAGTTTTCCGCGGCAGCCGTGCCGCGATGCCGGGGTTGAACTCCTTCTCCGGTTCACCTTCGGCGGCCAGGTCGTCCTGTCGGTTCACGGGTCTAGTGTCCTGTACAGACTGCAGCAGGAGGAGGACACATGCTCAGGGGACGTTCGCCGAAGGGCCACTGGTTCGGGACCGTGATCGACGCGCCGGATCCACAGGCGCTCGGGTTGTTCTACCACGCGGTGCTCGGCTGGGAGATCCACAAGAACGAGCCGAACGAGTTCACCCTGGCCGTGCCGGGGAACTCCGAGACCTACCTGGCCTTCCAGTCCCAGACGTCGGCCGAGTGGGTCCGCCCGACCTGGCCGGCCGAGGACGGCAAACAGCACATGATGATGCACCTCGACATCGAGGTCGGCGATCTCGAGGAGGCCGTCGCGCATGCCCTGGAGCTCGGTGCCACCCTGGCCGAATTCCAGCCGCAGAAGGACGTGCGCGTCCTGCTCGACCCGGCCGGCCATCCGTTCTGTCTCTACGCCGACGGCTGACCGAGCTCGCGGGTCATCCAGATCAGGTCGCCGCGTTCCGGGTCCTCGGTGACCCGGTCGCTGCGGTGGAAACCGAGCTTCTCGAGCACCCGGAACGACGGCCCGTTCCACTCCCGCACGGTGGCCCACAACCGCCGCCGCCCGGTGGCTTCGGCCGCCTCGACGACCGCTCGACCCGCCTCGGTGGCGTAGCCGTGACCGTGCGCCCGCCGGGCCAGCTCGTAGGCGATCTCGGGCTCGTCGAACGACCCCTCCCCCACCGTCAGCCCGCAGTACCCGACGAACTCGCCGGTGTCGCGCCGCTCGATCGGCAGCAACCCCAGCCCGGGCTCGGTGCCCAGCGGGTTCGCCACCAGCCAGTCGCGCATCTCCTCGACCGTCGGCCGTCCGTCGGCGTCGATCCGGTGTGCCGCTCGAGGATCGCGCTCGGTCCACAGTCCGCGGTGCTCCTCGGCGTCCGACGGCTTCCACCGCCGCAGTCGCAGGCGCTCGGTCAGCAGTTCGGCCGGGAAGTCGCTGTACGTCGTCATGCGGCGAGCTGTCCTTTGACATAGGCGAGCTTGTCGGGATTCAGGACGGCGCGGATGGTGCTGATCCGGTCGTCGCGGATCTCCGGGACAAGTATGACGGTGAGCTCGCCGGACTCGTGGACCAGGATCGCGGGCTCGCCGTTGATCTCGCGCACGGCAACGGTCGCGGCCAGCGCCCGCCGGGTCTTCCCAAGGCCGGTCAGGTAATGAGCGGCGTCGACGCGGCCGAAGATCGGATGGCGGGCAGCGGTTGCCTTCCCGCCGCCGTCGGCCCACACCGACGCGTCCTCGGTCAGGATCTGCTCCAGCCCGGCCACGTCGCCCTCGACGGTTGCGGCCAGGAAGCGCTCCACCAGCTTCACCCCGTCCGCGGGACTCGCGGAGAACCGGCGCCGCGCATCGCCGACCCGGGCCAGCGCGCGGTGGTACAGCTGCCGGGCGTTGGCCTCGTCGATCCCGAGCACCTCGCCGATGTCGCGATGCGCGTAGTCGAATGCCTCCCGCAGGACGAACACGGCCCGCTCCGGCGGCGTCAGCTTCTCCAGCAGCACCAGGAAGCCCATGGTCATGGTGTCCCGGCGTTCCGCCAGCTCCAGCGGGTCATTGCCCGTGGCAACAGGTTCCGGCAGCCACGGGCCGACGTACCGCTCCCGCCGGGCCCGGGCCGACGTCAGCCGGTTGATGCACAGATTGGTGACGACCGTGGTCAGCCAGGCGGCCGGCGTACTGACACCCTCGGCCGACCGCCAGCGCAGGTACGCGTCCTGTACGACGTCCTCGGCCTCACTCGCCTCACCGATGATCCGGTAGGCGATGCCGAACAACCGGGGTCGCTGGGCCTCGAACTCGGCCAGGTCATCCATGAGCCCGATTGTGCCGGTCGGCATCAGTTCTCCGGGAAGGGGATGAGCTGCCGCCGCTCACCGTCCCGTACGGCGAGCTCGTGCCGCCACACCTCATTGTCGACAAAAGTATTGTCGAACCTCTCCGCCGTCGCGAGCACCTCGGCCGGTTCCGCCTGACCGCGCCGGATCCGGTCGCCCAGCCGGAAGTAGTCGAACCGGTTGTTCCCGGGCGCCTTGACGATCAGCACGTCCGCTCCGACCTCCAGCGGCGTACCCCAGGCGTGCGGCATCAGTGGCGGGACGAGCAGGTAGTCGCCCTTCTCCACGTGACGATCCGGTCGCCGGCCAGGATCCGCAGCGCGCCGTCGAGCAGGTAGAACATCTCCGGCGACTCCTGGTGGAAGTGCGGCGGCGGACCGTCCACGCCGGCTCCGAGCGTGGTGCGGACGACGTTCATGATGCCGTCGGTGTGCTCGGCGTCGGCGATCAGCCAGGTCATGTTCGGCGGATCGCCGAGCCGCTCGGCCTCCGCGCCGCGCATCAGGACAGCCTTCTGCTGTGGCATGTCTTCCTCCTCGTAGACGATGCCGACCTGACCGGACAGCCCGCGGAGTTCGTGACGGTCCGTGGACGTGACCGTCGTCACGTCACATTCGGGCCGCCTCGAGGTGTCAGGAGTCATGTCGAGAGGAGTGCGCACATGTCACCGCACATCGTCGTACTGGGAGCCGGGTACTCCGGGATGATCGCGGCCAAGCTGGCTGCTCGCCGTACCGGTGCGCCGGTCACGCTGGTCAACGCCCGCGACACCTTCGTCGAGCGGGTCCGGATGCATCAACTGGCGTCCGGCCAGGAGCTGCCGGAGCGCCCGATCAAGGAGCTGCTTGAAGGCACCGGGGTCGACTTCGTCGCCGATCGCGTCATCCACATCGACGCGGACCGGCGGACCGTCGTACTGACCGGGCAGGAGCTGCGGTACGACGTACTGATCTACGCGCTGGGGAGTCGTACCGACCTGAGTTCGGTGCCTGGGGCACGTGAGTACGCCTACACCGTGGCGGATGTCGACAATGCGAGGCTGCTGCGCGAGCGGTTGGAGAAGGAGGGGTCCGTCGCGGTCGTGGGCGGTGGGCTGACCGGCATCGAGGTCGCGACCGAGATCGCCGAGACCTACCCGGGTCGGGAGGTGCGGCTGGTGACGAGCAGCGAGCTCGGCGCCGGGCTGTCGGATCGCGGGCGACGCCATCTGCACAAGACCTTCCAGCGTCTCGGGATCTCGCGCGTCGAAGGTGTGCGGGTGACGTCGGTCGATGGTTCGGGCCTGCCCCTGGACGGCGACGATCGGCTCGAGGCCGATGTGGTGGTGTGGACGACCGGGTTCGAGGTGTCGAGGCTGGCTGCGGAGGCGGGGTTCGCAGTCGACTCACGGGGCCGGATGATCGTGGACGGGACGTTGCGGTCGGTGTCGCATCCGGACGTCTACGCGGTCGGCGACGCGGCCGCCGTACGACGGACCACCGGCCAGGAACTGCGGATGGCCTGCGCAACCGGGATCCCCGCTGCTGCGCATGCGGTCCGCGCCCTGACCGATCGTCTGGCCGGGCGCGAGCCGCGGGATCTGCACTTCCGCTACTTCAACCAATGCATCAGCTTGGGTCGCCACGACGCACTGATCCAGTTCGTCCGCGCAGACGACTCCCCGCTCGAGGCGGTCCTCACCGGGCGGACTGCCGCGAAGTACAAAGAAACAATTGTCCGAGGCGCCTACCTGACTCAACGCCACCCAGCCCTCGCCGCCTTGACCTGAACGTCGGTCAGGTGCGTTTGCCGGCGCGGAGGATCTGGTTGAGGGACTCCACGGGAGGTGGGGGGACGGGGAGGGGTGGGTGGTTCGCGGGGCGGAGGGCATCGAGGAGGAGGGCCAGGTAGCGGCGCCACAGGTCGGGGTCGATGGCGCGACTCATCTCGAACGCCGGTCCGAGCAGGGCGAAGATCGCGGCGATGTCCTGGACCGCGACGTCGGGGCGGATCGCGCCGGCGCGGTACGCACGGTTGAAGAGTTCGGTGACGGCGGCAACGATCTCGGGCCAGATGCGGGCCTGGACCTCGTCATCGCCTTGTCCGGTGAGGGTCTCGTACAGTCCCCGGTCGGCGGCCTGCCGGGCGCCCGTGCGCTCGAAGAACTGCACGAGCGCATCCCATGGGTCCTCGATCTCGAGCGCCTCCCGTGCGTCGACCGCGATCTGTTCGGTGGCTTCCCGCAGTACCTCGGCGGCGATCGCGCGCTTGTTCGGGAAGTTCCGGTACGCCGTCCCGGTGCCGAGGCCCGCGTGCCGGGCGATGTCGTCGAGCGTGGCGCCGAACCCGTGCTCGGCGAACACCTCCCGCGCGGCATCCACCAGCCGCTCACGGTTCCGCACGGAGTCTCGCCGGGCGCTCCTCGGGGTGGCGTCATTCATGCGGCAACCCCGGCGGCCACGTCGGGTACGACGCCGTGCGCGATCAGGCTCCGGGCACACTCCACGACCGTCTGGGCCGCGGGGCGGGCCTTCCAACCGAGCACACGCTCAGCCTTGGCCGTGCTGTGCCGGTTGCGGCGTCCGAGCGAGATCGTGATCGCCCGCAGCGATGGGTCGGCAATCGCGGCAAGCCGCACCATGAAGTTCGGGAGCCGGCGGGTGGGCACCTTCGCTGCCTGCGGGCCGAGCGCGTCCTTGAGCGCCGCCGCGATCTCGCGCATCCAGACGAACTCGCCGGTGCCGAGGAACCGCTGACCCGCCGCCTCCGGCGTCACCATCGCGCGGAGGTGCAGCTCCACCAGGTCGCGAACGTCCACGACCTCCAGACCGATCTTCGGCGTACCCGGCATCTTGCCCGTCAGCATCCGCTGGATGATCTGCGTCGTACCGACGGTGTCCGCCGTCAGGATCGGCCCGAACACCGCACCAGGGAGCACGGTCGTCAGCTCGGTCGGGCCGTCGTACCCCTCCATGAAGTCCCAGACCGCCTTCTCCGCAAGGGTTTTCGAACGCCGGTACGCCGGCAGCGACGGCGAGTCGACGGTCCACAGCGTCTCGTCCGTGACGCCCTCGTCGGTGTACGACGCCGGACTCGCGGCGTTCGCGGCCGAGGTCATCACCACGCGCTTCACCCCCGCCCGGGTCGCGGCCCGCAACACCCGCAACGCCCCATCGCGCGCCGGCACGATCAGCGCATCCGGATCCTTCGAACCCTCGTCCCCGAGCGGCGAGGCGACATGCAGCACATAGTCGACACCCCGCATCGCCGCATCCCACCCGTCATCGCGCATCAGATCCGCAACCGCGAATCCCACCCGCTCCCCCACCACATCCCGGACCGACTGCTCCTTGCTCGCGGCACGAACCGTCGTCCGTACGTCGTACCCGGCGTCGAGCAGCGCGACGATCGCCCATCCCCCGACGTACCCCGTCCCACCGGTCACGAGCACCGTCTCAGCCATCTCCACCCTCCAGCTCCCTTAACGGAGATCCCGTCTCCGGTTCTACCGTACCACGAACCGGAGACGACCTCTCCGCTTACCCAGGAGCCGAAAGCGGAATCGATCAGTTTTGAAGAAGCTCGGGGGCGGGCCGGTTCCTAGCATGGGGAGTGTTCTCAGCGGATCTCGTAGACAGGAACTCCTATGAACGGCACGCAGAAGCGGACGGCGAAGAAGGCCACGGCCACGCAGGGGAAGTCGTACGACGGGTTCACCGACGAGGAGCGGGGCGCGATGAAGGAGCGCGCGAAGGAGTTGAAGGCGGCCTCGGGTGGCGCGGTGGACGACGCGGAGGCGGCCTTGCTGGAGAAGATCGCCGAGATGCCGGAGGCGGAGCGTGCGATGGTCGAGCGGATCCACGCCATCGTCAAGGAGAATGCGCCCGAGCTCAAGCCGAAGCTCTGGTACGGGATGCCCGGGTGGGCCAAGGACGGCAAGGTCGTCTGCTTCTTCCAGAACGCGGGCAAGTTCAAGTCGCGGTACAGCACGTTCGGCTTCAACGACTCGGCGAACCTCGACGACGGCGAGATGTGGCCGACCGCCTTCGCGTTGACGAAGCTGACCGCTGCCGGCGAGAAGCAGATCACCGCCCTCGTGAAGAAGGCCGCGAGCTGATCCCTAGGGCTCGGGCGGCGGGGCGAGAATCGTGATGCCGTGCCGGGCGGCTGTCTCGGCCAGCGCAGCCAGATCCGGCGGTACGGCGGGTGCCGGCGGCAACGTGAGCGTGTGAGCGGGCACTCCAACCTCGGCTGCGAACTGCTCGAACCCGCCAGGCATGTGCAATGTGATGAACCGTGCTGTCGGGGACATCACGACGTACGCGTGGCTGATCCGCCGCGGCAGCACCGCTACGGTGCCGGGTCCGGCGGCGTGTTCCTCTTCGCCGGCGAAGACGCGCAGGTCGCCGTCGAGGACGAAGATGGTCTCGTCCTCATGGTCGTGGAAATGGACCGGGCTGCCGTTGCCGCGCCGGGCGAGGTTCTCGGTCAGAGAGAAGACCCCACCGGTCTGTTCGCCACTGACGCGCACCTGCGACAGGACGCCAAGGAACCAGAGGGCCGTCTGGGTGTCCTGACTGGAGATCACACCTCCTGGCTGGGTCATGACTGGGGATCCTTTCGGGCATCGCGGGGATCACCAGCCAACCGTGCCGCATCGATGTTGTCCAAGGCCGATCTGTTCTTGATTGATAACGTCAGTGCATGGATGTGGACGCGCGGTTGTGGCGGTCCTTCGCCGCGGTGGCCGACGAACTGCACTACGGCCGGGCCGCCGAGCGCTTGCACATCACGCAGCCCGCACTCTCGCGGCAGATCCGCGACCTCGAACGGATTCTGGGCGTCAGGCTGTTCGACCGGACCAGCCGACGGGTGGTCCTCAGCCCAGCCGGGCAGGCCGTGCTCGGGCAGGCACGGCGCGCGCTGACCGAGTCCGACCGCGCAGTTCGGCTGGCCCGACTCGCCGCCGAGGGTGACTGGGGTGAGCTCGCCATCTCGGCGCTTCCGGCGGTCACGCTGGTGCTGTTGCCCGCGATCATCCGCTCGTACCGTGACGCCCACCCTGCGATCGAGGTCCGGATCAGCGAGAGCTTCGACGACGAGCAGTTGGCGGCGCTGACGGCCGGGCGGATCGACGCCGGGTTCCTGCGGGCGGCGGCGGCTCCGCCGGGCATCCAACTGGAGACGTTGCTGACCGAGCCGGTCCTGGCTGGGCTGCCTGCCGATCACCGGCTCGCCCGACGCGATCGGATCGACTTGTCCGAACTCGCTGACGAGCCCTTCGTGTTCTTCCCGCGTCACCGCTCGGTGCTCGCGTACGACGAGTTCATCGCATCCTGCCGAGGTGCCGGCTTCAGCCCTTCCATCGTGCAGGAGGCGAGCGGCATCTCCGCATTGGGGCTGGTCGCGGCCGGACTCGGGGTGACCATCGTGGCGGCGTCGTACCAGGCGGTGTCGCTGGAGGGCGTCCGGTTCGTACCAGTCGTCGGGCACGAGCTCACGCTCCAACTCGCCTGGGCCGCCGACAACGCGAACACCGCCCTTCCCAACTTCCTGGAGACGACCAGACAGATTGTCGGTCCTCGCCCTCATGATGGGCTTGATCATGATCGTGCCCCAACTTGACGTGAGGAGGAGACGTGGCAGTTATCGCGCTCCGGATGATCGAGGACTCAGATCTCGACCGACTCTTCGACCAGATGCGAGACCCTGAATCGGTCCGGATGGCTGCGTTCACGGCGAAGGACCCGGACGACAGGGCGGCGTTCGACGCGCACATGGCCAAGGTGAGGTCCTCGACGACCAACACCACACGCGCGATCACCTGCGACGGCCAGTTCGTCGGCACCACCGCTGCCTTCGTCATGGACGGCGAGACCGAGGTCACCTACTGGATCGACCGGGCAGTCTGGGGCCAGGGCATCGCGACCCGGGCACTGGAACTGCTCCTGGACCTGGTCCCCACCCGGCCTCTGTACGCCCGCGCGGCCAGCGACAACGCAGGCTCGCTGCGGGTTCTCCGGAAAGCAGGCTTCAAGGCCATCGGCACCGACAACGGCTTCGCACCCGCCAGAAACACCACCATCGAAGAGACCATCCTCCGCAAGGACTAGTTCTCCTCGGTCAGCAGTTGGCGCGCCCGGCACCTCTTTGTTTCCGTTGATCCCACATCTTTGTTTCCGTTGATCCCACATCGCGAGGCGACCGGCCGCCCATGGCAAGATCGGGCGGGTGCAGATCGGGATGCTGGGATCATTCGAGGTTCGTTCGGACGACGGGGTCGTCGCCGACGTGCCGGGCGCCCGGTTGCGCGGGCTGTTGATCGCCCTCGCGCTCAGCCCGGGGCAGGTGGTTCCGAAGGCGACGCTCGTCGACTGGATCTGGGGTGAGCAGCCGCCCGCCGAAGCGGCGAATGCCTTGCAGCGCTTGGTCTCCCGGCTCCGGAAGGCTTTGCCGGACGCGTCGGTGGAGGGGCAGACCGACGGCTACCGGCTGATGGTGGAGCCCGACGCCGTCGACGCCATCCGGTTCGAACGGCTCCTCAACCGGGCCCGCAACGACCAGCCGGCTCAGATAGGACTATTGCGGGAGGCCCTCGCCTTGTGGCGCGGCGCGGCCCTGCAGGACGTCGGTTTGCAGGACAGTACGGCGTACGACGCGGCAGTCACGCGGCTCGAAGGGCTGCGCCTGACCGCCCTCGAGGATCGCTTCGACGCGGAGATCAGCCTCGGCAACGGCACGGAGATGGTCACCGAACTGACCGACCTGGTTGCCGCGCACCCGGTCAGGGAGCGGCTCGTCGGTGCGCTGATGCGGGCCCTCGCCGCGGCCGGCCGCAATGCCGACGCGCTCCTCCTGTACGAGAGCACGAGAGAAGCCCTGGCGGACGAGCTGGGCGTCGACCCCTCCCCCGAGCTGTCCGCCGTACACGTCGCGCTGCTGCGGGGCGAGTTGGGACGGCGGGAGGACACCCGGACCACGAATCTGCGCGCCGAGCTGACCAGCTTCATCGGCAAGGACGCCGACGTCGCCACGGTGCGCGATCTCGTCGCCGGCCATCGGCTCACCACCTTGGTCGGGCCGGGCGGCGCGGGGAAGACCAGACTCGCGGCCGAAACCGCGCGCACGCTGGTCGGTGACCTCGCCGACGGCGTGTGGTTCGTGGAACTGGCGCCCATCGGCGCGGACGGCGACGTGGCGCAGGCGACGCTCGCAGCGCTCAGCCTGCGGGATGGGCTGCTCACCGATGCGCCGGACACGGAGCCGACGGATCGGGTCATCACCGCGTTGCGCGAGCGCGAGGTGCTGCTGGTCCTGGACAACTGCGAGCACGTGATCGAGTCGGCCGCGACGTTCGCGCATCGAGTGCTCGGGGAGTGCCGGCGGCTGCGGATCCTCGCGACGAGCAGGGAGCCGCTCGGCATCACCGGTGAGGCGCTGTGGCACGTCGTACCGCTGGCCCTGCCTACAAGTGACGCGGACCTGGACGCGATCGAGGCTTCTCCGGCCGTCCAACTGCTGCGCGACCGGGCGGCCGCCGTACGCACGGATTTCGCGGTGGATGCCCACACGCTGTCGACCATGGCGCGGGTCTGCCGCGCGCTGGACGGGATGCCGTTGGCAATCGAACTGGCCGCGGCCAGGCTCCGCACCATGTCCCTCGATCAGCTCGCCGACCGGCTCGACGACGTCTTCCGCTTGTTGACCGGCGGCAGCCGTACTGCGCTGCCGCGGCAACGGACGCTCCGCGCGGTGATCGACTGGAGCTGGGAACTGCTGTCCGACGCCGAACGGACGGTCCTCCGCAGGCTCTCGGTGTTCTACGGTGGTGCGAGCCTGGAGGCGGCCGAGCGAGTCTGCGCCGGCGATGCGGTCGAGGCGGGTGAGGTGCTCGAGCTGCTGACAGCCCTGACCGAGAAGTCGCTGCTGGTCGCGGACACCAACAAGGCGCCGCGGTACCGGATGCTCGGCACCATCAAGGAGTACGCCGCGCAGCGGCTTGCGGAGGCGGGCGAATCGGAGCTGGCGCGTCATGCGCACCTCGCCTACTTCACCGAACTCGCGGAGACCGCGGAGCCGCATCTTCGCCGCGCTGAGCAGCTGGAGTGGCTTGCCACACTCGCGGCCGAGCACGACAACATCAGTGCCGCGATGCGTGCCGCGGTGGCGGCCGGCGAGGCGCAGGGGGCGATGCGGCTGGCCGCGTCCGCCGGTTGGTACTGGTGGCTCGCCGGGCACAAGACCGAGGGCAACGAACTGATCATGGCGGCCATCGAGACGCCCGGCGAGGTGACCGACGAGATCCGTGCCATGGTGTACGGCCTGGTCGTTCAGTTCCTGACCTCCGGGCCGGGCGACGAGCACCAGGTCGCGGAGTGGATCCACAAGGCCTACCGATACAGCCGGCAGAGTAAGGATCCTCATCCGGTGCTCGGGTTGATCGCGCCGCTGGAGAGGATGCTGGAGGCTCCGGACCAGATCCTGCCCGCGTGGGAATCGCTGCTCAGCCACGAGGATCCCTGGGGACGCGCGATGGCCCGGCTGCAGCTGGGCAAGATGAGGATCATGCTCGGGCGCGACGGGCGGGATGCGGACAAGGATCTCGAGCTGGCGCTCACCGAGTTCCGGGCGGTCGGCGAACGGTTCGGGATCTCGTTCGCCCTGGCCGAGCTGGCGGACCGCTTCGCCACGCGCGGCGAGTTCGCCGCCGCGTGCGAGTACCTCGAACAGGCGGTCGGGGTCGTCACCGAGTTCGGTGCTGTCGACGATGTCATTCGGCTGCGCGCGCGACAGGCTCAGCTGTACTGGCTGCTCGGCGACGAGGAGTCCAGTGAGGTCGCAATGGCGGACGCGCAACGCTACGCGGACCGGATCCCCTGGCCCGGTGCGCTGGCCGTGCTGGCTCTCGCGAAGGCGGAACTGGCCGGCTGGCGCGGAGATGCCGAGGAGGCACGCCGGCAACTCGAGGTCGCGACGACCGTTCTGGGAGACGAAGCGGATCAGGCGAACATCCGCGCGGTCGTCGAGAGTCAGCTCGGCGACTTCGCCGACGATCTCGAGCAAGCCCGCGGACACCGAGCCGCCGCCTTCCGGGCGGCGTCCGAGGCCGGTCACGCACCCTCGCTCGCGCACGCCATCGTCGGGGTCGCGGATCTGGCGATGCGCCGCGAACAGTACGAGCAGGCAGCGCGGCTGCTCGCGGCGAGCAACGGCGTACGCGGTCTGCCGGATCTTTCCAACCCGGCCGCGGTCAGGATCGAGCACGACGTACGACGTCACCTCGGCGACGCACGGTTCGCCGAGGTGACGCAGGAAGGTACGGAGTCGAACTGGTCTGAGCTGGTCGAGGTCACACTCGCCTCGTGAGGGTGCGGCATGGCACCGCCCCGGTTCGTCAGGCTCGCTTCGCGAAAGTGGAGCGCGCCCACAGATAGCCGACCAGTGCGATTCCGACGCACCACGCGAGGGCGGGGATCACGTCGCTGGCGGCCGGTGCGCCGTTCAGCAGCCCACGCAGGGTTTCGATGATCGGGGTGAAGGGCTGGTACTGCGCGAACTGCTTGAGACCGGCCCCCATCTTGTCCGCCGGGACGATCGCGCTGCTGAAGAACGGCAGCATGACCAGCGGCACCGCGGCGATGCCCGCGGTTTCCGGAGACTTCGCGAACAATCCCAGGGCGACGGTGAACCAGCCGGCCGCGAATCCGAGCAGTACGACCAGACCGATCACACCGAGCCAGTCGACGAAGCTCGCCGACGGGCGGAATCCCAGCAGGAACCCGACCCCGACGACCGCGGCGATGGCGATCAGATTGGTCAGCAGACTGGCGATCACGTGACCGGTCAGCACCGCACCACGGGAGACGTCCATGACCTTGAACCGGTTGATGATGCCCTTCGTCATATCGGAGTTCACCGCGGTCGCGGTGGCCCCCAGGCCGTAGCAGACGGCCAGCAGCATCAGTCCCGGTGTCGCATAGTCGACGTAGTCGACGCCGACGTTGAAGGCGTCGCCGAGCATGTACACGAACATCAACATGATGACGACCGGCATCAGGACCGCGTTGAACACCGAGGTCGGGTTCCGGGTGATGTGCTTGAAGTTGCGACGCAGCATGACGATCGAGTGGTTCTGGGCGCTCATTTCGCGACTACCTCCGTGTTGTGGCCCGTCAGGGCGAGGAAAACGTCATCAAGATCGGGTGTGTGGACGGAGAACTCTTCGGCGCTGATCGAGTACTCGTCGAGCCGGTCGAGCACGGCCCGCAGTGACTTCGTCCCGCCGTCGCTCGGAACCCGCAGGTCCATCGCTTCGTCGTCTCGCGTCGAGTCGGTGAAGATCCGCGCGGCCGCGTCGAGTTCCTCGACGGTGCTGAACCGGAGCCGGACGTGCGTCCCGGGCAGCTGGCGCTTGAGCTCGTCCGGGGTGCCCTCGGCAACCAATCGGCCCTGGTCGAGGACGGCGATCCGGTCGGCGAGCTGATCGGCTTCGTCGAGGTACTGGGTGGTCAGGAAGATGGTCACGCCGTCGGCCACCAGCCCGCGGATGATCGTCCACATCGTCCGCCGGCTGCGCGGGTCGAGGCCGGTGGTCGGCTCGTCCAGGAAGATGATCTTCGGGTTGCCGACCAGCGTCATCGCCAGGTCCAGCTTGCGGCGCATACCCCCGGAGTACGTCGACACCGGCTTCTGCGCCGACTCCACCAGATCGAACCGCTCCAGCAGCCCCGCGATGAGCTGCTCGCCGGAGTTCACCCCGAGCAGATCGACCATCAACTGCAGGTTCTCCTGCCCGGTCAGCAACTCGTCCACCGCCGCGAACTGACCGGTGACCCCGATGACCGACCGCACCGCCTTGGCCTCGGTGTCGATGTCGTGGCCGGCAACCCGCACCGTCCCACCGTCCGCCTTCAGCAAGGTGGTCAGCACGTTGACCGTGGTCGTCTTACCCGCTCCGTTCGGACCGAGCAGCGAGAACACCGTCCCGGCCCGAACCTCCAGATCGATGCCGTCGAGCACGACCTTGTCCCCATAAGCCTTACGCAGTCCCGAGACTGCAATCGCTGAGCTGTTCATGCAGCAACCATCGCCACCCGCCCAGACACCCCCCTGACACGCCCCTGACACGCCCACTGACACGGCTTCCAGGCGTGCGTCTTCACGGAGCGTAGGGACGTGATCGAGATCTGGTCATGACCGTTCCGCCTGAAGGCCACTGAAAGGTTGTTGAAAGCGGGAGTGCTCACGATCGGGGTACGAGCCGGGTCATCCGCGATGGGGTGTCGGATCGGGGCGGTGGCGTTCGTGGAAGGGATGTGCGGCCGCACAGGAGGGGCAGCCAGCGCCAGCTGGACCAGACGACCGACCGGTAGGAGTGAGACATGAAGCAGGGATTGCGGAAGCTCTCCAGAGCCAGACAACTGCTGACCATCCTGTCAGCGCAGTCAGCGTCCACGTATGCCAACCAGGTGATCGCCCTGGTCATCCCGTGGCTCATTCTGACGCGCACCGGTAGCGCCGCCAGTGCCGGCACCATCGCCTTCGCCATCGGGATCGCCGCGGTAATAGGCACCTTGGTCGGAGGTTTGGTGACGGACCGGATCGGTGGTCGGCGGGTATCGATCCTGGCTGACGGCCTGAGCCTGATCACCGCATTGACGCTGGCGGTGGCGCTGTGGTTCGGCTTCTTCTCGCTCTGGTTCGTCGCCGTCACCCAGATTCTCGGTGTCTTCTTCGATGGGCCGGGACAGATCGCCAAGACGACGAGAGTGCCGGCAGCCGCCAAGGAAGAAGACGTCCCGATCACCCGCGCGATGGGGCTGACGCAGACGCTTCAAGGGGTGGCGATGTTCATCGGACCGATCACCGCCGGTCTGCTGATCGCCGCCTTCGGCGAGGCCAACACGCTGTTGGTCACGACCGTACTTTTCCTCCTGAGCATCATGCTTGTTTCACGTCTGCGGAAGCAGGTCATGACGCATGAACATCCCATGTCGGCCCGCCAGACGTACCTCGACATGCGTGAAGCGGTGCACTTCCTCATCAAGGAACCTTTCCTTGGCAAGATGCAGCTTCTCGGGCCGCTCATGGGCGCGGTGATCGTGCCGATCTCGGCGCTGATCTATCCGGCCTGGTTCGTCTTCGCGCACCAGGACTCCCGGTCTCTCGGCATCTTCTTGGGTGCGGGTGCGGTTGGCGGCATGGTCGGAGGTGTCAGCTTTGCCGCCTTGGCGCAGAAGCTGCCTCAACGGACCTGGCTCGTCGGCGCGACCGCCCTGTACGCCGTGGCTCTGCTGGGCATGCACTTCCTGCAGCCCGGTTCGATACCTGCGATCGGCGTGAGTTTCCTGGCCGGTTCGATGCTGAGTGTGATGTTCTCGGTTCCGTTCACAGCCTTCTACAGTCGTACGCCGCAGAACCTGCTGGGTCGCGTAGGCAGCCTGGGAGCCGCTTACGGCACCCTGATCGGTGCACTGTCCGCACTCGGCTTCGGTTGGCTGATCCACGCCGTGTCCGCACCGAGCGCCCTCTTGGTCTCCTCCCTGGTCATGGGTGCGATTGCGGCATCGTTGGCCCTGGCGCCGTTCATGCGCCTGCTGGACAGCCCTTCTGAACAGGCCGAGACCGAACCCGACACCACTGCCGTCCCGGCAGCAACCCAGCTCTGACTATTCGAGGAGAACACCATGACCGCCATCTACACCTTCGACGTCTTCGCCACCCTCGACGGCTTCGGCTCTTACGGCGAAGGCGGCGACTGGGGCGGCTACTGGGGCAAGCAGGGCCCCGAGTTCCTCGACCGCCGCCTCGCCCTGTACGGCGAGCAGCCGCGATTGGTGCTCGGGGCAACCACCTACCGGCAGTTCCTGGAGATTCTGGGCCCGAGCATCGAGGAGTCCGAAGTACGTGACCCGGTGAACACCATGATGAGGAGCCTGCCGACGACGGTGGTGTCGACGACTCTGGAAGGACCGCTCGCCTGGAAGAACGCGACCCTCGAGAACGGCGACGCCGTCGACGTCGTCGCCCGGCTCAAAGAGGAGTCCGACGTACCGATGTGCTCGGCCGGCAGCCTGTCGCTGAACCGGTCGCTGATGGCCGCCGGCCTGGTCGACCGCGTCCAACTGACGATCTTCCCTGTCATCTCCGGCCAGACCGGAGTCGACCCCGTCTTCCAAGGTGCAGCCGACTTCGACCTCGAGCTGATCGAGCAACGGACCCTCGACGGCCACACCCAGGAGCTCACCTACCACCCCACCCTGCACACCTGAGCCGGCCTCAGCCCACTCTGATGCTCGTCGGTCACTCCGGCGGGAGGCTGCTCATGATCTGCGCGGGGTCGTCGTTCTCGGGGTCGAGGTCGACGGCGCGTCGGAGGGCACTCCTCGCCAGGTCGAGCTGTCCGTCCTGCTGATGGGCCCATCCGAGCATCGTCCAAGCGGCGGATGAATCCGGACGCAACTCGGTCCACACTCGCAGCAGTGGCCAGACCAGGTCTGTGCGGTGCAGCTCGATCGCTCCCCACACAGCGTCGTCGAACCCCTCGTCGTCGAGGTCGAACTCGGCCGGCTCGAGCGCGGCCAGTCGGTGGTACGCCGCCTCTGCGGCGTCCGGACCCGAGGTTTTCAGCGCCTCGGCGACGGGGCCGACGACCGAGGGCAGCAAGGCGCGCATGGCCGTCACGCCCTCGGACGTCACCCCGGAGATGTGGTGATCGGCGAGGGCGATGTCGAGTGCTGCCTTCGCGATCAGCGAGGCGGGGATCGTGTTGGAGTTCGCGAGTACGACGACGCCGGTACGCCGCTCCGGAACCAGCACGAGCCTCGACCCGAACCCAGGGTCCAGGCCACCGTGACTCACCGTTCGGTGCCCGCGGTAGCTGCCGATGGCCCAACCGAGTGCCCTCGCTTCGTCCGACGGAGGGTTGCCCACCGACACCACGCGCTGCCACATCAGGTCGAGCACTCCAGGATCCAGCCGCGCCCACCGCGCGTCGGAAGCCACTGCGGCGGGCTCGAAGTGCGCCACCATCCAGCGACACATCTCGACCAGGTTCGAATGCAGGGTCGAGCTCGGGGCATGGCGCCTGGTGTACGGATAGGCGTCACCGGGCACCGACAGTGGCATCCCCACGTGCGGTGCAGCGACCAAGTGCGCGGGCACCTCGGCACGCAGGAAGGTGCTGTTCCGCATCCCGAGTGGCGCCAGGACATCGCGCCGTACGGCGTTCTCGAACGTCGTACCCGTGACCCTGGACAGCAGGAGGCCGAGAAGCTCGAACCCGGCGTTGGAGTAGGAGAACGCCGAGCCGGGCTCCGCCTGCAACCGCCAGTCCGACAGGCTGCGAGCGAACTCGCTGAGGGCGTCGTCGCCGAGCTGAGGGTCGTGCCAGCCGTAGTCGGTGACGTCGGGGAGACCGCTCGTGTGGCTCAACAGACGCCGGGCTGTGACGTCGCCTGCCCGACCGTCGGCCAGCGTGAACTCAGGCACCCAGTCGGTGATCGGAGCATCCAGATCGAGCACCGGTTCGCCGGTGTCGCGAGCGATCGCCAGCGACACGATCGCGGTCGCGACGAAGGGCTTGGACACCGACGCGAGATGGAACATCGTCTCCGGTGTGACCGGCGCACCGGTGCCGACGTCACGAACGCCGAACCCACGGGCGACGACCTCCTCGTCGCGCACCACCGCGACGGCCAGGCCCGCCACGTCGTGCGAGCCGCAAAAGGACTCGACCAGCGGCCACAGCCCTTCCTCGACGCTCCCCCGAAGGCCTGTATCCATGCTCACCCCCATCGACTCAGTCGAGACAGAACTCGTTGCCCTCGACATCCAGCATGGGAAGGCACGACTCGTTGAAGCCGTCGGCCCGCAGTAGCTGCACGCGTGTCGCGCCGAGCGCGACCAGCCGTGCGCATTCGGCCTCGAGGACCGCCACGCGCTCTTCACCCACAAGCCCGGTGCCGACCCGCACGTCGAGATGCACCCGATTCTTGACGATCTTGCCTTCGGGAACGCGCTGGAAGTACAGCCGCGGGCCTACCCCTGTGGGATCGCCGCAGGAGAACCCCGCCCCCTGACGCTCAGGCGGCAGCGAGCGATCGAAATCGGCCCAGGTGGCAAACCCCTCCGGTGGCGGCGGTACGACGTACCCCAGCACCTCGCACCAGAAACGAGCCACGCGCTCAGGATCCGCGCAATCGAAGGTGACCTGGAACTGCCTGACCGATGCCATCCGTCCATCGTGCTGGACATCGCGAGACTCTGCTAGGAGTTATTCGCCGCCCGGGCTCGGTACGCCGCGACCGTCGTACGGCTCGCGCACGCGTTCGAGCAGAACCGGCGCGTCCGGTTCCGTGACTGGTCCACGAAGTAGTTGCCGCATCCGGCAGCGGCGCACCGCCCCAGCGTCACCGCCGGATCTCCCGCCGCGACAAGGGCGAGCTTGGCGGCGATCAGTTGGCCGGCCCAGCGCTTGGCCGGGGTGCCGTTCCGACTGAAGTGGATGTGCCAGCCGCCGTCGTGGTCGGACAGGTGCATGTCCGGCGGGTAGTCGCGCAGCAGGCGGTGTACGGCGTCCGGGGCGGCCCCGTCGACCGACTGGGCCAACGCCGTACGCACGAGATCCGGCAGGTCGCCGTAGTCGCCGTCCGGCGGCGGAGTGATCTCGTGCTCTGCGAAGAACACGGCGACCAGCTCACCGTCCTGGTTGAGCGTGCCGGTGTTGGCCAGCTCGACGGCCAGCCGCGTCACGTTCCCAATGTAGTCGCCGTATTCCACTTGACCACCTACATCATCGATTCCTAGGGTAGGCGTCATGCTAACTGATGACGCCTACGTGGCCCGACGCCTGCACCTGCTCGGGGAGTGGGATGCCGCACTCGCCGTCGTGGACCCGGACGCCGAGCCCGAACTACACGCCGAGATCGCCGTCGACCGCTGGTTCTTCCGGATCGAGGGTCATGACGAGGCCGAGAAGGCGGTCGCGGCACTCGATCCCGCGTCGCCGACGGCGCAGTTGCTCACGGCGCGAATGGCGTACAGCCGCCTGCTGTTCCAGCGCGACCCCCGCGCCGACGACCGCGCCGTGGCCGAGGCCGGCTACCGTGCGGCGGCACAGAGCGACGACGAGAAGCAGCGGGGCTGGGCGGAGTACCACTGGGGCGTGTTGCTGGACAACATCGACGAGGACCCGGCCGGCGCCCTCGCACGCTACGAGACAGCACTCGAGATCGCGACGAAGTCCGGCGACGGCTACTTCGAGTCGTACATCATCCGGCACCTCGCGCATCTCAAGGAGCCCGCGGAGCGGATCGCGATGCTGCGCCGCTCACTCCACCTGCGCGCCGCGCTCGGCGCCAGGCCCCAGACGATCGCCGCCCAGGCCGCCCTCGCCGAGGACCTCCCCGAAGACGACCCCGAACGCGCCGAGCTGATCCGGACCTTCCGCCCGGGCGCGGAAGAACTACGCATCGGCTGGCTCCTGGCCAAGAACTGATCCGCCCTGGGGTGACCTCCTGGCGCCAACGCATCAGGTGGAGGATTGTTGGCCTCACCGCCCACTCGTTCTCGTTGCCACCGGCCACACCTTCAGGAGGCACGATGCCGGACCGGACGGATCTGCTGGTCGTCGGCGCGGGGCCTTATGCCTACTCTGCAGCGGCCCTTGCCCGTGACAACGGCATCGAGACCCGGATCGTCGGCCACCCGATGGCGTTCTGGCGGAAGAACATGCCGGTTGAGATGTTTCTGCGGTCAGGTCCCGACTGGCATCTCGACGGGAACGGCGAGTACACGTTCGAGGCCTTCTTCGAGGATCGCGGCCTGCGCCCCGAAGACTTCGACCCGATCCCGATCTCGGTCTTCCTCGACTACACGGAGTGGTTCCGCGAGTGCAAGAGGCTCGACCTCGACGAACGCCTCGTGACCGGCCTGACCAATCCGCACGCGGGCTTCGTGGCAACGATGGACGACGGTACGACGATCACCGCGGACAAGGTACTCGCCGCACCCGGCATCGGCTACTTCCTCAACCTGCCGGAGTGGTACGCCGACGTCCCTCCGGCTCGCCGCTCGCACACGTCTGAACTGGTCTCCTTCGATGCGCTCGCCGGTGCGCGGGTCGTGATCATCGGCGGCCGGCAAAGCGCCTACGAATGGGCGGCTTTGCTGTGTGACCACGACGCCGCGCAGGTGGACGTGGTGCATCGCCACAGCACACCGACGTTCGCCAAGGTGAGTTGGCGCTTCGTCGACCAGTACGTGAATCAGACGCTGACACACCGGGGATGGTGGCGAGGTCTCTCGGTCGAGCGGCAGCGAGCGATCGCCGCCGAGTTCTGGCAGGTCGGTCGTCTCACCCTCGAACCTTGGCTCGTACCGCGGATCCCGGAGGCTGTCGTGACCAGTCATCCGGGGTGTGCGGTGGTCGGCACGGCAGTCAGCGAATACGACGTGACGCTGACTCTGTCCGACGGCGCGGCGCTGACAGCCGATCACGTGGTCTTCGCCTCCGGCTATCGGGCCGACCTTGCTCGCGTGCCTTACCTGAGCGATGTTGTGGATCGGATCTCGGTCGCCGAGGGCTTCCCCGCCCTGTCCGAGGGCCTCGAGACGTCCCTGGCCGGGCTCTACCTGACCGGGTTCGCGGCGACCCACGACTTCGGCCCCTTCTACGGCTTCACCAAGGGCTGCCCGTCAGCCGCCCGCATCGCCGTCGACGACATGCTGGGATGACCTCCCTGCCGATGGCAACGAAGTTCATCCGCCATGGGTGACGCGTCTGCCGATGGCAACGGAGTTCATCCCCCATGGGTGACGCACCGGACAGTCCGGACCTGCTGCAATGCGACCGAGACGCCCATCGGAGGCGCAGGTCATGAGGCTCGACCTGGGTGAGCCGGCTGGCGCGTCCGCTCATCTCTGGAGGGAATGACCGTGGACGCAATGACGAACGACTTCGGGGAAGTGCTCCTGTGGAGCTTCTGGTTCTTCATCTGGATCGCCGCACTGATGGTGTGGTTCCGTTGTCTGTGGGACCTGTTCAGCGACCGCTCGCTCAGCGGTTGGGCGAAGGCCGGCTGGGCGATCCTGCTCATCTTCGTGCCGTGGGTTGGGGCACTGATCTACCTCATCGCTCGGGGCCGGAGCATGAACGAGCGCCGGAGGACGGCGTTCGAGGAGCAGCAGGCCGAGCAGAAGAAGTACATCCAGGATGTCGCAGGCACGTCCAAGAGCCCGACCGACGAGATCGCCAGCGCCAAAGAGTTGCTCGACTCCGGAACGATCACACAGGAGGAGTACGACTCCATCAAGACCAAGGCACTCGCCTGACCACGTACCAGCACGAGGCTTAGCCAGCCCCGGCGTACAGGTCGGAGGCCCTTTCCCGAACGGGACAGGGCCTCTGACCTGCGGTGAGGCTCAGGGGCAAGGCTCAACCATGGACGAGCGGTGGTCCGAGCGGAAGCGCGCTACCGCCTGTCGCCTGCGAAGCCGAGTTGAAGAACAGGTAGACGCCCACCGCGGCGAAGAGGAACACCACCACACCTGCGATGTGGAGCACGCCTGCTGAGTCCTGCAGCGTGCCGACCAAGACCAGCACCAGGGCGATCTCGATGAGCGCGAAGAGCACCGTGTACGCGCTCGGCAGCCGGAGTGTGGCCAGGGTCAGCATCCCGATCACGACCAGCCACGAGATCAGGAACAAGCCTTGCGTGTCGACGGCGTCCGCGGCGACGATGCCGAGCCAGTTGTGGGTGAGGCCCAGTACGAGCATCGCGTAGCTGAGCCAGAATCCCGCGAAGATGCCGAACACGCCGGCTACCGCGCTCTGACCGACGCCTGCCGCCCAGACGGCCGCGATCACCAGGCCTAGCCCGGTAGCCGCGACGATGATGGAGAGCGAGGCCCCGACCGCGGCCGCAGGCACGTAGCCGACCAGGACGAGGCCCAGCGCGACCGATCCCACGATGAAACTGGGGAGACCGATCAGAGACGGGTCTCCGGTCACCGCTGGGACCGCGGCCTCAGCCGCAGCGGCCTCAGCGACAGGTTGGGCGCGTTCCTCGTGGGCGGCGTACGCATCGGCGTCGATGGTGGTCATGGCGAACTCCTTTCGGGCGGATCCCGGGTGCGATCAGTCTCTCCACTTCGCACCCGGCAATCTGTCTCGATTTGAGGCACTGCCCCACCCCGGCGCTCACGCACCGCCGATCGCCGCGCGGTTCCAATCTGGTCAAGCTGTGGCCGGATGGAAGCTATGCGTCTCACCCCCACCCACCACTTCGTTCCTGCCGCACACTCGGCGCGGCCGGAATGCGGGAGCTTCGTTGTCCACAGCAAGCAATCCGGCCAGAGTCTGGCAGATCTGTTTCGAGGACCGGATCGCACCCGAGTTCACCAAGTCCGCTAGATTCACCGGTCAGTTGGGGATGGCCCAAGATCGAGAATCGGAGTTCGCAGACGATGAACGGCCGAATCGACTATCACGAGGTGGAGCCGCTCACGGTCTGGCTCGACGGCAAGGAACAGCAGTGCTCGGTCGACGAGACGTCCACCACCGACTCCCACTGGACACTGGTCCTGACAACACCGGACGGCAGGACCTGGACCGGCTCCGGCCAGGGTCTGTGGACCGCGTTCGTCGAGCTGCGGCGTCAGCTCGAACCACTCGGCCACCGGTTGTGCTGCGCGGGCGCGAGGGCCGACGCGTTCATGCGCCGCGGCCGATCGTACGACGGCTACATCGTCGACCTCTGGACCCGCCGAACCTTCTTCGGCATCCGGCACGAGGCCTCGTTGTTCGACGACGCCCCCGCCGGCAAGGTCACCACCGTCGATCAGCAACTGGCCCGCTACGACCGCTGGACAGACATGCCTTGGTGGCGAGCCCTCCTCCCCGGCGACCCAGTCCGCTGATGTCACTTCGCGCAAATGTCGATGGCCGATGATCGACTATCACGTTGTGGAACCGATCACCGTCTCGATCGACAACATCGAGACGGTGTGCCTCCTGGAGCAGACCTCGACGCCGGAAAGGCAATGGACGCTGGTTCTGACGACGTCTGACGGTGCAACCTGGACCGGAGCGGGGGAGGGCTTGTGGACCGCGTTCCTCGAGCTGCGACGTCAACTCGAGCCGGTCGGCTACAAGTTGTGTTGCGCGGGGGCCAGAGTCGATGCCAACATGCGCGGTGGCCGATGGACGGGCGGCGATATCGTGGACCTTCTGAGCCGGCGGACTCTGCTCGGGGTCCAGCGCAAGGCTTTCATGTTCGACTACGCCCCGCCCGCAAAGACCGCCACCGTCGATCAGCAACTGGCCCGCTACGACCGCTGGATAGACACGCCTTGGTGGCGAGCCCTCCTCCCCGGCGACCCAGTCCGCTGATGTCTCTTCGTGTAGATTTCGGTGGCCGATGAGCGACTACCGCGTTGTGGAGCCGATCACCGTCTCGATCGACGGTCTCGAGACGGTGTGGTCCTTGGACCAGCGGGCGGATCAGGACTCGCAGTGGACCCTGGTCCTGACGGCTCCGGATGGTGCGACCTGGACCGCGACCGCACAAGGTCTGTGGAACGCGTTCGTCGAACTCCGTCGGCAGACTGACCCACTCGGCTACAAGCTGTGCTGCGCGGCCGCGAGGATCGACGTCATCATGCGCAAAGGCCGCGACTGGAACAACGATGTCGTCTACATCCTCAGCCGGCGAACGCTTCTCGGCATTCACCACAAAGCCCTGATGCTCGACCACGCCCCCGCCAGCACAATCGGCACCGTCGACGAGCAGGAAGCCCGCTATGACCGATTCCTCGCGACCCCCTGGTGGCGAGCCCTCCTCCCCGGCGCCCCTGTCCGCTGAGCCAAACAACAACTCGCGGCACACCACCGAGAAGGCCGAATGGACCGATCAGCCCGGATGGGGACGTCCCGCTGAATGTGGTGGGAGTCGCGGTCGACCAGACTCAGGCCGGTTTCGGTCGACGGATCAGATGGTAGGCCTTGCAGCCCAAACACAGCCCGGTGAACGCGTTGAGGGCTGCCACGCCGAAGGCGAGAGCGGTGAGGCCGTAGCCGGCGACATCGACGCCGAGTACAAAGGTGATCAGCGCCAGAGCGGTGAACACGAAGCCGACGAACTGGGCGAATCTCGGCGGCCGAGCATCCTCCAACTCGGCTGGCGCCCCGATCCGCGGCCAGATGACACGGGCGAAGATCTGCGCCCACAACGACCACTGAAAACTCACGAACGCGGTGAACGCAAACACCGCGACCTGGGAGGCGAGCAGGCCGAGACCCAACGGTCGAGCAACGTCGACGATCAGCAGCACGACGGCGAGCACACTCGCTGTGGCCCCGGCGCTGAATCGCAAGAGGCGCGGATCGACATGGGCGCGGAGCGGGCACGCGCCACTACTCGTGCTGCGCATGTGGTTCTCCAGAGTGAGATGCCACCTAGTTCGATCCAGGTCAGGATACTCGGCCCACCCCTGCATCTGTTCGGACCAGTGTTTGAACCACGGACGCCGCCAGATGCGAGCCGCAATTGGCAAGACCGCAGTGCAGGCGCCCACTCTCGCACCTTGCTCGCGTCCGACACGACCCTGTCCGTCGAGCTGCCCGGCAACGACGACCTGGTCGAGCGCACCACCAGCCTGCCGGTCCGCAACATCAAAGCCGACCGGCCACATCACGTCTCGTCGCAGTAGACCTCGACCGCCGTCGGTAGGACCGACTCCAGAACAGCCCACTCCGGACGCTGGTTCACCGCGTCGACCCACTCCGGCAGCTGTCTGCCGTCGCCTCGGAACCACCACTCCGAATGTGAACCCAGCACCTCGAGCCGAGGCGTCGGCAGGTACTGGAGATCGCAGTGGAACTGCAGATACTCGTCGGAGCCACGCAAGCCGAACTGCCTGGTCAGATCGAAGTGAAAGCGTGGCTCGCCGGAGAAGTCATAGATCCCGAACTGGTACAGGAGACCATCGGACTCCGGCTCCCACGGCACATCGAACTCGATCCTGCTGAACGAGCCGAACACCGACCACGCGCTCGCCGCGGTCAACGACCCCACCATCAGGCCCGCCTGACGCACAAGGGTGCGAAACACCTCGGGCGAACCCCACGGACTCGGCCGCCGACCATCCATCACAAGACCCCAATCCCACGCACCAGTCGACCAACCTATGGCACCGGGCCAACCACGACGGGAGTGCGCTCAGGGTGTCCTCCGTCGGCTGATGCGCGACACTCGTCCGACAGGTGATCTGCGACAGCGCGGACGCGCGGATCGCGGGCTCATCCAGAGACGCGCGGCTTGTTGCTCTGCAACTTTCTCTACAGCAGATCCAGCAGCGCTTCTATCTGTGTTGCCAGGACCAGATCGATGGTGCCTTCGACGCGCACACTGACCACTGCGCTGTCCGGTGGCCGCGCCAGCCGGAGTACGCAGCGTGGGCGTGCCTGCCAGCGGGTACTCGAACCAGCCGTCGACTGCCTCGTCGTTCGTGCCGTCGAGCACGCCGGTCAGCGCCGCCTCGCCCAGATCGTCAGACGCGCAGCCGATGTTTAGGCACTGATCTGCCGAAACAACTGCACGACGTGTTCCTCGGTCACCCATCCGTCGATCTGGGCAGGGCCACGTCGCCGAGAACTCCCCCGTCCTGTGGCCGCGCCCCGGGCGCAACCAGCTGTTCCGATTGCGCGTCGTACGCGTCGAGCCCATACGCAGCGGCCAGTGCAGGGAGTGCGCCGGTGCTTCCGCAGCCGTAGGGCAGAGTGACCCCGACGAATCGATCGGCAAGGTCGGTGCGGCCCCATGGCTTTCGCCAGCCCAGATCGTGATGCCACGGAGCGATCATGTCGGCAAGGTCCGGCCAGCGGCGTAGCAGCTCGGCGCGGAAGGCCAAGACCCTCCTATCCGGTACAAGACCGTCGGCCTGCTCGTCCGCGAGCCGATCAGCCAGCAGGCGAGGGCTCTTTGCTGCCCCGGACGGCCAGAAGTACAAGTCGTAACTCACACGCAGCAGCGTAGTGATCTACATGTCGGCGCACTCTTCGCGGCATGAACGCGGATCGCGGCAGCTGCGGATCATTCGGGTGATACAAGCTTCCGGTGGGAGACGGTCGGACTCTGGCGAACTGTTGCGCAGCACCTCGACCAGGCGTATGCCGAGAAAGGGGCTGCCATTCGAAGTACGTCGCGTCAATCACCAGGGGGCATCATCATGAGGCGATCTCGTGCGATGACAGTTGTGGGGGCCGTGTTGGTCGGCATGTCCGGGCCGTCGGTCTGGACTGCGGGTTCCGCCTCGGCGGCGCTAATCGAGCAGGGTACATTCCACGATGAGTACTCCCAGCTCTCCGAGGACTACTGTGACGTTCCTGGCCTAACGGTCGCGGAAGCCGGCATGGCAGACACCCGGTACAGGATCAACTCACACGGCCCCGACGGCCTGGTGTACAACTTCGATCACTCAGACTTCAAAGACTCCGCCACCAACGTGGCGAACGGAGAGTCGGTCACCTCGGTCGGGTCGTACAACGGCGGTGACCATCGCATCACGGACAACGGCGACGGCACTCTGACCTACCGGGTCAAGTTCATGGGCAACATCGTCTGGTACAACGAGAACGGCGAGCGGATCGCCCGCGTGACTGGGCAGACGGTCGTCGAGTTCTTGTTCGACAACGGCGGAACCCCGACCGACCAGTCCGACGACCAGCTCGTGCGCAGGATTGGCGTCGTCAAGCAGACCGGCCGGACCGACGATTTCTGCGCCGCGGTGGTCGCGGAGATCGGCTGAAACTGGATGGCTGAACATCCGCGCATCGGCATGACCGCACGGATCGAGGTATGTCCGGGCGTTCCGTGACAGATTGAGCCCGAAAAGACTGCACGTCCGGACAGGCCTTCTCTTCCAACCGCGTTGCCCAGTCGATGTGGATGCCCGCAGGAACTTGGGCTCAGATCATCGCTATCAGGGCGTGCACCAGAGCGCGTTCGCGATCTTCCAACCGTCGCGGGTGCGGACCAGGTGAAGGTACTCGTGGTACGGCTCAGAGCGGACGAGCACTGAAGCGATGTCGTGCTTGACGTCGAGCACGTCGACCTCAATCGTGCGGTCCACGAGACCACTGGCGACCTCTACACCCTCGCCCTCGCCCGTCCAGGTGATCATCTGCTCGGCCGTCACGAACGGGAGCGTGGATGCCTGATCCTCCCCGGGCGACCGCTTGACGAGATCGCGGTGAAGCGCTCGCTCCATCCGCGAAACATCACCCTCGAACCACCCGTCGAAGTAGTCATGAACCGTCGCGACGATCAGTGCTGTGTCGTCCTCCATGACGGTCCCCCTTCAGCGATCACAGCAGCCAAGACACCTCAACCCTATTCGTCACCACGCAACGAACACACGCCACAGAGCACACTCATCCGCATCCAGGTCTTCACCATCTGCCGCAGATCCGGACGGTGTCACGTCACCCCCGCCTCTAAGCTCCGGCTAGACCAACCATGGAAGGACCGCTTTGACGGCGTCCATGTTGATCCCTACCGCCGCTTTCATCCCTGACGTTCCATGCCATTCAAGCGACCGGTGGGCGTCCGGCTTGTGGATCAGTCGCGAGAGCCCGCCACAGGTCCCGCGAAAGTGTGCGCGTACGCGCAATCGTGAAGAAGCCGAGCGACTCGTAGAGACGGTGTGGTGCTGGGTAGCTGTTGTTTCCGGGTGGAGCGAGGGAGCGGGTCAGTTGCGTGTGCTCGGGGGGACCTCGCGGACCATTACGCAGTTGCCCAGGCCCTTGGGTCGGTCGTAGGTGAAGCCCTCGCGCTCGTACATCGTGCGGGTGCCGTTGTAGAGGAACGACGAGTTCTTCTTCCGGACCCCGCCGGTGTCGTGCGGGTAGCCCTCGACCAGTCCGCCGCCGGCCTGCGCGATCAGCTCGACGGCTCCGCGCAAGGCGATCGCCGCCAGGCCGTGACCGCGGAAGCCGCGCTCGACCAGGATGCAGGTGACCCGGTAGTCGGGCAGTCGCTCGGCAGTGGCGACGTACTCCTTGCGGTGCTGGATGTTGGGCAGCTCCTCGGGTGATCCGTACTCCGCCCAGGCGACGGCCCGGTCGCCCTCGTAGACCAGCGCCGCGTGCGCGATCCCGTCGGCCACCAGACGTTGCTTCAGCGCCCGGTTCCCCTCGGCGGTCTGGCCCTTCTCCGCGCAGTCGGGATGGAAATGCGTACACCAGCAACTGGCGAACATGCCCTTGTTCCGCTCGACGAGGGCGGCGAAGTCGTCGAACGTCTCCGGCGTGAGCGCCTTGATCATGAAGTCGGACATGCCAGCAACGTACTCCCGATTGCGGACGTTCTGCGTCCGGTAGCGAACGAGATTCTCCCCGAGCCGGTAGTCCCTCAACTGGACACTCAGGTCATGCAATTTCTCGTGCGTTGGGGCGGTTGGGCTGCCCATCATCTAAGTCCACCTGCGTCCAGCAAGGTCCAGGCTGGCGGCGGTGAGCCCCGAGGAGGCTCGGGTAACCTCCGAGTTCGACATGTGCAAACCGGAAGGAGCCGATCGACTTGCGTGAAGCGGATGCCGACATTCCGGTCGTGTCGCTCTCGGATGGTGTGGTCACTCTCCGACCCTGGTCGAGAGATGACGCCGGGTTCATGGTGGAAGCGTTCGCCGATCCAGCGATCCGACGCTACAACGGGGCCCACGACCGACTCGGACGGCCGGCTCCGCCGCTCTCGATCGAGGACGCTGAAGCGATCAGCGACGAGTTCGCGTCGAGCTGGCGGGCGTTCGGCGCGGCGAAGCCACCCTCTGGTGTTGCATTCGCGATCACGGACGCAGCCTCCGGTGACTTGGTCGGCTGCTGCGGCGTCGATGAATGGTCGAAGGAAGACGTAGCGCAGTTCGGCTACTGGATCGGGCCGAGTGCGCGAGGGCGCGGGTACGCGACTCGGGCGGTGGTTCTGCTCACCCGATGGTTGTTCGAGCTCGGCGCAGCCCGCGCCTTCCTGACGGTCGAGGCGGACAACGAAGCGTCAGCTGCGGTGGCCCGCCGAGCGGGGTTCGTGCACGAGGGAACGATGCGCGCACACAGCGTATGGCAGGGCGAGCGCATCGACGTGATGTGGTTCGCGGCGCTGCCGCACGAATGGACGATGCGCGAGCCGGACGAACCAAGGTGATGTCGCACGCGATCGAAGCCGGGCTTGTCGAGTTCTTCGGCTAGGGCAACGAGTCGGTGATTTGGGCCATGGCCCGGAGCTTCCGCAGGCCAGTTCGACGGCGAAGGCGACCCCTACCGTCTGCAAGCTCAACCTCCTGGAGCACTTCCCCCGGCGAAGATCGCCAGCGACGTGCCCGCAACTGGAAGTCATAGCCTCCCGTTTGGCCTCCCGGGATCAACTAAAACGGCCCCCTCCCGACCGGGAAGGGGCCTCTGACCTGCGGTGGAGCTTAGGGGATTCGAACCCCTGACCTCTTCCATGCCATGGAAGCGCGCTACCAACTGCGCCAAAGCCCCGCGGTGTCTTGCGACTCCGGAAGTTTAGCGGATACCGGGTGCCAAAGAAAAATCGGATACCCCTCGCTCGCAGGCACGCCGGAAGCAGGCTGTACACAGGCGGATCCGGCCCGCAGGCGGCGGCTGAACCTCCTCAGGTCGCCGCTGGGCGGAGCCTCAACTCTGACTCATGTCATCCAGCTGATGCGCCGAGTCAGCAAGCCTGACGCGGCCGGCAACAGTCCCGGCGACGGAGCAGCCCGAGTCCTTCTGAATTGACTACGAAGAAACCCGTCGACTGCGGTACGCCGGAGCGTCTGAGCGACACCGCTGCGCGCGGCCAACACCCCACAGCGGTACCAACCAACCGCGTTAGCTGGCCCGAGTGCAGTAGGCCGAGACGCGCTGTCGGAGGCCGCCGAGACGAGTACCGCTGAGCAGCGACGTCCGACTGCCAATCACCGGACTCACCCGCCGAGTGCACTACGCCGGAGGGCGTCCCGCGGCGCCGCCGAAGCGGCCAACAAGACAGCCGCCGCGCAGCGGTGACCGATCGCCTCCCCCACCCCAGCTCACCCGCCGAGGGCACTACGCCGGACAGCACTCCGCGGCGCCGCCGAAGGCGGCCAACAAGACAGCCGCCGCGGAGCGGTGTCCGATTTGGGTGTTCCAGGGGATCAGCGTTGGGGGTCGTCGCTCATGACTGGTTCGGGGAGGGAGCCGGCGTTCCATTCCTCGATGCGCCAGCCGTTGTTGCGGCTCGGCAGAAGCGAGATCCAGTTGCAGTTGGCGAGGCCGCCGAACGCCGACCAGTGTGCCTGCGGGATGCCGAGGAACTGGCAGATGCCGACGCGGGCGGCGAAGCCGTGGGTGGTGATGACGATGGTGTCTTCCGAGGTGCCTTCGGCCGAGATCCGGGTCAGCGCGGCGCTGAAGCGGTCGGCGACTTCTTCGGTGGTTTCGCCGGCGGCACCGCGGCGCTGGGTTTGGCCGGCGCGGACGCGGGCGAGGGCTTCGGGTTGGGTGGCGGCGATTTCGGCCGAGGTCTTGCCGGCCCAGTCGTCGACGTGGATCTCGCGGAGGGCTTCGTCGTACTCGATTTTGAGGCCGGTCAGCGCTGCCAGTTCGCCGGCGGTGGCGGCAGCGCGCTGGAGGTCGCTGGCGAAGAGGCGGGTCGGTGCGAGGGAGGCGAGCCGTGCGGCGGCCACGCGGGCCTGTTCGATGCCGACCTCATCGAGAGGAATGTCGGCCTGGCCTTGCATCTTGTCCTGCAGGTTCCACTCGGTCCGGCCGTGCCGCCAGACGATCAGTCGCCCCGCGCTCATTCAGCCGAAGGGATCGGGGACGGCAGCGGGATGGCGGGGCAGTCGCGCCAGAGTCGCTCGAGGGAGTAGAAGCTGCGCTCCTCGTCGTGCTGGACGTGGATGACGATCTCGAGGTAGTCGAGGAGCACCCAGCGGCCTTCCCGGGCGCCTTCGCGGCGGACCGGCTTGGCGTCGAAGTCGAGCCGCAGCTTCTCCTCGACCGCGTCGACGATGGCCCGCACCTGGCGGTCGTTGGACGCGGACGCGACCAGGAACGCGTCGGTGATGGCGAGTTGTTCCGACACGTCGAAGGCGAGGACGTTCTCGGCCTTCTTGTCGTGTGCGGCCTCGGCGGCCGCGGTGAGCAGCTCGATGGCACGATCGCTTGCTGGCATAGGTTCCTTCTAACGGTTGGTGTAGAGCTCGCGCTTGGCGATGTACTGGACGATGCCGTCCGGCACGAGGTACCAGGTCGGGTTGCCCTTGGCGACCCGGGCCCGGCATTCGGTCGAGGAGATCGCCAGCGCCGGCACCTCGAGCAGTGTGATCCGATCCATCGGAAGCTTGTCCAGGGGCAGCTCGAGGCCTTCGGTCCCGGGCCGGGTGCAGCCGACGAACTGCGCCAGCTTGAACATCTCGTCCACGTCGCGCCAGGTGAGGATCTGGGCGAGCGCGTCGGCACCGGTGATGAAGAACAGCTCCGCGTCCGGGTACAGCGCGGACAGGTCGCGCAGGGTGTCGATCGTGTACGTCGGCCCGGGCCGGTCGATGTCGACCCGGCTGACCGAGAACCGCGGGTTCGACGCCGTCGCGATGACCGTCATCAGGTACCGGTCCTCGGCCGGGGAGACCGCCCGGTCGGTCTTCTGCCACGGCTGGCCGGTCGGGACGAAGATCACCTCGTCCAGGTCGAAGTACGCCTGCACCTCGCTGGCCGCGACCAAGTGGCCATGATGGATCGGGTCGAACGTGCCGCCCATCACGCCCAGGCGACGGACCCGCTCGACGGAAGCCATATCAGCCAGTTCTCAGCCGCTCAGGAGTGCGGCCGGCCCTTGCCCATGATGACGGTGACGAGGAGCAGCAGGACCAGTACGAACAGGGCGAACCCGCCGTACCACCACTCCGAGATGTGCTTGGCCTCGGAGCCGGCCTCTTCGGCGGCCGCCAGCAGCGGCAGGATGTGCGATTGCATGCCCCAGAGCCTATCTCGTGGCCGGACACAGAAGCGCGACCGGTGGCCTCATCGGCCGGCCGGTCGCGCGGAGGACGTCAGCTGTGGCGGATGTGACGGGTCAGCAGCCGGCGCCACTGGGACGGTACGGCGTGCGCACGCCGGGCCTGCGCGGCGGCACGCTGGCGCTCGTCGATGTGGGCACGGGCAACTTCGGGGGTGATCATGAGTCCTTCACTGGGTTGTACGGCGGGATCGTGGCGGGCTGGCCTCGACACTTCAAATTGTACGGCGTCAGTTACGCTCACACAAACGAATTAAAGGCAGATCGAGTGATGTGCCTACGAATCTGCGGTGAACGGGAGGTTCGCGCCATGGACGCGATCGATCGGCAGCTGATCGAGGCACTCCGCCTGAACGGCCGGTCCAGCTGGGCCGAGCTGGGCCGCGTGGTCGGTCTGTCCGGCCCGAGCGTGCAGGAACGGGTCCGGCGGCTGGAGGAACGCGGCGTACTGCTCGGGTACCGCGCCGTGGTCGCCCCCGAGCACGTCGGGCTCGGGACGAGCGCGTTGATCGGGCTGTTCCAGCGCGACGACGTGGAGACCGACGACATCGTCGACCAGGTCCGGGAGATCGAGGCGGTCGAGGACTGCTGGTTCGTCGCGGGCGACCAGGAACTGGTGGTGAAGGTCCGGGTTGCCGACGTCACCCACCTCGAGGCGGTCGTGGGCACACTGCGCCGGGTGAACGGCGTGGTCAGGACCCGGACGACTGTCGTGCTGTCGACCCGATGGGAAGGGCGTCCCGCGCCGCTGCCCGAGTGAGCAGCAGTACGACGGCCGCACCGAAGGCAAGCGCCGCCGCAACCGGGTAGAGCAGGTCGGGAACGTGCTGATAGGCCGCACCACCGAGAGCGGGCGCCAGGAACATGCCACTGATGGACGCGGCGGCGTACAGGCTGGAGTAGCGCCCGACCATGCCTTCCGGGGCCGCATCGGCGACGTGAGCCGTCGCAGTCGGCTTGTAGAGCATCTCCCCCGCCGTGATGACCACCATCGCAAGCGTCGCCCCCACCAGCGCCGGCCAGACGCCCAACACCGCCAGCCCCAGACCCACGAGCGCGAAGCCGACTGCGATCACCCGAGTCGACCGATGCGCGCGGAGACGTACGGCGAGCGGCGCCTCGCAGCACACGATGACGGCAGAGCTCAAGCCGATCAGCAGTCCGTAGGCGACTGCCGGCGTACCAGCGTCCCGGAGCAGTAGCGGCATGGTGGCGAACAGCTGCCGATACACGGTGTCGATGACGACGATCGCCGCCAGCAGAATCAGCACCTGCCTGTCCCGCAGCAGGGCCCGCCACAGTCCACGAGCCACAGCCGAGCCGGCACGCGACGCCTGCGGCACCCAACGCCAGATGACCGCCGCCAGCACCAGACTGGTGACGGCGTCGATCACGAACACCAGCGAGAAGTTGTACGCCGCCAGCAACCCTCCCAGCGGAGGCCCAATCGTGAACCCGGCGTTGCTCGCCGTCCGCGACAACGCGATCCCCTCGCGTCGACGTTCAGCCGGAAGCGCAGTCGCGACCAGCGCACTCATGTTGGGCCGGCCCGCCCCGCCGAAGAGACCGGCCAGCGTCCCGACCACGATCAGCAGCCCGCCTGGCACGAACGGCATGGCCAAGCAACAGACCGACCAGGCCAGTTGGCTGCCCACCGCGGCCCGGCGGAGGCCGAAGCGGTCGCCGAACCATCCGCCGCCCAGATTGCCTCCGAGCAACCCCACGCCGTACGCCGCCGCGGCGAAGCCGGCCGCCTGCGCGGACATGCCGCGATCCTCAACCAGGTAGAGCGTCAGGTAGATCCACGCCAGCGCGCCGGCCGCGCTGACCAGTTGGCCGACCATCACGGCCTTGAGCCACGCCGGCAGCTCAGCGATCCGACGCCAGTACATGCGGCCCCCAGCCAGAGCACAGTAGAGTGAGTTCCTAACAGGAACTTAGTAGGCCAGCTAGCGTGGTGGCAACCGGATTGGGGGTTCGACGTGCGGCGGAGCAGCTTCTCCCCCGAGCCCGACTGTGCGATCGCGCAGTCCCTCGGTGTGATCGGCGACGGCTGGGAACTGCTGATCGTGCGCGACCTCGCTCGCGGCCTCGACCGCTTCGACCAACTCGCCGACTCGCTGCACATCTCCCGCAAGGTCCTGACCGAACGGCTCACCGGCCTGCTCGAGAGCGGGATCGTCGAGCGAACGGCGTACCAGGATCGCCCGACGCGCTACGCCTACCGCCTCACCCCGCGCGGCCGCGCGCTGCTGCCGGTGCTGGTGGCGCTGCAGGACTGGGGTGACCGCTGGCTGCTCGGAGACGGTTCGCTCACCGGCACGAACGACGCCGACGAGCCGCCCGCGCACCGGATCCACGAACTGGTGGGTCGGCGCGTCCCCGAGATCGCTCTGCCCTCCGTCAGCGGTACGACGATCGACGTGGTGGACGCGGACGCCCGCGCGACTGTCCTGTTCGGCTACCCGGCGACCGGTCGGCCGACTCCGTTGCCGGAAGGCTGGGGCGAGATCGCCGGTGCGAACGGCTGCACGCTGGAGAACCGCCTCTTCGCCGCGCGGTACGACGAGTTCGTCGCCAAGGGAATCGCGGTGCGCGGAGTCAGCACCCAGCGCACCGACGAACAGCTGGCGTTCGCCAAGTCCGAGGAGATCCCGCATGCCCTGCTGTCCGACCTGGAGCTGGAGTTGACCGCGGCCCTCCGGCTGCCAACCTTCCGCGCGGGCGGATACGAGCGACTCAAGCGCGTCGTACTCGTGATCGGAGCCGACCGCGTGGTGAAAGCCGCGCGATACCCGGTGACGGACATCGCCGACGCGGTCGATTGGGCCTTCAAGACCGCTTGAAGAACGTCTTCAGCTCACCGGCCACGCGACCGATCGCCTGAGCACTGCCGCCCGGATTGATTCCACCCGGGTCACTGGACCCACCATGGTCGAGGCCGTCGAACTCGACCCGTCGGCAGTGTGGAAGAACCTGCTCCAGCGTGTCCCGCCAAGGCTTCAACGCCGCGAGACCCTTGCTGCCACCCATCAGCAGCACGTCCGCCGACACGTCGCGGAATGCGTCGAACGTCCCAGCCACCTCGGCGATCAGCGCGCCTTCGTAGTGAATGGTCGGCGCGAGCTTGCGCATCGTGATGGCGTCCGCCCCAGCCTGCCGCTCCTCCTTGACCAACATCTTCTCGGTGATCCGCGTCATCAGCCGCCGCGGCACGACCTTCAGGAACGCCGGCGCCAACTGCAACCCGTACATGCTCGTCACCATCGCACCGGCAAGATTGCCCTCAGCAACCTCCCTGTCGAAGCGGATCAGCCACTCCCGATGCGCCGTGGGATTGTCGACAATCGCAGGCTCATACAATGCGACCTTCCGCAGGCCCGGCAGTGTGCGCGCCGCCTCCAGCACGACAACGCCGCCGGCGCTGACACCAAAGGCGAACTCGGCACCCGCCGCGGTCAGGACCGCCTCGAGATCCTCGACCTCGGTACGCACGGAGTGGTCCGGCCGATGCGGACCGGACAACCCACGTCCGCGGCGATCCGGGAGGTAGACGGTGAAGTCGCCGGCCAACGCCTCGGCGAGCAGCGTGTGACTACGGGCCGACTCCATGCTGCCGTGCAGTACGACGACCGCCGGTCCCTGCCCGGTCTTCCAGTAGCCGATCTCGGTGCCGTCGCGGGACTCGACCGCACCCTGGGTCAGTTCTGCTGTTCTCATGGTTCGATAGTCACACATGCTCTAGTTGCATTGCAACTAGTATCTCTGACCCCGTAAGCTGACGGCGTGACCTTCCGACGCTCACCCCTCGCGCTCGCGATCCTCGGCCTGCTGGAGAACGGCCCACTGCACCCGTACGGGATCCAGCGGCTGATCAGGCAGTGGGGCAAGGACCAGGTCGTCAACGTCGGCCAGCGCACCAGCCTCTACAGGATGATCGTCCGGCTGGAGGAAGCCGGCCTGATCACGGCCGGCGCGACCGAGCGGGACGAGCGCTATCCCGAGCGGACCGTCTACCACCTCACCGAGGACGGGCGGACGGTCTGCCGGGAGTGGCTGGCCGAGATCCTGACCACGCCGCGCAACGAGTTCCCCGAGTTCCCGGCGGGACTGTCGTTCGTGATGCTGGTGCCGCCGGAGACCGCCGGCGAGCTGCTGGCACATCGGCGGGACCATCTGACCAAGCGTGTGGCGGAGCTCGACGCCGAGCTGACCCTGGAGGTCGAGGGCGCGCCGATCCCCCGTTTCGCGGTGCTCGAGACGGAGTATCAGCGGGCCGTCACGGTGGCCGAGGCGGAATGGATCGACGGGATCCTCGAGGACCTCCGCAGCGGGAGCCTGATCTGGACACCCGGACCGGTATGACGGTCGACGTCTGGTGGGCCCGGATCGACCAGGCCCGCGACGAGTTCGCCGCGGAGCTGGACGAGGTCGAGCGCGAGCGGTTGGCGGCCTACACCCAGACGGAGGCACGGGCCCGGTTCCTGCTCGGGTGCACGATGGTACGGCGGTTGCTCGCGGCCCGGTTCTCGTTGCCTGCAGCAAAGATCCGGCTGGACCGCACCTGCCCGCGCTGCGGCGAGCCGCACGGCAAGGTGCGTGCCGCCGGCGTCGAGCTGTCCGTCACCCACGCCGGCGACCTGGTCGGTGTTGCGATCGGTGACCGGCCGGTCGGGATCGATGTGGAGAAGGTCGACCCCCACCTGGACGTCGACGGGCTCGCGCACGTGGCGCTGACTCCTGAGGAGATCCACGAACTGAACGGCGTCGACGGAGGCGAGAAGGTGCACGCGTTCCTCACGTACTGGACGCGGAGGGAGGCCGCGGTGAAGGCGACCGGCGAGGGTTTGCCCGCCAAGCCGCGCAAGATCACAGCGGGGATCCAACTCCAGGAGCTGGACGTGGATCCCGGCCACGTGGCGGCTCTGGCGGTGGTGTCCGCCGAGCCGCCCGTCGTGAGGACGTTCAGGTTCGGATCTGACCCTCGCCGGTGACGACGTACTTGGTCGAGGTCATCTCGGGCAGCCCCATCGGGCCGCGGGCGTGCAGCTTCTGGGTGGAGATGCCGATCTCGGCGCCGAAGCCGAACTCGCCGCCGTCGGTGAACCGAGTGCTGGCGTTGACCACGACCGCGGCCGAGTCGACCGCCTGCACGAACCGGCGCGCGGCGGCCTGCGAACGCGTGATGATCGCATCGGTGTGACCGGAGCTGTAGCGGCGGATGTGCCGCACCGCGGACTCGAGCGAGTCGACCACCGCGGCGGACAGATCGAGCGAGTTGTACTCCGCGCCGAAGTCCTCGTCCGTCGCCGCGACAACATCCTTGCCCGCAGCAACTACAGCGGGATCGCCGTGCACGGTCACGCCCGCTTCGGCCAGCGCAGGCAGGGCCTGCGCCAGGAAGTCCGCGGCCACCGCCGAGTGCACCAGCAGGGATTCGGCCGCGTTGCAGACACTCGGACGCTGAGTCTTCGCATTGAGCAGGATCGTCAGCGCCAGGTCGAGGTCAGCGTCCTGGTCCACGTAAACGTGGCAGTTGCCGACTCCGGTCTCGATCACCGGCACGGTCGACTCGCTGACCACGGTCTGGATCAGGCCGGCCCCACCGCGCGGAATCAGTACGTCGACCAGCCCACGCGCCTGCATGAGCTCCTTCACCGCGGCCCGCTCGGTCGGCACACCCTGGACCACGTCCGCGGGCAATCCGGCTGACGAGGCGGCGGACCGCAGTACGGCGATGATCGCGTCGTTGGACGCGGCGGCCGAGGACGATCCGCGCAGCAGCACCGCGTTACCCGACTTGAGGCAGATGCCGGCCGCGTCGGCGGTCACGTTCGGGCGCGCCTCGTAGATGATCCCGACGACGCCGAACGGCACACGGACCTGGCGAAGCTCCAACCCGTTCGGCAGCGTGTAGCCGCGCACGACCTCACCGACCGGGTCGGTCAGTCCGGCAAGCTGCTCCAGCCCCGCGGCCATCGCGTCCACCCGGCCCGGGTCCAGCGCCAGCCGGTCCACCGTGGACTCCGGCGTACCAGCCTCACGGGCCGACGCGACGTCCTTCGCGTTCGCCGCGACGATCGCGTCCGTGTTCGCCCGCAGGGCCGCCGCCATCGCGTGCAGCGCCGCATCCTTCGTCGCCCGCGAAGCCTCGGCCAACGCGTACGACGCTTCCCGCGCCCGCCTGGCCAGCTCGATGATCTCGCTCATGGTTCATCCTAGGTTGATCGGTTCACAGGAGGACCAGGTCGTCTCGGTGGACGACCTCGCGTTCGTACGCCGCTCCGAGTTCCCGCGCGAGGTCGCGTGTCGATCGGCCCAGCAGGTCGGGGAGTTCGGCCGCGTCGTAGTTGACCAGGCCGCGCGCGACGACCGCCCCGGAAGGCGACACGAGGTCGACCGGATCGCCGGCCGAGAACGTGCCTTCGACCTTCGAGATGCCGGCAGGCAGGAGCGACGTACGGCGCTCTGTCACCGCTCGTACGGCGCCCTCGTCCAGGTGGAGCCGGCCCTGACCCGAGGTGGCGTGCGCGAGCCAGAGCAGGCGGGTCTTGCGGCGACGGCCGGTGGGGTGGAAGAGGGTTCCGACGGGCAGGCCCTTCAGTGCCTCCCCCACGCGACCGGCAGACGTGAGGACGACCGGAATCCCTGCCTCCGTGGCGATCGCGGCCGCCTCGACCTTCGTCTGCATGCCACCGGTGCCCACGCTCGACGACCCGGTACGACCGATCCGCAACGGCGCCAGATCAGCGGGACCACGCACGTCGGTGACCATGGACGTCCCCGGCTTGCGCGGATCCCCGTCGTACAACCCGTCGACGTCGGACAACAGAAGCAGCAGATTCGCGTGCACGAGGTGACTGGTCAGCGCGGCGAGCCGGTCGTTGTCGCCGAACCGGATCTCCGTGGTGGCGACCGTGTCGTTCTCGTTGACGATCGGTACGACGCCCAGCTCGAGCAACCGCGCGAACGTCCGGTAGGCGTTGCGGTAGTGGCTCCGCCGGGTCACGTCGTCGACCGTGAGCAGCACCTGGCCGACCCGCAGACCATGCGCCGCGAAGGCGTCGCTGTAGCGGGCCATCAACAGCCCCTGCCCGACCGATGCCGCCGCCTGCTGCGTCGCCAGGTCACGCGGTCGCGACCGCAGGCCCATCGGGGCCAGGCCGGCGGCGATCGCGCCGGACGAGACGAGCACGACCTCGGTCCCCTCCACCCGTCGCGCCGCGATGGCGTCGACGAGCAGCCGGAGCCGTTCGAGGTCGATCTTGCCGCGCTGGGTCAGCGACGACGAGCCGACCTTCACGACGATCCGCGTGGCCTCGACGGCCTCCGCGCGTTCCTTCATGAAATCAACCGTTCTGGTCGAGTTCCTTCTGCAGTTCGAGCTCGCGCGCTTCCTTGCGCGCCAGCTTCGCCGCAGCTTCAGCTGCTCGTTTGGACTCGGCCGGGGACAGGTCCACCTCGTCCTCGACCCAGCCCGCGCCGTACTCCGACAGGTCGGACGTCGACTCCCCCGCCCGGTGGGCGTGGTACTCGGTGTCCTTCGCGCGCCGCCGTTGAACCGCGGGACGCGTCTCCTCCAGCCGGTGGTCCTCGCCGCGGCGGGCCAGAATCTCGGCGCCGGCCTGGACCTCGGGCGCGAAGTCGAACACGATCGCGTTCGGCCCGTCGCCGATGACGACCGCGTCGCCCTCGACCGCACCCCGCTCCAGCAGTTCCTTCTCCACCCCGAGCCGGTTCAGCCGGTCGGCCAGGTAGCCGGTCGCCTCCGCGTTCGCGAAGTCGGTCTGCTTGACCCAGCGCTCTGGCTTCTCGCCCTGCACCAGCCAGCCGCCGTCGTCCGGCAGCTTCTTCACCTTGAACTCGGGCCCGCCCTGCACCTGCGGCCGGATCACGATCCGCGTGGTGTCGGGCTTCTCCTCCTCGGCACGCCGCCGCATGACGATCTCCGCCATCGCGAACTTCAAGGCTTCCAGACCCTCGTGCGACGCGGTCGAGATCGGGAACACCCGCAGCCCGCGCTGCTCCAGCTCGGCCTGCACCATCTCCGCGATCTCGCGCGCGTCCGGTACGTCGATCTTGTTCAGGGCAACGAGTCGCGGCCGGTCCTCCAGGCCGCCGTGCGCCTGCAGCTCCGCCTCGATCGTGTCCAGGTCACTCAGTGGGTCCCGGCCAGGCTCGTACGTCGCACAGTCGATGACGTGCACGAGCGCCGCACACCGCTCCACGTGCCGCAGGAAGTCGTGCCCGAGTCCGCGGCCCTCGCTCGCACCCTCGATCAGCCCGGGTACGTCGGCCACGGTGAACGTCGTGTCGCCCGCGACGACGACCCCCAGGTTCGGGATCAGGGTGGTGAACGGGTAGTCGGCGATCTTCGGCCGGGCTCGGCTGATCGACGCGACCAGCGACGACTTGCCGGCGCTCGGGAACCCGACCAGGCCGATGTCCGCGACCACCTTGAGCTCGAGGACGAGCGTCCGCTCCTCGCCGTCCTCACCGAGCAGCGCGAAACCGGGCGCCTTGCGGGCGCTGCTGGCGAGCGCCGCGTTGCCGAGACCACCCTTGCCACCCTGCGCCGCGACGAACTCCGCGCCGGTCCCGACGAGATCCGCGAGTACGACGCCGTCCGCCGTACTGATGACCGTGCCGTCGGGGACGCCGAGGACGACGTCGCCGCCGTTGCTGCCGGCCTGGTGGTCACCCTTGCCCTGGGCACCGTTCGTCGCGGTGCGGTGGCTGGAGCGGTGGTAGTCGACCAGCGTGGTCACGTCCTGGTCGACGCGCAGGATCACGCTGCCGCCGTCGCCGCCGTTGCCGCCGTCCGGACCGCCGAGGGGCTTGAACTTCTCCCGGTGCACCGAGGCGCAGCCGTTTCCGCCGCGGCCAGCGGTGACATGCACCGTGACCCGGTCGACAAAGCTGGGAATCGCCATCGGTGTCTCAACTTCCTGTCTTCGCCTCCCGCCCCGAGCGGAGCTTGAGGCGAGGTTCTTGTCTTTCCCTTACACAGCAGCTGTCTTACACAGCAGAAGGGCGGGTCCGCGGTATTCCGCGACCCGCCCTTCTCAGAGCTCGTGAAACGTCCGGGTGGCGGTGTTACTCCGCCGGGGCCGGGACGATGTTGACGACGCGGCGACCGCGCCGGGTGCCGAACTCCACCTTGCCCTCGGCCAGCGCGAACAGCGTGTCGTCGCCGCCACGGCCGACCAGGTTGCCCGGGTGGAAGTGCGTGCCCCGCTGGCGCACGATGATCTCGCCGGCGTTGACCAGCTGACCGCCGTACCGCTTCACGCCGAGGCGCTGCGCGTTGGAGTCGCGACCGTTACGGGTCGACGCCGCTCCCTTTTTGTGTGCCATCTCAGATCAGCTCACTTCTTCTTCGCGTCGATCGCGGTGACCTTGACCTGGGTGTAGTGCTGACGGTGCCCCTGGCGCTTGCGGTAACCGGTCTTGTTCTTGTACTTGAGGATGTGGATCTTGGGACCCTTGGTACGACCCAGGACCTCGGCCGAAACGGCCACCTTGGCCAGCGCCGCGGCATCGGTCGTCACGGTGTCGCCGTCAACGACCATGACCGCCGGGAGGGACACGGTGTCGCCCACCTCGTCCGTCAGGCTGTCGATCTCGATGACATCGCCGACGGCGACCTTCTGCTGGGTGCCGCCACTGCGCACGATCGCGTACACCGTGGATCTCACTCTCTGCTGGTTCGGAAAACTTACGGGGGCCTGCACAGACCTCTAGCGGCCCACACAAACATGGCACGCGGAACGCGCGCCGAAGCTCAAGTTTACGGGTCGGCTCACAGACGGGTCAAACCGGGTCAGCTCCCCGTGGAGACGAGCTCCGTGGCGTCGCTGGTCGCACCGGCCTCGGTGTTACCGGCATCACCCTCGGTCGCCGCCTTGCCACGGCCCCGGCTGCTCCGCCGGCGCCTGCTGCTCCCGTTCTTCGCCGCCTCGGCCGGAGCAGCCTCGGTCGGAGCAGCCTCGGTCGGAGCAGCCTCAGCCGAAGCCACCTCGGCGCCCACCGTGGTGGTCGACTCAGCGGTCTCGGTCGGGAATCCGGTCGCCTCCGGGCTCACCTGTACGTCGTCCGCCCCGGAGACCGGGTACCCGGTCGGAGTCTCCGTCGTACCGGCCTCGTCGGACTTCTTCGCGTCGAGCGCCGAAGCCGCGGCGATCTGCGCCAGCCGCTGGGCGGCGTCGGCGTTGTGCTGCGAGGTGTCCTCGGCGGGCTGCTCGTCCTCGGCGCGGCCCTTGCCCCGCCTGCGGCGCGAGCTCTTGCGGCCACCGTCGTCAGCCTGCGCGGCCGCGGGCTTGTTGCTGTCCTGGCCGTTGCCGTTGCGGCTGTCCCGGCGACGGGACTCCTTCGGCTCGTCGTGCAGGATCAGGCCGCGGCCACCGCAGTGGTCGCAGTTCTCGCTGAACGCCTCGAGCAGACCGGTGCCGATCCGCTTCCGGGTCATCTGGACCAGGCCGAGCGAGGTGACCTCGGCCACCTGGTGCTTGGTCCGGTCCCTGCCCAGGCATTCGACCAGCCGGCGCAGCACCAGGTCGCGGTTCGACTCCAGCACCATGTCGATGAAGTCGATCACGATGATGCCGCCGATGTCGCGGAGCCGGAGCTGCCGGACGATCTCCTCGGCCGCCTCCAGGTTGTTCTTGGTGACGGTCTCCTCGAGGTTGCCGCCGGAGCCGGTGAACTTGCCGGTGTTCACGTCGACGACCGTCATCGCCTCGGTCCGGTCGATGATCAGCGAACCACCGGACGGCAGCCACACCTTGCGGTCCAGCGCCTTCTTGATCTGCTCGTCGATCCGGAAGCTGGCGAAGACGTCACCGTCGCCGCTCCACTTCTCCACCCGGTCGGAAAGATGCGGCGCGACGCTGGTGACGTACTCACGGACCTGGTCGTACGCCCGGTCGCCGGAGATCACCAGCTTGGCGAAGTCCTCGGTGAACAGGTCCCGGACGACCCGGATCAGCAGGTCGGGCTCGCCGTACAGCAACTGCGGGGCCTGGCCGTTCTTGGACTTCTTCTCGATGTCCTCCCAGAACGACTGCAGGCGGCTGACATCCGCGGTCAGCTCCTCCTCGGACGCACCCTCGGCCGCGGTCCGGACGATCACGCCCGCCTCGTCCGGGACGATGTCCTTGAGGATCGTCTTGAGCCGGTTCCGCTCGGTGTCGGGCAGCTTGCGGCTGATGCCGCCGTTGCCGCCGCGCGGTACGTAGACGACGTACCGGCCGGGCAGGCTGATCTGGTTGGTCAGCCGGGCGCCCTTGTGGCCGATCGGGTCCTTGGTCACCTGGACCAGCACCGCCTGGCCGGACTTCAGCACCTGCTCGATCTTGCGCGGGCCGTTGGCCCCGCCGAGCGTGGCCCAGTCGACCTCACCGGCGTACAGGACGGCGTTACGGCCCTTGCCGATGTCGATGAACGCGGCCTCCATGCTGGGCAGCACGTTCTGCACGCGGCCGAGGTACACGTTGCCGATCAGCGAGGTCTGCTCGGCCTGGGCGACGTAGTGCTCGACCAGGACGTTGTCCTCGGACACGGCGATCTGGGTCAGGTCCTCGCGGGACCGGATCACCATGGTCCGCTCGACCGACTCGCGCCGGGCCAGGAACTCGGCCTCGGTGACGATCGGCGCGCGGCGGCGGCCGGCCGCCCGGCCCTCACGGCGGCGCTGCTTCTTCGCCTCCAGGCGGGTCGAGCCCTCGACCGCGGTGATCTCGTTCGCGGTGTTCTTGCTGCGCGGCTCGCGCACCCGGACGACGGTCTCGTCGGGGTCGTCGGGCGACGTGGCGCCCTCCTCGCCCTTGCGGCGGCGACGGCGGCGACGGCGCCGGGACGAACTGCCCGAGCCGTCCTCGTCGGAGTCGGCCGACGCGTCCTGCTCGTCGTCGGAGCCGGACTCGGCGTCCTGCTCGTCGGCTTCGTCGTCGTCGGCGTGCTCGTCCGAGCTGTCCTCGGCGCCATCGGCGTCACCGGACTTGCGGCGGCGACGGCCACCGCGGCGACGACGGCGACGACGTGTGCCCTCGCCACCTTCCTCGCCGTCCTCGGACTGCGCGTCCGGCTCCGGCTGGGCGTCCGCGGACTCGTCCTCGGCTGCCTTGTCCACCGGGACAGCGGTCTGCTCGGTGCTGGTCTCTTCGGCGGTGGCCTCACGGGCCTCCGCGTCACGACCGCGACGACTGCGGCGGCGCCGCGTGGTCGTCGGCTGCTCGTCGGCACCCGGCTCCGGAGTCGCCTCCGGGGTCGCCTTGGCAATCTCCGGGGTCGCCTTGGCAGTCTCCGGAGTGGTCTCAGGGGTCGTCGTGGCGGTCGCCTCGACCGGGCTGGTCGCCGCCGCCTGGGCGGGAGCCTGGGTCGGTACGTCGGTGGGCGCCTGGAACAGGACTGCGGCAGCAGCCGGAGCACGCCGGCGGGTACGACGCGTGGTCGGCTCCTCAGCCGGGGTCTCGGCCTCTTCCTCAGCCTTCGGGAAGATCGTGCTGGGCGCCTCGTCGGAGGCGGTGGTCGGCGTCGTGGTCTTGGCACCGCGGCGGCGAGACGACCGCTTCGCGGCCGGCGCAGCATCGGCCGCGGCGCCGGACGGGTCCACGGCGTCGGCGACGGGCCCGTCGGTGACGGGCGAATCCGTGCTGGTCAGGTCGGTCGCGGCAGCCTTCCTCGAGGTGCGCTTCCGGGTGGTCTTCTTCGCCGGCGCCGGAGCGTTCTCCACGACCGGGCCGCCGTCGGCGGGGGTCGTGTCGGGCGCGGCGTTCTCGCTCAGCTCCGGGAACGTGTCCTGGGCGGCGGTCTTCTTCGCCGGGCGCTTGGCGGTGGTCTTCTTCGCGGCGGTCTTGGCCGCGGCCTTCTTCACCGGGGTCTTCTTGGCGGCAGCCTTCTTGGCGGCCGTCTTCTTCACCGGAGCCGGGTCGGCGGCCTCGCCGTCGGACTGGGTGGGGACCTCCTCGGCGGCGGCCGTCTTGGCCGTGCGCTTGCGGGTGGTCGTCTTCTTGGCGGCAGCCTTCTTCGCGGTCCTGCCGGTGCTGGGCTGCTGGGCGGTGGCAGCCGTCTCGGCTGCCTCGGTAGTCGGCTCGTTGTCGAGCATGCGGTACGGGTCTCCTCAAGCCTTCCGGTGCAGCCTGCGACCCCTGTCACGGGTCCGGCGCAGCCACTCCGAAAGACGGTCACGGTTCGCCGTGCGGCACATCGTCGGTGCCGGCGCGGCGGAAGCCTGCTGGATCCGCTCCGCCCGCGCTCAGGGCACAGAGGGAGCGGCGGCGTCGCCCTCCGCTGAATGCGTCTGGTGGGGACCTACCTGGCCGGTCGCGGTCGCCTGGGTGGCGTCGCGGTCACGAGCGAGCGGGTCGTCCACCGTGCCGGTGGCCGCGATGAGCGGGCCCTGGGCGAGCCTGGTCAGAAGAGCCGGGCCCGTCACCGGGAGCGTCGCTACCTCTAGCACGCCGGCGAGAACGTCGTCGGGTCTCACGGCCGGGGTTCCGTGCCGTAACACCACTTGCAGTATCGCACACGTCGCAACCGGCGCCGGTTCGTGCGCGACGGTGAGTCGCAGAACGGCACCCCGACAGTCGAACGAGCGAAGACCCCGTTTGGTCATGCGCTCGACCAGAATTTCCTCCCGGGCCAGGAACGCCTCCACCGCCGCGGCGGCCACCTCGGGATCCACCCCAGGCAACGCGATCCGCCACTCGCTCGCCTCCAGCCGCTCGGCCAGCGCTCCGGGGCCTGCGACAACCACCTCGAGTACGTCGAGCCCGGGCGGCAGCGCCTCGTCCAGCGCGGCCCGGACCTGCTCGGCGTCCCGCTCGTGTGTGAGCGAAATCTCCAGGTACTCCGCCTCGGACGCGGCTCCGGTCGGCGCGGCACCGGCGTACGAGATCTTCGGGTGCGGGCTGAAGCCGTGCGAGAACGCCACCGGGAGTTCGGCGCGGCGGACGGCGCGCTCGAACGCCCGCTGGAAGTCGCGGTGTGAGGTGAATCGCAGCCGCCCACGCTTGGCGAACCGGACCCGCAGTTTCTGGACCGCGGGAAGTTGCTGCGACGGCGGAGCTTGAACAGGTGCCACGCCGCCATCCTCTCAGGATCCGATGGCGGGTTGTTTCACCGCTGACGGGTTCTAACCGGTCAGCGGTGAAACAACTCGCCAGGGAGCATCCGGGAATGCGCTTTCCGGGTTAGGGCTGGGCGGCGGACTTGCCGGTGAGGTAGAGGGCCCAGCCGAGGAGGCCGAAGGAGACCAGCATCAGCAGGGTGCGGAGGAGGTTGAACGCGCGCCACCGGGCCTCGTCGAAGGCGGCTCGGGCGGCGGCGACGTCGATGGTGGCCGGGTCACCGGCCGCCTTGAGGGCGTCGTTGAGCGGGACGTTGACCGCGATCGTCACGATGATCGTGATCAGGTTGAAGGCGAAGGCCACCGCGAGCCACGGCAGCGCCGGCTCCTTCAGGCTGAGCAGACCGGCCAGCAGCGCGAACACCGCCGAGCCGACGAAGCCGAGGAGCAGGAAGACCGGGTTGAGGATGGCCCGGTCGACCGCCTGGAACGCGCCGACGAAGGTTTTGTCGTCGGTCGTGGCCAGGCCGGGCATGAAGGCGTTCGAGTAGATCGCGTACACGCCCGCCATCAGCCCGGTGGTGATCGTGGCCGCCATCAGCGCCGCCACCCGCAGTCCGTTCATCTCTCTCCTCCAGCACGGCGGGAACGCCCCGCACCGGAAAGCTATGGCACCGCGGAGCCCACGGACATGTCAGCGAATCTCACGTCCATGTCCGCGCAACTCACAACCGCGCGCACTGCCCGGAACGCGGCCCCGAGACCTGGTTGGGCGCCTGCAGGTTCACCGGCGCCGGCGCGTTCCCCGAGCAACTCAGCGGCCCCTCGACCGTGTTCCCAGCCAGTACGGCGGCCTCCGTCGTACGTCCCCTGGTCACGGACACCGGCCCGTCGACCGAGGACCCGACCGCAACCATGCTCCGGGTCACGCCATCGGCGGTCACCGGTCCGCCGACTGTGCTCCGCAGCAACTGGAGATCGGCTGCCCTGTCGGCCCGGACCGGTCCCGCGATGCGAGTGCCGGTGGCAACCAACGACGCGCCTGACTGGACCTGCACCGGGCCGTTGATCGTGGCATCGACCAGGCAGGTGACGCCGGATCCCACCACCAGTGGACCGTTGTGGACTCCGGTCACGGTCGACGTACAGGCCGGAGCCGGCCGCAGCAGGGTCACCGCGAACCGCCGCGGTGTCCCGATGTTGCCGGTGGCATCGATGGCCCGGTACTCGACCTGGTGCCGACCGTACCCCGGCGGTACGTCGTCCCAAGGCACCACTCGCGGCACCCCGAGCTTGCCGTAGACGAGCTGGTCGATCTCGGTCCCCTCGGCCGTGAACCGGAACGGCGCGGATGCGTCCGTCGGCCAGCCGAAGTAGTTGTACCAACCGTCCCCGTCGACCCGGAACTCCGGAACGACGTACCCGGCGCTGTCGTCGGTCGCGGCCAGACCCATGGTGAACGCGTCGTTGTAGATGTACTCCGGGCCGGTCGGCTTCTGAACGGTCAGCAACGGCTTCGACAGCGTGGACTTAACCACCGGCTCGACCCCGTCGACCGACCAGGTCAGCGTCTGGTCGCCGACGCTCGCGGTCAGCGTGTGCCGCCCGGTCAGGTGTAGCGGCTCGAGGTCGAAGTCCCGGTCATTGCCCGGGTTGGCGACCGGCGCACCGTCCAGCCGCCACGTGATCGAGGGCTGCTCGGTCGAAGACTGCGTCGTCTCGGCGTACACCACCTCGTCGGCGCTCACCGGATGCTCTGTCGAGGTCGACCCGGTGAACGTCACCGGCTCCGCCGCCGGGGACGCCGTCATCGTCGTGTTCACGGTCCAGGAGCGGCTCGCAGTCGGACGTACGGCGGGATCCCGGATGTACTCGGTGGGGTCGACGACCTTCGCGGTCAGCGTGTGTTGCCCGGGCGTGAGGTCGAGGGCCGCGAGGTCCACGGCGCGGGCGTTCGCGGTCGGGAGCGCCGTACCGTCCAAGGTCCAGGTCACGTCGAGCTCGTGGCTCAGCGGGTGCAGGGTCTGCAGCCAGACGACCTGGTCTCCGGCCACCTGACCGACCGGCGTGCTGTCCTGGAAGAGGTTGGTCCGGGACGAGATCCGCTGCGTCATCCGCTCGCGGGACACCTGGTCGAAGTAGTAGCCGAGCGCCTTCATCATCGAGTGCCGGCTGGGTCGCCAGACCCCGGACCCGGCGTACATGCCGCCCTCGTACCGGCCGATCGTGCCGCCGGACTCTGACGGCTCACCGAGCCAGCGGTACCACTTCTTCTGCTGGTCCCGCATCTGCTGCTCGGTCAGCATGGTGTGGTGGATCGAGGACGGCTCCGGCCCTTCGTACGGCGCTCCACGCTCACCGCGGGCGTAGTAGTCGTACTCGTCCTGGAGGCCACCGAGCGAGTGGCCGAGCTCGTGCGGGGTGATCAGTGCGGAGAGCGCGTTGCCGCCGGACGCGGTCGCGTAGGTGCCACCGGCGCCGCCGTACGTGTCGCTGTTGCCGATAGCAAGGATCTGGCGGTTGGCGCCAGTCGTGCCGGGGACCAGGTCGGCGTACTGGGTGGCGGCGTCGGAGTCGACGGTGAGCAGGCGCTGGACGCTGCCCGGGTTGCAGCCACCCCAGAAGCCCATCTGCAGTGGGGTTTCGACCTGCGGCGAGGTGAGGTCCGGGTCGCAGTCGACGCCGCTCTCCGGCGAGGTGATCTCGACGGCGTACACATTGAAGTAGTCGCGGTACGACTTGAACGGCTCGATGCTCCACAGGATGTTGAGGTGCTTGTCCACCTGTTCGCGGAACTTCGGTAGTTCGGCGGCGGTGTAGCCGTCGCCCATCACCACCAGGTTGAACCGGGACGCCGCTGGACCGGTGACCTGGATCGGGACGACGGTCGCCGAGGCCTCCGTCGTACTGGCTCCGGCCGCCGTGGGCAGGCCCGCGAACACCGCCGCGACCACCCCGAGAACCGCCACGAGTCGTCTGGTCCGCATGACCCCTCCCAGTGTGGGCGACACTGCCGTCAGCAGCTTACGAAGCGGCGGCGATCCGTGTCAGGAGTTCCCGCGCGGCGACTTGCGGGCCAACCGGGCCGCGGTGCGGCATCATGAGGGGTCGGGGAACTGTGAGGAAAGGACATCGATGACGGAACCGGCGCAGGCGCCGCGGTCCGAGCCGGACCGCGGACCACACGCGGTCGACGCCGGTGACGGTGACGGCAAGGGCATCTACTGGGTGCTGAAGAACGTGCTGGTCGGTCCGCCGGTCAAGCGGATCTTCCGGCCGATCGTCGTCGGCGCCGAGAACATCCCGGACCTCGGTCCGGCGATCATCGCCAGCAACCACCTCTCGTACTCCGACTGGATCTTCATGCCGCTGGTGCTGCGCCGGCGGGTCACGTTCGTGGCGAAGTCCGACTACTTCACCGGCGCCGGGATCAAGGGCCGGTTCCAGCGCGGCTTCTTCAAGGGCACCGGCCAGGTGCCGATCGACCGGTCCGGCGGGTCCGCGTCCGAGGGCGCGATGCGGGCCGGGATGAAGGTGCTGGAGCGCGGCGAGCTGTTCGGCATCTACCCCGAGGGCACCCGCTCCCACGACGGCCGGCTGTACAAGGGCCGCACCGGCGTCGCCCGGCTGGCGCTGGAGGCCAAGGTCCCGGTGATCCCGTGTGGCGTGATCGGCACCGACGTGGTCGCCCCGCCCGGCAAGGTGGTCGCCTCGTTCGCCTCCCCCACGGTCAAGTTCGGCCATCCGCTGGACTTCTCCCGCTACGAGGGGATGGAGAGCGACCGGCTGATCCTGCGCGCGGTCACCGACGAGATCATGTACAAGATCATGGAGTTGTCCGGCCAGGAGTACATCGACATGTACGCCACCAAGGCCAAGCAACTGGAGGGCCGCGCGACCACCGGCGCACCGAAGAAGGTCCGCAAGTCGGACACCTGATCCGCGACGTGAGACAGCAGGGGTCTAGGCTGGTAGACCGTGGACGGACCGATCGCTTACCAGGGTGAGCCAGGCGCCAACTCGGCGATGGCGTGCACCGAGATGTTCCCCGACCGCGAGCAGCTGCCCTGTACGACGTTCGAGGACGCGCTCGAGGCGGTCAGCAGCGGCCGGGCCGGGCTGGCGATGATCCCGGTGGACAATTCGATCGCCGGCCGGGTGGCGGACATCCACCACCTGCTGCCGGAGTCCGGGCTGCACATCGTCGGCGAGCACTTCCTCCCGATCCACTTCCAGTTGCTCGCGGTCCCCGGGGCGTCGATCGACGGGATCCGGACGGTTCGCAGCCACGTGCACGCGCTCGGCCAGTGCCGCAAGATCATCCGCGAGCACGGCTGGTCCACTGTGGTCGCCGACGACACCGCGGGCGCCGCCCGCGAGGTCGCCGAACTGGCCGACCCGACGGTCGCCGCGCTGTCCCCGCGAGCCGCGGCCGAGCTCTACGACCTCGAGACCTTGGCGAGCGACGTCGAGGACGAGCACCACAACACCACCCGGTTCCTGGTGCTCTCCCGGGAGCCCGACGTACCTCCGGTCGGTTCCGGGCCGATCATCACCAGCTTCGTCTACCGGGTCCGGAACGTCTCGGCCGCGCTCTACAAGGCGCTCGGCGGGTTCGCCACCAACAACGTCAACATGACGAAGCTGGAGTCCTATCAGCTCGGTGGGATGTTCTTCGCGACCCAGTTCTACGCCGACATCGAGGGCCACCCGGACGACCCGAACGTCGCTCTGGCGCTCGAGGAGCTCGCGTTCTTCTCGGTCGAGGTCCGCATCCTCGGCGTCTACCCCTCGCACCCGTTCCGCGCCCAGATCGCCGAACCGGCCGCGAACCGGGCACTGCGTCCGCACCACTAAATTGGAGCGCGGCCGCCAGGTGGTGGCCGTAGGGTTCCCGGGTGCACATCGTGACGGTCGACGGCCGGGATCCAGACATCTTCCAGCAGTTCTTCGCGGTGAAGGACGCCGTACGCCGCGAGGAACTCGAGTTCCCCGTGGGTCTCGCGATGGAGGAGGCCCGGGTCCTGATGACCGGCGACCACTCCGACCTGCGGGCCGACGGTCTGGGGCTGGTGGACGGTGACGCCTGGCTGGGGATCGCGTGGCTCGACTGGTGGCTGCTCGACAACACCGACACGGTCGACGTGGAGTTCGCGGTCGATCCGGCGTACCGGCGGCGCGGGGTCGCGTCGCGCCTGTTGGAGGCAGTGATCGAACGGGCCCGGGCCGAGGGCCGGCGGATGATGACCGGGATCAACGTGGCCGGCGATCCGGTGACGGGCGAGAGCCCCGGTACGGCGTTCGCCTCGGCGCGCGGGTTCGTCCGCAAGCACGCGGAGCTGCACCAGGTCCTCGAACTGCCGCTATCCGAGGAGCAGTTGGCCTCGATGGGGCGGCCGGTCCCCGGTTACGAGATCGTGCAGTGGGGTGAGCACACGCCGGACGAGTGGCTCGACCAGTTCGCCGAGCTGATCACCGGGATGTACGCCGACGTACCGCATGGCGACCGTACGGTCGAGGCGACCCGGTGGACGCCCGAGCTCGTCCGCGAGGCCGAGGCGCGCCGTGTAGCTCAAGGCCGCTTCACCTACACCACTGCCGCCGTCCACACCGACTCAGGCGCGTTGGCGGCGTACACCCAGATGGGCGGCACGCCCGAGCGACCCGATCGCCTGAACCAGTACGACACGTACGTCCACCGGCCACACCGCGGCCGCCGCCTCGGCATCGCCGTCAAACTCCCCAACCTCCGCTCCCTCCAGTCCCGCCTCACCCACCCGGCCGTCCTGCACACCTGGAACGCCCCGGAGAACACCCCGATGATCGCCGTCAACGAGAAACTGGGCTTCCGCCCCACCGCCCAACGAACCGCCTGGGAACGCCGGCTCTAGCTGAACTCGGTCGGGAGTTGCGGACTTGGACCACTCACCAACCCTTGTGATCTGCGGATCTGCAAGCCATCACAATGGGAGGCCATGACGTCACTCCAGCCGGCGGACGTCCTCCGCCGAGCCATTGTGATGGCCTGGCGGTCCGCCATCTAGCTGATCACCAAGGCGTTCAGGTGCCAGTGCTTGGCGGCGTCGCCTGACAGTTCCAGATCGGTGACGCCACCTGGCACGGTGAAGTGCAGCCACGTGAACTCGCCGGTGCCGAGCGAGGGACTCGCCGCCAGACGGGTGGAGCCGGCGCCGACGTACGTCGGATCGGACGGTTGGGTGGCGTCGCCGACGAGCAGCCAGATGTCGTGGTCGCCGTCGGGTACGGCGATCCGGAGGACCCGGGGATTCGTGTCGTTGACGAAGTCGCGGCGCAGGTCGTCGAGGACGGCACGATCGCGGGACATCGGGCCCGTGCCGACCCAGCCGAATCCGGCCGTTGCATCCCAGGCCGAGGCTTGGGACAGACGGTGATATCCAGGCTGCAACGGACTCGCATCCGTCCCCGCATCGAGCGCCAGCACCGCGGCGTCGCCTGGTGGTGCGGTCAACACCACCTCGGTGCGGCTGCGGTCGGTCACCTCACCATCCACAGCGGCCTCGACGTCCAGCGCGAGTACGGCGGGGTCCGGGCCGGGGACAACGGTCACGGCGAGTTGCTCGATGGTGCCGGCCGCCAGGGACGTAGTGGTCTCCCGGGCGGTCCATCCGGCTGGGACCGCCACTCTTGCGGTCGCCTCGACGGGTGCATCGGTGGTGTTGGCCAGCGTGACCGTCACGGTGGTCTCCTGGCCGCAGAGCATCGGTGAAGGAGCGGCGACGTCTGTCACCACCACCGGCGGCAACTCGGCTGCCGGGTCCGGGATCACCAAGGCGACCAGATGCCAGTGCTGGTTGGGTACGCCGCTCAGCTCGAGGTCGACGTCTCGCCCGGCCGACCCACCGTCGAGGGTCACGCGAACCCAGCCGTACAGCCCGCCCAGCAGGAACTCGCTCTGCGCCAGCAGCTTGCCCTCAGAGCGGACGAACGTCGGCCAGCAGTCCGCGCTCGCGTCACCGATCAGCAGGTAGGCATCCGACTGGCCGGGCGGGACGCTCAGCCGAAGCACCCGAGCCGCGGTGTCGTTGACGAAATCGCGTCGGAGTACATCGAGCCGAGCACGATCACGCGATTGCGGCGCCGTACCGACCCAGCCGAAACCTTTGCCCGGATCCCACAGGTCCGAAGGCGACAACCGCTGGTAGCCCGCGAGGACCGGACTCGACGCCGCGCCCGCATCCAGCGCGAGCCGGCACCGAGCCCCGACCGGTGCCACCAGTACCTGCGTCGTCGTCCCGAGCACCGGCATACTCCCACCCGAGGCTTCGAGATCGATCGTTGCGATCTGCGGCGTCAGCGGCGGAGTGACGGGCACCGAGAACGCCGCGAACTCGCGCGGAGGCAGCGCAACAGTCCCCTCGCTGCTGGTCCAGCCGCTCGCCGGGGCGACCCGAGCGGAGAGCTCCACCGAACAAGGCGACGCGTTGCCGGCACTCAGCGCCAGCAGATTGGGCCAGCCACCCAGCAGCAAACCGTCGCCGTCCTGCCGCAACTGCGCCCAGGACCGCGACTTGTCGAGCACTCGACCGGCCTCGAAGTAGTAGCTGACGATCGAGTCCCGCCACAGCCGGGCTTGCAGCACCTGCTGGTCGAACCGCTCCAGCGTCGTGGCGAACCGGCTCCGATCCACCCGCGACTGCAGCGACTGCCACGCCGTACGCAGGCGACCCGCGTCGTCCATCCCGTCGAAGTGCGAGTCGTAGATGTGCTGGATCACCGTCTTCCCGGAGTGCAGGCGGTGGCTGTACGGGACGTGGTGCAAGAACAGCAGCAGCTCATCAGGACACTCGGCCAGTGACTCGTACTGCTGCGACACCGGCGGGTGGTAAAGCCCGGTGAACCCGACCCCGGTCGCCACGGTCCGGTCGAATCCGGTCCCGTCGCGATCGGCCTTGTTCCATGGCGCATTCCCCGCCGGGCTGGGCGTGAAGTGATCACCGGCGATCATGAACCCGACCCCGAGCGGCGAGGTGTAGTCCTCGTAGATCTCGCGAGACCGCAGCAGCATCGAGGTCAGCGTGCGGACCACCCGATCGTCCGGCCCGAACGTCATCCGCACCCACTCCTCGGCGACGTCCTCCGCAGCGAGACCGGGATTCCACACCAGCCGCGCATAGCCGTGTGTGTTGGCCGCCGCCAGCGGATGCCTGGTCCAGTTGCGATCCGACCCGAAGTTCATCACCCCGGCCGCACCCTCGACGATGCGGGCGACCGTCGTACCGCGGCCGGCCGCGTAGGTGTCGAAGCCGTAGACCTCCTTCCACTCCGGCACCAGATAGCACAGATGTGTCGACTGCCCGGTGTACTCCTGCGTGATCTGCAACTCGGCCATCGTCCGCGTCCGCGGCATCGCACCGAACAACGGATGCACCGGCTCGCGCACCTGGAAGTCGATCGGCCCGTTCTTGATCTGTACGACGACATTGGCGGCGAACTGACCGTCGAGCGGCTGGAACGTCAGGTACGACTTGCTCGCCCACGTCACCGGGTCGAAGTCGTGGATGAACGCCCGCCACATCACGATCCCGCCGTACGGGCGAACGGCCTCGGCGAGCAGGTTGGCGCCGTCGGCATGGGTCCGGCCGTACGTGATCGGACCGGGCTGTCCCTCGGAGTCGGCCTTGACCAGGAAACCGCCGAGGTCCGGGATCACGTCGTAGATCTCGCGGGCCTTGTCCCGCCACCAGGCCTTCACGCCGTCGTCGAACGGATCCGCCGTGGCCAGGCCGCCGAGCACGATCGGGGCGGCGAAGTTCGCGGACAGGTAGAGGCTGACGCCCCACGACCGCAGCACGGCGGCCAGTCCGGCCAGCTTCGGCAGCATCTCGGTCGACAGGAACGCCGGGTCCGCGTTGACATTGTTGACCACGGTGCCGTTCAGCCCGACCGAGGCAAGGATCCGGGCGTAGTCGCGATCCCGCGGCCCGGTCCCGGGCAGCTTGTCCCATGCGAAGATCGACTGCCCGGCGTACCCGCGTTCCACGCTGCGGTCGAGGTTGTCCCAGTGATTGACCAGGCGCAGTGTGTTGACCGGGCGTTCGTGGATGTCGAGCTGGGTGATGCGGCGTTCGGTCTGCAGCAGTCGCAAGAGATGGAAGGCGCCGTACAGGACACCTCGCTCGCCCTCGCTCGCGACGATGGTGGCGTTGCCGCGGGTGCGCACGACGTATCCCTCAGGACCGAGGCGGCGGAGTTCGGCCCGATCGACGGACGCGGCGACGTACTTCGAGGTGCTGGGCGTGCCGATGATGACTGCGCCGTCGTGCTTCGGTGCCGCGAGGCGAGGGACTGCGCGCGCCGTGACGGCCGAAAGTCCCTGGACCAGCTCCGTTGCCGCCGAGTCGAGGACGTCGTGGCTGGGTGCCACGACATGAGTGAACATACGGCGGTACTCCGGCAGCCGGGACGGGCCTGCCTTGCGGTAGCGCAGCCAGAGCTCGTGGCCGTCCTCGTCGGGAAGGCCGGTGGCGGCCGACGCGATCGCCGGATCGATCAAGCCGCCGGCGACGAGTGCGCCGCCGGTCAGCAACACCTGCCGACGCGTGAACTTCATGTCGACGTCCTTCCTGTGGGCGGTCAGGAACCGGTTCCTGACCGTAAGTTCGGCATCGACCGCAGTCAAGGGCAAGGGATCGTGAAACACCTGTCATGGCAAGGATTCCTGGTCTGTGAGCTGTCCAATGTGCAGCCGGCGCGGTAGGTTTTCAGGAACCGGTTCCTGATCAGCTGGAGGATGTGTGCGCCGGACCAGGCAGGTGACGATCCTGAGCGTCGCGGCGGCTGCGGGCGTCTCGAAGTCGACCGTGTCCAGGGTCATGAACGGCACCCCCAGCGTCGATCCGGAGATCGTCACAAGGGTCCGCGACGTCGCCACCCGGCTGGGCTACCGCCCGAGCGGGACCGCGCAGAACCTCTCCCGCGGCCGGACCGGCATCGTCGGCGTCCTGGTCCCCGACCTGGCCAACCCACTGTTCGCCGCCATCCTCAAGGGCATCTCGGCCGAGGCCGAGAAGGACGGCTACCGCACCCTGGTCGCCGACGCCAACGAGCAGCCCGGCGAAGAGATCCGCCACCTGCACGAGCTCGCCCGGCAGAGCGACGGCCTGATCCTCTGCGGTCCCCGGATGAGTACGCCGGACTTGGCCGGACTGGCCGAGCTCGACGAACCGATCGTGGTCGTCAACCGCAAGCCGGCCCGCAGCCTGTTCCCCTCGGTCACCGTCGACAGCCACGCGGCGGTCGATGCGCTCTGCCGTCATCTCGACGCTCTCGGTCACACCCGGCTCTGCTACCTCGCCGGTCCCGCCGAGGCCGCGGCGGAGACCGATCGCTGGTCAGCCCTGCAGTCGTCGATCCGGAGCCGGACCAAACTCCTCCGGATCCCCGCCGGCGCAATGCTGGACGACGGCCACGCGGCCGCCGACGAGGCTCTCGCCACGGGTGCCACCTGCCTGATCGGCTTCAACGACCTGGTCGCGCTCGGCGCACTCGCCCGGCTGCAGGAGCTCGGGTTCGCGGTCCCTGACCGGGTGTCCGTGGCCGGTTTCGACGACATCGTCTACGCCCGCTACACCTCCCCCGGCCTGACCACGATCGCGATGCCCCAGACCGAGTTCGGCCAGGAGGCGTGGCGCCTGCTCTCCCCCTTCCTCCAGGGCCGCAAAGGCCGTCGTACCCGGACCCTCCAGGCCCGGCTGGTCATCCGGCCCAGCACAGGTCCCGCTCCGATGCGGGGATAGCCGGTCACCGGCGTTAGGCTGGTAGGCGCTCTGACCCCGACCGGAAGTACTCGATGAGCGTCGAATCCCTGTTCCCGCGCCTGGAGGCGCTGCTGCCGAGCGTGCAGAAGCCGATCCAGTACGTCGGAGGCGAGCTGAACTCGGTCAGTAAGGACTGGGACTCGGTGAGCGTCCGCTGGGCCCTGATGTACCCGGACGCCTACGAGGTCGGCCTGCCCAACCAGGGCGTCCAGATCCTCTACGAGGTGCTGAACGAGCGCGACCACATCCTGGCCGAGCGGACGTACTCCGTCTGGCCGGACATGGAGCAGGTGATGCGGGACAACGCGATCCCGCAGTTCACCCTCGACAGCCACCGGCCGGTCCGGGCCTTCGACGTCTTCGGGCTGTCGTTCTCCACCGAGCTCGGCTACACCAACATGCTGACCGCGCTCGACCTGGCCGGGATCCCGCTGTACGCCGCGGACCGGACCGACGAGGACCCGATCGTGCTGGCCGGCGGGCACGCCGCGTTCAACCCGGAGCCGATCGCGGACTTCATCGACGCCGCCGTACTCGGTGACGGCGAGGAGATCGTGCTGGCGATCTCGGACGTGATCCGGGAGTGGAAGGACGAGGGCAGCCCGGGCGGGCGCGACGAGGTGCTGATGCGCCTGGCCGCCTCCGGTGGCGTCTACATCCCGAAGTTCTTCACCGTCGAGTACCTCGCCGACGGCCGGATCAAGCGCGTCGCGCCGAACCGTCCGGGCGTCCCGTGGCGGACGGCCAAGCACACGGTGATGGATCTGGACGCCTGGCCGTACCCGAAGAAGCCGCTGGTCCCCCTGGCCGAGACCGTGCACGAGCGGTACTCCGTGGAGATCTTCCGCGGCTGCACCCGCGGGTGCCGGTTCTGCCAGGCGGGCATGATCACCCGGCCGGTGCGTGAGCGCAGCATCACCACGATCGGGGACATGGTCGAGAACGGGCTGAAGCAGTCCGGGTTCGAGGAGGTCGGGCTGCTCAGCCTGTCGTCGGCCGACCACAGCGAGATCGCCGACGTGGCCAAGGGCCTCGGCGACCGGTACGAGGGCAGCAACGTCTCGCTTTCGTTGCCGTCGACAAGGGTCGACGCGTTCAACATCACGCTGGCCAACGAGTTCTCCCGCAACGGCCGGCGCAGCGGCCTGACGTTCGCCCCCGAGGGCGGGTCGGACCGGATGCGCAAGGTGATCAACAAGATGGTCACCGAGGAGGACCTGATCCGCACCGTGGCGGCGGCGTACGGGCACGGCTGGCGGCAGGTGAAGCTGTACTTCATGTGCGGCCTGCCGACCGAGACCGACGAGGACGTGCTGGCGATCGCCGACCTGGCCAAGAAGGTGATCGCGACCGGTCGCGAGGTGTCCGGCCGGCGCGACATCCGGTGCACGGTGTCGATCGGCGGATTCGTGCCGAAGCCGCACACGCCGTTCCAATGGGCCTCGCAGCTGGGCGCCGAGGAGACCGACGCGCGGCTGTCCAAGCTGGCCGCCGCGATCCGCTCCGACAAGGGCTACGCCAAGGCGATCGGCTTCCGGTACCACGACGGCAAGCCCGGCATCATCGAGGGCCTGCTGTCCCGCGGCGACCGCCGGGTCGGCCGCATCATCGAGCAGGTCTGGCGCGACGGCGGCCGGTTCGACGGTTGGAGCGAGCACTTCTCCTACGACCGCTGGGTCGAGTCCGCCGACAAGGCGCTGGCCGGCGAGCCGGTCGACCTCGCCTGGTACACCACCCGCGAGCGCGAGTACGCCGAGGTCCTGCCCTGGGACCACCTGGACTCGGGCCTGGACCGCGACTGGCTGTGGGAGGACTGGCAGGACTCGCTCGAGGAGGACGGCGCGATCGAGGTCGAGGACTGCCGCTGGACCCCCTGCTTCGACTGCGGCGTCTGCCCCCAGATGGGCACCGAGATCCAGATCGGCCCAACCGGCAAGAAGCTCCTGCCGCTCTCGGTCGTCTAGCGCGCAGGAGCGTCAACGCAGCGGCATGATCGTCGTACGCCGGTGATGCTCGAAGACGACCGAACTGCGGATGTCGGCGATCTCCTGGCGCTTGGCCAGAGCGAGGACGAGGTCGCGCAGTGCCTGGGTGTCCTTGACGGCGACGTGAGCGAGGAAGTCGGAGCCGCCGGAGACCATGAACATCGCCAGAGTCTCGGGCAACTGGTTCACGTAGTCCTGGAAGGCGGTGGCTACGGCCATTGCCTGGGGACGGAGCTTGATCGAGATGATCGCCTGGGTGGAGCGGTCGATGGCCTTCAGGTCGACCTCTGCGTGGTAGCCGGTGATCACGCCGCGGTCGCGTAGGCCGCGGATCCGCTCCAGGCAGGTGGACGGTGCGATGCCGAGCTCGGCCGCCATGTCGCGGTTGGTCCGGCGGGCATCGTTCTGCAGCATCCGCAGGAGCGCCGTATCAAGTTCGTCCATGACAGGCAGTTTCGCAGATCTGCCGAACGACGTTCGGAACCGATCGCGAACGGCCGCGCACGCAGCTAGGTTTACCGCCGTGCTGACGAACAAGATGGTCGTGGTCATCGCGGCCGGGGCGCCGATCGGCGTCGCCCTGAACACTGCTGCCCTGCTCGGCGTCGGACTCGGCCACCACCACGATCAGGTGGTCGGCCCGGACACCGAGGATGCCGCCGGCAACCCGCACACAGGCATGTGCGCCTACCCGATCCCGGTACTGCGGTCCTCCGCCGAGCAACTGCACGACCTCCGGACCGCGGCGGCCGCGCGGGACGACGTCACCGTGCACGACATGCACCAGATCGCCCAGCGGGCACGGACCTACGAGCAGATGTCCACCACGCTCAGCGGCACCAAGCCCGACGACGTCGAGTACCTCGGCCTCGCCCTGTTCGGCCCCCGCCAAACCGTCGACTCGCTCACGGGCGCGCTCGCACTGTACCGCTAACCGCAGCACGAGCGACCACAGGCGACCCGCCGAGGTGTCGACCCGCGCACAAGGTCGCGTCATGCGGTCGCGTCCGTAGTGTGGGGGCATGCAACTCAACTACGAGGTGACGGGTCCCGACGACGCGCCGGTGGTCCTGCTCGGATCGTCGCTCGGGGCGACGCAGGCGATGTGGGCGCCGCAGCTCGAGGTGCTGGCGCAGCGGTTCCGGGTGGTGACCTTCGACCACCGCGGCCACGGCGGGTCCGACGTACCGCTCGGGCCGTACACGATCGACGACCTCGGCGGTGACGTGGTCGAGCTGCTCAACACGCTCCTCGTGGAGCAGGCGTCGTACGTCGGCATCTCGCTCGGCGGCGCGGTGGGGTTGTGGCTGGCGCAGAACGCGCCGGACCGGTTCAACCGCTTCGCGCTGATCTGCCCGCCGGCCAACCCGGCCGAGAACAAGCAGATGTGGGCCGACCGCGCGGCTCAGGTCCGTGCCGAAGGCACCCAGGCGATCGCCGACGCGACGCTCAGCCGCTGGTTCCTGCCGGAGTTCACCGCGACCGCGCCGGTCCGCCAGATGCTGCTCGACAGTCCTGACGAGGGCTACGCCGCCTGCTGCGAGGCACTCGGTAGCACCAATCTGCTCCCCGGCCTGTCGGACATCACCGCGCCGGTGCTCCTCGTCACCGCCGAGTCGGACACGTCGATCCCGCCGGAGACCGTCGTACCCCTGGCCGGTCAGATCCCCGGCGCGCACCTCGAAATCATCCAGAACGCGGCCCACCTGGTCACCTACTCCCACCCCGAGGTCATCAATCCCCTGCTGCTGACGCACCTGACCTGACGCCTGGGCTCATCGCCGAGCCCAGGCGCCGCTGGACTCAGTTGCAGTAGTACGCCGGGTTGGGCGACGTCTCGGTCTGGTCCTGCCAATGGGCGACACCGACGTAGTAGCCGCAGCCGGTGCCCTCGTCGAACCAGGCGCCTCCGCCGGAGTACGCGTACGTCTCGGCGACCGTGGTGAACGGTCCGGACGCGCTCGGACCCTTCTGCAGCTCGACCCTGACCTCGGTGACGCTGTTCGAGCAACCCTCCAGGCCGACGGCGACGTACAGCATCAGCGCGCTGTAGCCGACGCTCGGCGCGGTCACCAGGTCGCAAGCCTGCGTCCCACTGGTCGAGGCTTGGGCCGGCGTACCGACCATGAGACCTGCCACAACCGCCCCCGACATCACGGCAGCACCAAGAAGCTTCCGCATCTGCGTTCCCTCCGGTTGGAAATTTACAGAGGGTCAGCAGACTAGGTCACTCGGTTACCGAGGTCGACCCTTTCGACGCCGCTGAAAGAAGCAGCTCACTGAGCAGGAGTTGGTCAGCGCTGCCCAGAACGAGGTCCGCGGCCGCGACCGCGGCCGGCCTGACGTACGGATTGGGGATGGCGACCGCGAACATGCCGGCCAGCTGCGCCGCCGCGACGCCGTGCGCGGTGTCCTCGACCGCGATCGCCTCGGCTCCCCGTACGCCGAGACGCCGCAGCGCCAACTCGTAGATCGCCGGATCGGGCTTGTGGGTGCTGACCTCGTCGCCGGTGACGATCTGGTCGAAGAGGTCGATCGCGCCGACCCGCTCCAGATGACCGCGCACCCACGGGCTCGGTGAGCTGCTGGCGATCGCCACCTGCAGACCGAGCTCGCGCGCTGCACCGAGCCAGTCCCGGATACCCGGCCGGAAGTCCATATCGGCGTGCAGCCGCGCGCGGTGTGCCATCCGCCGGGCATGGCTGGCGTCGCGGTCGAAGCCGGCGCCGACGGCGGCGGCGAGCCGCCCGTACCGGATCTCGGAGGTATCGCCACCGTGGCCCGGCCAGAAGTTCTCGAGATCCAGCTCGAGCCCGTGGTACGCCCACTCGGCCCGCCAGCTCTGCACCGACGTGGACTCGGTGTCCATCAGCAGCCCGTCGAAGTCGAACACCACGGCTTGCACGCCGACCGGCACCAGCCGCGCCGCCAGGCGGTGGATCTCTGCCTGGGTCAGGCCGCAGTGCGCAAGGTAGCCGCGAGCGCCGCCGTAGGTGTGGTCGAGGTGTTTGAGGGACCTCAGGATCGTCTCTGGCCGCGTGCGTGAGAAGTCCGCGGCCTCCTGCAGGCCGAGCCGCACCTCGCTCTCCGCGTAGTCAGCCGCGATCGCGTCCCGCGGCACGCCTGCCAGCTCGAGCAGCAGCGCGATCAGCATGCCGGTCCGATCCTTGCCGGCCCGGCAATGCACCACGACCGGCCGATCCGCCGGTGCGTCCGCGATCGCCCTGCACGCCTTGGCAATCTGCGCCGTGTTGCGATCCAGGCTCCCGCGATACATGTCAGCGAGCACCACCTCGCTGGCCGGATCGCGCCGTACGTCCGCCGCCAAGTCGATCCACGGGATCCGCTGGTACGACGCCGCCTCCTCGAACGGATGCGGTTGGGTCAGTTCGAAGTCCGAGCGCAGATCGAGGATCAACCCGGCATCGACGGCGGCGAAGTCCGTCCGTCCCAGGTCGTCCAGGTTGTCGAGCGTGTCGGCGCGATACACGGATCGCGCGCCCGTCGGCACGCCGTACGTCGTCGGAAGATTGCCGAGGTCGCGAACGTTCAGGCACCGGCTCCACACAGGGTCAGCTTAGGACAACGCCTCCTAGGGACTCGAAGTCGTGCCAGGTGCTGTCGAAAGCCTTGTGGTGCAGGGCGGAGTCCATGCCGACCGCGAAGACGTCCAGCCGGCCAGGGCCCCATGAGACCACCGAACCGGCTGGTCTTGGCCGGGCGAGCGTAGCCGCGGGTTCGAGCCACCCGGCCAGGGCGGCGATGTTCATGCGGAGGATCTCGGCCGCCAACGACCAGTTGAGGAAGTTGAGCGTGTCGTTCGCCGAGTGGATGTGGCCGTTCGCGCTGTCCGCGCCCTCGATCGACAACACCGCCGGGATCCCGGCGTCGATGAACGGCACGTGGTCGCTGGCGAACGGGTTGAGCGACGTCTCCACCTTCAAACCGGTGTACGTCGCGGCCGCCGTCGACAGGTCCGCGATCTGGCTCGACGAGACCGGTGCACCTTCCAGCAGGACTGTCGGCACGACCGTGTTCTTGCTCGCGATCATGTCCATATTGAGCACAGCCCGGATCCGGGCACGTTCGGCCGGCGGCAGCGCGGCGACGTACTGCTTGCTGCCGAACAGCCCCTCCTCCTCACCGCCGAACAGGATCAGCCGTACGTCGTGCCGCCAGGACCGGGTCGACAGCAACCGGCCGAGTTCGAGCACGCCCGCGGAGCCACTCCCGTTGTCGTCCGCACCGGGCGCGGCGGCGGCCGGCCCGCCGGCGATGTTGATCGAGTCGAGGTGGGCCGTGATCAGGACGAGGCCACCACCGCCGGTGCCGGGCCGGTCGCCGATCAGGTTCTGCGAGTGTCCGGCGCCGACCGTGATCTGGGTCCGGGTCACTCCGTAGCCGAGGGCAATCATTTTGGCGGCGGCGAAGTCCACCGCGGTGGCGAACGACGTACTCAGCGAGTGCCGCGTCGGCAGACTCGCCAGCCAGGTCAGATCGTCCTGGTACGACGCCGGCGACAGTTGCGCGACCAGGCCCGCGATCGACGGATCCACCCTCGCCGCAGCCGGTGCCGGATTGTCGACAACCGTCGTACCGGCACGGAGTGGTTCGATCCGCCAGCAGTTGTTGGACCGGCGGCGCGGTTTGTCGGCGGACGAGATCACCAGGTGCCGGCCGTGGTCGAGCAACGGCGTGACGTCCGGGTAGTCGTCCTGGAAGCTGCGGCCCACCTGGGTGACGAGCAGCAGGCCGGGTGCGGTCCGAGAGGCCCGGCCGAGGCGTTGGCCGGCCGGGACCCACAGGAGGGTCTTGTCGCCGAACCGGGCCGAGTGCGCGCCATCGGCGGCATCGACGGTCGGTACGACGAGATAACGCACGGGTGCAGTGGTCATGTCAGTCCTGCCAGATGATCTCGAGACGATCGGGCTCGGCCGCGATGATCCGGGCGGTCCCGCCGGTGGAGCGGGTGATCAGTCCGTCGGCGCTCCAGTGCCCGCCCGGTCTGGGCTCGGGCGCGTCGCCGCGGCCGAACGCGTACTCCACCAACGTGCCGTCCGGCCGGAACTCCACCCCCCGCCGGCCGCGGGCCGGCGGGAAGGCGAAGTCGTCCCGGCGGTAGACGCTGATCCCGTCGTGGTCCTCCTCGAACGAGTGCGTCCACCGCCCCTTGCTGTGTCCGGTCAGCGCAGCACCGCCTGTTCGATGGTTGCCCCTGGCATCGTTCCGGACGCCGGCATCGACTCGGGCACGGTCGAAGGGACCGTCACCCTGAAGTCGCTGATCACGCCGCCGAGCGGCTCGTAGCCGGTGAGGCCCGGTCCCCAGCTCGAGCCGTCCCACCACTTGTGGTATAGCTGCTTGTCGGTGCCGGTGACGAACACGTCGAGCCGGTTCGGGGCCCACGAGACGACGCGCGGCGCGTCGGTGCACAGGCCGCCCATGTACTCGTAGCCGGTGACCGACGGTCCCCAGGCGGACCCGTCCCACCACTTGTGGTAGAGCGCGGAGTCCGTACCGAGCACGAACACGTCCAGCCGGTTCGCGTCCCACGAGACCACGGTCGGGGCCGTCGTACAGACGCCGCCCATGTACTCCCAGCCCGACCAGGCCGAGCCGTCCCACCACTTGTGGTACAGCGCGGAATCGGTGCTGATGACGAACATGTCGAGGCGGTTCTCGCCCCAGGCGACGACCCGCGGCGGTGAAGCGCAGACACCACCGAGGTACTCGTAGTCGGTGGCCGACGGCCCCCAGTTCGAGCCGTCCCACCACTTGTGGTAGACCGCGTTGTCGGTGCCGAGCACGAACACGTCCAGCCGATCGCTGCCCCAGGCAACGACTTCGGGCGGGCTCATGCAGATGCCGCCGAGATACTCGTAATCGGTGACACTCGGTCCCCAGTTCGAGCCGTCCCACCACTTGTGGTAGAGCCCGCGGTCGGTGCCGAGGACGAAGGCATCGAGACGGTTCGGCCCCCAGGTCGCCAGCCGCGGCGGGCTCATGCAGACGCCGCCGAGATACTCGTAACCGGTGACACTCGGTCCCCAGTTCGAGCCGTCCCACCACTTGTGGTACAGCGCGTGATCGGTACTGAGGACGAACGCGTCCAGCCGGTCCGGGCCCCAGGACGCGACTTCAGGAGCACTCATGCAGACACCACCCATGTATTCGTAACCGGCGACGGACGGTCCCCAGGACGAGCCGTCCCACCACTTGTGATACATCGCCAGATCGGTGCCGAGCACGAACGCGTCCAGCCGGTTCGCGCCCCACGACACCACCGAGCCGGCGGGTTCCGGCGTACCGGAGGCGCCGGCATAGACCGGCAGGTTCGTCCGGACGGTGTCCAGGCAGGCTTCCATCCGGGTGGCCTGGTCGTTGGTGAACATGACCATGCCGCGGTCGTCGGTGTAGTCCATGTAGTCGTAGAACAGATCCCCGTTCGGACCGTTGCTGCACGTCACGTGCGGGAACGTCGGTACGCCGAAGTTCGGGCCGGCCGCGTTCGGGGTGTCGGCGCACTCGTCGCTGCCGCTGCAGCCGCTGCCGTCGTCGCCCCAGATGTGGAACAGGTTCAGGTAGTGCCCGACTTCGTGGGTCGTGGTCCGGCCCAGGTCGAACGGTGCGGCCGCCGTACCGTTCGTGCCGAACCCGCTGTGCAGGATGACCACGCCGTCGGTGTTCGCCGGGCCGCCCGGGAACTGGGCGTACCCGAGCAGACCGCCGCCGAGCTGGCAGACCCAGATGTTCATGTACCGGTCCGTCGGCCACGGGTCGATGCCGCCGGTCGACGACTTCTTCACCTTGTCGTCGGTGCCGAAGGACGCCGTACTCGTCTGGGTCCGGGTGACACCGGTGGTCGGGTTGCCGTTCGGGTCCACGGTGGCGAGGTAGAACTCGATCCGGGAATCCGCGATCAGGCCGGTGAACGCGGCCGGAACGATGCCGAGGTCGGAGTTCGTCGCCCGGAAGTCCCGGTTCAGTACGTCGATCTGGCTGTCGATCTGGGCCTGCGAAATGTTCTGCGCGGCGGTGTTCCAGACCACGTGCACCACGCACGGGATCCGCGCTATACCGGTGAAACGCTGCGGACCGGCGGCGTACAGCGCCGTCGCGTTCTCGATCGCCGACCGTGCAGCGGCGTACTCGGGTGAGGTCGACAGCAGCCGCCGGTGCACGTCCATCACACCGCACTGCCGTCGACTCGGGGACTCGGTCCGCCCGTCCGTGCCGCTCATACCTGCACCACCGGCTGAACCGCCACCACTCATGCCCGCGCCACCGGGTGCACCGGTGCCGCCGCTCATGCCCACCCCACCGGCCTGGCCGCCGCCGCTCATACCGGCACCGCCCGCCGATCCGCCACTGCCCATGCCGCCGGCTCCCGCCGAACCCGGCGCAGAGTCCATGCCCGTCATCGGCATTCCGCTCGCCGGCTGGCCGTTCGCACCCTGACCGGGCGCCGCGTCACCCGGCATCCGGTAGTCGTCGTCGCGGTGCTTGCCCGCTCGACCGTTGGCCTTCCTCGGCATCTCTCCCCCTTCCAACGGGGGCACACGAGCAGGTCGGGACCGCGCACGATCCCGGACCGAGAAGGTCTTCCCCCAGCCCGCCCTTCGATCGAAGGCGGTACGTCCCGCCTTCCCCCACCGAACAGTCGGCCCCCAAGTCTCTGTTCTGGATTCACCTTGCTCCCCTCACCGCCCGCGCACAAGCCCTCGCCCGCCGGTAGTGAACTCCACCGGAAACCCAGCGTTTGTTGGAGAATTGCTTGAAGCCTCAAGAGGGGAACACCATGCGCCGAGAGCTGTCCATCCCGTTCGACGTCCGGGGTCACCGCGGCCTGATCTCGGTCCGCATCGTGCCCAACGACGACCCGTGGGCCTCCGGCCATCAACTCGTCGTGCCGGACCTGAACGCCGACGCGTTCCGCGGCTTTCCTTTGTGTACGGCGAGTCTGCGGTACCACGGCTCCGGCATCAAAGCGATCATGGGCTGGATCCAGCTGATCACCCGGGACTTCGACGGCGACATCTCGGTCGACCGCGCCCCGAACCTGAGCCCGGCCGATCCGTTCTACGCCTACGGCTACCTGCCGACGTTCTTCGATGCCCCGGCCAATCCGGATCACCCGGACGGCACGTGGCGCGCCGACACCTTCCTCGTCGTCGTGCCCGACGTGATCCGCTCGCGCACCGTCGCGCCGGTCGCCGCGTTCACCTGGGGCTACCGGCTCGAATCCGGTCGCCCGACGCTGCTCGATGTCACTCCACTCGCCTCGGCGAGATGGTCAGGCCATCAGTCCGTCCTCGAGGCCGCCCACCCGACCTGGACCTTCGGCTGAGCCCACCGTCCGGCCCTGCGAGTCAACCGGCTTCCAGGTCCGCCGGCTTCCAGGTCCGCGGGCCTGGGGTCCGCCGGCTTCCAGGTCCGCGGGCCTGGGGTCCGCCGGCTTTCAGGTCCGCCGGCCTAGGGTCAGCCGGCTTTGAGGTCAGCCGGCTTTGAGGACCTGCTGGGCTTTGGTGACGGCGGCTTCGGTGGCGGCCTCGAACTCCGAGCCCTGTCCGGCCAGCACACCGACCGAGACGATGACGTCGTTCACGCCGGTGATCGCGGCCGTGTACTCCAGGCCGCGCTTCGGGCCGCTCGTGCCGGTCAGGCGGAATGCGAACGGGCCGGTGCCGGCCTTCGGCGCGGAGATCTCCTCGACCTTCATCGACGTGCTGCTCTCGCCCTCGACCTTGAGGGAGATCTTCGAGCAGGACGAGACCGCGTCGTCGTAGGTCTCGCGCAGGTCCGCGACCTTCGCCGCCGTACCCATCGAGTCCAGGCCGAAGTCGATGTACGGACCCTCCTGGCCGCCGGAGAACGACCGGGTCACGCTGGCCTTCGCACCGGGCGCCTCGGTGGCGTTGAGGTACTTCACCAGCGTCTTGCATCTGCTCGTCGGCGACGAGAACGGCTTCGAGGTGTCCTCGGGGTCTGCCTTCTCCTGCGAGAACCCGGTCGGCAGGTCGCTCAGCGCGAGCAGGGCCCGGGTCAGCTCGGCGGACGAGCGGATGACCGGACCGGTCGGTTTCTCACTCGGTGCCGATGGAGTCACGCTCGGTGCCGGTGTGGTTCCGGCGGGAGTCGAGGGTGCCGCCGCGTTCTTCTTGTCGTCCCCACCGCAGGCGGTGAGCGACAGGCTGAGGGCAGCGGCGAGGGCAAGCGGGAGCGACACGAACCTGGTCATGGACCTTCCAAACCCTGGTCAGAACCGTGGGCCGAGCGCGCCCACCGGTGGCCGAGCAGGCAGCAGCGTACCTGACGCGTCAGCCCAGTCGATGCCGTGTCAGGTCGTGTCCGGTCAGGTCGGTCAGAACCGGTGCGAGCGGAGGTGAATGTTCTGCAGCAGCCCGACCGCGAGCAGGCAGGCGAACATCGACGAACCGCCGTACGAGACGAACGGCAGCGGCAGGCCCGTGACCGGCATGATCCCGAGCGTCATCCCGATGTTCTCGAACGCCTGGAACGCGAACCAGCAGACGATGCCGGTCGCCACCAGCCGGCCGAACGCGTCCCGCGCGTTGATCGCGATCCGCAGCCCGCGGAACAGCACCAGCGCGAACAGCGCGATGATCGCACCGGCCCCGATCAGGCCGAGCTCCTCCCCTGCCACGGTGAAGACGAAGTCGGTGTGCTGCTCGGGCACGAACGCGTTCTGGGTCTGGCTGCCGTGGAACAACCCTTGGCCGAAGATCCCGCCGTTGCCGATCGCGATCCGGGCCTGGTTGACGTTGTAGCCGATGCCCTGCGGATCCTGTGACGGGTCCGCGAACGCGACGAACCGGGCCAGCTGGTACTCCTTCAGAACCTGCAGCTTGATCGCCAGCGCGGCCACCACGACGCCCGCGGTGATCAGCCCGAGCATCCAGCGCTTCGGTACGCCGGACACCGCGATGATCCCGAACACGATCGCCCCCAGCACCATCACCGTGCCGAGGTCGGGCTGCAGCATCACCAGGATCACCGGTATGCACGCGACCGCGATCGCCTGCGCGACGTCGACGGTCCGGGCCGTCTCGTTGTGGTCGGTCTCGCCCTTCTCCGCGATCAGCAGCGCCATCCCGACGATCACCGCGAGCTTGGCGAACTCGCTCGGCTGGATCGACATCCAGGGCAGCTGGATCCACGAGCGCGAGCCGTTGATCACCGCGCCGACCCCGGGCACCAGGACCAGGATCAGCCCGACGATCGAGGCGGCGTACAAGACCGGGGCGAGGATGCGGACTCGGCGGTGATCGGTGACAGCGGCACCGACCGCGAGCACCAGGCCGATGGCGAAGTTCAGCGCGTGCCGGGCGAGGAACGCGTACTGGTTGCCGTCGGTGAGCGAGGTGCGGGCGTGCGTCGCGGACCAGATCAGTACGGCGCCGATCGCCGACAGCGCGACGACACCGAGGACAAGGATCCAGTCGACCTGCCACACCGTCGACCGGCGGTCCATCCGCGGCCGGGTCCGGATCGGGCTCAGCAGTGCCATGTCGAGGCCCTCACTGTTCCGGATCCTGCTTGCCGGCCGGCGGGGCGGGCTTGATGTTGTAGAGGGTCTCGTAGATCTTGCGGACCGCGTCACCACCGGCGCCCGAACCGGTACCCGCCTGGCTCAGCATCATCACCACGGCATAGCGATCCGTGTACGACGCGAGCCACGAGGTCGTCTGCTTGCCGTAGACCTCGGCCGTACCGGTCTTGGCCCGGACCGGGATCTGGTCGACCGGGAACCCGTTGAACTTCCAGGCCGCCGTACCGGACTTGACCGTCTCCTGGAGGGCCTTGTCGATGTAGCGCAGGGTCGACGACGGCACCGGCAGCTTCGCCTTCACCGTGGGCTTGATCTCGTGCTTCTTGCCGTTCGCACCGATCCACGACTGCACGACCCGCGGCTCGTACAGCGTGCCGCCGTTGGACAGCGCCGCGTAGACCGAGGCCAACTGCAGTGGCGTGACGGTGGTGTCGCCCTGGCCGATCGCGAAGTTCACCGCGTCACCGGCACGGTACTTGTAGCCGTCGACGCAGAACTCGCGGGAGAACTGCTTCAGGAACGCCGACGTCCCGGCCGGCGGGTTCTGCGCCAGCTTGCAGTAGTAGTCCTTCTGCGAGTCGTAGTACTGCTTCTTCCACTTGCGGTCGGCGATCCGGCCGCTGACCTCACCGGGCAGGTCGACGCCGGTCGGCGTACCGAGGCCGAACTTCTGAGCCATCTCCACCAGCGGGTCGTGGGTGTTCACGTCGGTGGAGTTGCCGCCCTCCTTCTGCCAGAGCGCGTAGGCGATCCGGTAGAAGAACGTGTCGCAGGACAGCGCCAGCGCCTGGTCGAAGCCGATCATCCCGTACGACGCGGACTCGTAGTTCTTGAACCGGCGGTTGCCGACCTCGAAGTACGAGGAGCAGTCGAGCCGGGTCTTCGGACTGTACCCGGCACCCATCGCGGCGGCGGTGGTGATCGGCTTGAACGTCGAGCCCGGTGCGAGCTGGCCCTGCAGGGCGCGGGAGACGAGCGGGGTGCCGGACTTCGTCGAGTACAGCGCGTCCAGCTCGCGCTGGGTGATGCCGCCGACCCAGACACCCGGGTCGTAGGTCGGGTAGCTGGCCATCGCGACGACCCGGCCGGTCTTGGTATCCAGCACGACCGCGGCACCGGAGTCGGCGACGTACTTGCGCTTGGTGACCGGGTCGGTCTGCTTGCGCGCGGTCATGATCGCGCTCTTCAGCTGCGCCTCGACAGAGGCCTGGATCCGCGCGTCGATGCTGGTCACCAGCGTGGCGCCAGGGACCGGCGCGGTCTGCTTCTGGATGCCGGTCGTGTACCCGACGGCGTCGACGATGACGTCCTTGACGCCCGGAGTGCCGCGCAGGAGCTTGTCGTAGGTGCGCTCGACGCCGGCCCGGCCGACGAGGTCCGACCGGTGCGGGACCGAGTCCTGACCGGCCTTGTCCAGCGTCTCCAGCTCCTCGGTCGTGATCGGCGACAGGTAGCCGAGGAGGTGGGCCGCGTTCACCTTGAACGGCTCGGGGTACGCGCGCAGGGTCTGCGACTCGGCGGCGACACCGGGGAAGTCCTCGCGGCGCTCCATCACCTCGATCGCGACCTGCTCGCTGACGTCCTTCGCCACCGGGATCGGCTGGTACGGCGTGCCGTTCCAGCAGGCGGGTGGCTTGGACGCGCCAGGCTCGCCGCAGAGCATCGTGCGTGCCTTGAGGTCCTTCGGCTTCTGCCGGAGCACCTTCGCCAGGCGGGCGAGCACCGCGTTCTGCTGACTGTCCGGCAGCTTGGCGAGCACCGACCGGTCGACCGTGATCACCAGCGAGACCCGGTTGCCGACGAGAGTGCGGCCCGCGGCGTCCACGATGGTGCCGCGCGGTGCCGGCACCAGGACCTGACGGGTGTGGTTCTGCGTCGCGGCCTGGGTGTAGTCCTCGTTGGACATCACCTGCATGTACCAGAGCCGCGCGAACAACGTGCACAGCAAGGAGAAGACCAGCACCCCGATCACGAACAGCCGCAACCGGGCCTTCAGCGGTGCCTCGAAACCGTCGAAGCTCATGGCAGGACCCGGCGACGCTCGCGGGCGGGCACCACGCGGCCCATGATCCACATGACCAAGGGAATGACCACGATCGCTCCGACGACGTCGTACCCGGCGGCGATGCCGAGGCGGACGCCGAACTCACCCCAGTCGACCGACGGATCGTGCAGCAGCGAGCCGGTGGCGCAGTAGATGAACAGCGACACGGCAGTGCCTAGCACCACGGTCAGCGCGACCAGGAGCGGACCGACCGGACCGGTCGACGTCTCGCGACGGATCAGACCGGCCATGTACCCGGCGATCGCGAACGCCAGCGCCCACCGCCCGGCGGTGTGATCAGCGGGAGGTACGACATCGAGCAGCAGACCACCGGCGAACCCGGTGATCGCTCCCCACTCCGGCCCGCGGGACAGAGCGAGCGCGATCACCACGATCAGCACGAGGTCGCAGGTCACGCCGGCGACCGCGATGTTCGTCAGCACTGAGGTCTGCACGGTGACGGCCACCATCAGGAACAGGGCGGCCAACCCGATGCGCAGTGCGATCACGTCAGTTCACCTTCCCTTCTGTGGTCGACACCTTCGGCGAAGGCGTGGGTTTGAGCTGGCCGCGAGGCGGCCGGGCCGGTGGTCCGGTCACCACGCCGACCGTGTCGATCCGGGTCGGATCGACGTACGGCCTGATCGTCGCGGTGGACCCGAGAGCGCCCTCGTTCTCCGTCACTTCGGTGACGACGCCGATCGGCACCCCCGGCACGTACGGCGCGTTGTCGCTGGAGCCCCAGGTGACGATCTTGTCCCCCGCCTTGGGCCGCGCCTTCAGGTCGACGAGGTGGTAGTCGAGCAGGCCCGCGACGTCGCCGCGGCCGGAGACGAAGCCGAGCGCCATCGAGGCGTTCAGCCGGCCGCCCACGGTCGACTTCCGGTCGCCGATCAGCAGCACGGTCGCGGTCGCCTGGGTGGTCCGCACCACCCTGCCGACCAGACCGTTCCCGTTCAGCACGGTCATGTCGACGTGCACGCCATCCGCCGTGCCGGCGTCGATCGTGACCGTGTGGTTGAAGCTCTGCGCGCTGCCGATCCCGATCACCCGGGCAGGTGTCATGGTGAACGCGGGCGCGAGCTTGAGCAGTTTGTCCAGCTCGGCGGCCCGGTTGCGGGCGTAGTCGGAGGAGTTCAGATCCCGGGTGAGCGACTCGTTGTCCTTCTTCAGTTTTTCGTTCTCGTCCCTCAACCTATCCATTTCGGCGAACCGGTCGCGGAGGTTGTCCACAGGCTGCCGGGCCGAACTGGCGGTCGACTCGAGCGGGCCGAACACGCCGGCCGCGGCCTCCCGCAACGGCTCCACCGGGGAACCGGCCGAGCGTCGGGCGTCGAGCACGATCAGCGTGAAGCAGGCCAGGATGACCAGGGCCAGCACGGTCCGGCGCCGGCGGATCTCCCGCGGCATGCCGGCCGAACGGACCAGGCCCCTGGCGGGGGTGCCGAGGTCTTTGAGCATGGGTCAGCGTCCCTCGGGCGTCAGCGCCTGTTGTCGGTGACCAGGATGCGGTTCAGGGTCTCGATGTTGTCGACACACTTGCCGGCGCCGAGCACGACGGCGTCCAGCGGGTTCTCGGCGACGTGGATCGGGATGCCGGTCTCGTGCCGCAGCCGCTCGTCCATCCCCTTCAGCAGCGCACCGCCACCGGTGAGCACGATGCCGCGGTCGACGATGTCGCCGGCCAGCTCCGGCGGGGTCTTGTCCAGGGTGGCCTTGACCGCGTCCACGATCGCGGTGATCGGCTCCTCGATCGCCTGCCGGATGTTCGACGACGAGACCTTCACGGTCCGCGGCAGGCCGGAGACCATGTCCCGGCCGCGGATCTCGCTGTCCGGCCCGTCGGTGGTCGGGAACGCCGATCCGATCGTCATCTTGATCTGCTCGGAGGTGGCCTCGCCGAGCAGCAGCGAGTACTCCTTCTTGCAGTAGTTCACGACCGCTTTGTCGATGGCGTCGCCGGCCACCCGGATCGACTGGCTGGTGACGATGCCGCCGAACGAGATGACCGCGACCTCCGTCGTACCGCCGCCGATGTCGACGACCATGTTGCCGGTGGCGTCGCGGACCTCGAGGTTGGAGCCGAGCGCGGCCGCCATCGGCTCCTCGATGATGTACACCTTGCGGGCTCCGGCCATGTACCCGGCGTCGCGGACCGCGCGCTGCTCGACCGCGGTGATCCCGGACGGCACGCAGACCACGATCCGCGGCTTCGCGAAGTACCGGCGCCGGTGCACGCGCTGGATGAAGTACCGCAGCATCTGTTCGGCGGCGTCGAAGTCGGCGATGACGCCGTCCTTGAGCGGCCGGATCGCGGTGATGTTGCCGGGGGTCCGGCCGATCATCTTCTTCGCCTCGTGGCCGAACGCGACCGCCTCGCGCGGTTCGTCGGTCCTGGTCGCCACCACCGATGGCTCGTTCAGCACCACGCCGCGTCCGCGGACGTAGACCAGAGTGTTCGCCGTTCCCAGATCGACCGCCATGTCGCGGCCGAGCATGCTGTTCGCCACCGCGGCACCTCCCACTCGGTCCCCGATCAGGCTAAGCGCCGCCCGCGCTCACCCCGTGGACCGACACGTTCCGTCCGCCCAGGCACGTATCGTATCCATTCCTGCACTACCTGTCCGCAGCGGCCTCCAACCCCGCTCTCTCTTCTCTGCCGCCAGCCTCGCCGAACGGCGGAGAAGAAAGAAAGCAAGGGTCAGGGCAGGTCGGGGAACCAGAGTTTGATCTCGCGGTCGGCGGATTCCGGGGAGTCGGAGCCGTGGACGAGGTTCTCGCGGTTGGAGAGGGAGAAGTCGCCGCGGATGGTGCCGGGAGCGGCCTTGCGGCCGTCGGTGGCGCCGTTCAGGGCACGGACGACCTCGACCGCCTCGTCACCCTCGAGCACCAGGGCGACCAGCGGGCCGCTGGTGACGAAATCGCGCAGGGGCGGGTAGAAGTCGCGCTCGACGTGCTCGGCGTAGTGCTGGTCCGCCTGCTCGCCGTCGATCGTGCGCTGGTCCATCGCGACGATCCGGAGCCCCTTGGCCTCGAATCGGCCGAGGATCTCGCCGACCAGGCCACGGCGAACCGTGTCGGGCTTCAGCAGGACCAGGGTGCGCTGCGACATCTGTCAACTCTCTCTCGAAATAGTTCGGGCCGCTGAGCCTAGCTGTTTTACCCCTGCTGTGCCTGCTGGGCTTTCGCTTCGTCGATCCGGCGGCCGAGCACGAACGCCGCCACCCAGAAGGCCGCGAACGCCAGTCCGAGCACGAACATCACCGGTACGACGAAGCCGAGGCCGACCGCGCCGACCTGGACCACTGAGCCGAGGATGTAGCCCACCTGGTTGCGCAGCAGCCCGGCCGCGACGATCGCGAGGACGGCCAGACCAAGACAGACGGACAGGGCCACCGCGGGCCGGACGTCGGCGACGGAGATCATCACCGGCGTGGCCAGCGCCAGTACCAGGGACTCGAACCCGAGCACGATCGAGGCGAGTGACCTCATCGGTCGGCCTGCTTCGGCTTGCGGACCAGCAGGGTGCGCGCCTCGCCCGCGGTGATGACGGACCCGGTGATCAGTACGCCGCCCGTCCCCATGGCGATCGCGTTCTCCTCGGCCAGCCGGATCGCGTCGTCGATCGCGTCGATCAGGTGCGGCCGGACCAGCACCCGGTCCTCGCCGAACACCTCGATCGCCAACTCACCCAGTTCCTCGGCCGGCATCGAGCGCTCGACGAAGCTGTTCCGGGTGCACACGACCGTCTCCATGATCGGCTCGTACGCCTCCAGCAGGCCGTACACGTCCTTGTCCTTCATGCAGCCCAGTACGCCGATCAGCGGCTGGAACGCGAACGCCTCGGAGACGGTGGCCGCGGTCGCCTCCGCGCCGTGCGGGTTGTGCGCGGCGTCGACGATGATCGTCGGGCTGGTCCGGACGACCTCCATCCGGCCCGGGCTGGTGACCTGTGCGAAACCGGCCTGCAGCAGTTCGGTGGTGACGCGGTCCTCGTGCTCCGGCCCGGCGCCGAGCAGCGCCTCGACGGCAGCGACCGCGGTGGCCGCGTTGTGCGCCTGGTACTCGCCGTGCAGCGGGACGAAGATCTCCTCGTACTCGCCGCCGAGTCCCTTGATCGAGATCACCTGCCCGCCGACCGCGAGCGAGCGGCTGGTGATGCCGAACTCGATCCCCTCCCGGGCGACCTGCGAGCCGACCTCGGAAGCCTTGGTCAGCAGCACCTCGAAGACCTCCAGGCTCTGCTGCGACATCACCGTCGTACCGCCGGGCTTGATGATGCCGGCCTTGTCCCGGGCGATGGTGACCGGATCCGCGCCGAGGATGTGCGCGTGGTCGACCGCGACCGGGGTGATCACCGAGACGGTCCCGTCGGCGACGTTGGTCGAGTCCCAGGTGCCGCCCAGGCCGACCTCGATCACGGCCACGTCGACCGGGGCGTCGGCGAACACCGCGAACGCCATCGCGGTCATCGCCTCGAAGAACGACAGCGGGTGCTCCTGCTCGGCGTCGACCACGTCCAGGTACGGCGCGATCTCGGCGTACGCCTGGGTGAAGCGCTCCTCGCTGATCGGCTCGCCGTCCAGGGTGATCCGCTCCCGGACCGACTCCAGGTGCGGGCTGGTGAACCGGCCGGTCCGCAGCCCCGCCTCGCGGAGCAGGGTGTCGATCATCCGGGCGGTGGAGGTCTTGCCGTTGGTCCCGGTCAGGTGCACCACGGGATAGGACTTCTGCGGGTCGCCGAGCAGCTCGACGAGCCGCTGGACCCGGTCCAGCGTGGGCTCGATCTTGTGCTCCGGCCAGCGCTGCTGGAGCCGTGCCGACACATCGGCGTAGGTGAGGTCGCTCATCAGGAGACCGAGTCTAGTGAGCCCTGTGGATAAAGCGGTCGGAGCACCCCTTGACAACCACTACGATTGTGCGCATGACCGATACGTCCCGCGTTCCTGACAAACCGACCCTCGAAGGCCTGGAGGCGAAGTGGGTAGCGGTATGGAAGGACGAGCAGACGTACGCGTTCGACCGTACGGCGGAGCGGGCCGACGTCTACTCGATCGACACCCCGCCACCCACCGTGTCCGGGAAGCTGCACGTCGGCCACATCTTCAGCTACACCCACACCGACCTGATCGCCCGGTTCCAGCGGATGCGGGGCAAGAAGGTCTTCTACCCGATCGGCTGGGACGACAACGGCCTGCCGACCGAGCGCCGGGTGCAGAACTATTACGGCGTGCGCTGTGACCCGACCCTGCCCTACGACCCGTCGTTCGTCCCGCCGGACAAGCCCGACCCGAAGAAGCAGCTCCCGGTCTCCCGGCAGAACTTCGTCGAGCTGTGCGGCGAGCTGACCCACATCGACGAGCAGGCGTTCGAGAACATGTGGCGGCACGTCGGCCTGAGCGTCGACTGGTCGTACCTCTACACGACGATCTCCGAGGACAGCCGCCGGACGTCGCAGCGTGCCTTCCTGCGCAACTTCGCCCGCGGTGAGGCGTATCTCTCCGAGGCGCCGACGCTCTGGGACGTCACGTTCCAGACCGCCGTCGCGCAGGCCGAGCTGGAGGCCAGGCCGTACGCCGGCGCCTACCACCGGATCGCCTTCCACGGCCAGACCGGACCGATCTACATCGAGACCACCCGTCCCGAGCTGATCCCGGCCTGCGTCGCGCTGATCGCGCACCCGTCCGACGAGCGCTACAAGGACCTGTTCGGTACGACGGTCCGCTCGCCGCTGTTCGACGTGGAGCTCCCGGTCCTCGCCCACGAGGCGGCCGAGCCGGACAAGGGCGCCGGTATCGCCATGTGCTGCACGTTCGGTGACCTCACCGACGTCCAGTGGTGGCGCGAGCTGCAACTGCCGGTCCGCACGGTCATCGGCCGCGACGGAAGGCTGCTGCGCGACACCCCGGCCTGGCTGGAGGGCTCCGAGCTGTACGCCGAGCTGGCCGGCAAGACCGTGTTCAGCGCGCGCGAGCTGATCGTGGCCAAGCTGCGCGAGAGCGGCGACCTGGACGGTGAGCCGAAGCCGACCGAGCGGATGGCGAACTTCTTCGAGAAGGGCGACAAGCCGCTCGAGATCGTCTCCACCCGGCAGTGGTACATCGCCAACGGCGGCCGCGACGAGCACCTGCGCGAGGAGTTCGTCGAGCTCGGCCAGGAGGAGGAGTGGGTGCCGGAGCACATGCGGCACCGCTACCAGAACTGGGTCGAGGGGCTGAACGGCGACTGGCTGATCTCCCGCCAGCGCTTCTTCGGCGTCCCGTTCCCGGTCTGGTACCCGATCGGCACGGACGGCGAGCCGGACTACGACCACCCGCTGGTCCCGCGGGAGGAAGACCTGCCGATCGACCCGACCGCCCAGGCTCCGTCGGGGTACGACGAGTCGCAGCGGGGCAAGCCGGGTGGTTTCCAGGCGGATCCGGACGTGATGGACACCTGGGCCACGTCGTCGCTGACGCCGCAGATCGTCTGTGGCTGGGAGCGGGACGAGGACCTGTTCGCCCGGACCTTCCCGATGGACCTCAACACGCACGCGCACGACATCATCCGGACCTGGCTGTTCTCCCGGGTGGTCCGGGCGAAGTTCGAGAACGAGACGCTGCCGTGGCGGCGTTCGATGATCTCCGGCTTCGTCGTCGACCCGGACCGGAAGAAGTTCAGCAAGTCCAAGGGCAACGCCGCGCTGCCGGACGACATCCTGAACAAGTTCGGCTCGGACGCGGTCCGGTGGCGGGCCGCGATGGCACGGCCGGGGCTGGACTCGCCGTTCGACGAGTCGCAGATGAAGGTCGGCCGCCGGCTGGCGATCAAGGTCCTGAACGCGTCGAAGTTCGTGCTCGGCTTCGGCGCGTCGACGGTCGACCCGGCGGCGGTCACCGAGCCGATCGACCTCGCGATGCTGCAGCGGCTGCGGTCGGTTGTCACCGACGCGACCGCCGCCTTCGAGCGGTACGACTACACCGGTGCGCTCGAGGTCACCGAGCGGTTCTTCTGGACGTTCTGCGACGACTACGTCGAGTTGGTGAAGGAGCGCGCGTACGGCGGTCAGGGTGACGCCGGCGCGGCCTCGGCGAAGGCGGCGCTGGCTGTCGCGTTGTCGGTCCAGTTGCGGCTGCTCGCGCCGTACCTGCCGTTCGCGACCGAAGAGGTGTGGTCGTGGTGGCAGGAGGGTTCGATCCACCTGACCCGCTGGCCGGAGCTGGATGTCGACCTGACGGTGGCGGCGCAGGAGCCTGAGGTGCTGGATGCGGTCTCCGAGGTGCTTGCGGGCATCCGCGGGGCCAAGTCCGCCGCGCAGGTCTCGATGAAGACCGAGGTCAGCAAGGTCGAGGTCAGCGGCCCGGCCGCCCGGCTCACGCTGGCGGAGCGGGCGGAGCCCGATCTGCGGGCCGCGGGCCGGATCACCGGTGAGATTGTCTGGCATGCGGACGAATCCGACTCGGTCACCGTGGTCGCGACGCTCTGAGCTGTACTGGACGGTGCCCGTCTCCCCCGTCGGGGAGGCGGGCACCCTTCGTTTGCAGGCAACGACTACGCTGCGAAATCAGGTTGTCCCGATATGACACCATCAGCCCGAACCGTGCGTCCTGCCAGTCCTGAGGAGCCCGTATGAGCGACCGCACCACCCCGGACCCCACGTCCAAGGCTTCTACCACCACGGCCGCCGACCTGGCGGACACCCCAGAACTGGCCAAGGTCCAGGACCCGAAGCCCACGAAGGCCGATGCGGAGACGGCTGCTGCGAGTGAGAAGGCTGCGACAGGCGAGAAGGGTGATGCGCCTGCGAAGGCTGCGGCTGGGGAGAAAGTCGCGAAGAAGAAGTGGTGGCGGCGGATTCGCCGGGGTCCCTGGGTGACTGTGGGCGGGATGCTGGTCGTGCTGCTGGTGCTGGCGCTGCTGGGCTACATCTGGGGCCTCGGGCCGCTCAACAGGCTGAACACGGCGCGCGGGATCACCCCGCCGGCCAAGCTCGCCGGTCTTGACCGGATCACGGATCAGGAGATCCGCGGACAACTCCAACTGGACCAGACCCGCGAGGCGCTGAGCCGCATCAACGACGGGAAGCAGGCAACGGTCGAGGCGTACGGGAACCTCGACGGCAACCGGATGTTCGTGGTGATCGCCCTGCGCGGCAAGGTCGACATCGACAAGACCCTCGCCGACTCCGGTGCCGCCCCCGACCAGATCAAGCGAGTCGGCGGCGCCACCTGCGTCGAGTCGGCCGGCAATCTGCCGACCCAGTGCTACCGCGGTTCCAACACGCTGACCGTGATCGCCCAATCGGGCAACGATGGCGTGGCCGTGGACGCAGTAGCGCCTGTCGCCGAAGAAGCCTTCAACGCGATGAAGTGACCGGTCAGCTGAGCAGGCCGGCGATCGCGGTCATGATCGGAATCGACAGCAGCGTGCTCATCAGCACCGCACTCCGCGCGAGAGTCCGGCTGCTGCGGTAGTGAACGGCGTACACGTAGACGTTCTGCGCCGTCGGTAGTGCGGCCAGCAGGGTCGGCGCGAGGAGCGCGATCCCGTGCAGATCGAGCACCCACCGTCCGAAGACATACGCGGCGATCGGTTGCAGGACCGTCTTGAGCACCACGGCGAGTACGACGTCCCGCCGCAAGCTGATCGAGTCCTTGGTACCGCCACTCAGGCTGAGCCCGTACGCCACCAACGCGACCGGCACCGCAGCAGCCGCCACGAGGTCGATCGGCCGCATCAGCAACGAAGGCAGCTGCACACCGAGCGCAGCCACCAGCAGCCCGAGCAGCGACGCCACAGTCAACGGATTCCGCAGCGGCCGCGTCACCACAGCCCGCAGTGACACCCGCCGCCCAGACCCCTGCCGATCACCATCCAGTACGGCGAACGCCACCGGAGCCATCACCAGCAACTGGAACAACACGATCGGCGCAACCAACGCACCATCCCCCAGAACGTACGCCGCCACCGGTACGCCGAGGTTCCCCGCGTTCACGTACGACGACGCGAGGACACCGATCGTCGCCTGAGATCTCGTCCGCCGCCAGATCACTGCAGCGACCAGGAGAAACACCAACTGCACCACGAACAGACTGGCCACGTTGGTGAGCAGGACGACTGAGAAGATCGCGTGCAGATCCGCCCGCGCCACGGTGGTGAACAACAGCGCCGGCGTAGCCACGAAGAACGCCATCCGCGAGAGCACCAACTCGTCCTGCGCCCGCAGTACGCCGATCAAGCCGACGACGTACCCAAGCACCGCGACAGACACCAACGCGACGAAGGCACCGACGACAGCGGACATGACGGTCAGGCACTCGAGGACGTTGGCACGTGCGGATCGTAGACGAAAACGCATCGCCCGCCCTTTCCCGCTCAGCCCTCGGACAGGTGACGAAACCGTTAACCTGTCAGATGCTGACGAGACAGCGCCTTGAGCGGAAAGATTCCACCACCGACGAACAGGATGGTGACCATGACTCTTTCCCCTCGAACTGTGCGTGCTGCGCTGGCGACCGTGGTCGCGGCGGCCGCCACGATCGGCGTCGCACTCCCCCTCAACGCGACCGCCGCGACCGCCGGCGGCAGTGGCAGTGGCGGCGGCGGCGGACTGCCGCTCGGCGACCCTGATCTGGCCGAGACCCGCAGCAGCCAGGAGCTGGCGCGCGGCGTGACGCTGACCCGGATCGTGCGCGGGACCGAACCAGCGCCCGCTGACCAGATCAACACGACGACCCGGGGACCGTGGGTCGTCAGCGTGCTGACGATCGATCCCCGGAAGGCGAACGGCCACCTGCAGACGACGTACGGGCCGGATCTTGCGAGGGTCGAGAAGACCTCGGACCTGGTCCGGTCGGCGGGGGCGGTGGCCGGCGTCAACGCGTCGTTCTTCACCTTCACCGCCGATCCGCTGTACCCGGGCGACCCGGTCGGCCTCGGCATCTCCGACGGCAAACTGCTGAGCGAGCCGCTGACCGACCCGGCCGAGGCCAACCTGCTGATCGATGCCAAGAGCAACAAGGTGGTCGCCGGGCACCTGCAGTGGTCGGGCGAGGTGCGGAACCGCGCGACGCACGCCGAACTGCCGCTCGAGTTCGTGAACCACCGGCCGGTGGTCCCGGCTGACTGCGCGAGCCTGCCGGACCAGACGACCTGCGCGTCCCCGGGTGACGTCGTACTGTTCACGCCCGAGTTCGCGGCGGCGACTCCGTCCGGCGCGGGCGTCGAGGTCGTACTCGACCGGCGTGGCTGCGTGGTCAGCACCGCGACGACGCGGGGCACGAGCCTGAAGGCCGGCCAGATGTCGCTGCAGGCGACCGGGCAGGACACCGTCGCGCTCCTGAACGTGGCGTCGGGCGGATGCCTCGACCGCGATCTCAAGGTGTCGAACGAGGACGGCGACAAGGTCTCGCTGCGCAGCGGCCTGTACGGCGTGACCGGTCGCTACCGGCTGACGGCCAACGGAGAGATCGTCGTACCGGACGGGACCGGGAGCTTCTTCGACCGGAACCCCCGGACGATCGCGGGCACGACGCCGGACGGCAAGATCGTGCTGGCGACGCTCGACGGACGGCAGACCACGAGTGTCGGGACCACGATGGACGAGACGGCCGCGGTCGCGCAGTCGCTCGGGTTGCGGAACTCGATCAACCTGGACGGCGGCGGGTCGACCGCGATGGCGCTGCAGGACGGCACCCTGGTCAACCACCCGAGCGGTACCGGCGGCGCCGAGCGCGCGGTCGGCGACGCGGTCGTCTTCGTCCCCGGCCACTGAGCACCCTGACCACTGAGCACCCTGACCACTGAGAAGCCTCGCAGGTTCGTGAGACGCTGAGCGGGTGCGACTGCGGCTGCTGCTGTGCACGACCGTCCTGCTCGGGGCGGCCGGATGCGGCGGCGGCCAGGCCGAGGAACCGGCCACAACCGCACCCGCCAGCATCTCCGTGACCAGCCAGGCGTTCCGCGAGGGCGGTCCGATCCCGCGCAAGTACACCTGCGACGGCGACGACGTCTCACCGCCGCTCGCGTGGAAGAACGTGCCGCAGAACGCCGGCGCCCTCGCCGTTGTGGTCGACGACCCGGACGCACCCCGAGGCACGTTCACCCACTGGGTCCTGCTCGACCTCGAGCCGACCACAACCTCTCTCACAGAAGGCGAAACGCCACCCGGCGCCAGACAAGCGAAGAACTCGGCGGGCGGGGCCAAGTACTACGGCCCCTGCCCGCCGAGCGGCACACACCACTACCGCTTCACCGTCTACGCCCTCTCCGAGGCAACCGCCCTCCCCAACGGCGCCGACCTCGAAGAAGCCCTCAACGCCATCGACGACAGAACCCTCACCCGCGGCCGCCTCACCGGACTGTTCTCCCGCTGAGCACCATCAGCGGACCCGCAGCGTGACGTCCACCGGCTTCGCCAGGTACGGCGTGTTCTCCCCGACCCAAACGCCCGCCGAGTAGACACCGGCCTTCAGACCAGCGGCATTCACCCGCACCGTCACCGTGACGCTCCGGCCCGGAGCCACTGTCGTCGATGGACCGGTGACCGACATCCAGGGCACATCCGTCTCGCCACACGCGCCGTACGTCGGCAACTGTTCCGCAGTGTCGACCGGGACGAACCCGGACCTGGCTGACCCGCCGATCCGGTTCAGCCCGCACGCGCTGCCACCGCGGTACAGGACATGCCCGGACGGAGCCAGCGCGGACCAGTGGTCGGTCGCCGGGTCGTAGGAGAACCCCTCGTTGGTGATGGCACCGGTCGTGCCGCCACCGGAGACCACGGTGGTGATGCCGCCGGAGACCAGCAGCCGCCCGTACGACTCGGTGTAGCCCATCCCCCACAGATCGATCGGCAGATCGGCCTTCTTCGTCCACACGTTCGTGGCCGGGTCGTACGCGAACGTGCTCTGCGAGATGGTCCCGCCGCGCCGGATCCCGCCGGCGCAGTACACCTTCCCCTCGAGCACCCCACAGGCCCGATGCCCGCCCGGCTCCGGGTAGTCCGCGAGTACGCTCCAGGTGTTGGTGACCGGGTCGTACCGCCGGACGTTCGTCGAGTCGCAGGCGTTCGAACATCCGCCGACCAGATACAGCTTCCCGTCCAGGACCGCCCGGCCCGCGGCCGCCTGAGCGTCCGGCGCGTCGGCCAACCGCGTCCAGGTATCGGTACGACGGTCGTAGCCGAATGTGATCTTCGACGGGACGAGGTCGGGACCCCAGCCACCGCTGACGTAGAAGGTGTCACCGATGAACGCCCCGGCCGCGTTCTCCCGGCCGTCGGGAAGATCCGCGATCGGCGACCACTCCGTGGTCGACGGGTTGTAGACATAGCCCTTCGCGGTGGTCAGCCGCCCGTCGACGCCGCCGACGGAGTACACCAGCCCGCCGACCTCACCAACGGTGTTGTCCATGATCCGGGTCGGGTAGTGAGTCAGATCGACCCACGGCCCGGCCGCCGGCGCCTCGGACCCGTGACCCTTCCCGTCCAAGGCATCGCGAGCCAGTGCCAGCGGCGAGTAGTCACCCGGCACCCGGGCCACACTGTTGCTGCCAGCAACCAAGGCGCTGTTGCCAGCGGCTACGACCTGCCGTTCACCGAAGCTGATCCTGGCCGGAGCGGTCCCGGTGTTCCGCACCGTGAACCGGGCTGTCGCGACGCCGCCTGCCTTGACGTCCAGGGTCACGGCACCAGGGTTCACAGACAGTTCCCCGGCCGACAGCCGGAGGTCGACCCGGCTGATCCGCCGGCTGTGCACCTGCACCCGCTCGGAGCCGTCCTGGTAGTCGACGAAGCTCGCGCCCACCGTCTGACGTCCGGCAGGCGAGAACATCCAGTAGAAGCCGTCGCCCACTCCGCCGTCGGCAGGCGTCGCCGCGGTCCGGACGGTCCGATCCGCAAGCTGAACCGATGCGCCGTTGAGCACCGCACCCGTGTTCCGGTCACTGACCTGGCCGAGCACCAGACCACCGTTCACCGGACCGCAGGTCAGGTCACCGACGAACACGTCGTCGACCTGCCAGAAGTAGGTGTTGTACTTCGCGTCCCAGTAGTGGAACCGCACCCGGACGCCGTTCTTGCCGGCTGCCTGCGGGATCGGTACGACGGTCCGCTCCGGCTGTACGCCGTCGGTCTGGTGAAGGACCGTCTGCCAGTTCGCGCCACCGTCCAGACTCAGATCGACGTCGCTGTTCTCGCTGAGTGAATGGAGGTTCTGCCGGAACGTGATCGCGGGCGACTTCCGGCCGCGCAGATCCAGCGCCGGCGACACCAGACTCGCGTCGAGCACGACCGGGCTACCCGGAGTCTGCCCGACGGCGAACCCGCCGGTGCCGCCGGTCCGGTTCCTCGTCCGGTACGGATCGTCGAACCGCCAACCGTTGTTGGTCCAACCAGCCGGCTGACCGTCGTCGAAGTCCGTCGAGACTCCGGCATAGCTGTAGCCAGGGGCAACACACGAGTCCGGATCCACCGTCAGCGACACATCCCGCCGGACATCCTGTCCGCGGACATCGATCGCCACGGAACCGGCCCGGTACCCCGGAGAGACCCCCTCGATCTTGTAGCTGTACGACGCGTTGGCCGGCAACTCGAAGCTGTAGCGACCGTTCTCCGGCTTGGTGTAGAAGACTCCGCCCGGCACGTCGTCGACCGTGATCTTCGCGTACAGCGGCCAGCCTTGACCGGATCCGTCCTCGACCGTTCCCGACACCGTGACCCGCGGCAGCGAGCGCAGCCGCACCGCCAGCTGACTCGTCTTCCCCGCGGTGACAGTCACCTGCGCGGTCCCGCCGTCGTACCCGAACGAGGACGCCGCGACGCTGTACGTGCCGACCGGAAGCGGCAGCGAGTACTTCCCGTCGTCACCGGCCGTGCGCTCCCGGCTGACTGGCCCGGTGATCTTCAACCCCGCTGACGGAATCGCCTTGCCGGTCCGTGAGTCCGTCACCGCGACGGCCAGCGTTCCGGTGTCGCCCACCGGTGCGGAGTCCACCAACGCCAACGCGTTCAACCGGCCCTCGCCGTACACGTTGTTGTCGGCATCTGTCCCGCCGCACTGTCCGTCCGGCGTATCCACGCTGCTCCCGTCGAGCAGGGCGCGCGTCGCGTCGACATCACCCACCAGCCCAGGGGCCGCCGACCACAGCAGTGCTACCGAGCCGGCCACGTGCGGCGCGGCCATCGACGTACCACTGGCATAGGCGTAGCCGCCCGGGACGGACGACCGGACGTCGACACCAGGTGCGGACAGGTTCGGCTTGGTGACACCGTCCTGGCCGCTGCCGCGGCTGGAGAACTCCGCGATCGTGTTGTTCACGTCGTACGCGCCGGTCGAGTAGTTCGACGCCAGACTGCCCGGTGAGCCGCTGGTGTGGCAGCTGAGGCCGTTGTTCCCGTTGGACCACACCGCGAAGATGCCGGACGCCGCCCACGCCTTGGTGATGTCCTCCATGAACGGATCGTTCGACGGAGCCTCGCTGCCCCAGGAGTTGTTGATGATCTGCGGGCGACGGCCGGCGTCGGGGTTCTTCCCGGCCAGGTCGGTCGGCTGCAGCATCCACTGGCCCGACGCGATCAGCGACGCGTCGCTCGGGCAGCACCCGTTCGCCGCGATCCAGTTCGCCTCGGGTGCGACTCCGATGCCATCCGCGCCGATCATCGTGCCCATCGTGTGGGTGCCGTGACCGTCGTGGTCGCACGGCACCGGTCCGCAGGTGCCGGCCGCGTCGAACCAGTTGTAGTTGTGGTCGAACGTCCCGTCCGGCTTCGTACCGCGGTACTGCTGGACCAGGGCGGGATGGTCGTACTGCACACCGCTGTCGATGCTGGCGACGGTGATCCCGGCGCCTCGATCGCCGTACTGGTTCCAGACGTCGTCGGCGTTGATGTTCGCGATACCCCACTCGACCGCCGCGGCCTCCTTCGCCGCCGCGGTCTTCTTGTCCAGCTTGGGCGGCTGGTACGACGTGGTGGCGTACAGCCCCTCGACGTCGGCCGACGCGGCGAGTTGCTCGGCCATCGCCAGGCTGCCGCCGGTGACGCGGATCGCGTTCGTCGCCCAGAACGACTGGTACGACGTCCCGGCCGCGTCGAGCTGGGCCCGGATGTCGTGTTGCGACGACTCGGCGGCGCGCTGCAGCGCCTCGGCGACCGCCGTGCCACGCGCCTTCCAGTCGTCGATGGCGGCGGCCTTGGACAGGTCCGGCTGCGCGCCGAACCGGACCCAGAAGGCGACGGGAGCGACCGACCTGCGGGTCAACTGGTCCCGCAGTGCCGGCTGGATCTTGTCCGCCCGTGGCGTCCCGGCCAGCGGTGCCGCCGGTGGATTCGCCCGGGCCGGGGCGCTGAGCAAGGTTGCTAGCAGTGCGATGCAGGCGATGACGGCCGCCCGGATTCTCATATGCCGACCTTCCGTGGAAATGGCAGGGTGGCCGGTGACTTTATGTCGCCTCGGCGGCAGAAAGCGGGGCAAACTGTCGGCACTTTGTGGGCAGATGTCGTCCAGCGACTGGAGAACTTGTTGACTGGAGCCAGGACGTCCGGGGAGGGAGCCAGATGGACACGGAGTCGTTGCTGGAAGAGCTGGGCCTGTCGAAGACCGAGGCCAAGGTCTACCTCTGTCTGCTCGGCGAGGCGCCACTGCCCGCCGCGACGATCGCCGACCGGACCGGGACCTCGCGCAGCAGCGTCTACCTGGTACTGCATTCTCTCGTCGACAAAGGACTCATCGACGCGGGCGCCGGCTACAGCAGCCGCTACCACGCCGCTCCCCCGGACCGGGCCTTGGCCGCGCTGCTGGAACGCGAGCGGCAGGAGCTCGAGAACCGCAAACAGCAGGTCGAGCAGGTGTTGCCCGACCTGTCCAAGTTGTTCGAGCAGAGCACCGGCGCGGACGGCGAACTCGTCGAGATCCTCCGCACCCCGAGCCTGGTCGGTCAGCGGTTCGACCGGCTCCAGTCCGAGGCACGCGAGAGCATCGACGTGGTCGTCCGCGGACCGCTCCAGGTCGGCGGCTCGAACGAGGCCGAGCTCGGTGCGCTCCGGCGGGGCGTCCGGGCCCGGGCGATCTACGACAACGCGATCCTCGCCGATCCGGTGGTCGCGAAGAACCTGCCGTCCTGGACGTCGGGAGGCGAGCAGGCGCGGGTGTATCCGGGCGCTTTGCCGATGAAGTTCGCCCTGTTCGACGCGCACACGGTGGTGATGCCGCTGGTCGCGCCGGGGGTCACCGGCGTGGTCGCGATCATCGTCCGCAACCACGAACTCGCGGCCGCACTCGAGTTCCTCTTCGACACGTTGTGGAGCGCCTCCGAACCACTGAAGCAGGCCTGATGGACGCCACCGCCGCTGTCCCGGTCGTCGTCTGTATCGCCACCAGTCCCGAGGAGCGCAGCCGGCTCGCCGCGCAGTTCGACGGCATTGGTGTGCTCGTCGTCGCGTCCGACCCCACCGTCGCCGGTCAGTTCCTCCGCCAGTTCCGCGGATCCGGCGGAGGCCATCCGGCCGGCGACGCGTCCGTCGTACGTGTAGGTGGCCTGCGCCTCGACGATCACGAGGCGACCTGGCACGGCGTGCCGTTGCCGTTGACACCGCACGAGTTGAAGGTCCTGGCATGCCTGGCGGAGCGGCCCGGCCGGATCTGGACGTACCAGCAACTGCACGACCGAGCCTGGGACGGCTCCTACTTCACCGGACCCGCGGCCGTGCAGTCGGTGATCAAGCGCCTGCGGGCCAAGCTGCGGCAGGCCGGCGTCCTGGTCCACATCGACGCCGCGCGCGGCCTCGGCTTCCGCCTGGTCGACGGGAAGGACCTCCGGCTGATCCGCGGTCAGTAGGCATAGCCCCCGTTACCGTTGCCGTTGCCGGACGAGGTCGACGGGGCCGGCGAGGGAGCCGCGGCCGTGGTGGTGGCGGCGTGCCAGGTGAAGCTGGCGCCGTCGAACTCGTCGGTCAGGTCCTGGCCCTTGTGCTGGCCCGCTGCGGTGTCGAGGCGGAACGTGTACAGCGGCTTGCCCTGGAAGGTGAGCTGGCTCTTGCCGGTGTCCGACCTCTGGACGACCCCGAGACCGTCCATGGCCTTCGCCGCGCTGTCCGTTCCCTCGACCGGCATCCAGAATTCCAGGCAGCCGGCCGTGCACTTGATCATGCCGCCCGCCTCCTGGTCCGCGAAGTAGACCGTCTTGCCGGCCGGATCGACCAGGGTCTGGCCGATACCGCTCACGTCCTTGACCGACACGGCGCCGTTCGCCGCAGGCGCAGGTTGATCCCCGGCCGCCTGCTGGTTGCTGCCACCGGCACCGCAGGCGGTCAGCGTCGCCAGCGCCGCGGTTGCCCCGAGCAACAGATTGAAAGCTCTCATGGGATGTTCTCCTCTCCCGGACAACTACGCACGGGCTCCGGCGATGGTTCAGTTGAACCTTTGACGGCTCTGGCGCGTATCTCCTTGTGTGGATGACGAAACGGTGATCCGCGCGCTGTACGACAGGTACCGGCGACCGTTGTTCGGCTACGTCCTGCGTTCGGTGGGCGGCGATCACCAGTACGCCGAGGACATCGTGCAGGAGACGATGGCCCGGGCCTGGACACATTCGGACCAGCTGGATCCGGAACGGGCCGGTCCGTGGCTGTTCACGGTGGCGCGCAACCTCGTCATCTCCGGGCGGCGCAAACGCGTGGCCCGCGTCACCGAGGTGCCGTTGGACGGGCGGCGTGACCCGGCCGCCGAGGCCGACGACATCGACCGGGTCCTGCAGGCCTGGCAGGTGGCCGAGGTTCTGCACGAGCTGAGTCACGACCACCTGCAGGTGATCGCCGAACTGTTCTACCGGCGGCGGACCGTCGCGGAAGCCGCCGTCGTCCTGGGAATCCCGCCCGGGACGGTGAAGTCGAGGAGCTATTACGCGCTGCACGCGCTGCGGGCCGCGCTGGAGGAACGGGGAGTGACCGGGACATGAAGTGTCCGGAGACCATCGCGATCGGGGCCTACGTCCTTGGCGCCCTGGACAGCGCGGAGCGCCACGCCACTGATCAGCACCTGCGCACGTGTGCGTCCTGCCGCGAGGCGTTGCTCCAGTTCGCACCACTCCCCGGCCTTTTGCACTCCGTTCCGCCCGAAGACATCGAGGTGGAGGATCCGGCGCCACTCCCGCTGCCCCCACGTCCGGTACGACGTACCCGTCGGTGGATCCTGGCCGCGGCGGCCACTGTCGCGGTGGTGGCGGCCGGCGGGGTGGTCGGCTGGCGAGCGATCGACACCCCGGACTCGGTGACCTGGACGGCGACGAACGGCGTGGGTGGGATCGACACGACGGCGGAGCTGACCAGCAAGGGCTGGGGTACCGACATCCAGTTGCGGATGAGCGATCTGAAGCCCGGAGAGCACTGCGAGCTCCTCGTCCACGGCCGGGACGGCAGCGTGGAGACCGCGGGCTGGTGGGCGACCACGAGCACCTACAAGGCCAACGTCCCGGCGAGTACGTCGATCCCGCTGAAGGACATCGAGCGGCTCGAGGTGGTGACCTCCGGGAACACAGTGCTGAGCACGGTGTCCCCGGAGACGCGTTGAATCACCAGCTGTTGTTGGAGATTCCGGTGCCCAGATAGATCTGGTCGTACGTGTTGCCGTCGTTGTCGTCGGTGTAGGCGACAGCGACCTCGGCGAACGGCGAGACGGCCACCGTCATCTGTTCCTGGCGCCCGCCCGGGACCGAGCTGAGCTGTTGCGCGGACAGCCGGCCGGTGTCCGTGCCTGTGGTGCCGAAGCCACGGACCCAGACATCGAGGTCGGTGGCCTGAACCGTCCAGCCGACGACCGTCTGGGCCTGGTCGTCGATGCCGATCGACGGTACCTTGGCGCCGGTCGCGACCTGGACGTCGGCGTACCGGGCCGTGCCGGTCGAGGTGAAGTTGCGCGTCCAGGACCCCGCGGTGCCGGTGTGGTCGGACTCCCACGCGACCGCGAAGTCACCGTTGAAGTTCGCCGCCACCGCTGGATGTGTCTGCTGGCCGGTGGTGTTGGAGTTCGCGACCCGGCGGGACAGGGTAGCCGCACCGTTGGTGCGGGCCAGCCGGATCAGCCCGATCTCGTACGACGCGTTGGCGTCGCCGTCGTCCTCCCAGACGACAACCGCGTCGCCGGAGGCCGACGCCGCGACGTCCGGGTTGTGGTGCTGGCCGGTCGTGGTCGAGGCGGTGACTTCCCACGCGCGTGTCGTCGGACCGGTGAACCCGGCCGCCTTGACCGTCGGCTGGGTGCCGGTCTGGATGTCCTCCCACACCACGGTGAACGCGACCGCCGCACTCGACGGTGCACCGTCCGGATCGACCGACACCCGCGGGTTGATCTGCTGGCCGTCGGCGCTGGTGTTGGCGTTGCCCGATGCGGTCACGGTGCCCGCGGTGTTCAGGACGCGGTACGGGATGTTGTAGAAGCCGTTGCCGTCCGGGTCGTCCTGCCACACCACGACCGCGTTGCCCTTGTCGTCCAGGCCGAGGTCCGGGTGCAGGTGGCGCCAGTTCGTCACGCCACTGCTGCCGGCGGCGGACACCTTCTTCTCGTACAGCGCGGTTCCGTTGTGGTACACCCGCACGAAGATCTCACTGTGCACGTTGTCGGTCGCGTTGTCGGTGTCGCGGTCGTCCTCCCACGCCACGGCCACGTAACCGTTGCGGTTGGTCGCGATCGACGGCGCGTCCTGGTCACCGGTCGACACACTGTTGGCGGTCTCCCAGGTCGGTGCGGCGATGTGCGCCTGCGCACTCGGAGCGGCGAGTACGGCGGGCGACAGCAGGGTGATGGCTGCGACAGCAGCTGCGGAAAGCTTCATGATCCCCTCACACAGCCTGCAGGCCGGGCTGGCCCTCTTGGACGACGAACGACTTGAGGGTCGTGGCAGCGGCACCGTGCTCCGACACCTTCGCCACCGCGCGGAAGTCGGTCCGCATCTGCGTCGGGCTGAGCGTCGCCCGGACGTACCCGCGCCGGTTGCTGTAGAACTTCAGCCACGGGTTGGTCCCGGCGTCAGGAACCGTGGTGGAGGCGTCGCCGTCACCGCTGGACGTGACCGAACTGGTGACGAGCTCGGTGCCGATGGTCGCCGAGTTCGCGTTGTTGTAGTCCGCCTTGAGGTCGTTCGCCCAGGCGCGGTGCACGTCGCCGGTCAGTACGACGGGGTTGCGCGTACCCCGGTCGACCCAGCCCTGCTGGATACGCGCCCGGGATGCGCGGTAGCCGTCCCATGAGTCCATGCTCGCGCCAGTCGAGTTGAACCGCCGAGCGAAGAACACCTGCTGACCGATGATGTCCCAGGTGCCCAGATGCTGGTTCAGACCGTCGAGCAGCCAGGTCTCCTGCGCATTGCCGGGCAGGCTGCGCGAGGCAAGGTCCGCGTCCGAGCAGATCTTCCAGCCGTCGCCGCAGGCCTGGTCGTTGCGGTACTGACGAGTGTCGAGCATGTGGAACGTTGCCAGACTCCCCCAACGCAGCCGCCGATACAGCGGGATGCTGTTGCCGCTGTTGGCCTGCGCCGGCCGCAGCGGCATGTTCTCGTAGTACGCCTGGTACGCCGCCGACCGTCGTGCGGTCCACTGCGCAGCCGTCAGCGCCGGGGTGTTGTTCTCGCGGATCGTGCCTGCGTAGTTGTTCTCCACCTCGTGGTCGTCCGGTACGACGATCCACGGCGCGACCGCATGCGCGGCCTGCAGATCCGGGTCGGTCTTGTACTGCGCGTACCGCCGCCGGTAGTCCGCGATCGTCACGATCTCGGCCCCCACGTGCAGCCGCGGCCGCCCGGAGGTGGCGCCGTACTCGTAGATGTAGTCGCCCAGGTGCAGGATGACACCCGGGTTCTCCTCGGCCATCCGGCGATAGACGGTGTAGTAGCCCTCCTCGTAGTGCGAGCAGGAGGTGAACGCCATCGTCAGGTCGCGTCCGGCCGCGCCGATCGCGGGCGTGGTCCGGGTGCGGCCGACCGGCGAGACGTGGCCCTGGGCACGGAATCGGTAGAAGTAGTCGGAGTCGGGGTTCAGATTGCCGGCGACGACGTGGACGGAGTGGGCGGTCGCGTAGGTCGCGGTGACCTGGCCGTTGGCGACCAGCGTGCTGAAGGTGTCGGTGGTGGACACCTGCCAGTCGACGACGATGTTCGTGTCGGTCATCCCGCCGTGACCGTCGGCGTTCAGCGGCGAGGGGGCCAGCCGGGTCCACAGCACGACGCTGTTCGCGTCGGGCTCACCGGACGCGATGCCGAGCTGGAACGGGTACGGGACGGCGGCGGTCGCCGCGATCACGGCCGAGCGGACCGGCAGAGCGCTGACGCCGGCCGCGGCGAGTCCGCCGAGGACAAGGGTTCTGCGACTGATTGGGCTCATGAGCCTCACCTTCACGGGTACTCAGGGCGGCAGGGTCCCCGGCTGGATGAAGCTGATGGTGACATCCGGAGAACCTTGAGTGATGGTGCTTGATGCCCATAGTTGCGCAAGACCCGTAAGTTTCCTACACCTCGCGCTGTACTGCTCAGTTGAGGGCGAGGATGAGCAGCACCGCCGCGGGGACTCCCTCGAGGAGCGCGTTGAACCACAGCTTCCGCTGTGACACCACCAGGACGACGGCCAGGAACGTGTGCTGCGCGGCGGTGAAGACGACCAGGGCCTGTCCTTGTGCGAGGTGATCGTTGCGCGCGAGCAGCACGCCGACTACCAGCGCGATCGCTGTGGTGAGGTTGTAGAAGCCCAGGTTCACAGTCCACAACCGGACCGCGTCGAAGTCGCGAGGCTTGGTCAGGAACAGCGGGTAGAGCCGCGGGTGGCGGTACAGGAACGACTCCATCACGAACACCACGGTCAGCATCACGGCGATGAAGATCGCCAGCACCTGCGCCGCCGTACTCATGACTGCAGCTCGGCGAGCTCGGCGAAGAGCACGCTCATCCGGCCGGTCTGGCTGATGGCAAGGAACTTGGCCGACGGCGTGAGCACGGAGAACGTGTTCAGCGTGCCGGCCGGGATGGTGATCGACGCGCCTGGGCCGAGGTCATAGCCCTGATCGCCTGCCTGCACGAGGATCCGGCCGGTCAGGACGTAGAACGCCTTGCTCCAGGACTCGCTGTGCGGTGGCGCGGCCGGGGCGCGCGGTGCGTCGACCTCGAACACCTCGTACTGCGCGCCGGTGTGCTCGCTGCCGACCTTGACCGTCACGATCGCATCCGGGGCGGCGTACTCCGCGCCTGTCCCGGCTGTGCTCAGGTGTACCGACTCAGTCATGATGCCTCCCTTGTGGCTGCGACTGTGTGGGTGCGACGGTAGGCAGCGGTGAGCGGCGGTTCCATCCCGTCCACCGGGGGTCCGGATCGCCCTGGATTCCCCACATTTCAGGGATAGGCGGGTCCGGTACGGCGGCGCATACTGAGCGCATGTGGGAGGGCCGGGCGCGAGCCGCGCGCCGGGACATCGCGGCACTGGCCACGTCCGGACTGGGCGTCGCGGAACTGCACGCCGCGGCGATCGAGGTGGTCGAGCAGGTCGTCGGCAGTGAGCTGACCTGCTGGGCCGCGATGGATCCGGGCACGCTGGTGATCAGCTCGATGACGAGCGGTCGTGACCACATCCCGCCCGAGTACGAACCCACGCTGGCCGAGACGGAGTACGCCGGCACCGTCCCGAACTCGTTCGCCGACCTGGCCCGCCGGCCGTACCCCGTGGCGCGACTGTCCGACCTGCCGTACCGCGAGGTCGTCGGGCACCGGCGGCTGAACGAGATCTGGCGGCCACTCGGGATCGAGCACGAGGTGCGGGCCGCGTTCACCGTCGACGGGGACTGCTGGGGCGCGGCCGGGTTCGTCCGGAGTGGTCCCGAGTTCAGCGACCGCGAGGTCGAGTTCCTCGGCTCGGTGGGGCCGGCGATCGGCGCGGCGACCCGGGTGGCGGTGCGGACCGATGCCCACGGCTACAGGGGCGGGGCCGGACCGTCCATCGTGGTGACCGGCCCGAGCGGTGAGCCGCGCGCGATCACCGCGGCCGCGCGGACCTGGCAGGACGAGCTGAACGAGATCGCGCCCGGGCGGTTCAGCACCCTCCTGCGTGCCGTGGTGACTGGGACTCGGGCAGCCGGGACGTTCCAGGCGCGGGTGCAGACCGCGCGCGGCGGCTGGGTGGTGCTGCAGGGTAGCCGGCTGATCAGCGACGACGACCAGTCAGAGGTCGTCGTCACGATCGAACCGGCCGGTGGGCACCACCTGGTCGGCATGCTGCTCGCGGCGTACGGACTGACCACTCGGGAGCGCGAGATCTGCCTCGAGGTCATCTCGGGCCACAGCACCACGGAGATCGCCGACCGGCTGTCGATCTCGCCGCACACGATCCAGGACCACCTGAAGTCGGCGTTCGCCAAGGTCGGTGTGCGGAGCCGCGGCGAACTCGTCGCCACCCTGCGCCCGGACGACCTGACGCTCTGATCAGAAGGCGAGAGTGCGGTCGCCGGGCTGCCAGCGGAACGTGATGACGTCCTCGACCGGAACGCCGGGCCCCAGCCGGCCGTTTGTCCCGTCGATGATCCGGCGGGGCGTCGCGACGGCCATGGTGAGGGCCTCGGGCAACGAGAAGGCGGCGGCCGCCCAGGCGACGCCGTCCGCGAGTGGCGCGGCCGCCCCAGCCAGGTACGGCGTACCGAGGACGAGCAGGCGTCCGTCATCGGTGAGTTCCACCTCGCCGCCGACGGGCGACGAGTAGGTGCCCGGTGGCCTGCCGCCGGTCGCCACCGAGTCGGAGACCAGGAAGGACCGATCCAGGCCCTTCGCGCGGACCATCGCCACGAACGTGTCCATCGGGAGATGGTGGCCATCGGCAATGAACCCGGCGCTCAGCCGGTCCTCGGCCAATTGTGCCCACAGGTAGTTCGGGTGGCGCGGCAACTGGGCGTGCGCGCCGTTGCCCAGGTGGGTGGACAGCGTCGCGCCGGCCTCGGCCGCGGCACGGATCTGCGCGCCGTCCGCGTGGGTGTGCCCGACCGCCACTCGGATGCCGGCGGCAACGACCTCCGCGATGAAGTCGGCACTGTCAGGCCAATGCGGAGACACGGTGATCAAGCCGACGAGTCCGTCCGACACGTCCTGGCAGAGCTCGAACTCGGCCAGATCGGGCGGACGGACGAAGGCCGCGTCATGGGCGCCGCGCGGACCGTCCTGGTCGGAGATGTGCGGACCCTCGAGGTGCACGAACGGAACGGCAGCCGCAACCTCGGCGTCCTGCCGCCTCGCTTCGGCCACGATCCCGAGAGCACGACGGTTCCGCTCCGGGCTCGCCGTGATCAAGGTGGGCACGAAGACCGTGACTCCGACCCGCCGCAACGCCTCCCGCAGACCGCGGACCGTGTCCACGGACAGATCGTCGCCGTTCAGGTCGTACCCGGCGTACCCGTTGACCTGCAGGTCGACGAGTCCACGGCTGATCCACGGCAGGTCCGCGTCTCCGGGCGCTCGCTCGATGCGGGAGATCAGGCCGTCGGCGTACTCGACGTGGAGGGTCTCCCCCGACCACGGGTCCCGGCCGGACATCCTGTCTAGAGCCACCGCACCCGCTCCCTGAATCTGCCGATGAAGGCCGCGTTCGCCTCGTCCCCTCCGGGTGCGTTGCCGCTGCGCCACACCGGCGGTACGACGTTCTGCTCGATCAGCCGCTCGATCGTGGCCAGCACCATCGTATTGAGCGTGAACGCGTTGGCGAAGGTGGAGACCGCGGCGACCCGTTCGGGCATCCCGGCGACCTCGATCACCGCATCGCCGATCGGGACCTTGGTGTCGACGGCAACGTCGACGACCTCGTGCAGGTTCGCACCGGACGGATGCCGCGCCGGATGCGACTTCGCCGTCTGCTCGGCGTGCTCACGGGAACTCACGCCGATCGTCCGCGCGCCCCGCTCGCGAGCGGTCAGGGCCGCGTCGATGAGCGCCGCGTTGATCCCGTAGGCGTTCACCAGCAACAGCAGATCGTCGGAGCCGAGCCCGGCGTTCTCGATCACTATCCGACCGTAACCCGGCGTGCGCTCCACGGCCATGGAGCGGAGCGCGCCGTTCGACAGCAAGGTGCCCTCGTCGAGGATCGCGGAGACGTGCATCAGGCCGCCGGCCCGGAAGAAGATCTCCTGGGCGGCCAGGTTCGAGTGCCCGCCCGGTCCGTACACCTGGATCAGCCGATCGGCGGCGACCTGCTCGGCCATCAACCGGGCAGCGGCCGCGATGGACTCGCCCTCCTCCGCCTCGATCCGCCCGAGTAACGCCGTGATCGCGGTCAGGTACTCACTCATCGGGGCTGGCCTCCTGATCGAGATACAGCCGGGCCCGCGGATGCGTCCGCAGCGCACTCGCCGGTATGCCGGGATCCACCGGACCGTGCAACGTTCGCCGCACGGCGTCGGCCTTGGCCGGACCGGACACCATGCAGAAGATCTCGCGCGCCGACAGCAGGAACGGAACCGTCAGCGTCCAGGCATGGGTGGGTACGTCGTTCAGCGACGCGAACAGCCCTTCGTCCACCTGCTGCCGGCGGCTGGTCTCGTCGAGTGCGACCACCTGCACGACGTCCGTGGTGGTGAAGTCGGCCGGCGGTTCGTTGAACGCGAGGTGCCCGTTGACACCGATCCCGGCCAGCACGACGTCGATCGGCGCGGCCGCGACCAGCGCTGCGTAGCGAGCCGCCTCGGCCACCGGATCCGCGCCGCCGGCCGGGTCGAAGACAGCCAGCGGCGCCGGAGCGGTGAAATGCCGGCCCAGCCACCGGCCGAAGCGTTGCTCCGCAGCGACCGGGAGCCCGACGTACTCGTCCATCTGGAACGCCTCGACCTGTGACCAGTCGATGCCCTCGGCAACGGACAGCGCCGCCAGCGTGTGCTGCTGGCTCGGCGCCGCCGCGAGGACCAGCCGGGCCGAGCCCTGCGAATGGATGATCCGGCGCAGGGACTCGGCCGCGGCCGCCGCTGCCGCCGCCCCGACGGCTGCGGGATCCGGAAGCCTCTCGACCTCCAGCTTGTCGACGATCATCAAGACGCGGAGACCAGCCGGTTGTGCTGTTCACCCAGGCCGTCGGCCCACACGCGCACGACATCGCCCTTGCGCAGGAACCGCGGCGGCTTCTGTCCCGCACCGACGCCGGCCGGCGTGCCGGTGCTGATCACGTCGCCCGGGTAGAGCGTCATGTACTGCGAGATGTAGTGCACCAGGTGCGCAACGCCGAAGATCATGTTCCCCGTCGAGCCGTCCTGCAGCACGTCGCCGTTGACGTCCAGGCCCAGCTTGATCGCCTGCGGATCGGGGACCTCGTCGGCGGTCAGGATCCACGGACCCAGCGGGCAGAAGGTCGCCGCGTTCTTGCCCTTGTCCCACTGGCCGCCGCGCTCCAGCTGGAAGTGCCGCTCCGACACGTCGTTGGCCAGCACGTAGCCGGCGACGTACTCCAGCGCATCCGCCTCGCTGTCCAGGTAGGCCGCCGTACGCCCGATCACGACGCCGAGCTCGACCTCCCAGTCGGTCTTCTCGCTGCCGCGCGGGATGACGATGTCGTCGCGGGCGCCGATGACGGTGTCCGGTGCCTTCATGAACAGGATCGGCTCGGCCGGTGCGGCCTGGCCGCCCTCGGCCGCGTGGTCGGCGTAGTTCAGCCCCACGCAGACGATCTTGCCGGGGCTGAGCGGTGCGGCGAGCCGTACGTCGTCCAATGCGGCAGCCGTCCCCACGTCGGCGAGGGCCGCGGTGGCGCGCTCCCGGAGCCCGGCCGGGTCGAACGCCCCGGGCTCCCCCGCCAGCGTCACCACCCGGTCGTCCTCGGTCAGTACGGCGTCACGCAGACCGTCGTCGGTGTGGACACGTAGCAATCTCACTGATTCCTCCATGCGGCTTGTTTGGCCCAGTTCAGATACGCGATACCCAATGCGTGCGAGCCTTGCACCGGATCGAGCTGCACGGCGTCGTACACGCGGAGGGCCTGCTGGTAGACAAGGAGATCCTGCTCAGCGTACGCACCCCATCGTGCACACTGCACCGCGTTCGCGGGCACCGCGGTCCCGGTCCCGTCCACCCGGAACCAGACCTCGGTCTCGGACCGGACCACCCGCTGCGTGAACGTCTTGGTGAACCGCAGCACGTCCGTGGCCACGTCGGTCTCGATCTTCGCGTCGTACGCCGCGTGCACGAACTCGGTACTGATCGCCGCATGACTGATGTCCTCGATCTGCGTGGACGCGGAGTACCCCGGCGTGTACTCCGAGATCCCGGCGGTCTTCGGGAAACCGGCGTACATCTGGCTGTACGGCGGCCAGTAGGGCCAGACGTAGGCGCCGTCGGCAGCGAGGGTCAGACCTGCGCGGTACGCCTTCAGCATCTCGACGACCCGCGTCCGGTAGCGCTGCTGCCGTGTCACGCGGTAAAGCTCGACCAGCACCTGGCCGAGACCCTGGCTCTGGTTGTACGGCTGGATCGTGCCGTCGAACGGGATCGGCGCACCCTTGGGCCAGACGTAGTCACCGGTCCCGTCCGCGTGGGAGACCCACTCCGGGTCGTGGAACGCCACAGCCGCGGTGGCCGCGTCAAGCAGGTCCTTGGCCACCTTCTGCCTCGGGCCACGCCGCAACTTCGGCGACTGCAGCACCATCCGGGCATAGCGGGCGAGCGGGAACGCAATCATCCCGGTGTGGACGGCGAACACGTAGTACTGCGACTGGAAGGCGATCGTGGTCGCCGCCGGGGCGGGGCCGGCGGCGTGCGCGGTCCGACGGTCGACAGCAGTCCAGCGGAGCCCTGTGGTGTACGCGTTGTTGACCGCCGTCACGACGTACGACGTGGCAGCCGGATCGAGGGAGACACCGCGCAACGTCACGACACCGGTAGTGGCCGGGTTGCGCAGGATCAGGTCAAAGGTGTCGCCGCTGACGTTCGACACCTCGGCCGTCGACTCGGCCGCCCTGCTGCCGGCCCAGCGCAGCTGCACGGCCGGCTTGCCGTCGCCGTCCGGGAGCACGCCATGGCCCGCGGTGTAGTTGCCGGCCGTGCGCCACACCTTGCCGGACCGGCCGGCGTAGTCCTTCACGTGGCGGGCGTGGTCGGTGGTCGCCATCACGTGTTTGGCGCGCTGCTCGAAGGTGTTCAGGTAGCTCTCGTCCTCGTACGCCTCGTACATCCGGAGAAGGCTGAGCAGGAAGTAGGACTCCCCCCACGCGTACACCCCAGCCTCGTTGTTCTGCGGGTCGGACGCGAGATACCCGGCCCGGGCCACGTCGAAGGCCTCGGGCGAATCGTAGACGAGTGGAGCGGCGGACGCCTGGAGAGCCGGAAGCCCGGTCCAGGCGACGGCTCCGCCGGCGGCGGAGCCCAGGAGCAGGGTACGGCGACTGAGCTGCGGGTTCGACATGATGCCTCACTGGGGTGGACGGGAAAGGCGGGAACCACACGGGGCGGGCGGACGTGGCGACTTAGCCTTTGACCGCACCGCCCATGCTGTTGAGGATGCGTTTCTGCAGGAACAGGAAGACCAGGACGACCGGGACCAGCGAGATCACCGTGCCCGCGGCCAGACCGCGGACATCGGTCCCGCTGACTCCGCTCAGGTAGGCGATGCCGAGCGCGATCGGGAACTTGGACTGACTGGTCAGCGTGACCAGCGGCCAGATGAAGCTGTTCCAGACCGAGACGAAACCGAGGATCGCCAGCACGGCCAGCGTCGGAGCGACGATCGGCACCGCGATCCGCCAGAAGATGGCGAACTCGTTCGCCCCGTCCATCCGGGCCGCCTCGACGATCTCGTCGGGGATCTGCGAGAACGCCTGGCGGAGCAGGAAGATCCCGAGCGAGGAGAGGATGGCCGGCAGGATCACCGAGGCGAACGTGTCGGTCAGTCCCAACTGGCTCATCACCAGGAAGCGCGGGATCAGCATCAGCTCACCCGGCAGGAACATGATCGACAGGAACAACATGAAGAACAGGCCGCGGCCGCGGAACGCGATCCGGGCCAGCGGGTAGGCGGTGAGCGCGGAGACCACCAGGTAGATCGGGACCGTGATCCCCACGTAGATCACCGAGTTCACCAGGAACCGGGCGTACGGGATCGTCGTCCACGCCTCCCGGAACCAGTCGGCCACAGGTGGGCGCGGGATCAGATCCGGTGGGAAGCCGAACACGTCCTGGCTGGCCGGCTTGGTGGCCGAGCTCAGCAGGATCAGGAAGGGGCCGATGAAGAGGGCCGCCACCGCGATCAGCAGGACGTAGAGACCGATCCGCCGTACCTTGCGCCGGGAGGCCCCGGCCGGTGTCGGTTGCGACGTCGGCGGACCGACGCGTGGCAACTGCCCGGCACGCCGGGCCAGCCGGCTCCGGGTCGCCATCAGCCGTCCCTCCGCCGGGTCACTACCAGGTTGAAGCCGGCCAGGACGATCATGATCGCCCACAGCAGCAGGCCGACGGCGCTCGCATAGCCCATGTCGTAGTCCTCGAAGGCCTTCGACCAGATGTAGTAGCCGAGGGTGAGTGTGGAGTCGAGCGGACCGCCGCGGGTCAGCACGTAGACGGACTCGAAGGCGCGCATCGCCTCGAGCATGCTGAGGATCAGCGTGACCGCGAACGTCGGCCGCAGCGACGGGACGATGACGTGTCTGAGCCGCTGCCAGCTGTTGGCGCCGTCGATCCTGGCCGCCTCGACCTGGTCGGGCGGGACCGCCTGCAGTCCGGCCAGGTAGATCATCATGAACAGGCCCGCGTTCTTCCACGCCTCCAGCAGCACCACCGTCGGCAGTGCCCAGTGCCGATCGAGCAGGAAGTCGATCGGACCCGCCCCGACCAGGCTGAGCATCCAGTTGATGACGCCTTCGCGGTTGAAGACGTACCGCCAGGCGACCGCCACTGCGACCATCGAGGTGATCACCGGCAGGTAGTAGAGCATCCGGAACGCCTGGATCGCGCGCAGCTTCAGGTTCACCAGCATCGCCAGGAACAGCGGGGCGACCACGGTGAGCGGCAGGAACATCACCACGAACAGCAGTGAGTTGCGCAGCGCGATCCAGACCCGAGGGTCGTCCAGGAGCCGGGAGAAGTTGTCCAGCCCGGAGAACCGGACCGGGCTGACGATGTTGTAGTCGGAGAAGGCCAACTGGATCGCGATCACGGCCGGCCAGGCGAACATCGCGGCGTACATCAGCAGCCCGGGCAGCATGAACGCGTACGGCGTGTACCAGTGCTGACCGACCACGCGGCCCCTGAGACCCGGCATGCCTTCCGCCTCTCGTGTCTGAAACCTGGCTTTCAGATTCGCGGTTATGCGGAACCGTAGCTCACCATCCCCACAGCCGGAAGCGCTAATTGGCAAGATTTTTGGAAGTCATCGGTTGACGCTGATCGATCGATGGCAAACACTGTGGTGTCTGTAAGCACTGTTTAGGACACACATCACCGAGGAGCTCGCGATGGCGCGACGCACACGATCCCTGCTGAGGGGCCGCTTGGTCCCTACCGTCGCGATGGTTCTGGCCTTGCCGCTGGCCTTGGCCGGCTGCGTCTCCGGCAGCCCGGCCGGCGGGGACGAGCCGGAGCAGCAGTCCAGCGACGCCTACTCCGGTGACGTCGAGTGGTGGACCATCAACCTGCAGAAGAACTACGGGCCGGACATCCAGAAGTGGATCGACGCCTACCAGAAGGAACACCCGAAGGTGTCGATCAAGTGGGTCGACGTACCGGGCCAGGACATCACCACCAAACTGCTGGCGGCGATCGCCGGCGGCAAGGTGCCGGACGTCGTCAACTTCACGTCCGCCACCACCGGCCTGTTCGCCGGCTCGATGGCCGACCTGAACGGCCTGTTCAGCAAGGAAGACGTCGCCGAGTACCTGCCGAACCTGGCCGACCCGCTGGTTGCCGACAGCAAGCGGATCGCGATCCCCTGGTACAACGGCGGCACCTCGCTGGCGTTCTACAACAAGGATCTGCTGGCCAAGTCCGGCTTCGACCCGGCCAAGCCGCCGAAGACCTACGACGAGGCGCTCGCCCTGGCCAAGGCGTACCACGACGCGACCGGCAAGTCCGCGACCAACTTCATGGCCTACTCCAGCGTGGTCCAGGCCGACGGCGTCAAGCTGCTGTCCGAGGACGGCAAGACGGCGGCCTTCAACACGCCGCAGACGCTCGCGCTGCTGGAGAAGTTCAAGGCCCTGTTCAGCTCGGGCGCGATCGCACCCGGCAGTCTCGGCGAGAACCAGCGCGATCTGCCCCAGTCGCTGGAGAACAAGCTGATCGCCTTCAACCCGGCCGCCGTGTCCAGCTCGCTGCTGAACGTCGAGAAGAACTCCCCGGCAGTCTACAAGTCGATCGTCGTGGGACCGCCGGTGACCGGTGCCGACGGCAAGTTCTACATGCCAGGCCAGCAGGTGATGGGCATTCCGGCCAAGTCAGACAACCAGGCCGCCGCGGCCGCGTGGCTCAAGTACGTCGCCGCGCCCGAGCAGCAGCTCGCGCTGTGCAAGCTGGTGCCGATCTACCCGTCGTCGGTGAAGGCGCTGGCCGACCCGTTCTTCACCGACATCCCCGGCACCACGTCCGCCGACCAGGCGCGCAAGATCCTGCTGGACACGTTCAAGAACAGCGTGGACGCGTCGATGGGTTCGGGCAACGACGAGCAACTGCGGAAGCTGTTCGACGACCAGATCCGGGCGTACATGTCCGGGACCAAGTCCGCCAAGGACGCGCTGGACGCCGCCGAGAAGGCGTGGAACGACACCCTCGCGAAGGGCAAGTGAGTTGGCGCTCGTGTCGGACAGACCGGTGAGCCGTGGAATCGAAAGGTCGGTGGGTTGGTGAGCAACGGGGTGCGGATCGGGATCGTCGGCGCCGGGATCATGGGGCGAGGCAATGCCTTGTCCCTGTCCGGGCTGCCGGAGGTCGAGGTCACCGCGGTGACCAGTCGTTCGGCGGACTCCGCCGGACGGCTGGCCGACGAGATCGAGGGGCGCGGTGCATCGCGGCCGGCGATCCATCCGGACCTGGAGGCCGTGCTGGCCGACAAGTCGGTGGACGCGGTCGTCCTGACCACGCCGGATCATCTGCACGGCGAGATGATGGTCCGGGCCGCCGAGGCCGGGAAGCACATCCTGGTCGAGAAGCCGCTGACCACGTCCGTCGCCGAGGCGGACGCGGCGGTGAAGGCGATCCGCGAGAACGGTGTGGTCGCGATGTGCCTGTTCAACCACCGCTGGGTTCCCGCCTACGCGCAGGCCCACGACCTGCTCGCGGATCTCGGTGACGGGGCGGTCGCGTATGCCCGCAAGGACGACACCATCTTCGTGCCGACCGAGATGCTGTCCTGGGCCGACCGCACGACCTGCGCCTGGTTCCTGTCCAGCCACGACATCGACCTGGTCTCGTGGCTGCTGCGCGACCAGGTCCGCCGGGTCTACGCGACCGCCCGGTGGGGCAAGCTCCGGTCGCTCGGCATCGACACCCCGGATGCGATCCAGATCCAGGCCGAGTACTCGCGCGGGGCGGTGGCGACGTTCGAGTCCGCGTGGATCTACCCGAACACCTTCCCGACCACGGTCGACTCCTACGTCTCGGTCGTCACCGACAACGGCGTGGTCCAGCTCGACCGGCAGAAGGAGAGCGTCGTGGTGGCCCGCCCGGACGGGTACAGCTACCCGAGGAACATGCTGCAACGGGTGATGCACGGCATCCCGGCCGGTGCGTACGCCGACGCGATCGCGCACTGGGTCACCTGCTGCCGCACCGGCAAGCAGCCACTGATCACCATCGAGAGCAGCCGGAACGTGACCGCCGTACTGGAGGCCGCGCACACCTCGATCGAGACCCGGCAGCCGGTCGACGTCTCGATGCTGGCTGACCCAGGGAACCCATGAACGCCACGACAGGCCCCGAGAAGCCGCGGCACATCGACGGCCGGATCAACCGGATCGGACCCGACGACCTGATCAAGGCGTTCGGCTCCCCACCCGGCGTCCAGGACATCGGTGCGTTGCGTGCCTTCGTCGCGGGCAGGCTCCGGCGGCCGGCCTGGCCGCTCCAGGAGTGGACCGACGCGATCCGCTCCACCTCCGCGGCGGACGACGTACTCGCCGCGGCTGCGCCACTTCTGACCGGAGTGGAGGTGACCGGGCGCGAGCGCGGCCGGTCACAGCGGTACGGCTTCCACTACCTGGGCTGGCTGTCGCCTGGTGTCCATGCGTGGATGCTGACCGGCGACGACCGGTATCTGCACGCGTTCGAGCAGCACCTCGAGGAGTGGGTCGAGCAGCGTGACTCGGTGACCGGCGAGTGGCCGGGTCTCGACGTCATCTGGTACTCGCTCGGCACGTGGGCGCGCTGCCGGAATCTCCTGCCCACGCTGGAGGTTCTGACCGGCTCAGCGCTGTCGGACCGCGCATGGGGCAGTCTCGTCGCCACGCTGGTCGGTGGAGCCCGCTGGGCGTACGACGAGCATGACGTCTTCCGCCATGGGAACTGGCAACTGGTGTGTGCGACCGAACTGCTGCACATCAGCGTCGTTCTGCCCGACCTGGCCGAGGCCAGGAGCTGGGCTGAGCGGGCGCGCGAGCGCATCGACGAGCACCTGCTGCTGGATGTCTACGGAGACGGTGGGCACTACGAGCGCTCCCCCGGCTATCACAAGATGTGCCTGACCGCTCTGCAGACGGCCGCTCTGCTCGACGCGGACGTGGCGGCGCACCCGAAGGTTGCCGCCATGCACCAGTGGTTGTGCGAGCTGGTCTCCCCCGGCGGCTGGATCCCGCACCTGCAGGACAGCGGCATCGAGTGGCCGGCCACGTCACTGCTGCGTGGCAGCTACGTGCTCGACAACCCAGCGCTGGCGCGGATCGCCGCGCAGTGGCTGTCTGCTGAGGACTTCGGGGTCGAGGCGGCGGCGCTACCGGCTTGGGACGACGCGGACAGACAGCAGCGTTGGCTGGACACGGTTGCCACTGCACGGGACGAGGCGGTGCCCGCTCCGCCGCAGAGCACCGTCCTGGCCGACTCCGGCTACGTGATCCTGCGCAGCCAGGACCTGCGGGCCGTGATCAACTACGGACCGCACATCGAGCACGAGCTCGAGTCGCACTCGCATCGCGCCGTACTGGACCTGGTCCTCGAGGGCTGGCAGCGACCGCTGCTGTGGGAGGCGGGTGGTCCGCCGAGCTATGACGATCCGGACTACCTGACCTGGTACCAGTCCGGTCGGGGTCACAACACCGTGCTCGTCGACGACCAGGAGCTGAGCACGGATCGCGGCGTACACGTCGATCCGCTCGTCGACACCGGGCAGGTCGCCGTCTTCTCCGGTCGCCACCACGGCAGCGTCGTACTGCAGTCGCGCACGATCGCGATGGTGCGCGAGGAGCCGACCGTCGTGGTGGTCTCCGACGACAGCGCCGCCGGGCAGCACACGTTCCGCGCGCACTGGCACGCCCTCAACCCGTGGCAGCAGGTCGGTCCCCTCGCGTACGACGCTTCTGCCGCGGAGGGTCTGGGGTTGCTTCTGATCGAGACGGGTGATCCCTCGACCACGACGGTCGAGACAGCCGAGGGCGTCGCCCGGCGCCCGCTCGTCGACAAGCCGGTCGCGGAGTACGGTCCCCTCTACTCGCTCGGGCTCACGCGTGACAGTGGGAGGTTCACCACCGTTCTCCTCCCGCATGCAGCCGCTCAGGTGCCGGAGGTCGCGGTCACCCGTGACGACGACCGGTTGACGATCGATCATGGTGACACCGTCGACCGGGTGAGCCCCTCGACCTGGGTCCGGACCCGGTCCGGAAGGTTGTCCTGGGCAACTGGTTGGCGGACACGCGCGCTGCTCGACCTGCTGCGCACTTCCGAGGACGTGGACGTCTCGGCCACCGTCGGCGACGGGGTGCTTCGCCTCGAGGTGACCTGCTCCGGGCGTTGTGGGCTGTGGATCCGGCCGCTTGGTGACATCCGGCTCGACGGCGTGCTCGTCACCGCGGAGAGCGACGGCGACGGCTGGGCGCACCTCACCCTGCCCTACGCGGGGCGCTGGACGGTCGATGGGGCTCGCCATGACTGACGATGCCACCACCGGATGGTTCGACGCGCGCATCGTGACCGGTGCGCACCCGTCGTCCCTGGTGCCGTCCACCGACCGCGATGCGATCGCCGCTCACCTGGACGCCTACGCCATGTCGGGCGCTCTGGTCAGCGCGATGGCGTCGTGGCTGCACGACCCGCTGGGCGGCAACGCCGAGGCGACCGCGGTGGCCAACAGCCTCGCGGACCGCGGTGTGCTGGCCTGCTGGACCGCGGTTCCCACCACGCCGGGCGAACTGGACTCGCTCGACAAGCTGGTCGCGCAGGCTCTGGCCGAAGGCGTCGCGGCGTTCCGGATTCATCCTCACTCCCACGGGTACGCACCGGATGCCTTGCTGGATCTCTATGCGGCACTCGAAGGCAGTGGACTGCCGCTCTGCGTCGACACCGCGGAGATCGGCTGGCCGGACCTGGATGCGATCGCCACTCGCTTTCCGACGCTGCCGATCGTTGTGTCGAATCTCGGCTACCGCCAGTTGCGCAGGCTGTGGTCGGCGCTGCGCGACCACGACAACCTCTCTGTCGATCTCGTCGACTTCGCCGCGCATCAAGGCGTGGAGTGGCTCGCCGCGGAAGGGCTGAGCGATCGGCTGGTGTTCGCGACCGGACTCGGCGTACGTGATCCGGGCGAGAGCATCGTTCGTCTCGCCTGGTCCGGGCTCGACGACGAGACGGTCACCCGGATCGGCTCAGGCAACGCGCACCGGTTGTTCGTGGCGGGAGGACTCTCATGATCGGACGCCGGCCGGAGCACCGGGTCGTCGACGTGCACGCGCACCTCGGGCCGTACTCGCTGTTCTACATCCCCGATCCCGACGCCGCGACGATGGTGTCGGTGATGGACCGGACCGGGACCGAGGTCACCGTGGTCGCCGCGAACCGCGCGATCCAGCAGGACGCGCACCTCGGCAACACCCAGGCCCTCGCCGCCGTCGACGCGCACCCGGGTCGGATCGCGGCGTACGCGGTCGTCAATCCGTGGCAGGACCCGGAGCGCGAGCTCGAGCGGCTCGCCGCCGACGAGCGGTTCGTCGGCATCAAGGTGCATCCGTCCCTGCACAAGTACCCGGTCACCGGAGCGCGGTACGGCGCCGTGTGGGCCTTCGCCGAGGAGACCGGTTGCCCGGTGCTCAGTCATTCCGAGCATGGATCGGCGTACGACGCTCCGGCACTGTTCGAGGCGGTCGCGGCGAAGTACCCGCGGGCGCCGATCATTCTCGGCCACGCGGGCATCACGCCGGCCGGGGTGGACGAGGCGATCGAGGCCGCGGCCCGGCACGAATCGCTCTGGCTGGAGGTGTGCGGCTCGCAGATGACCGGGCCGCTGATCCAGGCGATGATCGATCGGGTCGGTAGCCGGCGGGTCCTGTTCGGCTCCGATTTCCCCTTCATCGACCAGCGGATGTCGCTCGGCCGGGTGGTATGCGCGCCACTGACAGCAGGTCAACGCCAAGATGTTCTCAGCGGGAACGCCCGCAGACTGTTCCGGTGGCGCCAGCTGCCGGGAGGGACAGGGGAGGACGTCGATGAGTGAGGAAGTCAGAGCGGTGGAGCCGGCGAACGGTGATCGCTTGCCCGCGGTGACCGTCGGGCTCTTCGGCCCGCGCAAGCTGGTGCGGATGATGTCCGAGGTGGCGATCGGCGTCGCCCTGCGGCCCCAGAACCGGGTCCGGTTCGTGCCCGGCGGGTACGACGACCCCGGTGAGGCCGAGGAGCGCTACCTGCGGCTGCGGGACCGGATCGACTCGGCCGTGTTCCCCGGGCCGTGGGTGTTCGACCTGGCGACCGACGGGCACTGGCTGACGGTTCCGTCGACGCACCTCCCACTGACCGGCGCCGCGCTGTACGCCGCCCTGCTCCGGGCGTCACTCACCATCGAGGACGTCGATCTCAGCCGCGTGAGCATCGACTCGCTGTCCGCAGCGGATGTCGAGGAGGCGTACGGCGAGATCGGCCTGGACACCACCAACGTCTACGACATTCCGTACGAGGGGCCGGAGTCGGTCGCAGGTTTCGCGGCCTTCCACCGAGAGAAGTGGGAGCAGCAACACACCACGGTTGCTCTGACCACCATCCTGGCGGTCGAACGCGAGCTGCGGACCCAGGGCATCCCGGTGCTGCGAGTCGCCCCGACCCGAGCAAGTGTGCGGGACGCCCTGGAGACCGCGGTGCTGCTTGGCCAGGGCACCCGGATGGGCGCACACCAGCTCGCGATGATCGCCGTTCAGCTCATCCCGACCGGCACGTCTCGCGCCGAGTCGGGTGACTACTGGCAGCAGGAGCTCGCACTGCTGACCCACCAGAAGCTGCTGTCGGAGGCACGACAGGTCGGCGCGTCGGTGGCGCGCCGGTCGGACACGCTGTTCCTCGTCACCACGACCCACGGGGCGCTGGTCCGGCTGACCGAGCAGTTCACCGTCGCCCCGTTCCTCGGTGCTCTGACGGCGCAGCTCGGCGTGCCCGTTGCCGTTGGTGCCGGTGCCGGACAGACAGCGCGAGCTGCCGAGGCCAACGCGCTGATGGCGGTGGAGGACTCCGTCAACGCCGGCGGCAAGGTCGCGGTGTACCTCGACGACACGAACGTGCGGACCGACCTCGCGCCGGGGCCGGCGGTCACCGAGACCGCGCCGCAGGACAGTACGCCGTCGATCGATCCACGCGCGCTCGAGATCGTCACCTCGATCGCCGCCGCGACCACACCGGTGGCCGGCCAGCAGGTGGTCGTCGACGTCGAGAGCGTCGCGGACATCATGCAGGTCACCCCGCGGACCGGCCGCCGGATGCTCAAGGAGCTGGTCGAGGCCGGCCTGGCCTGGCCGGTGCCGCCGGCCCGTTCGACCGGTGGCGGCCGTCCCCGCCAGCAGTTCCGGCTGCTGACCGAGAAACTCGACTGATCCGCCCCTTTGGAGGATGTTGTGCAGACCGTTGCCCGAGGCTACGAACGCACCGAGCGCCTGTACGAACGCGCCCGCCAGGTGATCGCCGGCGGCGTGTCCAGCGACGCCCGGCGTGCCGACCAGCCGCTGTTCGTCGACCACGCCCGCGGCGCGGAGCTCTGGGACGTGGACGGCAACCGGTACGTCGACTACGTACTCGGGCAAGGCCCCAACCTGCTCGGCCACGCGTCCCCGCTGGTCGCCGAGGCGGTCTCCGCCCAGGTCAGCCGCGGCGTCGCGTACGCCGCTCAGCACGAGCTGGAAGCGGTCGTCGCCGAGCGCCTGTGCGCGATGGTCCCGTCCGCGGAGCTGGTGCGCTTCAACAGCGTCGGCTCCGAGGCTGTGCACGGTGCGATCCGGCTGGCCCGCGGCCACACCGGCCGACCGAAGATCGTGAAGTTCGAGGGCAACTACCACGGCTGGCTCGACCCGGTCCTGTACAGCGTCCACCCCGACCTCGCCCTGGCCGGCGACGCACAACACCCCGCGGCCGTCGGCGGTACGGCGGGCCAGCCCCGCAACGGCGCGGAAGACCTGATCGTCCTGCCGTACAACGATCTGCCCGCTGTCGAAGAAGTCTTCGCGGAGTCCGGCGACCAGATCGCCGCGGTCATTCTCGAGCCTCTGCTCTGCAACACCGGCTGCATCACCCCGCAGCCCGGCTACCTCGCGGGACTCCGTGAGCTCACCCGTCAGCACGGCGCCCTGCTGATCTTCGACGAGATCATCTCCGGCTTCCGCGTCGCTCCCGGCGGTGCCCAGGAGTTGCTCGGCGTCGTTCCCGACCTGTCCGCCTTCGGCAAGGCGATGGCCGGTGGCATGCAGGTCTCGGCGCTGGTCGGAACCCGCGAGGTGATGGGCTCGATCGCCAACGGGACAGTGGCCCATGCCGGCACCTTCAACTCGCACCCGGTCGCGATGGCCGCGGCCGACGCAGTACTGCGGCATCTCGACGAGCACCGCGACACCGTCTACCCGCCGCTGGCCGCCGCGGGCCGGCGGTTGATGGCCGGCCTGCGGGAATCGGCCCAGCGGCATGGCGTGCCGATGCTCGTCGATGGGCCCGGTCCGGTGTTCCAGACCTACCTGACGGACCAGGCCGAGGTGACCGACTACCGGTCGTTCGCGGCCTGCGACCGGCCGGCGATGGCCAGGTTCCACGCCGGGCTGTACGCGGCCGGGATCAACATCGTCCCGCGCGGCCTGTGGTTCCTGTCCACCGAGCACACCGACGACCAGATCGACGAAACCATCCAAGCAACAGACGAGGTACTGCGCTCCTTGTAGCGACCACCACGAGAAGGAGGCCGGTAGTCCGCTGTACTGCGGACTCCCGGCCTCCTTTTCGACACTTGCTTTACGCGGTCTTCTCGCGCCGTTCGCGCTTGCGCTCGATCTGGTCGCGCGGGATCAGCGTGGGGTTCACGTTCTCCAGTACGACCTCGCCGGTGACGACGACCTTGGCGACGTCCTCGCGGCTGGGCACCTCGTACATCACGTTGAGGAGGACCTCTTCCATGATGGCCCGCAGGCCGCGGGCGCCGGTGCCGCGCAGCAGCGCCTGGTCGGCGATCGCCTCGACCGCGTCGTCACTGAACTCCAGCTCGACGTTGTCGATCTCGAACAGCCGCCGGTACTGCTTGACCAGCGCGTTCTTCGGCTCGGACAGGATCTTGATCAGCGCCTCGCGGTCCAGTGGGGACACCGTGGTGATCACCGGGAGCCGGCCGATGAACTCGGGGATCAGACCGAACTTGAGCAGATCCTCCGGCATCACGTCGGCGTACCCGCCGAGCTCCTTCGGCTTCTCCGGCTCGCGCGAGGTGTTGAAGCCGAGCGTCTTCTTGCCGACCCGCTGCTCCACCATGTGGTCGAGGCCGGCGAACGCGCCGCCGACGATGAACAGCACGTTGGTGGTGTCGATCTGGATGAACTCCTGGTGCGGGTGCTTGCGGCCACCCTGCGGCGGCACCGAGGCCGTCGTACCTTCCAGGATCTTCAGCAGCGCCTGCTGCACACCCTCGCCGGAGACATCCCGGGTGATCGACGGGTTCTCGCTCTTGCGGGCGATCTTGTCGACCTCGTCGATGTAGATGATGCCGGTCTCGGCCTTCTTGACGTCGTAGTCGGCCGCCTGGATCAGCTTGAGCAGGATGTTCTCGACGTCCTCACCGACGTACCCGGCCTCGGTCAGCGCGGTGGCGTCGGCGATCGCGAACGGGACGTTCAGCATCCGGGCCAGCGTCTGGGCGAGGTACGTCTTGCCGCAGCCGGTCGGGCCGATCAGCAGGATGTTGGACTTGGCCAGCTCGACCGCCTCGTCCTTGGCGTGCCGGCCGGCGCTCGAGCTGCCTTGACCGTCACGGACCCGCTTGTAGTGGTTGTAGACCGCCACCGCGAGTGCCTTCTTGGCCACGTCCTGTCCGACGACGTACGCGTTGAGGAAGTCGTAGATCTCGCGCGGCTTGGGCAGCTCGGTGAGTCCGACCTCGGAGCCCTCGTTCAGCTCCTCCTCGATGATCTCGTTGCAGAGATCGATGCATTCGTCGCAGATGTAGACGCCGGGACCGGCGATGAGCTTCTTGACCTGCTTCTGACTCTTTCCGCAGAAAGAGCATTTCAGCAGATCGCCGCCGTCACCTATGCGTGCCACCGGGACAGATCCCTTCTCTGAGCAGTCGAACCGTGGGCCAAGGGGGCGTAGGCCGCTCGGACCGGGTGCCGTGTGGCGCCCCGGATCCCGATTCGACGGTACCGCGCCGATGGCCGAAAAGCCGCGCCCGGCGCCGCGTTGTGACTACGCCGCTGGCGAACGCGCTCCGCTCTTGACAGCCCTCGCGTCAGCACCGTCGAACCGGGTCAGACCTGACTGAGACGCTCAGACGCCGGCCGGAACCGGGGTCTTGAGGGTCTGCAGCACGTCGTCGATCAGGCCGTACTCGATCGCCTGCTGAGCGGTCAGGAACTTGTCCCGCTCGATGTCACGCGAGACCTCCTCCAGCGGCTTGCCGCTGGCGTCGGCGATCATCTTCTCCAGCAGCGCGCGCAGCCGGAGGATCTCGTTCGCCTGGATCTCGATGTCGCTGGACTGCCCGTAGGTGCCCTCGGTGGCCGGCTGGTGGATGATGATCCGGCTGTTCGGCAGCGCCAGCCGCTTGCCCGGCGTACCGGCCGCGAGCAGCACGGCGGCGGCCGAGGCGGCCTGGCCCAGGCACACCGTCTGGACGTCAGGCTTGATGTAGCGGACGGTGTCGTAGATCGCCGTCAGCGCGGTGAACGAGCCGCCCGGGGAGTTGATGTAGATGCTGATGTCGCGGTCGGAGTCCATCGACTGCAGGCACAGCAGCTGCGCCATCACGGCGTTCGCGATCTCGTCGGTGATCGGCGTACCGAGGAAGATGATGCGGTCCTCGAACAGCTTCGTGTAGGGGTCGATCCGGCGCATGCCGTACGACGTGCGCTCCTCCCACTGCGGGATGAAGTAGTTCATGGTGCGTCCTTAACTGACGGAGTGGGAGATCAGGAGTTCGGGCTGCCGGAGGTGAGCTGCGCGGCGCTGGCGACCACGTGGTCGATGAAGCCGTAGTCCTTGGCCGCGTCGGCGGTGAACCAGCGGTCGCGGTCGGCGTCGTTCTCGACCTGCTCGAGCGGCTGGCCGGTGTGCTCGGCGATCAGCTTGAACAGCTGCGCCTTGATGTGCAGCGACTGCTCGGCCTGGATCTTGATGTCCGACGCCGTACCACCCATACCGCCCGACGGCTGGTGCATCATGATCCGCGCGTGCGGCAGGGCGAAGCGCTTGTCCTTCGCACCGGCGCAGAGCAGGAACTGGCCCATCGAGGCGGCCAGGCCCATCCCGACCGTCGCCACGTCGTTCGAGATCCACTGCATGGTGTCGTAGATCGCCATGCCGGAGTCGACCGAACCGCCCGGCGAGTTGATGTACAGCCAGATGTCCTTGTTGGGGTCCTCGGCGTTGAGGAGCAGCATCTGCGCGCAGATCGCGTTCGCGTTGTCGTCGCGAACCTCGGACCCCAGGAAGATGATCCGGTTCTGCAGCAGGCGCTGGTAGATGTGGTCGTCGAGTCCGCCGGATCCGTTGCCGCCCGCGGCGGTGGGGCTGGCTGCAAATGTCTCGTTCACGAAGCCGACATTACTGGGCGGCGGCGACAGACCTAAGGCTGGGCCACAGGTGTTCGCTCACGGCGCACCGTGTCTGCCGTGAGCGAATTCCGGAAGCAGCCGCCTGCGGGGTTCGCGGCGCCGTACACAGGCGGCTGCGGTCTCCGGTGAACACCGTTCACCCCGGTGGGCCGGGGTCACCAGCCGCAGACTGCAACCGCGCCGGAAGCGTCGGCGGGAACTCGCTCCCGAGGCGTTCCGGCGTTCTCGGCAGGTACTTCGACCTGGCTGGCCGGCTGGTCCTGCACCGGCACGCGTGGTTCGTCGAGGGAACAGGTCATGGCGCCAACGCTAGGGCGGCCGCCTTTCAGTTCCCTTTCAACGGCGAACGGCCCGGAACCACAGTGGGTTTCGGGCCGTTCGGCGTACTGCTGGTCAGGCCTTCGCGGGCTCCTCGGCCGGAGTCTCCTCCGCCGGGGCCGCCTCGGCCGCCTGCTCCGCGTCCGGGTCGGCGTAGCTGCCGTCCGGCTGCAGGGTCTTCAGCTCGACCACGTTGCCGGAGGCGTCGGTCACCTTCGCGTTCTCCACCAGGTGGGCGAGCGCCTTGCCGCGGACGACCTCGGAGACCAGGCTCGGCACCAAGTTGTTCTCGACCGCGTGCTGGGCGAACTGGTCCGGGCTGACGCCGGAGCGCTGCGCGTGCCGCACGATGTGCTCGGTCAGCTCCTGGTCGTTGACGCTCAGTTCCTGCTGCTCGGCCACCAGGTCGAGCACGAACTGCGCCTTGATCGCGTCCTCGGAGCGCTTCTTCAGGTCCTCGTCGAACTCGTCCTGGGTCTGCTCCTCGCCCTCCAGGAACTGCTCGAACGTCATCCCGGAGTACCCGAGCTGCTGCTCCAGGTTCTCCTTCCGGGCGGCCAGCTCGTCGGTCAGCAGGCCCTCGGGCACCGGCACCTCGACCAGGGTCAGGACCTTCTCCAGCACGGCGTCGCGCGCCTCGCCGGCCTGCTCGAGCCGCTTGCCGCGCTCCAGCCGGCCCTGCACGTCGGCCTTCAGCTCGTCGGCGGTGTCGAACTCCGACGCGGTCTGCGCGAACTCGTCGTCGAACTCCGGCAGCTCCTGCTCCTTGACCGCGGTCACGGTCACCTCGACGTCGACGTCCTCGCCCTTCAGCGAGCCGCCGACCAGCTGGGTGACGAAAGTCTTGCTCTCACCGGCGTTCAGCCCGACGACCGCCTCGTCCAGGCCGTCCAGCAACTGGCCGCTGCCGACCTGGTACGACAGGCCGGTCGCCTGCGCCTCCTCGACCTTCTCGCCGTCCTTGCTGGCGGACAGGTCGAGGGTGATGAAGTCGTTATCCTGGACCGCGCGCTCGACCGGGTTCAGCGAGCCGAACCGCTGCCGCAGCGCCTCGATCTGCTCGGTCACCTCGTCGTCGGAGACGGCGATGTCCTCGACCTCGGCCTCCAGGCCTTCCAGGTCGGGCAGCGTGATCTCCGGGCGGACCTCGACCTCGGCGGAGAACTGCAGGCTCTCCTTGTCGTTGAACTCGGTCACGTCGACCTCGGGCCGGCCGATGGCCTTCACCTGGTTGTCACTCACCGCCTGCGAGTACAGCTTCGGCAGCGCGTCGTTGATCGCCTCCTCGAGCACCGGCCCGCGGCCGACTCGCTGGTCGATCACCTGCGGCGGGACCTTGCCCTTGCGGAACCCCGGGACGGTGATCTGCGAGGCGATGCTCTGGTACGCCGCGTCGAGGCTCGGCTTGAGTTCCTCGAACGGCACCTCGACGATGAGCTTGACCTTGGTCGGGCTCAAGGACTCGACGGTGCTCTTCACGGTGGCGGTTCTCCTTGATCGATGACGTTCACAGCGTGGGCGACAGCCCGCGCTGCAGCGGTGCTGCAGGGGGTTTGTCGGGGCGACAGGACTCGAACCTGCGGTCTCCTGCTCCCAAAGCAGGCGCGCTAGCCACTACGCTACGCCCCGCAGTGACCGGACGAGTCTAGTCGACCCGAACCAGTGCTCGCGCCACCACCCCGACCGACCATGCCGATCAGGGCCCCACCCGTGGCGTTTTGAGTCCACCCCAGGGTATGTGGAATCATGTCCGAGCACCGCGGGTGTAGCTCAATGGTAGAGCCCCAGTCTTCCAAACTGGCTACGCGAGTTCGATTCTCGTCACCCGCTCCACCCGAAAGGCCCAGGCCAGAGGCACAACCCTCCGCCTGGGCCTTCGGCTTCACCCCGCTGGCAGGACGACCGTGCCCGCCGCATCGCTCGCCGCGATCCTGCGCCGCAGCCCCGTCATCCTGCTCGACTTCGACGGTCCGGCCTGCTCGGTGTTCGCCGGCAACCCGGCGCCCGGCAAGGCCGACGACCTGACCGCCAGGAGCCGATGCCGTGATCACCCACATCGACGAACTCAGCGAGGCAATCCGCGCGTGCTAGACGGTGTAGAACCGGTGCATGGGAGACGCGCCAAAGGCTTACACGCGACCGCTGACCTGGCCGTTCGTTATCGAGGTCCTGCAGACCAGACTCGGAATGTGGGTTGGGCGACCGACGTACGAGCGCGCGATCGCGCTGGTGATCGGATTCGACATGGCCCAACCAGAGAGCATCAATCAGCGCATGCAGTCGCGAGTATCGCAGCGCCGCAACACGGGATCGATCTCCTGGCCGTCGGCACTACTTGAGGAGGCGATCGGCGACGAGCCCCGCACGTCACGCGACCTCGGCCCCCTCACGCCGGAGCAAGATGCGCGCGCGATCGACTTGCTCGCGAGGGAATTGCGAGCGGTACTGCGCGAGGCGGACGTGGAGCCAACCTAACTCGATCCAGACACCTCTACGGGGCTCTGCCGAGTTTGGGTCTTGCGCGGGGGCCATGACCACGCTCGACGCCATCGACTGCCGGTCTCTGGTGGGGCGATCTTCGGCGGGAGTCGTCTCGAGGGGATGATTCCAAAGTGCAGGCGTGGGTGGACGCTGTCGGATTAGGTACTGCCCAGGAGGGATCCACCGATGCCGGCACCCGACAAGACCCATGCCCTCGATCACATCGTGGTGGTGTTGTTCGAGAACCGTTCCCTGGACAACCTGCTCGGCCACCTGTACGGCCCTGACGACGGCAAGACCTTCGACGGGGTGATTGGAAAGGATCTGAGCAACCCGATCCCGGAATGGGCCGAGCACGGCGCCGAGCGCAGGGTGGTCCCCTATACGGTCGCCACCGACATGGACTCGCCCAACCCGGACTCGGGCGAGGAGTGGTACCACACCAACACGCAGCTGTTCAACGTCCTCGACAACCACAACAGGTTCAAGATCGGGGAGGCGGTCACAGAGCCCTGGAACGCGCCGCCACCCGGGGCGACACCGACGATGGACGGGTTCGTCACCGACTACATCTCCACCTTCACCGGCGAGATCGGCCGGCAGCCGACCTATGACGAGTACGCCCACATCATGACCGGCTGTACGCCCGAACAACTCCCCGTGCTCAACGGCATCGCGCGCGACTTCGGGGTCTTCGACCACTGGTTCTGCGAGGTGCCGTCGCAGACCTTCATGAACCGGTCGTTCTGGACCGCGGCCACCTCGTCGGGGTTCGCGGTGAACAGCCCGATGACGAAGTGGTTCACCGGGAACGACGCGGAGACGTTGTTCGAGCGGCTGGAGGCCCACGGGAAGACCTGGAAGGTCTACATCATGGAACCGATGCCGGTCTCCTTCACCGGGATGATCCACTTCTCCCGGCTCAAGGACCGGCTGGCCACCCACTTCGTACCGTTCGCCGAGTTCGAGAAGGATGCCGCCGCCGGCACCCTGCCGGACTTCTCCCTCATCGAGCCCAACATGGCCGGCGGCCACGGCGACTACCACCCCGCCTTCGGCAGATCGTTCTCCGACAGCGTGGACCTCGCGATGGACAACCCGTCCTCGATGCTGGCCGGTGAGGCATTCCTGGAGCGAGTGTTCACCGCCTACCGTTCCGCCACCTCCGAGACCGGAACCAACGTGTGGAACACCCCGTTGCTGATCGGATGGGACGAGCCGGGAGGCACCTACGACCACGTCCCGCCCGGGCCGGTCCCCCCGCCGGACCCGGCCGCGCCTCCTGGCGAGTTCGGATTCACCTTCGATCGCTCGGGCTACCGGGTACCGGCGATCCTCGTTTCCCCGTGGGTCGAACCGGGGTCGGTGTACAACGAGGAGTACCGGCACACCTCCCTGATCGCCACCTTGCGCAGGACCTGGGACCTCGGCGAAGCATTGACCCGGCGCGACGCCGCGGCCCGCACCTTCGACCACCTCCTAGCGCGCGAGACGCCACGCGACCCGCACGACTGGGTGACCGTGACGGCCCGTCCTGTTCCCGAATGGATGATGGACCTCGAAGTCGTGGGCCGGGCCCTCAGCACCCTGGGCAAGGGCATGGCACCCGCCCTCATCGCGAGAGCCAGACAGGTCGGGGTCCCGCTTCCGCCCGAGCTCGACGCTCCAGGAGCCGACCTCCCGCCCGAGCGCATCGTCGGCCTCCTCAGACAGATCTCCGCCCACTTCTTCCCACTCCTGGCAAACCCCAGCGATCCTGAGCCGCACTCAGCCTCCTGAGAACCGCTTCCTCCACGAGCCGCTCCGCACTCATCAGGGGGACGGGGCAGGTGCGGGCGTCGTGTCACGGGCTTCGCGAGCCAGCGGCGCCAGCTCGCGAGGGTTACCGGCATCTCCGTGTCATTCAGGACGGCGAGCACATACCCGGCTCTGACACGCACAACGCCATCAGCTGACGTCCTGCACTCGTCGAGCGCTGTTCGTAGCTCGGGACCGTCGAGCCGTCGGGCCAGAGCGGCGTACCAGCGGTCCTCGCATCGCTGCTCTCTCGAGACGGCCTGCGTCACGAGCTCGACAAGTTGGGCCCGATGCGCCGGCGGCACGCCGGCCCGGACGAAGCTGCGAAGGATCCGCTCCTTGGTGCCCCAGGGAGACCAGGGAGCAGCCTCCCGCCACTCCACGGGATAGGCGGCCTCCCACTGGAGGAACAGCACCGCGTACGGAGCGAGCAGCTCGAATGTCGCCATACGGTCTGCGCGCCACGATGCGCCTGTAAACGTCCCCACGACGCGAGAGAAGGTGTTGTCGAGCGCGGCCTGTTGCGCAGCTTCGTGCCGCTTGTACGCCGCGCCGAGAGCAGGCGCCGCCGAGAAGTCGGAGCTCTGCCCGTTGGACCACCACAGAGCGTTGCTACGTCGGAGCGCGTCGCGCCACTCGGCGATGTACCGGTCGTACCGCAATCCCGCGGCCCGACGCCGAGCCGGATCGGATCGATGAAGTCGAAGAGCCACCGCAGCCGCCGCTCATGGATCCAGTGCACACCAGACCCTAAGCGAGCACGACTGTCGCCGCGCAACCGTGCCTCGGCGCCGCTGCCCGGGCCTTCCGGTTCACCTCGTTGGCGGACGATTGTGATCGCGCGTATCGACGAACTCACCGAGGCGGTCCGAGCCGGCCAGCCGGCCGCACTGCCGCGTGGTTCGGCGTTCGCGGGACGGGCACGGCGACGCACGGATCTGCTGGAGTGAGGATGCCGCCGTGTCTGTGCTCGGCTACTGCGTGGAAGCATGCCCAGATGGTGACTCGGAAGTATGACCTCGTCGCGCGCATGCGCGAGCTGGGTGCGGACGATCCGGAAGGTTGGGCAGAGTCCGAACTGAAGGAGGACATGCCACAGGAGGCACGCTGGCTGATCCTGCGCGGAATCTGGCGTTCCATCGACGGTTGGACAGTTGACACCATCACCGCAGTACCGGCCGCTCAACGTGCTGTCGCGGCTGGCGCAGACCCTGCGGATGTTGCCCAAGCCATGCGATCGGCCGCGTACGACGCCGCCTTCAGCGTGCTCTCACGCGTCGACGAAGGCCACGACCCCGAGGCTCCTACGGACGGTCCCGGATGGTTGCTGGCCGAAATCCGGTTCGAAGACAGCGACGAGGGTATGCCAAGCGGACGAGTTGTCGGTGGGCTGCACGAAAGCATCCTGACCGCTGATCCATCCGGCCGAGAAGGCGCTGATCTCTGGCAGTGACCGCTGCAATGGACGACTGTCGTGCATCACTCGCCCCGGTCTCTTTGTCGGGATTGACTCTCGTGGATCAAAGGCTCTGACTGCCGGCGGGGGTCGGCTCGATGTAGTCAGGGGTGGGGTCGGTGGTGAAGCGGGTTGCGGCGATGGTTGTTGCGCCGGTTAGCCAAGCCTTGGCGATTCTGTGGCCGCCGTCCATCAGGCCTCCGTCTGCCGACAGGATCACCGGATACCGGAGATCTGCCTTCTGGATACGGTCCGCGTGCTCAGCGACCATTCGGCAGGTGACCGGTCCGCCACCGAACCAGCAGTCCTCGTCGAACTCGCGGATAGTGTCGATCGGCACGTGCTCGACCGGAAGATCCTCCGCCAACTTCCAGAGACGTTCGGTCAGGTAGAAGGCCCGGCCGCCGGGCACGGTGCGTGAGTGTCGTTCAGGCATCGCACCATCATCACTCGTTGAGCCACTCGCCGCGTGCCCTTTACGTCGTGGCCTGGTGGAGCAGGCGGTAGTTGACGAGGAGGTGGCCGCTGGGTGAGGTGGTACTGCGGATTGTCTCGAGGCGGATGGGTGGCAAACCGTCGAGCAGTCGTTGGCCGGTCCCGACGATCGTTGGGGCGACCACGAGTCTGAGCTCGTCGATGATGCCGGCGGCAAGCATCGTCCGGGTGATCGAGATGCTGCCGTGTACGCCGATGTCGAAGCCCGGCTGAGCTTTCAGTTGCCGCACGAAATCGACCAACCCGCCGTCGATCACGCGCGAGTTGGTCCAGTCGGGTTCGAGCGGCGTGGACGTTGCGACGTACTTGGGAACGGCGTTGATGAACGAGGCGAAGGGCTCGATCTCGCTGACTGGCCAGAATCCGGCCCATTCGTCGTACGTGCGGCGGCCGAGAATGACTGCGTCCTGGGTTTCGATGAGCTTGGCGCCGCTGGCATCCGTTTCGTCGTCCCAAGCGGTGATGAACTGGTCGGGAGCCTCAGCCACACCGTCGAGAGACAAGAAGTACCCGGCGACCACCTTGCGCGGGGTCCGGCCGGCGTTCGTCTCCACGTTGTCGGGGTGAGCTTGCAACGACATGGTGAGGCTCCTTCGGAGGATGTCGGGAGTGCTTGATGATCACCCTCAGGTCGAACGGGATACCCCTGTTATCGACATCGAGGCTCGACGAACTTTCTCGCGGACGTTCGGGCCTGGATTGGGCTGTCTTAACTGGCTGGCCAAGGGGTCGACGGGTAGGTAGGGTCGCCCGGGTGTCGACCTGGACCACGCCTGAGCGACCTGAGCCGCCGTACAACCCGATCGACGAGCGGACGGCGCTCGAAGACCGACTCGAGTTCCACCGCACGACCTTGCTGCTGAAATGCGGCGGTCTCACGCCGGAACAACTGGCGCTGCGGTCGGTGCCGCCGTCGACACTCTCGCTGCTCGGCCTTGTTCGGCACATGTCTGGAGTCGAGGCCTGGTTCCATGCGTACGACGGCCAGCCGGACCACATGTTCTTCTGGGACTACGTGCCCGGCTCGAAGAACGGCTTCGAGGAGGTCGACATCGCGCATGCCGCCGACGACCTCGCCAGCTATCAAGCGAGCGTCGCCCGGTCGCGTCAGGCCGTGGCCGGCCGCAGTCTCGACGAAGCCAGTCCCGGCGAGGACTACACGCTGCGGTGGATCTACCTGCACATGATCGAGGAGTACGCCCGCCACAACGGCCACGCGGACCTCCTCCGCGAACGCATCGACGGCGCCACCGGCGAATAACCTGCCCGCCGCCCGACAAGCGCCGTCACCACGACATCCAGCCCGGTGGTCGGCTCAGTCCAGCGGTGCGGACCAGTCGGCGGCGGGCAGGAGGTCGCGGAGGGTCGACGTTCGATGCCGGCCCAGAACGACCTCGGTATCAAGGTTTGCCGGGTCGATCTGGCGGATGAACTCTCGGCAGCGGCCGCACGGCGGTACGACGTGCACCGGATCCCCGTCCGCTCCCTGCCAGACGGCCACGATCCTCGCGATCTTGTACTCACGGGCGGTCACCATGGCGGCGATGGCAGCATGCTCGGCACAGAACCCCGTACCGGAGGCGGTGTCGATACACACCCCGACGTACACGTTGCCGGCGTCAGTGATGAGGGCCGAGGCCACGTCACCGAAGAGTCGATCACCGACATGGCGAGGATGCAGTACGGCGGCGGCCGCGTCGATGAGGCTGTCGTTGCTTTGAACGATCACGCACGGAACCTAGCAACCAGCTCGTGCCTCTGGCCCAGGCCAAAGGCACGATGCTCTGTCCTGGGCCGTTCGCTTCGGACGTTCACTCGGCGCCGGTTGCGTACCGGAAACGTCGTACCTCCTGCGGCCAGCCGCAGGCCACCGCGATCTTTCCCGCCCATAGCCGCGCAGCCTCCTCGTCGGCCACGTCGACGACGGCGAAGCCGCCGAGGTACTCCTTGGTCTCGACGTACGGACCGTCTGTGAACATCGGGGTGCCGCTCGACGCGTCGACGTTGAACACGGGCGCAGCGTCGTCCAGGCCGCCGGTGAAGATGAGTACGCCGGCAGCCTTCATCTCCGCCCTCAGCGCGGTGGTCCGCTTGGACGCCGCGCGTAGGTCGTCGTCCGTGAGATCAGGCACCCATTCGTCGTTGAATGCGATGAGGTACTCCGTCATGTCTCCTCCTTCGCGGAGCGGCCCCTGCAGCCACTCTCCACCTTCGCCACGAACGACGGCAGCCCGATCCGACACCGCACCAGAATCTTCACGCATCCGCGGCCCCGGCCGCGGGAGGCTCAGGTCTGGGTGGTTCGGGTGTGTGGGCGGTGGAGGACGTAGCGGAGCATGGTGCCTGACTCGCCGTACTCGCTGGGGTCGGCGATCCCGTCGTACCTGAGGCCGGCGCGTTCGGCTGTGGCGCGGGAGGCGAGGTTGAGCTCGTCGATGGTGGCGATGACACGGTCCACCGGCCAGTTCTCGAACGCCCATGCGGCCACGAGTGGGATCGACTCGGAGGCCGCACCTTTGCGCCTGCTCGCGGGGAAGACCACGTAGGACAGGAAGGCACTCCCCTGTCCTCGATCCGCGACGTCGATGCCGCCTGCGAGTACGTCGCCGATCCAGATCCCCCAGGCCCGCTTGCTCCCGGAATTCGCCCAGCTTTCGCGCGTCTCGCGGATGTACCGCACGACGTTCTCCCGCGGAGCAGGCCCCGGCGCCTCGAACCACCGCTGCTGCTCCACATCATCACCAGCGTGCCAAGTATCGACATCGCCCATCGTGAGCACCCGCAAGACCACCCGAGCCCCCACCAATACAGGCCAATCCGAGTCCGTAGTCCTAGCCACCACCGGACCGTAGCAAGATCTGTCTGACCTGGCGCGGGGTTAATGTCGCCGCGTGGGTTCGGTTGGGGATGGGACTTCGCGGTTGGTGGTTTTGCGGGGGAATTCGGGGTCGGGGAAGAGCACTACGGCGCGGGCGGTGCGGGAGCGGGTGGGGCGTGGGGTTGCGTGGATCGAGCAGGATTATCTGCGGCGGATCCTGCTGCGGGAGCACGACAGACCCGGTGCGCCGAACGTCGGTCTGATCGACCAGACCGCGCGGTACGCGCTGGAGAACGGCTATCACGTGATGCTGGAGGGCATCCTGTACAGCCCGACGTACGGCGACATGCTGCGGCAACTGATCGCGGATCACGTGGGCCGGACCGGCGTGTACTACTTCCAGCTCTCGTTCGAAGAAACCGTCCGGCGCCACGCGACCCGCCCGCTGTCCGAGGTCGTCACCACCGAGCAGATGCGCGACTGGTACCAGCCGTGCGACCTGCTCAACGTCCCAGGCGAGCAGGTGATCGACCCGTCCAGCAGCCTCGACGAGACCACCGACCGCATCATCACCGACCTCACCTGGACCACGGGCGGGCGCGCGGCCAACCCACTCGACTGACCTCAGCTCAGCGCAGGGAACCAGGGGTGGTCGGGAGCGATGCGGTTGCGGAGCCAGTGACGGCGGTCGGCGTCCAGGAGGTGTACGACGTCCGCGAAGTCGTCGTTGTCCTTCGGCCGGCCACCGCGTGACTTGAACAGGAGCACGACTTCCGGCGCCAGGTACGGCGTACCGTCCGGCGACGTCAGCGTGATCTCGGTGAGCGGCTTCCGGATGGTGCCTCGGCCGCGGTGGAAGACCCACTCGTCGGCGTCGGACGCGGCGAGCAGGATCTGGATCGGGCACGGGTTGGCGTCGTCCGGGAAAACGAGCGCGTCGGGGCCGGGGGTGAGTTGTTCGCCCGGTTCCCACGGACGGCGCGTGCCGGACTCGGGGTGCTGGACCATCGGGCGCGGCGTGGTGAACGTCTTGGCGACCTGATCGAGATCGCGGGCCAGCACCAGTACATCCACGTCGCTGTGCGGCCGACGTACCCGGCCTGCGAACAGATCCAGCGCCCACCCGCCGGCCACCCAGTACGAACCCGGATAGCCGTCGAAGAGAGCACGAACCGCTCGCAACTGTTCAAACGAATCCACAACAGGACTCCTCGCATGAGTTGGATGCGGTGAGCCCCGAGAGGGTCAGAGCCGCCGGGGAGATCGGCGAGGCGGCACCGCGCAGATAGACCGCATGTGCACCACCTCCTTCACGCTCTGACTCGGCCGCAGGCTAGCAGCGCACCGCGCCGACCATCCAGGCAATTACCGAGCGCGGAAGTGATCCGCGGCCTCCTGGACTGTGGTCCATCGGGCCGGGAAGGCGGGGTGCTGCTCGCCGTCGATCAGCTCGCGGATGATGTCGGCGTGGCCGGCGTGCTGGCTGGTTTCGGCAACCATGCGGATCAGGAGTACGCCGAGGGTGGTGTGCTGCTGGCCCTCGCTCCAGTGCGCGACGTGGCCGGGACTGTCGAGATCGAGCTCGGCGATCGTCGTATCGGAGTGAGCCCAGGCCTGCCGGTACACGCCGGTGATGTACTCACTCGACTCGTCCGGCGTCGCCCAGATGTCGATCTCGTCGTACGGGTTGTCTCTGAACCATGACGGCCGCTCAACCGGAGGACGCCCGAACGCCTCCCCCAGATACCCGTACTCGAGCCCGGCCAGGTGCTTCACCAACCCCAGCAGGTTGGTCCCGCTCGGAGTCAACGGCCGCCGCCGGTCGTACTCCGGTAATCCGTCCAGCTTCCCGACCATCACATCCCGGCTCGCCTGCAGCACGCACGCCAACTCCCTCTTCATGCCGCTAGGCCCAGCACTGTGAGGAGATTGTTCACATACACCAAAGACACCCCGCGCATTCTGCACCACCGCAGAAGTACGCAGCCGCGTGCTGCTGCAGTCGGGCTACGGGTTTTGGCGGAGGAAGGCTATGCCGTCGATGGTGGCGGGGGCGGTGGAGGTGGAGATGATCTTGATGGCGCCGGAGCGGTAGGGGGTGATCGGGAGGTAGGTGACCTTGCGGGCTGTGGTGGTGGCGGCCAGGGAGACTGTGCCGATCTTGATGTTGGCGTGGTAGATGTCGACGCGACCCTGGCCGGGACCGTGGATGGCGACGAGGGCGATGCGGGCACCGGCCTCGGCGGTCTTGGTGAGGTAGGCGCCGTTCGCCTTCAGGATCGACGTGGTGCCCTTGAACGCGAGCGTGCTGGTGGAGCGGGTGACCGTGCCGGCCGAGGTGAGCGCGCGGTCGTCCTGCGGTGCCACCGAGCAGAGCTGCGCCGACCACGCGGTCGTGTTGCCCAGGTAGTCACGCGCCCGGACCATGAAGCACTCGTCCCAGCCGAGGCGTGGGGTCCAGGCGATCGACCGGATCTTGGTCTTCTGCCAGGCAGGCGGGTAGATCCACGCGCCCAGCGGGTTCCCGGGCGACGCGACCTTGTAGACGATGTCGTACGAATCGACGTCCGTGTCGTCCTTGTACCCCCAGCTGAACACCGCCGACCCGAGCTGCACCCGGTCCCCGATCCGCAGTGTGATCAGACCGGGCGCCGTACCGTCGACTTCACTGCAGTACGACGTACTCCACCCACTCAGGTTGCCCGCGTAGTCACGCGCACGGACCTGCCAGCAGGTGTCGGTCCCGAGGGGCGCGGTGGTGCTCGCGGCGGTCCCCTTCAGCCCCTGCCAGCCTGCCGGCTGGTTCCAGGCGCCGTACGGCGCGGTGCGGTTGGGGCGTGTCTGGGTCCGCAGGTCGTAGGTGGCGACGCCGGACGCGGGAGAGTTCGGGTCGGTCGGGTCGGTGAAGGCCCACTCGAACGAGAGGCTGGTGTTGTCGCGGATCCGGTCGCCCGCGGACGCACTGGTCAGCACCGGCGCAGCGGTGTCGGGCCGCTGCTGCGGATCGGCAGCGAGCCAAGTCAGGCTGATCACCCGCGCCCGGTTCTGCGGGTCGGCGTACACGATCTTGGTTGCACCGGAGCCGTCGGTGCTGAGGGCGGCCGGTGCAGTGCGGATCGGTCCGTAGAGCCGCTGCCCGAGGGACTGGTCGTTCAGATCGGTGACCAGCAAGTTCCCGGACGCGGTCTGGACCGTGAACCCGTTGCCGACCTGGGCGTCGGCGGCCACGATCAGGTTGCGCGGAGCCTCCGGGCCCTTCACGTCGACCAACTGGTTGCAGCCGCTCAGCAGCGCCCAGCGTCCGTTGACACGGCCCGGACCGACCGTGCACGCGCTGGCGACGAGGATGGTCTTCTCTGTGTTGGTACTCAGGTCCTTGCCGACCAGCTGACCGGGCTCAGTCACCTTCCACACCGTGCTGTCGGCCATGGCGAACGGCGGCGCATAGTCCGCCAGCTTCGCCTTGGTGGCGACGTCGTACACCTCCGCAGTGGCGGCGTTCGGCGTACGGTGCGACACGAGCTTGCCGCCCTTGCCCAGCACGACCTCATCGGTCGCCGGGAACGTGAGCCCGCCGACCTTCGCCGTGCCGGAGTCGAAGGTGAGCAGCGACGACCCCTCCAGCTGGAGCGGCTTGGTGTCGTTGGACCCGCCGGTTGCGGTCCAGGTCGTGCCGTTGTTGCTGGTCTCGTAAACCGCGTGGTCCGTGGGGTCCGACGCGACCACACGCGCCCCGGACATGCCGACGTCTGCCACCGTGCGGCCGGCGACCAGCGTCCCCTCCCCCAGATGCGCCGGTGGATCGGCGGCCATGACCTGACTGGCGGCCAGCGGAACGAGTACGACGACACAGGCGGCGACAGCCACCTTGGACCGCAGATTCAACACAGGACTCCCCCTCGCGGCGCTCCCCAGCACCTCTACACAAGGGGGCACCCTAGCCACCAACCCCCAACCAAGGGAAGTCGCCCCCCGACAGCTAAAACCGTGTGACAGCAGCGTGCGAGCCAGAGGATGCTGGAACGCTGGCCTAACAGGAAGGGACGGATGCAGGCGGGGATCACGGTTTCGGCGGCGGAGCTGCCGGAGGTATTGCTGCATGTGGCTGTGGTGCGGCCGGTGTTCCTGTGGGGTGCTCCGGGGATCGGGAAGAGCAGTCTGGTACGAGCGTTCGCGGAATCGCTCGGACTGGAGTGTGTGACGCTGCTGGGGACCCAGCTCGCGCCTGAGGACCTGATCGGCGTACCGCAGATCGTGGACGGGCGCAGCCGGTTCGCACCGCCGGTGGCGATCGCGCGGACCGAGCCGTACTGCCTGTTCCTGGACGAGCTGAACGCGTCGTCCGCCGAGGTGCAGAAGGCGTTCTTCTCGCTGATCCTGGACCGCCGCATCGGTGAGTACGAGCTGCCGGAGGGCTCGGTGGTCATCGGAGCCGGCAACCGGGCCACCGACAACGCTCTGGCCCGGCCGATGGCCAGCGCGCTGATCAACCGCCTGGTGCACGTCCATCTGCGCGCGTCCGCGTCCGACTGGCTGCTCTGGGCCGGTGCGGCGGGCATCCACCCGTGGGTGCTGGACTACCTCCGCAACCGGCCGGACCACCTCTGGACCGCCCCGCCGAAGACGGAGGAGCCGTTCTCGACGCCGCGGAGCTGGCACATGCTGTCGGACGCGCTGCACTCGTACGGCGACGACGTGTCCGACGAGACTCTGCGGGTACTTGCCTTCGGCACCCTCTCCGCGGCGCACGCGTCCGCGTTCCGCGCGTTCGTGAAGACGGTCCGGAACGCCTTCGGCCTGGACGCCGTACTGAAGGGCGAGACCGGTTGGCCGGCCGATCCGGAGGACCGTGACCTGCTGTACTTCCTGGCCGAGACCTTCCGCGCCCGGCTGGTCAAGGAGCTGGCCGCCGACAAGGCGTCGGCGAGCCCGGCGGCCCGGCAGCTCGCGCACCGCGGCAAGGCGCTGCTGGTCGAGCTCGCCGAGATCTCCCTCGAGGTGGCGCAGCTGGTGATCGCGGCCGACGACGACGGCCGTCCGGTACTGCCGACGTGGTTCCTGGTCGAGGTCAGTCGCGACCTGCCGCGGCTGGTAGCCGCGCGTGCCTAAGCGGAAGAAGGACCCGGCGCTGGAGGCCATGCACTCCGGCTGGCGATGGGTCGCCAACCACCCGCTGTTCGCACCGATCGAACAGCGGATCCCCACGCCGGTCCGCAGCGTGGCGTGCCCGCCCGACGGCTGGGCGACTGTCGACTCGAACGGCGAGATCCTCACCCACCCGACCCGCCACGGCACTCCGGCCGAGTGGGCCTGGGTCTTCGCACACCTGCTGATCCACCTCGGCCTCGGGCACGCGGAGCGGAACCGCCAGCCCGCCGACCCCACCACCGCCGCCGCTTGCGACGTCGCAGTGAACCGCTTCCTCCACTCGCTCAAGCTCGGCACGCCGGTGGTCGAGCTCCCGCAGGCGTTCCCCGGCACAGATGAGGAGGCCCTGGCCCGCCAATGGCGCCGCACCGGTGTCCCTCCCGAGTACGACGGACTCGGTGTCGCCGGCGCGCACCCCGACGTACTGCTGAAGGCCTGGAACAGGCTGGGCGATCCACCGAAGTGGAGTGAGCTGTTCGCCGCCGGACTGTCCGCGGCGGCCGCGGCAGCCATCGATGTGGCCGGCGGAGCCCGTTCGTCCCTGTCCGACCACCGGAGTGGTCGGGACGAGTGGGACCTGGCGCTTGGCTGGTTCGTCTCGTCGTACCCGCTGCTCGGAGCGATCGCCTCCAGCATGACGATCGTGGCGGAGGCCGAGCTGGCGCGCGGTTGGGACATCCAGGTGGCTGCGGTGAACGCGGCGGCCGGAGAGATCTACGTGAACCCGCTGATCGTGATGACCCAGAACGAGTGGCGGTTCGTGATGGCACACGAGATGCTGCATGCCGCACTCCGCCACGGCGACCGCGTCGGCGGCCGCGACGCATACCTGTGGAACGTGGCAGCGGACCTGGTCATCAACGGCTGGCTGCTGGAGATGGGTGTCGGCACCATGCCGGACGGCGCACTGCACGACCCGGTGCTGAAGGGCCTGTCCGTCGAGACTGTCTACGACCGCATCACCACGGACCTGCGCCGCTACCGCAAGCTGGCGACTCTGCGCGGTGTCGGCCTCGGCGACGTACTCGGACAGCCGCTGCCGCATCCAGGAGAGGCCGCGCGTGCTGCCGGTCTCGACGACATCTACCGGCGCGCTCTGACCACCGGCCTCGCGTACCACGACACAGCGCGCGGCACTCTGCCCGTCGGACTGGTCGAGGAGATCCGCGCGCTGGACCACCCGCCGCTCGACTGGGACGCGCAACTCGCGCGCTGGTTCGAGGAGCACGTCCCAGCCGTGGCCCGCGTCCGCACCTACGCCCGCGCCTCCCGACGCCAGTCCGGTACGCCGGACATCCCACGGCCAGGGTGGATCCGACCGGTCGAGGTCGACCGGCTCCCGACGTACGGCGTGGTCCTGGACACCTCCGGATCGATGGACCGGCAGCTCCTCGGCAAGGCACTCGGCGCGATCGCGTCGTACTCGCGGGCAAGGGATGTCCCCGCGGCACGGGTTGTGTACTGCGACGCGGCGGCCTACGACGCGGGCTACCTACCCGTGGACGACATCGCCGGCCGGGTGCAGGTGCGAGGCCGCGGTGGAACGGTGCTACAGCCCGGAGTGGACCTGCTGGAACGAGCAGACGACTTCCCGGTCGACGGGCCGATCCTGCTCATCACCGACGGCCAGTGTGATGTGGTTCGGGTGCGGCGGGAGCATGCGTGGCTGATTCCGAGTGGTGCGTCGCTGCCGTTCACGGCCAGGGGTCCTGTGTTTCGCGTGCAGTGAACACGCTCTGCTGGGGGCGAACACCCGTAGTCGCATGACTCTGCTGAGTGACAGGTTGCTTGGCATGGCATGGGTCGTGAGGGGAGAGTTCCGCAAGCTGTGGATCGGGCAGCTGGTGTCGGCGTCGGGCAGTGCGATCACCACTGTGGCGCTGCCGCTGGTGGCTGTCGTCACGCTGCAGGCGTCCGCGCTGCAGATGGGTCTGCTGTCCGCTCTGAGCATCGCGCCGCACCTCGTCTTCGGCCTGCCGGCGGGTGTCTGGGTCGACCGGTGGCCGCTGCGCCGCATCCTGATCGTCACGGACCTCGGCCGCGCCGTACTGCTCGGAACCATCCCGTTGGCCGCGGCAACGGATTCGTTGCGCATCGAACAGCTCTACGTGGTCGCCGTAGTGACCGGAGTGCTGACTCTGCTGTCCGACACGGCGTCCCTGACCATGCTGCCGTCGCTGGTGCCGCGTGAGGACCTGATGCGGGCCAACAGCGCCGCTCTGCTCGGCCTGAACCTGGCTTCGACCACCGGTCCATCGGTGGCGGGCTTCCTGGTGCAGCTGGTGACTGCGCCGTTCGCGATCCTCGTCGACGCCGTGTCGTACCTCGTCGCCGCGACGGCGTCGTACCTGATCCGCGAGCCGGTACGGGCGTCTGCGGCGCACACCCGGACGCGCCTGACCACCGGGCTGCGGGCGATCTTCGGCGACCGGATCCTGACGTCTCTGACTCTGTCCGCGACCACGGCCGCACTGGCCGGCGCGATGCAGGGGCCGCTGGTCGTCCTGTACCTGGTGCGTGAGCTGCACTGGTCGCCCGGGCTCGTCGGCATCGCTCTGACCGCGTTCGGCGTCGCTGCCGTGGCAGGGACCTTCGTCGCGACCGCGTGGTGCAGCCGGGTCGGCATCGGCCGCGCGTACATCTCCGGCGTACTCCTGGCTTCCCTGAGCGGTGTTGCCCTGGCCACGGGCGTCACTGCGATGATCTACGTCGCTCAGGCGCTGTCCGGGCTCGGCATGTCGCTCTTCGGTGTTCCCCAGCGCACTCTCCGTCAGTCCCTGGCCCCGGATCACCTGCTCGGTCAGGTCACAGCCACCTGGCGGACGCTCGTGATCGGAGGCCAAGCCGCCGGCGCAGCCACCTCAGGCGTCCTGGCCACCGCGATCGGCATCCGGCCGACGCTCCTCCTGGCCACCGCGGGCATGCTCCTCGGCGTCCTGATCGCGCTCGTCTCCCCGCTCCGGACCTTCCGTTCGCTCCCGGCCACCGACCCGCAGCCGCGATCGATGGCTGAAGACTGATTGCGAAACGTGATGAGTGTGACGGCTGCTACCGCGTGGGGCGGGAGGCGCTTATTGCAACAAGTGGTAATTCATCCATGGGGAATGGAATTGGGAGGACAAGCGCTTACCTGGTGAGCGATACTGGAAAGTGCGCCGTTTTCCGGTCGCGAAAACCCCTTACCGAGCATGATGGGAAGTGCGCCCGTCCAGATGCCGTCCGAGCACCCTGCCCAAGCGCCGTCGATCGCTGCCCCTACCACCCGAGTCCCTGCACGCAGCCGCAACCTCTGGCGGCTCCGGCCCTACCTCCGGCCACACCGCTGGCGCCTGTCGGTGATGTTCACCACCGCCATGCTGGGTGTGGGCGTCAGCCTTACCGTTCCACTGGTCACCCGGGCCATCATCGACGGCCCGGTCACCCGCCGCGAGCTGGACCTCCTGGTCCCGCTCGCTTTCCTTGCCCTCGGGCTGAGCATCGCCGAGGTCCTGCTGGTCTGGGCCCGCCGGTGGGCGCAGTCCCGCACCGTCAGCGACCTCGAGGCCACCCTCCGGCACGACCTGTACGTCCGGCTCCAGTCGCTGCCGATGGAGTTCCACACCCGCTGGCAGAGCGGTCAGCTGCTGTCCCGGGTCACCACCGACCTGTCCATCATCCGCCGGTTCATGGGCTTCGGCCTGCTGTTCCTGGTGATGAACATCCTGCAGCTGGGGGTCGTCACCATCCTGCTGCTGCGGCTGTACTGGCCGCTCGGCGTCGTGGTCCTGCTGGCCGCGGTACCGATCATCACGCTGTCGCTGAAGTTCGAGAAGAAGTACCTGCTGATCTCCCGCAAGGTCCAGGACCAGCAGGGTGACCTGGCCACCCGGGTGGAGGAGTCGGCGCTCGGCTTCCGGGTGATCAAGGCCTTCGGCCGGCGCGGGCACGTCCAGCAGCAGTTCGACGACGAGGCGCTCACGCTCTACACCACCGAGGTGGAGAAGGTCCGGCTGGCGTCGCGGTTCTGGAGCTTCCTCGGCGTGATCCCGAACCTGACCCTGGTGATCGTGCTGCTGCTCGGCGCCCTCGCGGTGGGCCGCGAGGCGATCACGCTCGGCACCCTGGTCGCGTTCATCACGCTGATGCTGTCCCTGATCTGGCCGGTCACCTCGCTCGGCGCGATCCTGGCGATGGCCCAGGAGGCGATGACCGCGGCGGACCGGATCAGCGAGATCCTCGACACCTACTCGGTGATCGAGTCGGGTCCGGACGAGCTGGTGAACTCGAAGGGGCACCTGCGCTTCGAGCATGTCGGCTTCCGGTTCTCCGACGACTCCACCGAGATCCTGCACGACATCAACCTCGACCTCACCCCCGGTACGACGCTCGCCCTGGTGGGCGCGACCGGGTCGGGCAAGACCACGCTCACCGCGCTGGTCCCCCGGCTGTACGACGTGACCGCGGGGCGGATCACCATCGACGGGCACGACATCCGTGACCTGTCGCTGGTCTCACTGCGGACCGCGGTCGCCTCCGCGTTCGACGACCCGACGCTGTTCTCGATGAGCGTCCGGGAGAATCTGACGCTGGGCCGGCCGGACGCCTCCGAGGCCGACGTCCAGCAGGCCCTGCAGGTCGCGCAGGCCGAGTTCGCCAACGAGCTGCCGTGGGGTCTGGAGACCCGCGTCGGCGAGCAGGGCATGTCACTGTCCGGCGGTCAGCGCCAGCGGCTCGCGCTGGCCCGGGCCGTGCTCGCCAAGCCCGCAGTCCTGGTCCTCGACGACACGTTGTCCGCACTCGACGTGCACACCGAGGCTCTCGTCGAGGAGGCACTGCGCAACGTGCTCTCCGAGACCACCGGCATCGTGGTCGCGCACCGCGCGTCGACCGTGATGCTGGCCGACAAGGTGGCCCTGCTCCAGAACGGGACCATCACCCACGTCGGAACCCATCACGATTTGCTCGAGCAGGTCCCGGCGTACCGGAACCTGCTCGCGGCGGAGGAAGAGGAGGTGCACGCATGACCACGACCCAGCAGACACCTCCTCCTGAGGAAACCAAGGACGACAAGTCGCAGCAGGACACCTGGCGGGGTCAGTTCGACGAGGACCCCGACCGGGAGTTGTCGAGGGCAACGACCGTCCGGCTGAAGGAGGACTCCCGCAAGCTGCTCGGTGAACTGCTCCGGCCGCACGCCAAGCTGATCTGGCTGCTGGTCGTGATCGTGGTGGTCGAGAACGGCGCCCGCCTCGCGGTCCCGTACCTGGTCCACCTCGGCATCGACAACGGCATCCCGCCGATCATCGCCGGCGAAGGCTCACAGGAACTGATCACCGTCGTGTCCCTGGTCCTGGCGATGGCCCTGCTCCAGGCCTGGACCCGGCAGCTGTTCCTGATGCGGTCCGGCCGGCTCGGGCAGACCATCCTGCTCGGACTGCGCAAGCGGGTGTTCGACCACTTCCAGCGACTCAGCCCGTCGTTCCACGACAAGTTCACCTCCGGCCGGGTGATCTCGCGGTTGACGTCGGACGTGGGCGTGATCGACGAGATGCTGGCCAACGGGTTCGACGGCCTGGTCACGGCGGCTCTGACCCTGATCGGTACGTCGATCCTGCTGCTCACGCTCGACCTCAAGCTCGGTCTGCTCGCGCTGCTGTCGTTCCCGGCCCTGATCCTGCTGACGGCGTGGTTCCGGAAGCGGTCGGCGGTCGTGTACCGGCAGACGCGTGAGGCCGTCGTACTCGTCATCGTGCACTTCGTCGAGTCGATGACCGGGATCCGCGCGGTCCAGGCGTTCCGCCGGGAGCCGCGCAACGAGGAGATCTTCCACGGCGTCAACGACCGGTACCGCCAGGCCAACCTGAAGTCGTTCCAGCTGAACGCGATCTTCATGCCGTCGATCAAGGGCGTCGGCAACATCACCATCGTGGCGATCCTGGCGTACGGCGGTTACCAGGCCTACCACGGTCACGTGACAGTCGGCGTACTGACGGCGTTCCTGCTCTACCTGCGGCAGTTCTTCGAGCCGCTGCAGGACATCTCGCAGTTCTACAACACCTTCCTGTCCGCGAGTGCGGCGCTGGAGAAGCTGTCCGGCGTCCTGAACGAGACGCCCGACGTCCCCGAGCCGATCGAGCCGGCCAAGCCCGGTCGCGCGCGGGGTCACCTCGAGTTCCGCAACGTCCGGTTCAACTACGTCGACGACGTACCGGTCCTGCCCGGTCTCGATCTGGACGTGCCGGCCGGTCAGACCCTGGCCCTGGTCGGTACGACGGGCGCCGGCAAAACCACGATCGCCAAGCTGGTGGCGCGGTTCTACGACCCGTCCGACGGTCAGGTGCTGCTGGACGGGATCGACCTGCGGGACCTCACCGAGGACGACCTGCGCAAGCGGGTCGTGATGGTGACGCAGGAGAACTTCCTGTTCACCGGCTCGGTGGCCGACAACATCCGGTTCGGCAAGCCGGAGGCCACGATGGAAGAGGTGGTCGAGGCGGCCAAGGTGATCGGCGCGCACGACTTCATCACGGCCCTGCCGAACGGGTACGAGACGTCGGTGGAGAAGCGCGGTTCCCGGCTGTCCGCCGGCCAGCGCCAGCTGGTCGCGTTCGCCCGGGCGTTCCTCGCCGACCCCGCCGTACTGATCCTGGACGAGGCGACCTCCAGCCTCGACATCCCCAGCGAGCGGCTGATCCAGCGCGCGCTGCGGACCATCCTGGCCGACCGTACGGCGATCGTGATCGCGCACCGGCTGTCCACGGTGGAAACCGCGGACCGCGTGATCGTGCTCGAGCACGGCCGCATCATCGAGGACGGCGCCCCGCGCAACCTCATCACCACCGGAGGCAGCTACGCCGGCCTCCACCAAGCCTGGGAAGACTCCCTGGCTTAGCCCCTCCCCGAACTGCCCTCGGTCCCCCAACGGACCGAGGGCAGTTCGCTTTTCACGGCCCGCCCCACGCGCACGCGGGTTCGAGGTAGCCTCGGCCGGGATGAGGTGGTTGGAGGAGGGCTCGCCTTCCGCGGTTGCCGGGGCGTTGCGGGAGGTTGCGCCTGCGTTGGGCGATTGCTCGATCGTGCTTCGCGAGACGTTGGGCGAGGACGATCCGCGGTGGTGGGCGGCGAGTGCGGTGGTCGGCGGGCGGTTCGTCGCGAAGTTCGCGTGGTCGCGCCCTGCCGGGCTCCGGCTGGCGCATGAGATCGCCGTGGTGGCGGCGTTGGCGCGCGAGCCGGGCATTCCGTTCCTGCCGAACGTAGTTGCCAGCAGCACCGATCCACTGCTCCTGGTGACCGAACTGGTGCCTGGCAAGTCGCTGTTCGAGGTCGTGGACTCGCTCGACCGGGACGACGTGGGTCGGCAGCTCGCCCACTTCATGGCTGCGTTGAACCGTTCGGCGACCCGGGAACGCGTCGAAGCCGTCATCGGCGAACTTCCCCCCGCGGCCGTCCAACCAGCCACGACCAAGGACTTGCGCGACCGGTTCGTGAAGTGGGCGCGTCCAGATCAGCGAACCGCCGTCATGCAGTGGTGCGACTGGGCGGACGACGTACTGGCGACCCCGGGCCGGAACGTACTGGTCCACGGCGATCTGCACGGCGGCAACCAGGTATGGGAAGGCGAGCGCCTCCGCGTAGTCGTCGATTTCGAGACCGCCGGCCTGGCCGAGGCCGAGTACGACCTGCGCACTTTCCCCGGAGCGGGTCCAGGCGTCGAGTTGCTGACCGCCACCCTCCACCACTACAGCCAGCTCACCGGCCATGAACTGTCAGCCGAGCGCGTGATGGCCTGGCATCTGCGCACTGCCCTCGGCGACGCGCTCTGGCGCAGCGAACAAGGCGTCCCACTCCCGGATCACCGAACACCGCACGCCTGGGTCGACGACCTCGCCCAGCGCTTCACCGCGCTGGGCATCGACCCGGCCTGATGGAACGCCGGGGTCGGAGTCACGCCGCTCAGTCTCCAACGATTCGTTCTGTCGGAGCAGGTCGGTAGCGTGACGGACATGCTCACGACCCTGGCGGTGGAGAACTACCGGTCACTGCGCCGCGTGGTGATGCCACTGCGCGGGCTCAACGTCGTGACCGGAGCCAACGGGACAGGCAAATCCAGCCTCTACCGAGCCCTTCGCCTGCTCGCCGACGCCTCACGCAATGGGGCCGTCGCCGCGTTGGCCCGGGAGGGCGGTCTTCAGTCAACTCTATGGGCTGGGCCGGAGCACGTACGCAAGAATCGGCCGGTGCAAGGCACGGTGCGGACCGGGCCGGTGAACCTGCGCCTGGGATTCGCGGGTGACGACTACGGCTATCTGATGGATCTCGGGCTGCCGGTGCCGCATGGTTCTGTGTTCGATCTCGATCCGGAGATCAAACGGGAAGCCCTGTGGGCGGGGCCGTTCCTGCGGCCGGCATCGCTGCTGGTGGAGCGCGTCAACCGCGAGGTGCGGATCCGGGCCGGCTCAGGCGAGTGGTTGCGCGGTGGTCACCAGCTCCAGACCTTCGACAGCATGCTGAGCGAGTTCGCCGATCCCGAGCGCGCGCCGGAGCTGCTGACCGTCCGCGAGCGGCTGCGGTCCTGGCGCTTCTACGATCACTTCCGCACCGACGCTGATGCGCCTGCCCGTCGTGTGCAGATCGGCACGCGGACGCCGGTGCTCGGTCCGGACGGCGTCGACGTCGCGGCCGCGTTGCAGACGATCCGTGAGATCGGCATCAAGGGTGCGCTGGACGAGGCCATCGAACTGGCGTTCCCGGGCAGCACTCTGGCCATCGTCAACGCCGGCGGTAGGTTCGAGATCTCGTTCCGGCAGCACGGGTTGCTGCGGCCGTTGTCCGGGGCGGAGTTGTCCGACGGGACGCTGCGGTACTTGCTGTGGGTCGCCGCGTTGCTGACCCCGCGACCGCCAGAGCTCCTCGTGCTGAACGAGCCCGAGACCAGCCTGCATCCGGACCTCCTGCCGGCCTTGGCGAATCTCGTCGTCACCGCCGCCAAGGAAGCCCAGGTCATCGTCGTGACGCACTCCCGGCCGTTCCTCGCCGCCCTGGACGCGCTGGATGACCTGCACACGATCGAACTCGTCAAAGACCACGGCGCCACCACGATCGCCGGCCAGGGCCCACTCGACGAGCCCGCCTGGAAGTGGCCGTCGCGCTAGGCGGCCGATGGGAGGTCTATGACTCGAGCGGTGGCTGTTGCGGTGGCGACGATCTCGCTGTCGGTGCCGTAGAGCGTTCCTGCGAGGGTCGCGTGGTCGTCGAAGCGGGTGACGACGCGACCGTGCCCGATGAGCCGGCCCATGCGCGCCGGACGGACGAAGGTGGTGTTGAGGTCGAGCGTCTCGATGAACCGGCCGGGCGGGAGCGTGGCCAGCAGCGCCGGGCCGACGGTGTCGTAGAGCATCGCGGCGAGGAAGGCGCCGAGGACCTCCCCGAACGGATTGGTGAACGCCTCGACGCCGGCGAACGCGACGGAGATCGTGCCATGCTCCGGATCGGCCTCCAGCAGCTCGAACCCGAGCGTGCGCGCCGCGTGCGGTAGCGGCGCCCGCCCTTCCACGCCGTCCCAGAACACTCCGGTGCGAGTCATCCTTGCCTCCTCTGATCGACTCTCCCACCAATAGCGAATCACAGATTCACTATTCATGCTAGGCTCTTTCGGGTGCCGCAGGTGCTGAAGGACGACGTCCGGTCCCGGATCCGCGCAGCCGCACTCCGGGCGTTCGCCGTCCACGGGTACGCCGGCGCCACCATGGCCGGAGTCGCGGCCGAGGCCGGGATGGCACCGGCGAACCTGTACCGCTACTACCGCAACAAACAGGAGTTGTACGACGCCGTCGTACCGGATGAGGTCGTCGACACGCTGGAGCAGGTGGTCGGCCGCCGGGTCGAGGACTTCGCCTCGCTGGTGAAACGCGACGGCACGACCACGGACGTCGCCGACGAGATGATGCGGTTCTGGCTGCAGTACCGGCTCGAGTCCGTCGTGATCCTCTCCGGTGCGGCCGGGACGCGGCATGCGGACGTCGTCGCGCGAATCAACAGCCTGTCCGTGGAGGCTCTCGTCAACGCGCTGCCGGCCGGCACGGTCGCGGCCGGCGACGTCGACCTGTTCGAATCCATCTGGACGAACACCTCGAGAACCATCGCCCGGATCCTGCTCCACAACGAGACCGAGGCGGACCTCCGCGCCACGATCACCAGCTTCTGGCGCTACCAGATCGCCGGCCTGACCGCCCTCCTCCGCCACCTCGCCGATCGCCGGCCACGCAGCTGACGAACGGGTGCGGCACGCGGCCGCACCCGTCGCAAGTCACCAGTCTCTGTTGGCGGCTTTGAGATCGCGGTCGTCTCTGTTGGCGGCTTTGAGTTCGCGGTCGCGCATGCTTGCCCTCCTCGCTGGACGTGACAGGTCGATGCGAGCTTGCCAGCGCACGCTTTCACTCTGCTTTCACGGGCGACGGTGACAGCGATCTGAAAGTCGCGCCGCCTAGCGTCGGCGCATGGCCAGCCGCCCGACCATCCGCGAAGTCGTGGGCGTGGCCGAGTTCCGTGCCTTGTGGATCGCGCACGCGCAGTCCCGGCTCGGCGATCAGCTCGCCCGGGTCGCCATCGCCGTACTGGTCTTCGACCGGACCGAGTCCGCCGCCGTCACCGCGTTGACGTACGCCCTGTCGTTCCTGCCGCCGCTGGTCAGCGCCCCACTGCTGACCGGGCTGGCGGACCGGTTCCCGCGCCGTACGGTGATGGTGTCGACAGACCTGAGCCGGGCGGGTCTGGTGACCGCGATGGCGATCCCTGGCCTGCCGGTCGCCGTACTGGCCGCCTTGCTGATCGTCGTAGTCGGACTGCAGCCGCTCTACAGCGCTGCTCGCAACGCGATCCTGCCGACCGTCCTGGACGGAGACCGGTACGTCGTCGGAGTCGGCCTGGCCAGTGCGACCGACAGCATCGTCCAAGTAGCCGGATTCGCAGCGGGCGGAGTGCTGGTCGGCCTGACCGGATCGCACGTCGCACTGGGGCTGAACGCGTTGACCTTCCTGGTCTCGTCGGCTGTCGTCCGGTTCGGCGCACGTCTCCACCGGCCGCCGGACGCGGCGGACCCGAGGACCGTCGGGCGGTCGCTGTCCGGCGGGTTCCGGGTGATCTGGGGTGATCGTCGGCTCCGCAGTCTGCTGGGCTTGCTGTATCTGTACGGCTTCTACATCGCACCCGAAGGGATCGCGGCGGCGTACGCGGCCGACGCCGGCAGAGGTGAGGCCGCGGTCGGTCTGCTGATGGCCGCTGACCCTGTCGGCGCTCTCGTCGGTTCATTGCTGCTGACCCGCTGGATGCCGGCGCGCTGGCGGACCCGATCGCTGGCACCGCTCGCGGTGGCGTCCGGGATCCCGCTGATGGTGAGTGCTGCCGTGCCATCGGTGTCCACGGCGATCGGGCTCTGGACACTGGTCGGTGTGCTGTCGTCGTACACCATGCTTGTCACCCCGATGTTCGTACGTCTGGTGCCGGATGGCCGACGAGGGCAGGTCATCGGGCTTGCCTCGGCGGGATTGCAAGCGGTCCAAGGTCTCGGTGTCGCGGCAGCCGGAGCGGTGGCAGGCCTGACCTCGCCGTCAACGGCGGTCGGTGTCATGGGTGCCGCCGGCGCGTTGCTCGCTGTCTTCGCCGGTCGATCCTGGATCGCTGCCGCGAACCGGGTGGCAGCAGCGCCGTGACGTTGCTTGTGGCAACTATTCCGGCGCCGCGTTCTCCTGCCGGAAGGCCTCGACCGCGGTGGGGAGAGTGTAGAAGAGGCGGTCAGGGCCCAGGCGATCGAGGAAGCCGGCGGCGTCGAGGTCGTCGCGGAGATCCTGTTTGACGCGGGCCATGGCGAGGACGATGCCGCGGGAGGTGAGGTCCTCGCGGAGGGAGTCGAGCGCATCGATGGCGGTGATGTCGATCTCGACGTTCGCCTCGGCGTTGAGGAGCAGCCAGCGGACCGGTGCGTCGGCGTCGTCGACCGCGGCCATCGCGCGGCGGCGGAAGTCCTCGGCGTTGGCGAAGAACAGTGGCGAGTCGTAGCGGTAGACGACCAGACCCGGGACCGGCCTCGCGTCCGGGTAGTCGTCGATGTCGTGCATGCCGGCGATCCCCGGGACATAGCCCAGGATGCCGTCGTGCGGGCGGGCGACGCGACGCAGTACGTCGATGACCGACAGGGCGACCGCGACCAGAACGCCGTACAGGACATCCAGCGCGATCACGCCGACCGTGGTCGCCAACGCCAGCAGGAACTCGCTGTTGCGAAAGTTGGCGATGCGGCGGAACTCGGACAGTTCGATCAGCCGTAGGGCGGCGAACACCACGAGCGCGCCGAGTGCGGCGATCGGGAACGTCGACAGCAACGGTCCGGCGAAGAGCAGGGTTGCGACGATGACGGCTGCGGCGACCAGCGAGTACACCTGGCTCTTCGCGCCGGTGGCCTCCGCGAGGGCCGTCCGGCTTCCGCTGCTGCTGATCGGGAAACCACGAACCAGGCTGACGGAGACGTTGGCCAGGCCGAGGACGAGAAGCTCACCATCGGGGTCGACACGCTCTTGACCACGGGAGGCGAACGCGCGCCCGGTCAACACTGTGTCGGTGTAGCCGACGAGGGCAACGCCGAGGGCCGGTAACGCGAGCAGGCCGACGTCCGCGACCGAGATGTCCGGCAGCCGCGGAACGGGAAGGCCGCTGGGTACGCTGCCGACCAGGGTCACTCCCTTGTCACCCAGCCCCGCCGCCCACGTCACCAAGGCGGCGAGCGCGACCACGATCAGCGGACCCGGGAGTCGCGGCGTCCACCGGGCGAACGCGAGCAACAACCCCAGCGACACCAGTGACAACACCAGCGGCGCCGCCTGCCACTCGTCGTACAGACGAATCACGGACAGTACCTCGGCGGGCGGTGAGTCCCCGGTCACCGGAGCACCGGTCAGGCGGCCGAGCTGGCCCGTGATCATGATCACCGCGATGCCGGCCAGGTAGCCGACCAGCACCGGCTTGGAGAGCAGGTCCGCGAGGAACCCGAGACGCGCCAGCCATCCCAGCACGCAGATGGCACCGACGATCAGAGCCAGTACGGCGGCCAGTTGCGCGTAGCGGACCGGATCACCCGCTGCGAGCGGCCCGATCGCCGTGGCTGTCATCAAAGCCGTCGTCGACTCCGGACCGAGCGACAGCAACCGCGACGAGCCGAGCAGGAAGTACAACAGCAGAGGCCCGAGAGCCGCCCACAACCCGGTCACCGCCGGCAACCCGGCCAGCTGCGCGTACGCCATCACCTGAGGCACGAAGTACGCCGCCACCGTGACCCCAGCAATCAGATCCGGCCGCAACCAGCCCAGCCGATACTCCCGAAGCGTCGCCACCCCGGTCACCGACACAGACCATCTACCCATGCCCACCCCCTACCCACGCCCCGACCGACGAGAGCACAAGTACAACACCGCCACACCGCCCGGCAGCCGAGCCCCAGGCACACCGTTGTGGTGTGTCCCCAGAACCCACACCGAGGCCGAGACAGGAGACTCGGCACCCGACAACACACCCCGCCCCACCGCCCACCAGCGCCAACCACACCCCCACCCCGGTATCCACAGCCCGCCGAGGCCTTCAACCGCGGGCGGCAGCCCGCAACACACCGGACGCGTGGGGAACTATCTCGGGTCGGGTTTGACGGATTCGAAGCGGACGAGGATTAGGGAGCCTGCGGCGGAGAGGAGGAAGCCGGCTACTGCGGCGGGCCACCAGCCGGGGCGGACTGCGTCGTCGAGGACGAAGACGCCGACGGCGGCCGGGGTGATGGTTTGCAGGGCGATCATCGGGGTGGTTGCGAGCGTCACCGACCCACGCTGCAACGCGAGCGAGTAGAGAATGAACGCCATCGCTCCACTCAGAGGCAGCGTGTACGTCGTGGGGCTGCGCAACAACTCACCCACAGAACCGTCCTGCAGCAACCGCGCCGAGATCGCGACCCCGGCGTACCCGAGACCGGCCAACAGACCAAGCAACGCCGTGGACACACCACGCTGCGACCGACTCGCCAGCGCACCAAGGACCGCGATCGCGACCAAACCGATGATGACCCCGATCGTCAGCCCGTGATGCTCCGCGCTCTCCCCCGCATCTCCCGCCGACACAGCCAGCAGCCCGAGCCCCACACAGACCGCCAGCACCGCAGACCACTCGAGCGCACTCAGTTGATCCGACATCAGTCGCGTCGCAAGTAACGCCGTCACGACCAGACTCACCGCGATCCCCGCCTGCGCGAGGTACAGCGGAAGGAGGCGAAGGGCAACGAAGTGCAACCCGAAGCCGGCCAGGTTCAGCACCAGCGCACCAAGGAACGCCGGCTGTTGGAGCAGCGCGACCACGAACCCGCCGAGCCGCCGCGGATCGAGCTCGGACTCGGTCGGGACCTTGCGGGAACCGACTGCCTGCAGGATCGAGGCGATACCGAAGAGCACCGCGGCGCCGAGCGCCGCCCCCAGACCTAAGACCACTCAGGCAACCTTGCGCCGTGGGACCCAGAAGGTCATATAGAGGCTCAGCACGGCGTAGTACAGAAGGTAGGCCAGCGAGACGGCGACCACGATCGCGTTCGGGTCGGGCATCTGGGCGAGGAGTACGGCGTACGCCGCCAGCCAGATCGCGGTGGTCAGCAGGTTGAGCGACCGGAACGCCTTGGTCCGGGACGGGTAGACGTACTTGACCGGGATGAACACCAGGATCGAGCAGACCACCAGGATGATGCCGGTGACGACCGGGCTGAGGCTGAGGACGACGACGTAGAAGGCGACCACGTTCCAGTAGCTGGGGAACCCGAGGAAGAAGTGGTCGTCGGTCTTCGCGTCGACGCGGCAGAACTGGTAGCTGGAGGCAAGCAACGGCAGCGCGGCGAGCACCGCGCCGAGCGCGCCGGCGGGCAGGTAGTCGCCGGTCCAGAGCAGCACGATCGGGGCGAACGCGTAGGTCAGGTAGTCGACGATGTTGTCGAGCATCGCGCCGTCGAACCACGGGATTGTCTCCTTGACCCGCAGCCGGCGGGCCAGCATCCCGTCGGTTCCGTCGATCACCAGCGCGGCCAGGCCGAGCCAGAGCGCGCGGACCGCGTCCCCGTCGACGGCGGCGATGACGATCAGCAGCGCGAGCACCGTTCCGCTCGCGGTATAGGCATGCAGTGCCAGTCCGGCCAGACGCAACCGCGTCGACCCGACGAACGGTTCCTGCACCGCGTCGTGTGTGGTCAGGACGACTCCCAGAACTCGGTCGACGCAGCGCGCCGAACTACCGAGCCCAGCGTCTCACAGTCGCCGGACCGCTCTGAGCAGCCTGTACCGTTCCGCCACGGAACTGTTCACAGACTTTACTGGGATGGCCTCAGCCCTGGGTGACCGACGGCGTCGACGAGGTCACCGCCGGTTCCAGCCAGGCGAGGCTCAGTTGCCGACCGGGTCCAGCACGAACAGCGGGATCTTCCGGCTGGTCTTGGTCTGGTACTCCGCGTACGGCGGGTACGCGTCGACGGAGCGTTTCCACCACTCGTCGTACTCCGCGCCCTCGACCTCGCGGGCGACGTACTCCTTGGTGACGTCACCGTCCTGGAGGGTGAGCTTCGGGTCGGCCTTGAGGTTGTAGTACCAAACCGGGTTCTTCGGGGCGCCGCCGAGCGACGCGACCGCGGCGTACACGCCGTCGTGCTCGACGCGCATCAGCGGGACCTTGCGGATCTTGCCCGACTTGGCGCCGCGCATGGTCAGCAGCACCACCTTGAGCCCGATGATGTCGACCGCGTCGGTGGTACCGGCGGCTTCGACCTTCTCGACCTGGTTGCGAACCCAGTCGGTCGGGCTCGGCGCATAATCCTCATTGCTCGCTGTCATGTCACCAATGGTAATGGTGACGCATCACCATCACCAATCGCAGCGCGTCGGGTCCAGTATGGTGCGCGGTCTAGCGGACCGGGTCGAGCAAGAACAGCGGGATCTTGCGGGTGGTCTGGGCCTGGTACTCCGCGTAGAACGGGAACGCGGCGACCGCCCGCTGCCACCACTCGTCGTACTCCGCACCGTCGATCTCGCGGGCGGCGTACTCCTTGGTGACGGTGCCGTCCTGCAGGGTGACCTTCGGGTCGGCCTTGAGGTTGTGGTACCAGACCGGGTTCTTCGGGGCGCCGCTGGTCGACGCGACCGCCGCGTACACACCGTCGTGCTCGACCCGCATCAGTGGGACCTTGCGGAGCTTGCCGGACTTGGCGCCGCGCATCGTCACCAGCACCACCTTCTGCCCGCGGATTTCGACGACGTGGGTGGTGCCGGCCGCCTCGACCTGCTGGACCAGGTCGCGGACCCAGTCCCTCGGGCTCGGGGCGTACTCGTCGTTGGTTGTTGTCATGTCACCGATGCTAATCGGTGACATGACAACATCGCTGGGGGTTTTTGCCTGCCGGACCGGTCGCGGGAACTCACAGCGTCGGTGCGAGGTCGGCGAGCGCCGCCAGGCCGGCTTCCCAGGACTGGGCGGACTCGTCCGGGTGGGCCAACGTGGGCGGATCCAGCCGGTCGAAGCCGGACTCGACCACACCGAGCCGGGCGCCGTCGCCCTCCGGCGTGAGGGTGAACTCGACCAGGTTCGCGTTCCCCGGCGCCGGATCGGTGTCCGCCTCGACGGCGTACCGGTAGGCGAAGCGACGGCCAGGCTCGACCTTCTCGACGAAGCCGAGGTAGCGCCCGTGCTCATCCCACCGCAGCACGATCCGGCCGCCCGGCTTCAGGTCGATCTCGGCCCCGCCGAACGCGTACCACCGGGCGAAGTTCTCCCCCTGGGTCAGCGCCGCCCAGACCTGGTCCGGCCGCGCCTCGACGTACACCTCACGTTCCACCCTGCTGTCCATGGCCACCACCCTGCCAGCGCCGGTAGCCACGGACCAGCCGGTCGGGGTTCACGGCGCGCAGGACTGCAACTGCCTGGCGGTGGCGATGGTGGCCTCGATCCAGCGCCGGCGGAGGAAGTGCGCCTTCAGCAGCCGATGTACGCCGTCCAGCACGACCAGGCGGCCGCGGTACGCGACCAGGTTGATCGGATGGTCGAGGTCGGAGTCCATCACCCGCTGGTAGCTGGCGCGGAAGTTCATCGGGGTCTCGGCGACCTGGTTCGGGGTGATCTTGAAGCGTTCGCCGTCGAGCTGCCACAGCGGCAGGTCGAACATCCAGACCAGGTCGGCGATCTCCACCGGCTCGACCTTGAGATCCAGCGCCCACAGCTTCTCCAACTGCCAGCGATCCGGCGGGAACGCGTCCCGGACCGCGTCCGGCATCAGCGCGACCAGTTCCTCGAACGACACGTCCGGCGCCGCCCGGTCAGCATTCTTGTCGAAGCCCTCGCTCGTCACGATCGAGCAGGCTACGCCATCACGAGCGCGGGCCTACCCGTGGGCCAGGCGGTGGATGATCACGATCGCGGAGTCGTCGCCGGGACCGCCCGCGTTCGCGACCAGCGCTTCAGCGCCGCCCAGAAAGCCCTGTGCGACAAGGCGTTCCGCGTGCCCGGCCAGCCGGTCGGTGCCGCGGCCGATGTCGCGGCGAGGTGTCTCGACCATCCCGTCGCTGTACAGGAAGAGCGCGTCGCCGAGCTTCAGCTGTCCCTGGTTCACAGCGAACTCCGGCGCCTCCATCAAGCCGAGCAGCGGCCCGTCGGACTCGCGCGTCTGCCAGCGCCCGGCCCACGCATCGAACAGGATCGCGGGTGGGTGACCAGCGGTCCGTACGTCGAAGTCCCCGGTCTGCAGGTCGACCGCGACGTGCACCACGGTGGCGAAGTCGTCGTCCCAGTCCTGCCGGCGGATGTAGCGGTTCGCCGACGGCAGGAACTCCTGCGCCGGGACGACGCCGAGCAGCCCACCGAACGCACCGGACAGCAACAGCGCCCGGGTGCCGGCATCGATTCCCTTGCCCGAGACATCGACCAGCGCGACCTCGAGCATCTGCTCGTGCGTCGTCGACACCACGAAGTCACCGGAGAACGTCGACCCACCGGCCGAACGGATCGCCACCTCGAGCCGCCAGCCGATCGGAATCTCGGGCAGGTCGCTCTGGGCCGTCAGCGTGTCGCGCAGCTCCATCAGCATCGACTCGCCGCGGGTCCCCGGAACGCCGAGCTGGTTGCGCACCTTCGCGTTGGTGATCACGATCCAGCCGATCACCCCGAGGACCAGCACGAACCCGGTCTTCGGCAGCGCCGCCGGACGGGACATGACGACGAACGAACTGACCGTCAGCGTGAACAGCGTCAGGACGAGCAGCTGCCTGAAGCGCAGCAGCAGACCGCCGAGCAGCAGCGGAATGATCAGTGCCGACGCCGGGAAGTGCCTCTCCCAGCTCAGGCTGGCGACGGCGAACACCACCGTCATCAGCAGGATCGCGGCGAACGCCATCGGGTGCGACCTGCGCGCACGGCGGACCAGCGCGTCGACCCGGCGGCCGACCCGTCGCACTACTCCACCGAGACCGCCGCGCCAGTTCATGGTGTGAAGAAGATAACGGCACTCCCTGGTCCGCGCATCACATCGTCATACAACTGTTGGCTGCCGTCACTTGCGAGTGAGACCGGTCCGCTGGCACTTGGGGCACCAGAAGAGGTTGCGCCCGGCCAGGATCTCGGTCCGGATCACCGAGTGACAGACGAAACACCGCTGACCCTGCCGGCGGTAGACGTACACCTCGCCGCCATGATCGTCCTGCCGTGGGTCACGGCCCATCGCCTCGGGTGTGTGGTCGTCGGCAACGGTATCGATGCGGCCGGTCTCGACGCCGTACTTCATCAGCTCGAGCAGGTCGTTCCACATACCTTGCCACTCGCGCTTCTTGACCAGGTGGCCGCGCGTCATCGGGTGCAGCTTCGCGCGGAACAGCACCTCGGCGCGATACACGTTGCCGACGCCGCTCAGCACCTCCTGGTCCATCAGCAACCGGCCGATCGGCAGCTTGCTGCGATGGATCCGCTTCCACGCCAGTTCCGGGTCCGCGTCGTCGCGCAGCGGGTCCGGACCGAGCCGCGCGATCAGCACCTCGCGTTCGCCGTCGGTCAGCACCTCGCACACGGTCGCCCCGCGCAGATCGGCGTACGACGTGGCGTTCTGCAGGCGGAGGCGGACCTGGCCGACCGGTTCGGGCACCGGCGCCGTACCGAGGTCGACCTTGCCGATCAGACCGAGGTGGATGTGCAGCCAGCCGGCGCCCTCGAAGTCGGCGAGGAAGTGCTTGCCGTGGGCCTCGGTCTGCCGCAGCACGTGCCCGTTCAGCAGCGCGGCGCCGTCGACGAACCGGCCCTGCGGACTGGACGCCTGGACCGGGCGGCCGCCGAACGCGTCCCAGACGTCGCTCGCCAGTCGGTGCAGGGTGTGACCTTCAGGCATGATTCCTCTTATGGGGACGACCAATGGAACGCAGGGCTCGTCGGGAGCCAAGGGCCGCAGCGGTCCGCCCACGCCGGCCGTGGTCGGCACGGGCCGCTCGATGCGGGCCCGCGACGTCTCCCGACCCCGCCGGCCCGTCGATCGCCGCCCGGCGAAGACCGGGACACCCGCCGACGCGCCTCAGGATCACGACAGCGGCGGCAGTACGCCGGTCGACTCGTAGCCCGACAGCATGTCGATCCGGCGGGTGTGCCGCTCCTCGCCGGAGTAGTCGGTGGCCAGGAACGTCTCCACGAACCCGGTCGCCTCCTCCTCCGAATGCATCCGCGCCCCGACGCTGATCACGTTGGCGTTGTTGTGCTCCCGGCCGAGCCGCGCGGTGTCGGTGCTCCAGGCCAGCACGGCCCGGACCCCCTTCACCTTGTTCGCGGCGATCTGCTCACCGTTGCCGGAGCCACCGATCACGATGCCGAGGCTGCCCGGCTCCTCGACCACCGCCACCCCGGTCCGCAGACAGTACGGCGGGTAGTCGTCGACGGCGTCGTACACGGCGGGGCCGTGGTCCACGACGTCGTGCCCGGCAGCCGTGAGGTGCTGGACCAGGTGGTTCTTCAGTTCGAAGCCGGCATGGTCAGAGCCGATGTGCACTCGCATGGCCAGAAGTCTCGCATCAGCTCACAGGCCGCCGTACGCCGCCCGGCACGGTCAGCGCCGCGGTCAGCGTCGTCACGTCCGCATAGGCCTTGTCGTACTGCGTTCCGCGCGGGTGCAGGGTGAACACCGCGACGATGGTGCGATCATCCGCCCCGACCGTCCCGGTGGTGTGCAGTGCCTCGCTCGCCAGATCCAGCGGGAAGTCGACCGGCTTGGCCTTGTCGGAGCCGTAGCCGCTCGAGCCGAGGAACCCCGACCAGCCCTGCTTGATGCTGAAGTCCGGGTCGAAGACGGACGCGATCCCGAAGTACTGGTCGAAGCCGTCGGTGCCGAGGCGGGTCGGCTCATGCAGCAGGCCCATCACGTACTCGCGCACCGGTGCCGGAGCCTCGTCGAGGATGTGGCGATAGATCCGGACCGTGTCCGCGGCGGTGATCGAGACGTAGCCCCAGAAGCCCGGGTGCGTGGCCGGCGGCGCGGCCGTGTGGGTCAGGCCGAGCCGCCGAACCATCCGCTCGACGATGTCCGCACCACCGAGTTGGTCCCAGTAATAGCTCGCCGCGTCGTCGTCACTGCTGCGCAGCATGACCTCGAGCCGGTCCCGGTCCTCGGCCGGCACGTCGTACGCCGGTCCGCCGTCCCAGAGCAGGTCGAGCACGATCAGCAGCTTCACCACCGACGCCGACCGGAACCGATGGTCGGCGTTCTGTTGCTGGACGAACTGCCCGGTCCCGCGGTCGAAGACGGCGATCCCCGCCGTCAGTCCCGCAGGCACGGCCACGGTCTCGGGAAGCTCGTCACGCAACGTCATCTGGTACCTACTCACCGCTCGGAGAATTGCTGGGTGAGTAACCTTCACCGTCCGGGCGGGGCGAAGACAAGCCCTGAATCACAGACCGAATCAGTCGAAGATCGGGCCGCGGTCGCGGGTGCGCTTGATCTCGAAGAAGCCCTCGGTACCGGCCACCAGGCGGACGCCGTCCCAGAGCTTGCCGGCCGCCTCGCCCTTGGGCGCGGGCGTGACGACGGGGCCGAAGAACGCGGTGCCCTCGACCGAGATCACCGGCGTACCGACCTCCATGCCGACCTGGTCCATGCCGGCGTGGTGCGACTTCTTCAGCGCGTCGTCGTACTTGTCGGTGTCGGCGGCCTCGATCAGTGACGCGGGCAGGCCGACCTCGGCGAGTGCCTCCTGGACCACGTCACCCTTGCCGTCGCCGATGCCACGGCCCTCGATGTGGATCCGCTTGCCGAGCGCGGTGTACAACGGCAGCAGCACCTCGTTGCCGTGCGCCTGCTCGGCCGCGATCAGCACGCGGACCGGGCCCCAGGCATTGGTCAGGAAACTCTTGTACTTCTCGTCCAGATATTCGCGGCCATCGTTCAGGACGGCCAGGCTCATCACGTGCCAGGTCGTCTTCACGTCCCGGACTTGCTCGACCTCGAGCATCCAGCGAGACGTCATCCAGGCCCAGGGGCAGGCCGGGTCGAACCAGAAATCGGCGGGGGCAGTCATGTTCTCGATCATACAAAATCAAACAATCAGGCACCGGTTTGGTATCCATGCGCAATGTCGCGGGGAAACCGTCGGCGAAGCTGTGAGCCAGGTGCATAGGATGCCGACATGCCTGGAACCAACCTGACGCGCGACGAGGCGCGTACCCGTGCGGGCGTGGTCAGCGACGTGAGCTACGCGATCGAGCTGGACCTGTCCAACGCCCCGAGTGGCGCCCCGACGTACCCGTCGGTGACCACCATCACGTTCGCCGCCGAGGCGGGCGCGAGCAGCTTCGCCGACCTGATCGCCGAGAAGGTCCGCGAGGTGACGCTGAACGGCCGCGCGCTCGACCCCGACACGGTGTACGACGGCGCGCGGATCCAGCTGGACGGGCTGGCGGACCGCAACGAGCTCCGCGTGGTCGCCGACTGCCTGTACTCGCGCACCGGTGAAGGGCTGCACCGCTCGGTCGACCCGGCCGACAAGGAGACCTACCTCTACACCCAGTTCGAGGTGCCGGACGCCCGCCGGGTGTTCGCCACCTTCGAGCAGCCGGACCTCAAGGCCCCTTTCACTTTCACCGTGTCCGCACCGGCCCGCTGGGTCGTCATCTCGAACGCTCCGGCCCCCGAGCCGACGCCGTACGCCGGTGAGAACGGCGAGGAGCTGGCCCGCTGGGAGTTCCCGCCGACCGAGCGGATCTCGACGTACATCACTGCTGTCGTCGCCGGTCCGTACCACGTCGTCACCGACGTCTACGAGGGCCCGAACGGGTCGTACCCGTTGTCTTTGCTGTGCCGTCCGTCGCTGAAGGAAGCGCTGGACATCGAGGACCTGTTCGAGGTGACCAAGCAGGGCTTCGAGCTGTACGAGAAGGCGTTCGGTACGCCGTACCCGTTCCACAAGTACGACCAGGCGTTCGTGCCGGAGTACAACATGGGCGCGATGGAGAACGCCGGGTGCGTGACGCTGCGGGACGAGTACCTGTTCCGCAGCCGCACCACCCACGCGGAGATGGAGAGCCGCGCCAACACCGTGCTGCACGAGCTGGCGCACATGTGGTTCGGCGACCTGGTCACGATGACCTGGTGGGACGACCTGTGGCTGAACGAGTCGTTCGCCGAGTGGGCCAGTCACTGGGCGCAGGCGGTGGCGACGACCAAGTACGCCGGTGCCTGGACGACGTTCTGCAACGCGCGGAAGAACTGGGCGTACCGCCAGGACCAGCTGCCCTCGACGCACCCGATCGCGGCCGACATGGTCGACTTCCACGCGGTCGAGGTGAACTTCGACGGCATCACCTACGCCAAGGGCGCGTCCACGCTGCGGCAGCTCGTCGCGTTCGTCGGTGAGGACACCTTCATCACCGCGCTGAAGGAGTACTTCGCCGACCACGCCTTCGGCAACACCGAGCTGACCGATCTGCTCAAGCCGCTGGAGAAGGCGTCCGGCCGCGACCTGGACGACTGGACCGAGCGCTGGCTGCGGACCGCCGGGGTGAACACGCTGCGGGCCGACTTCGCCGTCGACGCCGAGGGCGCGTTCACGTCGTTCGCGATCGAGCAGACCGCGACGGAGAAGTTCCCGGTACTGCGGCCGCACCGGCTGGCAGTGGGTCTGTACCGCCGGACCGACGACGGACTGGTCCGCACCGAGCGCTTCGAGGTGGACATCGATGGTCCGCGCACCGAGCTGCCCGAGCTGACCGGCGCCACCCAGCCGGATCTGGTGCTGCTGAACGACGACGACCTGACCTACGCCAAGATCCGGCTGGACGAGCGGTCCCGGGCCACGCTGGTCGAGTCGATCGACCAGCTGTCCGAGTCGCTGCCGCGGGCGCTGGCGTGGGGCGCTGCCTGGGACATGACCCGCGACGCGGAGATGCCGGCCAGCCAGTACGTCGGCATCGTGCTGCGCGGGATCCGGGCCGAGACCGACCTGACCGGCGTACGGTCGCTGCTGTCGCAGGCGACCAGTGCCATCAACCTGTACGCCGCCCCGGCGAACCGGCCGGCGCTGCGGACGCAGTTCGAGGAGACCTTGGCGAGTCTGCTCGCGGACGCCGAGGCGGGCAGCGACCACCAGCTGGCGTTCGCCCGGGCGTACAGCTCGGCGGTGTTCTCCGACGCCGGCGCGGACCGGCTGACGGCATGGCTCGACGACCGCGACCTGCCGGCCGGTCTGGTCGTCGACACCGACCTGCGCTGGACGCTGATCGTCGCACTGGCCCGGCTGGGCCGGATCGACGCCGCGGAGATCGACGACGAGCTGACCCGCGACACCACCATCACCGGTGGCGAGCGTGCGGCTCAGGCCCGGGCCGCACGGCCGACCGCCGAGGCCAAGGAAGAGGCGTGGCGGATCGCGGTCGAGTCCGGCGACACCCCGAACGAGACGCAGTTCAGGACCATCCTCGGCTTCCAGCAGCCGGGCCAGGAGGACCTGCTCCGGCCGTACGTCGAGAAGTACCTGAGCGCGGCCAAGGATGTCTACACCCGGCTCGGCTCGTCGATGGGCGAGAACGTGCTGGTCTACCTGTCGCCGCGGCACCTCCCGGAGCAGTCCACCCTGGACGCGCTCACCGGGTGGCTGTCGGCGGAGTCGTCGTCGGTCGACGCCCCGACGCTCCGCTACGTCACCGAGGCCCAGGCAGACCTGACCCGCGCGATCGCGGCCCAGGCGCGCGACGCCGGCTGACCCGTCCACCCGCACAGCGCCGGCCTCACTCCGATGTGGGGCCGGCGCTGTCGTGGTCGGCCTGGTGACCTGTAGAACTGATGGGGTGCCCGCTTCTGACCCCGCCCTGGCCGGTGCGGCAGCCGTTGCGCTGACCGGACTCGCAGAGGCGTACCGCCCGCGACCCGTCACGCCGCTGATGCCCTGGCGGTACCCGCACCGGCTCGTGAAGCCGTACGTCATCACCGCACGCGGACGGCAGTGGGACGACCACATGGTGGAGGTCGCCCGTGCCACCGCCTCCCGGCAGCTGGAGTTCGACGACGCGATGGGCTCACTAGGTCTGGCCGTCGTCGTGCTGCACCTCGGCGACGACGCGATGTACCTCGTCGTACAGAGCTGGTCGAAGGACTTCCAGTCCCGGCTCAGCATCTTCAGCGGCATGGAGGCCGGCGATCTGCGTCCGGCTCCGATCGGCGCCGGTCCCTGCGTCTGGGAACAAGAGGTCCTCAGCCACGAGCGTGCGTCGTACGTGACTCACATCCTCGGCGCAGGTGTCGACATCGACGCCTGGCTCGACGACGCCCTCGACACCCGGCCGCAACCCAAACTCGACGGCATCCCCTCCGGGATCTAGTCGAGTCACCACTCCGATGCACCGCGTGAGGATCAAACGATTGCTCGTCGGCGCATCGTGAGGACACGTGCGCGGACGGCGATTCCCTTGTACAGAAGGAGATTCTCCCCACCTGAAGAAGACTCACTTACTCGCTGGTTCGGTTTAAGCTGCGGGTGAATCAGCCGACTGCAGGGAAACTGTGGGGAGGGGCCCTTGCCGTGACACCCGTGGATCACCGCAGGCCGCCCGCCCGGGCAGCACGGAGACATCACAGCCCTTCACGGCACCGCGAGTCCCCCGCGGAGCAACCGAGGAAGGCGCAGCGGTCGCACAGCGCCATCGGCGCGTCGATCGTGGCCGCGGCCGCGATGCTCGCTGTGTTCGCGTTCATCCTGACGCGGGGATCGGCCGGGCCGACGACCGACGACGGTCTGCGGACAGGCGCCGTACCGAACGGCGCCGCGGCTCCAGCCGAGGGTGTTGCGACACCGAGTCCGGATCCGGAGCCGTCGGCCGGCACGGCCAAGGCGGACCGCAAGCCGCCACCCAGCACGCCGGCACCGAAGTCCCACGCCAGTACGCCGGCGGTCAACACCGGCCCGACCTCGCCGGCCTTCAAACGCGGCCAGTGGATCGCGGTCCTCGACAAGTACCCGACCGACGTAGGCCTGGAGGCCGACACGCTCGCGAAGGGTACGGCGGCCAAGCTCATCGCGGCTGGTGTGCCGGCGAAGGCCATGCTGGTCAACGGCCAGTATCCGGGGCTCGCGGACAGCTCCATGGAGCCGCTCACGGACAGCTGGGTCGTCTACCTCGGCCCAGGCTCATCGTCGGAGCAGGTCCTCGAGCTGTGCTCCGCGCCGAAGACCCAGAAGGCGTACAGGAACCCGGCCTGCCCCACCTACGAGCCTGCGGCCGCGCCGGGCAGCTGAGGCGGCGGATCGGTCGCGAGCCGCGCATGCAGGTGCGAGTCGTGACGCTCTCCGTTCGCCTCGACGAAGTAGTCCCGCATGGTCCCTTCCAGCTGGAAACCCGCCCGCGTCGCAACCCGGCATGAGCCCTCGTTGATCAGCGAGTGGTCCAGCGAGAGACGGTGCAGCCTGAGACCGTCCGGCGCGAACGCCCACCGGGCCGCCGCGTCGAGTGCACGGGCACCGAGCCTGCGGCCGCGTGCCGAGGGGCTGACCCAGTAGGCAACGACCGCCTGGTCAGGCACCCGGTTGACGTCGCGGACCGACACGGTGCCCACCACCTGGTCCGTCTCGGCATCCGCGATGGCGAACACCGCACTGCCACGCGCCCAGCCGTCGATCCGCGGCTCCAGCCACCGCCTGGCACGCAGGTCCGCCGGAGTGCGGATCACCGCAGTACCCCCGGTCCAGCGGAGGATGTCCGGGTCGCGCAGCGCATCGGCCACCGCGGCCTCGTCCGACAGGACGAACGGACGCAGTACGACGTCGCCCAGCTCGATCCGGCGTGGCTGGAGCGCTGGGCTCACTGCTTGTGCGGCTCGTTCGCGTGCAGCAGCGGCGCCTGGCGCGCGTGGGAGCCCAGCTGCTGGACGCCGGTGACCAGACCGCCGGTCAGGTCACCAGTGGCGAACGAGGTCTGCATCGCCAGCGCGGCCAGACCGGCCGCCGTGTCCGACAGCTGCCGCTTGGCGAGCGTTCCGGTGACGATCTCCAGGCGGCGCCCGGCGGGGTCGACGTACACCAGGACCGTGTGGTCGGGGTCCTCCAGCTCGTTCAGCAGCTCCAGCGCGAACGGGCGGGTCTCGGAGTCCGCTCCGCCGACGTACACGGAGAAGTTCAGGCCGGAGACCTCCTCGGCGTGCCGGACCGCTCGCTCGATGTCGTAGAGCTGGTCAGGAGTGAATGCGTCACCAGCTGGCACTTGCGCCTCCGGTCGTGCGGGCGACGCCGCTGCCGGCGGTCGCGGGGGTCCCCGGCGCACCGGGCAGCTCGGGCAGATGGGCCGGGTCCGGCTTCGTCGGGACTGGACCGTTGATCCAGACCGGCGGAGCCCACCAGGACAGGCCTGGGCGGTAGCGCGGCCCCTTCGCGATCGACGGCGCGAAGACCAGCAGCGCCACCACCGCGATGACCAGCACGGGGATACCGACGAACACCAGCACGGTGTGGCCGGAGAGCAGAGTGATCACGGGTCAGAGCCTAGTACCCCCGATGCGCCGCTCACCCCAGACCCTCACCCATTTGACTGGCTGACCAGGCGGAGTGTGGGTTTGCCACCCTGGCACAGGATGGCAAACCCACAACGTGCTACGTCAGCCAGCCAAATGGTGGCTCAGCAGCCGCCGCAGTTGTAGTACGTGATGTCCCAGTGGTTGCCCTCGTTGGCGTAGATGTTGCCGGCGCCCGAGCGCCACTGCTGGGCGCCGTCACCGCGGTCGGCGATCCGGGTGAAGGTGCCGCGGATGTAGTTACTGACACACGTGTACACGGAGATGTCGACCTTGTAGCCGTTGCGGTGGCTGTAGGTGCCACTCGCGTGACCGACCTCGGTGCCACCCGTGATGTTCACCGCGCAGCCGCTCGCCTGCTTCAGGGTGCGTACGCCGTACACGGTGGAGTCGTTGATGTTCGTGAACGACGTACAGGTCGGGTTGTTCCAGTCCGAGCAGCCACCGCTGGACGACCAGGTGATGCCGGCGGCACGGAAGATCGCGGTCGCCTGCGAGTGCGTCATCTTGGTGAGCGCGGACGCCTGGTCGACGGCGACCACCGCGGGCAGCAGCCCGGCGATGACGGCGACGACGGGGATGAGGACACGACGGAGCACTGACTTCATGGGGACACTCCTCGAAATACGGGGCGGTTATTTCAAGGAGTGCACTTCCCACGAAAGTAATTCACGAAACTTCCGGTTGAATCAGAAATTAACGTCCGAACACTGGTAGAAGGCGTTCGCGGTGTCGTTGATGGTCCAGACCGCAAGGATCATGTGCCGGCCGGACCGGTTCGGCAGGGTGCCAGGGTGGCTGACGTCGTTGGCCGGCCGGCCGCCGTTCATCGGCACCGTCAGGAACGGGTTCAGGTCGAGCGCGGCGCGGGTGAGCGGGGCGTTCTGATCCCACCCCTGCTTGGTGATGTAGTACTTGAAGTCGGTGGTGGAGTGCGGTGCGGTCAGGTGCCAGTTGAACGTGTAGCTCGCACCCGAGGTGAGCTGAGTGGCCGGCCACGCTCCCCCGCGCTGGTCGTCCAGCTCGTGGAACTGGGCCAGGCCGGCGGAGCAGAGCAGACCGTCCGCTGGGCCGGACGCCGGGAACCCCTTGGGCCCTTCCGTGCTCTGCGGCTCCCATTGGATCGCGCCGCAGTTCTGAACGGTGCCGTTCGCGCAGTTCTTCGCGCGACTGATCGGCGTGGTCGTGTACCCGTGCCCGTAGGCCAGCGGGACGGACGTGCTGACCGTCAGCGCCAGTGCGCCGACGGCGATTCCGGCCAGGCTGAGCTTGCGTGCTCGCAGCATGCCAGGACTCCTTCAACTGTTGGGGCGGTGAGACAGCGAAGGAAGGCGCCTTCTTGTTGACACATAGAAAACAACCGTTCAAATCTATTGTCAACGGTTCGTAAGCGACCGTGTACAGAAAGCTAGATATTCAGCGCGCCGATCAATCGACGGAGGCGCTGGTTGTTGGGCAGGTCCTCGATCAGCACCGGCTGGCCGTCCGGACCGCCGAGCGGCACGCGCCAGTTCGGGTACTCGTCCGTGGTGCCCGGTTGGTTCTGAGTACGACGTTCGCCGACAGCGTCGGTCAATGCCACGCCGACCAGCTTCGCCGGTGTATGAGCGACGTACTGGTGCAGTGCCTCGACGATGCGCTCCACGTCGCCGTCGCTGTTGCTGAGCAGGTGCCGCTCGCGGAGAGCGTTCAGCCAGGAGTCGCGCTCCGCCTCGTCCACCGCGAGCTCCTCCTCGACAGGTCTGGCGAGCAGACCGAGCTGGTTGCGCAGTTCGACGTGGTCGCCGGCGAGGTAGCCGGCCGTCGGGGGCAGGTCGTGAGTGGTGACCGTGGCCAGGCAGAGCTCCCGCCAGCGCTCCGGTGCCAGTGGGTTGCCGGCCCGGTCCCGCTCGAACCACAGCACCGACGTACCGAGGATGCCGCGCTCGGTCAGGTAGTCACGCACCCACGGCTCGACCGTGCCGAGGTCCTCGCCCACCACGGTCACGCCGGCGCGCGTGGCCTCGAGTACGAGGATGCCGACCAGCGCCTCGTGGTCGTAGCGGACGTACGTGCCCTCGGTCGGCCGCTCCGGCGACGTCACCCACCAGAGCCGGAACATGCCGAGGATGTGGTCGATCCGGAGCCCGCCACCGTGCCGCATCACCGCCCGGACCAGATCCCGCCAGGCGGCGTACCCGGTCTCGGCCAGTGCGTTCGGTCGCCACGGCGGCTGCGACCAGTCCTGACCCTGTTGGTTGAACGCGTCCGGCGGTGCACCGACGTGGATGCCAGGAGCCAGCACGTTCTGCAGCGCCCAAGCGTCCGCGCCATCCGGATGTACGCCGACAGCCAGGTCATGGACGACGCCCAGCGACATGCCGGCGGCCTTCGCCCGCGCCTGGGTGCGAGCAAGCTGCTCGTCCATCTGCCACTGCAGCCAGCAATGGAACTCCACCGCGTCGGGATTCTCGTTGCGGAAGGCAACAACAGCTGGTGCGGTCGGCTCCTGCAGTTCCTCGGGCCACTTGCTCCACTCCGGCCCGTGCACGTCGGCGATGGCGGCCCATGTGGCGAAGTCGATCAGCCCCTGGCTCTCGCGGTCGCAGTAGGCGCCGTACTCCGCGATCCGGCCGATCGACGGGCGGACGCCGAACAGCAACTGCAGCGCCTCCCGCTTCGCCGCCCAGACCGTGTCCCGGTCGAGTGCGGTCGGGTCCTCGCTCAACGCCCGCGTCTGCAGGCTGAGGGCCCGGACCCGATCCCGCTCCGCGGGCGCAAGGTCGCCGTACTCGTCGATGTCCTCGATCCGGAGGTAGATCGGGTTGGCGAACCGCCGCGAGGCCGGCAGGTACGGCGAGGGCTCCATCCGGCCGGACGTCTCCGCGGCGTGCAGTGGGTTCACCAATACGAACCCGGCGCCCAGGTCGTTCGCGGACCAGGCGGCCAGGTCGGCGAGGTCGTGCAGGTCACCGATCCCCCACGACCGGCGCGAGCGAACCGAGTACAGCTGCAGCACCCAGCCCCAGGTGCGTCGCAGCTTCTCCGGCTCCAGCTTGCGCGGCGTGACGATCAGCGTGCTGACCGAGATCTCCGGACTGGCCCCGACCCGCGCGCAGAGCCGGTGGTACCCGAGCGGCAGGTCGCCCGGCAACTGGAACGTCGCCTCGCCGATCTGCACACCGTCGATCCACTCCGGCTCGACCCAGTGGTCCTGTTGCGGGATGTCCCGCCGCTGCCCGCCGTCCTCGAGGTCCACCCACACCTCGGCGCTGGACCCGTGTGGCAGGTGAACGGCGAACCAGGGCGTCCACCCCTCCCGCATCACCACAGTGGCGGGCAAAGTACGACGCCAGCGCGTCTGCTGATGCTCTGCGAGCGCGTCGGCCGCCTTCTCCGGCGTGGAGGCGTCCACCCCGAGTGCGGCGAGCACGGCGGCGACCACCTCGCTCGAGACGACCACATGCTCGCCCTGCCAGTTCCAGTACTCCGTCGCCACCCCATGGGCAACCGCTAGCTCGACAAGGGCTGGAGTAGGAGCAGTCACCTCAGCGAGTCTGCCGCATCAACCGCCGTACTGCGTAACGCCGCGCGCCGCGTTCACTGGTTCGCGTTGGAGCGGCGACGGCTCAGCAGCAGTACGGCGAACAGCAGCGCGGCACTGGCGACGACCAGACCGATGGCCACACCCGCGACGTTGTCGGTCAACTGATAGAGCGCGGTCGGCCAGATGACCAGCAGGATCGCGCAGCCCACCACGGCGTACGCCGACGCATGCCGGCGACCGTACGCGACCAGCAGAGCGGCGGGACCGGCCGTGCCGACGGCCAGCGCCATGATTTCGCCGCGTTCCTGGACCAGCCAGCAGATCGACGAGCTGAACATCGCTGCCCCGGCCAGCGACCACGCGGTCACCTGGTCTCGCACCAGTCCGAGCAGCGCCATCACGAACGCGACCAGGATGAACCCGGTCCCGGCGATCCCGGCCGTGTTGGTCGCCGTACCGTTGTCCGGGGTGAGCACGTCCGCGGTGAGCACCAGGACGCCGACGGCCAGAATCCCGAACGTTGCTACAAGCAACGAAGAGCCGGCCAGCCACCACACCCCGATGGTGACCAGCGCCAGTGCCACCGCGACGCCGACGACCCGGCCTGTCTCCCCCTCGATGGCGACGTACGTCGCGAAACCGGCCACGCAGCAGCCGAGAGCCGCGAGCGCCGAGCTCAGCTGGTCCTGACGGCGCAGCAGCGCGAGGATGGCGGCGGCGCCGAGCAGGACGATCGCGGCGCTCGTACCCGTGGTGACCCGCGCGGCGTGGCCCATCTCACCCCAGTTCGCGATCGTCAGCAGCGCGACCGCACCGAGCAGCAGTGCACCGCCGATGTAGCCGAGCACCTCGATGAGTGCGCCCGCATGCGACACGACCGGCTGCGCCTTCGGCTTCGGTGGCTGGGCGGGAGCCTCCGGCCGGGCGCGCCCTGGATCGGCCAGTGCAGCGGTGATCTCGGCGTCCGCGGCGTCTCGCAGAGCGTCGGCCTGGTACCGGCGCAGCACACCAGCGCTCACGAGCCGCGACAGCTCGTCATCCAGCCGGCTGGACATGCGATCGCGTCTCCCTTGTCAGCCTTACTAAGATCGGGCGGCGAGATGCCTATTCTGACCAGCTACCTTGTGTCCCCGATCAGTCACCCCCTGTTTTCGCTGCCTGAGGCCTTCCCGACGTTCTTCCGGATGGGCAACGACGGCAAGCTGGAGGTGACCGACCAGATCTTCATGGTCCCGGCCCGGATCGCCGGGCTGATCATCGGCTTCTTCGTGCTGCGCTGGCTGCTGCACAAGGTGATCCGCCGGTTCGCCCGGCGGACCGGCAACGGCGCCGTCGCCGGGGTGTTGTCGAAGTCGAAGATCGGCCAGGGCTTCGTCGAGAACAACCTGGCCAGCGAACGCCGGACCCAGCGGGCCGAGACGATCGCCTCGCTGCTGTGCAGCGCGGTGACGATCGTGCTGACGTCCATCCTGGTGGTGATGGTGCTGGCCGAACTCGGCTTCAACATCCTCCCGGTGATCGCGTCGGCCAGCATCATCGGGGTCGCGCTCGGCTTCGGCGCGCAGACGCTGGTGAAGGACTTCCTGGCCGGCGTGTTCATGATCTTCGAGGACCAGTACGGCGTCGGCGACCTGATCGACATGGAGAAGGCCACCGGCGTGGTCGTCGCGGTCGGGCTGCGCATCACCACGCTCCGCGGCGAGGACGGAACCACCTGGTACGTCCGCAACGGCGAGGTCCTCCGGGTCGGCAACCTGACCACCCGCGACCCGAGCAGCCACGGCTCGTCCGGCGTCGGCAGCGCGACGGAGAAGGAAGAGGCTACGGACGACGAAAATGCGGTGAGCGGAAAGCAGGACGGAAGCCGAGCTTGAGGTAGAGCCGCTCGGCCGCCGAGCCCTCCATCACCTGCAACGTGAGCCGCCCGCCGGCTGCGTCCCGGCGTGCCTGCGCGAGCAGCGTCGAGGCCAGCCCGCGTCCCCGGTACGCCGGTTTCGTGGCGACCGCATAGATGCCGACCACCGGCCCGGTCCGGAACACCAGTGTCACCGACGCCGGGTCGCCGTCCACTCGCAGCAGATAGAACGACTGGTCCGGCCGCGCGTAGTTCAGCACCGCCTTCTCGCGCAGCATCGTCCGCCACCAGTCGATGTCCGGATCGTCGTCGTCCAGGAAGGCAGCACCCTGCACCTCGGCGAACGCCACCGCGTCCTCGTCCGTCGCGATCGGCGTGATCGGGTCACCCTCGACGGCGTCCGGCGGCGCCTCCATGTGCACCAGCACCTCGGCGGCCTCGAACCCGGCCGCCGCCAGCCGCTCTTCCCATCCGTCCCCGCTCCACGGCACCAACCGCACCGTGGCGGTCCCGTCCGGGAGCTCCGCATCCGCCGTCAGCGGGATCCACGCCGAGAAGTACGCGTCCTCACCGACCACCTCGATTCCGGTGGCGGTACGTCGTACCTCGCCTCGATGGGCAGCCAGGAACGCAAGGTGGTTGTCGAGCAACTCATGCACCCGCGCAGTATGCCCAGCACCGCTCGGAACTGTCTCGCAGAAACACGACACCGACCAGGCGCCACGGCTCCTGGTCGGTGTCGGTCGGAGAGTGTCAGGCGCTGAAGGTGACGTCCAGGGTGATCGGGACGGCGGACAGGGCCTGGGAGACCGGGCAGTTCTTCTTCGCACCCTCGGCGAACTCGGCGAACTCGTCGGCGGTGATGCCGGGGACCTTGCCGTTCACGGACAGCTTGATGCCGGTGATGCCCTCACCCGGCTGGAAGTCCACGTCGGCCTGGGTGTCGATCGACTCCGGCGCGTTCCCCGCACCGGCCAGCGCGTGCGACAGCGCCATCGAGAAGCAGGTCGAGTGCGCGGCCGCGATCAGCTCCTCCGGGCTGGTCCTGCCGTTCGCCTCGTTCGCCCGGGAGGCCCAGGTCACGTCGTAGGTGCCGATCCCGGACGACTCCAGGGCGACCTTGCCGGCGCCCTCCATCAGCGAGCCTTCCCAGTGGGCCTTGGCCGTACGAGTGGTAGCCATGCTCGTGTTTCTCCTTCGAAGAGAGGGTCAGCGGCCGGACACGTCGATCGCGCCGGGGTACTGCGGTTCGTCGGTGTTCACCATGCTCTGCGCGGCCATCACCATGTACGTCCAGATCTGGTCGTCCTGCTCCGGCGTCAGGGCGATCTCGTCCAGTGCCGCGCGCATGTGGCCGAGCCAGAGGTCCCGGGCGCTCGGGGTGACGGCGAACGGGGCGTGCCGCATCCGCAGCCGCGGGTGCCCGCGCTGCTCGGAGTACGTGCGTGGACCGCCCCAGTACTGCTCCAGGAACATCCGGAAGCGAACCTCGGCCGGGCCGAGATCCTCCTCCGGGTACAGCGCGCGGAGTTCGGGGTCGGCGGCGACACCGCGGTAGAACGCGGCCACCAGACGGTGGAAGGTCTCCGCCCCACCGACAGCGTCGTAAAAGCTCTGCTGGTCACTCATGTCGGATCTAGTGTCTCAAGCCGTCGAAACGTGCCTGAGCAGGGCTGCCCGTTCGGTCTCCGACAGGGGGCGTTTGGCGTGGGTCTCGGGGTCTGTGGCGACGAGCACGGACACCGCCTTGGCGTACACGTCCTCGCTCTCACCGCTGCGGTCGACGATCCACGAGCCGAGCGTGTACGACGTCGTACCGACCGCGTCGACCCACACGTCGACGTCGTACGGCGGGTGCCGCAGCAGGATCGGGCGCAGGTAGTCCACGGTCTGGCTGACCAGGACGACCGAGTGCACGGCGAACACGTCGCCGGTGACGCCGAGGATCTCACCGAGGAACGCGATCCGGGCCTCCTGCAGGTAGTCGAAGTACCGGACATTGTTGACGTGGTCGTAGGAGTCGATGTCCGACCACCGGACCAGAACGGGATGGGTGTACCTCATGCGCCCACCAGCTTCGACAGGGCCTCGCGCTCGATCGGGCTGATCCGGCGCAGGCGGTTGGCGGCGAAGTCGAACGGCACCAGGCGGGTCCGTGCCTCGACGTACGTCCGGCGCTCGGGCTCGGCGTCGAGGATCTCGTAGTCCACGGTGAACGAGGCGGCCTTGATCTCGCTGATCCACAGCTCGATCCGCACCGGCTCGGGCCGGAAGTGCAGCGGAGCGCGGTACAGGACCTCGTGGCGGGCCACCAGCAGGCCGGTCTCCAGGTCGTCCGCGCCGAGCTCCTTGGCGGTCCGGAACAGGAAGTCGACGCGGGCGTCCTGCAGGTAGTCGACGTACCGTCCGTTGTTCACATGCCCGAGGGCGTCCATGTCGCCCCATCGCAGCGGGCAGTAGTAGACATGGCGGTTGTGATGATCCACACGGCGATCATCGCATCCGGAGTACTCCCGGCGTGACGGAGCGTGGGTAATGTCATCCCCGGCAGCAGCACGGAGCGAAGGAGCAGCGCGGATGACTGATCAGCGGGTAGCGATCGTGACCGGGTCGGCCCGGGGAATCGGCGCGGCCGTCGCACTGCGGCTCGCGAAGGACGGGAACGCCGTGGCGGTCCTCGACCTCGACGAGGGCGCCTGTGAGGGCACCGTCAAGGCGATCACCGAGGCGGGCGGCAAGGCGATCGCGATCGGCTGCGACGTCAGCAAGTCGGACCAGGTGACCGCCGCCGTCGAGCGCGTGGTCGCCGAACTGGGCGCACCGACGGTGCTGGTGAACAACGCGGGCGTGCTGCGCGACAACCTGCTGTTCAAGATGTCCGAGGACGACTGGGACACCGTGATGTCGGTGCACCTGCGCGGCAGCTTCCTGATGTCCCGCGCCTGCCAGGCGCACATGGTCGAGGCCAGCTACGGCCGGATGGTGTTCCTCTCCTCCACGTCGGCGCTGGGCAACCGCGGCCAGGCGAACTACGCGTCCGCGAAGGCCGGTCTGCAGGGCCTGGCGAAGACGCTGGCGATCGAGCTGGGCAAGTTCGGCATCACCGCGAACGCGATCGCGCCCGGGTTCATCGAGACCGACATGACCGCGGCCACCGCGGCCCGGGTCGGGGTGGACTTCGAGGAGTTCAAGAAGGCGACCGCGGCCACCATCCCGGTGAACCGGACCGGCAAGCCGGAGGACATCGCCGCGGCGGCGTCGTTCTTCTGCAGCGAGGAGGCCGGGTTCGTCTCCGGCCAGGTCCTGTACGTTGCCGGCGGACCGCGAAACTGAGGGAGTTGCAGATGGCGCAGTCGTTCACCGGTGTCGACGAGGTCGTGCACGCGGTCGGCACCCAACTGGGCGAGAGCCAGTGGCTGGAGATCACCCAGGAGCAGGTGAACACGTTCGCCGACGCCACCGGCGACCACCAGTGGATCCACGTCGACGTCGAGCGCGCCAAGCAGGGCCCGTACGGCGGGACGATCGCGCACGGTTACCTCACCCTGAGCCTGATCGCGCGGTTCGGTGACGAACTGTTCTCGGTCAACGGTGTCACCGCGAAGCTCAACTACGGCGTCAACAAGGTCCGCTTCCCGGCCCCGGTCCCGGTCGGCACCCGCGTCCGCGCCAGCGCCTCGATCTCCAACGCCGTCGAGACCCCGGCCGGCGTCCAGGTCTCGCTCAACTGGGTCATCGAACTGGAGAACTCAACCAAACCCGCCTGCGTCGCGGAGACCGTCGTACTGCTCGTCCCCTGACCGGGCGAGGGGTTCAGAGCGGGCAGATCAGTACGGCGTGGGTGGCGACGCGGTCGTAGCCGAGCCACTCGTTGACGGCGATCATCGGGGCGTTGCCGTCGTAGTTGGCGGTGTAGGCGCCGCGGACGCCGGCCTCGGCGGCGCGGTGGAGGGCGGCGCACTTGACCAGCTTGGCCAGGCCGCGGCCGCGGTACTCCGGCATCGTCGCGGTCATCTGGGACCAGATCTTGGTGTGATCGCCGTTGCCCAGGGTGAACGCGACGATCTCGCCGTCGTACAGGGCCGCCGTACTCAGGTCGAGGACCATCGACGGCGAGTTCCAGATGCCCGCGAGCCAGTCGTCGTACGGCCGGGTGGTGATCTTGGCGTCACCCGGTTTGGTGCGCTGGGCAACTTCGTCGGCCTCGTAGAGCTTGCGCGGGTCGACCTGGTCCAGACCGACCAGCTCCACGCCGCTCGGGGCTCCAGGGACGTCGGGTGCCTTGGGTGGGTAGATGCCCGCGTAGTGCACCTGCCGGGTCTGCCGGTAGCCCCAGCGGGCCGCCCATTCCACGGTTGACGGGTCGGCGAACACCCGCGCACTGGTCGCTCCGGCCGCTCGCAGGTCCGCGTGGGTTGCCTCCAGCAACTTCGCACCGATCCCGCGGCCGCGGTAGTCGGGCCGGACCAGCACCCGCAGCTGCCCGTCCAGCGGATCCGACCCCGCGATCAGCGCGGTCGACGCCCAGCCCACCACCTCGCCCGCGTCCACGGCGGCGAAGGTTCCCAGTCCCAGCTCGGGAGGAGCCTGCAGTCTGCGGGTCAACGCGGTCCGCGTGACGACCAAGTACGGTGCGAGGGCATCGTGCAACGCGATCGCCCCTTCGACATCCCCCGTTTCGGCAGCCCTGATCTCCATGCGAACTCCTTCAGCGAAGTTCTCCGGAACATAACCCGCAATCAGGTGCAGACCGGATACAGACCCGATTACAGCTCTGTCTCAGCCGTTTCGTTTCGGGGACCGAGCACCAATCGCGCGCCAGTCACGTCGAACGTCATCCTGTACCGCTCCAGGTACCCTGCCCCAACCAGACCGTCGTGAACGATGTCCTGAAACTGAACCCTGGGTGACGATTGGACGGTCTGCGGCGCCGCCGCCAGGTGCACACTGCCCGGAATCGTGACCCAGTGCCGCGTCCACTCGTAGCCGGTCTCGTCCGTCCCGGTCCGCGTCGTCAGCCCCGGGCTCTCGAGATCCACGCCGCAGTCGGCCATGAACCGGGTGTCGAGGATCAGGCTGTCCGACCCGGTGTCCACCTCGACCCAGATCTCGCGCCCACTCGGCAACACCAACCGGGTGAACGGATCCACCGACACCGATTCCCGCCGTACATCGAGCGGAACCTCGGGACCGTCAGCCTGGAAGCTCTCCCGCGGTCGCACGGTCAGCGTCATCGCATCCGGGTCCGTGGTGACCGTGTGGTTCTCGAAGAAGCCGGGCCCGAGGATGCCGGCGAATCCGTTCGGATCGTCCGCATCCCCCAGATCGGCGACACCCGCGACCTGGCCGTCGACGGCGTAGTCACCAAGCGCGAGCACCGGCAGCCGGACGAGCGGCGCCGCCACCTCCTGACCCGACATCCGCCGTCCGGTGTACGTCTCGCCGGTCGACTGCACGTCGGCACGATTCGCGATGGCCGAGGCGACGACCGTGATCCCGATGCCAGTGTCGACGAGGAAGCGGTACTCCGAGTCGCCGAGCCGCACGCGCACCCGGACCAGGTGCTGCAGCCGGTCGAACCCGATGGTTGCCATCTACTCGGAGAGCGTGCGCAGGAGGCCGTACTCCGTCTGGACGCGTTGGTAACCGAGCCAGTTGTTGACGGCCAGCATCGGGCCGTTCTCGTCGTCGTTCGAGGTGTAGGCCGCGGTGATGCCGGCGTCGGCGGCACGACGGAGCGCGGCCGACTTGACCAGCTTGGCCAGGCCACGACCCCGGTACGCCGGGATCGTTCCGGTCATGCCCGACCAGGCGCGGTCGCCGACGGTCTCGATCACGGTGAACGCCGCGATCTCGTCACCCGCCATCGCGGCGACACTCAGCGACTTGTCCAGCGCCGGACCGTTCCAGATCTCCTCGAGCCACTCGTCGTACCCGACCGCGTCGATCGGTGAGTCACTCGGCTCGTCCAGTGACGCGACCGTGTCGGCGGTGTAGGCCTGGTGCGGATCCACCTGGTCGAACGTCACGAGCTCGATGCCGTCGGGCGTCGGCGGCTGCGGGGGCAGCTCCCGCGGGTCGACACCGGAGTAGTGCATCTGCCGCGTCCCGTCGTACCCGAGGTTGCGAGCGAACTCGAGGCCGTCGGGATGGACGAACGCCCGCACGCGCACAGCGCCGACCTCGCTCAGGTGCTGGTGCAGCCGCTCGGCCAGCGCACTGCCGATGCCCCGCTTGCGATGGTCCGGGTGAACGTAGATGGACAGATGGCTCTGGCCCGGACTGCTGGTCCACACGTTCAGACCGGCTGATCCCCAGGCGACCAGCTCACCGCCGGCCTCGGCGACCAGCGCCAGGAACCGCTCGCCCGGCGTCTGCACGGTGATCATGTGCCGCGTCGCGGCCGGCGACATGATCTTGTACGAGTAGACCGCGCGTCGTACCTCTGCCACAGCGTCGGCGTCGTCGCCGACGGCCGGCCGGATCACCACCGGTGTCGTCATGCCCGGACCATAACCAGCCGCCTTCCGCCTCGCCACGGAATAACGGGCGAACAGCAACGTGATCGCAACAGGTGTGCGCTCCGGACGATTCGGTGGTGGGACGCCGGGGCATTAGAGTTGCCCGGTGCTGTCGGACTGATCGCCCCGACCGCCGGAAGTGCCATCGTGCTGGGACACGACGGGGTCACCGGCGGCGGGGAGTCTGAATCCTGTTGACACCTCCCGGGTGCGTCAGGAGTAAATAGCAGCTATGGAAATTACCGATGGCGCTGCCGCAGCCCGGGTCCTGGCCGGGCTGATGGTGTCCGACGGTCCCCGGCCGGAGTACGCGGAGGCCTTCGCCCCGTTCGCCCCGTTGATCGGCAGCTGGGACCTCGACGTTTCCTGGTACGACGAGACCGGCGCGGTCACCCGGACGACCAAGGGTGAGTGGCACTTCGCCTGGGCCCTCGACGGCCGCGCGGTCGCCGACATCTGGATCACGCCGAGCCGGGTCGCCCGGGCGGTCGACGGTGACGGCGAGTGGGGCTTGTCGATCCGCATCCACGATCCCGAACTCAACGCGTTCCGCTCCACCTGGATGGGTCCGAAGGCCGCGTTCGTGATGCCGTTCGTCGCCCACGCGACCGAGGACACCATCACGCTCGAGTCCCAGACCGCCAAGACCCGCTGGGCCTTCACCGGCATCACCGAGACCGGCTTCCACTGGCGCAACGAGGACGAAGGTGCCGACGGCAACTTCATCCTCCGCCAGACCTTCGTGGCCAGACGTCAGCCGTAGGTCGCGACCGCCTCGGTCGCGAGCTCCAGCAGCCGGGTCCGCAGCTCGACCGGCTCGACCACCTCGACGTCGCTCCCGAACGCGAGCAGCAGACCGCACGCGGCCTCGCGGACACGGAAGTGCAGGGCGAGGTGCGGCCACTCGTCCTCCGCGGGTACGTCGCGGATCCTCGTGCCCTTGGCCACCATGGGCGTGGCGATCCGGCGGATCACCTCGACCCGCTCCGGGTGCACCCGAACCTCCACTTCTACGCCGACGGGAGCATGCTGCTCGAGCCCGGATCGCAGCCGCTCCCACTCCGCCCGCACATCCAGTCCGTCCGGTCGTTCGGCGGCCTCTTCGAGGATGTCGGCCTCCTCGACCCGGGACACGCGATACATCCGCGCCGCGCCACGATGCGCCGCGACGAGGTACCACCGCCCGGCCTGCTCGACCAGCCCCCACGGATCGACGGTGCGGCGCTGATGCCCTTCACTCGCGGACGCGTACTGCAGTCGCACCCGTCTCCGCGTCACCACCGCCTGCCGTAGTACCGGCAGCGCCCCGGTGTCCTCGGCCTCCGCGAACCAGCGACGCCGATCGACCACGATCGCACCCGACAACGCATCGGCGTCGTCCTGCAACTCCAGCGGCAACGTGGCCGACAGCTTGCCCATCGCGGACTGCAACGCATCCCGCAGACCGAGCTCGTCGGACAACGCCGACCGCCCCGACCAGGCGAACAACGCCTGCGCCTCCCGCGGCGTCAACCCGCTGACATCCGCCCGATACCCCGGCAGCAGCACGCAGCCACCGTTGCGCCCACGCTCGGTGTAGACGGGTACGCCGGCCGCCGACAACGCCTCCATGTCGCGCATCACCGTCCGCGTCGACACCTCCAGCCGCTCGGCCAACTCCCGCGCACTCAACCGCGCATGCCGCTGCAACAGCAGAATGATCTGCAACAACCGGTCGGCTCGCACGAGTTCAGAATATGCGACAGAAGATGTCGTATATACCCCGCGAGGCTGTCGTCATGAACACCAACGATCCCCGTCCGATGCTCATCCGCGCTCTCGACCAGACGCAGCACCTGGTCGACACCACCGATCCCGACGACCTCGACCGACCGACCCCCTGCCCGGAGTTCGACGTCAACACCCTGCTGGGCCACCTGCTCACCGTCGTCGGCCGGATCGACCTGGCGCTGAACGGTGGCAACCCGCTCGACGTACCGCACATCACCACGGGCGTCGACGACGTTCCGGCCGAGTGGAAGCAGCGCCGTACCGCGCTCGACGAGACGCTGGCGGCCGACGGCGTCCTCGACCGCACCTGCAAGTTGCCGTGGGCAACGCTTCCGGGCGCGGCCGCGATCGCTGCTTACACTGCCGAGCTCACCATGCACTCGTGGGACCTGGCGAAGGCGACCGATCGCCTCGGACAGCTCGACGACGCGCTGGCGACGTACTGCCTGCCTCTGGTGCGGCGGTTCGTCCCGGCCGAACAGCGTGGCGGTCCTGTCCCGTTCGGCCCCGTCGTACCGGTCGCCGATGACGCGTCGCCGTACGACCAGTTGGCGGGCTGGCAGGGACGGCAGCCCTAACCGACGATCCCGCCGTTGAGGGTGAGTCCGCCGTCGATCGTGATGGTCTGACCGGTGATCCACGACGCCTCGTCCGACAGCAGGAACCACACCAGCGAGGCAACGTCCTCCGGCGTACCCAACCGGCGCAACGGGTACGTCGAGGCGACCTTGTCCTCACGGCCTTCGTAGAGGGCTCCGGCGAACCTGGTCTTGACCACCGCCGGAGCCACTGCGTTGACCCGGATCTCCGGTGCCAGCTCGACCGCCAGCTCAGCGGTCACGCGCGACACCATCGCCTTGGTCGCGCCGTACCAGCCGATGCCCGGCGACGGCGCCAGGCCGGCCACCGAAGACAGGTTGACCACCGCACCGCCGTGTGCGCGCATCCAGGCGTCCCGGCACGCCTTCACCCAGGCGATCGTGGCCAGCACGTTGGTGTCGACCATCTTGGCCGCGACCGCCTGGTCGACGTCGAGCAGCTTGCCGTAGATCGGATTGATGCCGGTGTTGTTCACCAGCAGATCCACCGACCCGTACGTCGCCACCGCCGCGGCCACCACGGTCGCCCGGTGCTCGGGATCCGCGGCCTTCCCGGCGACCGCGAGCGCGTGCTCCCGGCCACCCAGCGACTCGACCGCTTGGTCGAGCGTCTCCTGGGTGCGGCCGGTGATCACCACGCGAGCGCCATCGGCCACCAGGCGACGCGCGACTGCCAGCCCGATGCCCCGGGAGGCCCCGGTGACGATCGCCGTACGGTTCTCCAGACTCATCAGCTGAGGCGCTCGAGGACGACCGCCATGCCCTGGCCGCCGCCGACGCACATGGTCTCCAGGCCGAACTGCTTGTCCTCGAACTGCAGCCCGTTCACCAGCGTGGTCATGATCCGCGCACCGGTCGAGCCGAACGGGTGCCCGAGCGCGATCGCGCCGCCGTGCACGTTGAGCTTGTCCTCGTCGATGCCGAGCTCACGCGCCGAGCCGATCACCTGGACCGCGAAGGCCTCGTTGATCTCGACCAGGTCGATATCGTTGATGCTCATCCCGGCCCGCGCCAGCGCCTGCTTCGACGCCTCCACCGGACCGAGCCCCATGATCTCCGGCGACAGACCGCTCACGCCGGTCGACACGATCCGCGCCAGCGGGGTCAGGCCGAGCTCACGAGCCTTGGTGTCACTCATGATCACGACCGCGGCGGCACCGTCGTTCAGCGGGCAGCAGTTGCCGGCCGTGACCGTACCGTTCGGCCGGAACACCGGCTTGAGGCCACTGACGCCTTCCAGCGTCGTCCCCGCCCGCGGTCCGTCGTCCTTGCTCACCACGGTCCCGTCCGGCAGCGTCACCGGCGTGATCTCACGCTCGAAGAAGCCGTTGCCGATCGCCTTCTCGGCCAGGTTCTGCGAGCGGACGCCGAACGCGTCCTGCTCCGCGCGGGAGATGCCCCTGAGCGTCGCCACGTTCTCGGCGGTCTGGCCCATCGCGATGTAGACGTCCGGGATCTGCCCGTCCTCGCGCGGGTCGTGCCAGGTGTCGTTCGTCTCGGCGTACTTCTCGGTCCGCTGCACCGCGTCGGTGAAGACCGGGTTGAACGAGCTCGGGTCACCGACCCCGGCCGAGCCGAAGTTCTTGTACCGCGACACGCACTCGACGCCGGCGCTGACGAAGATGTCGCCCTCACCGGACTTGATCGCGTGGAAGGCCATCCGCGCGGTCTGCGTCGACGACGCGCAGAACCGGTTGACCGTCGTCGCCGGGGTGTTGTCCCAGCCGAGCTGGATCGCGACCCGGCGGGCCATGTTGCCGCCGTGCTCGTCGTGCGGCTCCGCACACCCGAGCGCCAGGTCCTCGATCTGGTCACCGGTCAGCCCGATCTTGCCGACCGCCGCCTGGATCATCTGTACGGCGAGGTCGTCCGGCCGGATCGTGGTCATCGATCCCTTGTACGCGCGGCCGATCGGCGAGCGGGCCGTGGACACGATCACTGCTTCAGGCACAACGCTTCCCTTCTACAGGCCGAGGTCACGGCCGATGAGTTCCTTCATGATCTCGTTCGAGCCGGCCCAGATCTTCGTCACCCGGGCGTCCCGCCAGGCACGGGCGACGCGGTACTCGTTCATGTAGCCGTAGCCGCCGTGCAGTTGCACACACGCGTCCAGGATCTCGTTCTGCACTTGGGCGGCCCACCACTTGACCTTGGCCGCGTCCACCGCGGACAGGCGGTCCTCGTCGTGCGCGACGATCGCGTTGTCGACGTACGCCTGGGTGACCTCGGCCTTGGTGACGAGTTCGGCGACCAGGAACTTGTTGTACTGGAACGAGCCGACCGGCTGGCCGAACGCCTTGCGCTGCTTCACGTAGTCGATCGTCTCGGCCAGGATCTGGGTCGCCTGGGCGATGTTTGACACCGCGGCACCCACCCGCTCCTGGGCCAGCCGCTCCATCATGTGGATGAAGCCGCGGTCGACCTCGCCGAGCACGTTGTCGTCACTGACGAACACGTCCTCGAAGAACAGTTCCGACGTACCGGACTCGGTCTGGCCGACCTTGTCCAGCTTGCGGCCGCGGGCGAAGCCCTCCATGCCCTCCTCGATCACGAACAGCGTGATGCCCTTCGCGCCCTTGGCCGGGTCGGTGCGGGCGGCCACGATGACCAGGTCGGCCATGTCGCCGTTGGTGATGAAGGTCTTCGACCCGTTCACCACCCAGCCGCCGTCGGCCCTCTTCGCGCTCGTCTTCAGCGCGGCCAGGTCGGATCCGCCGGACGGCTCGGTCATCGCGATCGCGGCGACGTACTCACCGGAGCAGAACTTCGGCAGCCAGCGCTGCTTCTGCTCCTCGGTGCCCAGGTCGACGATGTACGGCGCGCAGCAGTCGAAGTGGATGCCGAAGCAACTGGACAGCGACGCGGAGACCTTGGAGACCTCTTCGGCGAAGACCGCGTTGAACCGGTAGTCGCCGACACTCGAACCGCCGTACTCCTCCGGCACGTCGAGGCCGAGGAAGCCCTGCTTGCCGGCCTCGAGCCAGGCGGCCCGGTCGACCGTCTTCTCCTCGAGGAACTGCTCCATCCGCGGCACCAGCGAACGGTCGCAGTACTCCTTCGCACTGGCCCGGAACGCGTGATGGTCCTCGTTGAAGATGACGCGCTCCATGGGGCCTCCCCGAGGTGTGAGATGCGTGGCTAAGCGCTTGCTTAGCTTCGCCCGTTCGGTGCATGGTGTCAACGTGTCCGCAGTCACGAGTCCCCTGGTCTGGGAGCATGTCCAGCCAGCCGCCGCACGCCGGCTGCTGACCGGCGCCGTCGACGCCTTCGCCGAGCGTGGGTTCCAGGCGACCACCACGCGCGACATCGCCTCCCGCGCCGGGATGAGCCCGGCCGCGCTCTACGTGCACTACCCGTCCAAGGAGCGCCTGCTCTTCGAGATCAGCCTGTACGGGCACAACGCCGCGCTGGAGGTACTGCGTTCGGCCGACACCGGTCCAACCCCCGCGGACCGCCTCCGCTCACTCGTCTCCGCCTTCACGGCGTGGCACGCGCAGCACCACACGATCGCCCGTGTGGTGCAGTACGAACTGGCCGCTCTGTCGCCCGAGCACCTCGCCGAGGTCGCGACCATCCGCCGGGCCATCTCCACGCAGATCGAGCAGGTCCTGGCAGACGGCGTACGCGACGGCTCGTTCGCGGTGACGGACCTGCCGGGGACGACACTCGCCGTACTCTCGCTGTCCATCGACGTGGCCCGGTGGTACACGCCACACCGGGCAGACCCGGAGGCGTTGGGCAAGCTGTACGCCGACCTCGCGCACCGGATGGTCCAGACATAGGAAGACCCCGCACCCACCTGGTGCGGGGTCTTTCCGACGCTACGTCAGCCGAGGTGTCAGGCCTGCAGAGCCGCCTGGACGTCCAGGTGGATGTCGACCTTGTCACCGATCAGGAGCTTGCCACCCTCGAGCGGCACGTTGAAGTCGATGCCCCAGTCCTTGCGGCTGATCGAGGTGGAGGCCTCGAAGCCGATGATGGTCTGGCCGTAGGCGTTCTGGTCCACGCCGAGGAACTCGACCGCGAGCTCGATCGGCTTGGTGACGTTCTTGATCGTCAGCTCGCCGGCCAGGATGTAGTCGTCACCCTCGGGCTTGAAGGCGGTGCTGGCGAAGGTCATCTTCGGGCTGTTCTCGGCGTCGAAGAAGTCGCCGGAGCGCAGGTGCCCGTCACGCTGCTCGCTGCGGGTGTGCACGGAGGCCAGCTCGACGGTCACGTTGGCGGTCGACTCCTCCAGTGAGTCCTTCACGACGATCTCGCCGGCGTACTCCTGGAAGGTGCCGCGGACCTTGGTCATCAGGTGGCGGACGGTGAAGCCGATCTCGCTGTGCGCGGTGTCGAGGGCGTAGGTGCCGGCGACCAGGCCGGGGATGCTGCTGGTCGGGGTCGTGCCGGCATTGATGGTCTCGCTCATGGGTTCCTCTCGAAGGGGGCGTACTGGTCGGGGGCGACGCAGCGTGGAGGTTAAAATTTCAACCTCTTGCTGCGACAGTAGTGAGGAACGGTTTAAAAGTCAATTACATTCCCGGTACACTGATCCCGTGACGACGACGACTGAGACCCGGTGGCTCGACGCCGAGCAGCAGGTGGCATGGCGTGCGTACCTGCTGGGGACCGCACGCCTGATGGCCAAACTGGACGACGACCTGCGTCAGTTCGGCCTGGGTATCAACGACTACGAGATCCTGGTCCGGCTCTCCGAGGCGCCCGACCGGCGGCTGCGGATGGCCGACCTGGCCGACCGGCTGCACCAGAGCCGCTCCCGCCTGACCCACACCGTGGGCCGGCTGGAGACCGCCGAGCTGGTCCGCCGTACGTCCTGCACGAGCGACAAGCGCGGCGTCTGGGCCGAGCTGACCGAGGCCGGCCTCCAGCTGCTCGAGCAGGCCGCGCCGTACCACGTGGAGGGCGTCCGGGAGAACCTGGTCGACCTGGCCACCCCCGAGGACTTCGCGGCGATCGGCCGCGTCTTCGACTCTGTGTCGGAGCACATCGGCCAGCGCTGACGCGCGGACAGCGGCCGACCCGGAGCACTCCTTCGGGCCGGCTTGTCAACGTGCCGTCGGGGCCGGGCTGATCTCCAGGGCCAGTTGGTCACGGTCAGCCCCGCGGTAGGCGAGCATCGAGTCACGCATCCGCCGCTTCACCGGCGGCAGGTGGTTGACGGTCCGCATCGCGGTGCGCATCCCGGCCAGCGCCAGCCGCCCGATCACCGGCTTGTACACCGGGTCGTCGGACGTCATCTGCGCCCGCGACTTCAGTACGGCGTCGAAGCCGTACTCGATCATCTTCGCCTCGTACGCCCGTACCGCCGGGATCAGCTCCTGGCGACCGTCACGCACCTCGATCAGCTGCCGGCACAGGTTCACCGCGTCCCTCAACGCGGTGTTCGCGCCGACGCCGCGCCCCGGCGTCATCGTGTGAATGGCGTCGCCGAGCAGCGTCACATTCGTCGTCTGCCACGGCTCGAGTGGGACCGAGGTCCAGATGTTCACCGGAAAGCAGGTACCGGGGTCGGTCAGCTCGAACAGCCGCCGCAGATTCGGATGCCAGTCCGGTGTGAGCCGGAGGGCGAGGTCGATCAGCTCCTGCCCTCGCAGTTCCATGATGTTGGCGGGCATCGTGTCCCTGGTCGCCGACAGGCCCCAGTTGATGTAGTCGCGAGTGTTGTCGAACTGCAGCCCGGGCCAGCGCCGGATCAGTTCCTCGGTGTTGCCGCCGATCCCGCTCTTCACGTTGCCGTCCCGGTCCCACTGGAACTCCATCACGTGCAGGATGCAGGCCAACCCGTGCGGCGCGTTGACCATCGAGATGCCCTCGAACACCCTCGGCGGCACCAGCTTCGCGCTCGCCGCGGTGATCGGCAGCTTCCCCGCGATCGCGACGATCCCGGTCTCCTCGGTCCCGGCCTGCGGCAGGTACTGGCGTCGTACCCGCGAGCCCGAGCCGTCGGCGGCCACCAGCAGGTCACCGGTCGCCTGCGTGCCATCCGCGAAGTACGCCGTCACCTGGTCGCCGTGCTGCTCGAAGCGGGTGAACTCCTTGCCGAACTCGACCACGTCGTCCAGACCGGTGAGCAGCACCTGTCGCAGCGTCATCCGGCTGATCGACTTCTCGCTTTCGACCGGGTCGGTCGATTCCGGCAGGTCGAACGACAGGACCTCCTTCAGGTCCTCGGTGAGCATGTTGAAGTACTTCGGGTCACGCGCCCTGGTCGCCACGAAAGTGTCGTACAGGTCGGCCGGCAGTAGCGCGTGCAGCGCCCGGCTGCCATCAGGGTCGATCCCGACCCGGTAGCCGTGCAGCCCGTCGGTCCGGAGCTCGTCCCGCTCGAACACCGTCACGCCGATGCCGGCCCGCTTCAGCCCGTGCGCCAGCGCCAGCCCGCCTGTCCCGCCACCGATCACCAGCACCTTCATCGCTCTCTCCTTTATCTCGGTTCTTCAAGTATCTTGGCAATCCGAGTATCTTGGAGATCCGAGAGAAATGCAACCCCTATGCTGAGGTGGCCATGACCAGTGCCAGAGATGAGCTCGCCGGCGAGATCCAGGAGCGGATGATCCACCTGATCGCGAGCGTCGTGCTGTTCAACCACGCGGTCTCCGCGAAGATCGGTCTGGGCGCCAGCGACTCCCAGTTCATGACGCTGCTGCAGACCTACGGACCGCTGACGCCGAGGGAGCTCGCCGAGCACACCGGCCTCACCTCGGGCACGGTCACCGGTGTCATCGACCGGCTCGAGGCCCACGGCTTCGTCACCCGTCGACCGGATCCCGGTGATCGCCGCAAGGTCGTGGTCACGCCGTCGACGGAGGCGATCCAGGAGAAGCTCGTCCCGCTGTACGCCGAGCAGGCCGAGCGCATGCACGCGGTCCTGGCGTCGCGTAGCACTGAGGAACTGCGGACCATCTCCGCCTTCCTTGCGGACGCGGTCGGCAACTCGCAGCCGGTCAAGGATGGTTTAGCCGATAGCTAAAGCCTTTGATGCGCCTTCACCGCACCCCGGAGAATCTCGTCGCGTGACGGACATTCACGAAGACGGCCGGGCCGGCATCGACGCGGCACTGGTACGGCGACTGATCGCGACGCAGTTCCCGCAGTGGGCCGAGCTGCCGGTGACGCCGGTCAAGGTCGACGGCTGGGACAACCGGACGTACCGGCTCGGCGAAGACCTGACCGCGCGCCTGCCGACGCACGAGAGCTACACCGCCGCGGTGCACAAGGAGCACGAGTGGCTGCCGAAGCTGGCTCCGGTCCTGCCCGTCCCGATCCCCGAGGCGGTCGCCAAGGGCTCACCGGGCGAGGGGTATCCGTTCCACTGGGCCATCCGGCGCTGGCTGGACGGCGCCACCGCGTCGTACGAGACCGTTGCCGACCTCAACGAATTCGCGCGGTCGATCGCCGGGTTCATCCTCGCGTTGCAGGCTGCGGACGCCACGGGTGGACCGGCGGCCGGTGCGCACAGCTTCTACCGCGGTGCGCCGCCGGAGCACTACCACGACGAGACCGTCGAGGCGCTCGGCGTACTGAAAGGACGGATCGACACCGACCTGGCGCGCGACGTCTGGGACGCGGCACTGGCGACGTCGTGGGACCGGCCGCCGGTGTGGTTCCACGGAGACATCGCGAGCGGGAACCTGCTGGTGAAGGACGGCCGGTTGTCCGCTGTCATCGACTTCGGCACCTCAGGCGTCGGCGACCCGGCGTGCGATCTGGTGATCGCGTACACGTTCTTCTCCGGCGAGTCCCGCGTCGCCTTCCGGGAGGCCGTCGGGCAGGACGCCGGAACCTGGGCACGCGCCCGAGGCTGGGCGCTGTGGAAGGCTCTCATCACGACGGACCTTCCAGTCGTCGAGCGCGTCCTGGCGGACTACCAGGCCGGCTAGACGAAGGCTGTCACCCCTTCGTACTCCGCGAGTGGAGCGGCGCCGGTGGCGTCGTACTGCAGGATCACCAGGCCGTTCGGCGTCACCTCGTGCTCGGTGATGTGGAGTCCGGTCGGCGCACTCGGGTGGTCGAGCAGGCGTCGTCCGGAGCCGATCACGGTCGGGGCGACGACGAGTCGGAGCGTGTCGACGAGACCCGCCGCCAGCAGCGCGTTGCCGAGTCGAGCACTCCCGTGGATCTGGAGCTCCCGTCCTGGCTGGGCCTTGAGCTCGCCGACGGTCTGGACGGGATCGCCACGGAGGACAGTGGTCGGGTCCCAGGTGCCTTCGGTGAGGGTGTTGGTGACGACGTACTTCGGTAATGCGTTCATCCGCGCGGTGAATGGGTCGTCCGGGTCGGTGATCTGCGGCCAATCGCGGGCGAACGCCTGGTACGTCCGGCGACCGAGCAGCAGTCCGTCGGCGAGATCGAGCCAGTCCGAGGTACGCCGTACGAAGGCTTCGTCCAGGTAGGGCACGAGCCAGCCGCCACGGGTGAAGCCGTCGCTGGTGTCCTCGGTCGACGAGCCGGGACCTTGGCTGACCCCGTCGAGGGTGACGAACTCCGTGAGTACGAGCTTCACCGCGCGGCCTCCTGCTCGGCGATGGTGGCGAGTTGCTTGGTGACCGCGCCCCAGCCGTCGGCGAAGCCGAGCTCCTCATGGCGGGCACGGGCCGCCGTATCGCCGTGGCGGACGAGGACCCGGTAGTCGGTGCCGTCCTGGTGATCCGCCAACGTGATCTCGGCCGTCATCAGGACCGGCGCAGGTTGTGCGGGGCGCCAGGAGCTGTCGAGCGCGGTCGTGAACACGATGCGCTCCAGCTCGTCGACGACGACGAAGCAGGCGTCGAGATGTGGACCGAAGTCCGTGCCGTCACCGCTCAGCTGAGTCACGAGCGCACCGCCGGGACGCGGCTCCAGGCGGTCGACCCGGCACACGGCCGGCGCCGGAACCCACCATTTCTCGAAGCGGGACGGATCGGTCCATGCGCGCCAGACCACCGCACGCGGCGCGCGGATGACGCGGTCCACGGTCAGGTCGAGATCGGGGTTCATGAGGGCTCCTCCATCGGATCGGTGACGAATCGTTCGAGCCGGTCGGTACGGTCGGCCCAGATCCGGCGCTGTTCCGCGAGCCAGTCGTCGACCAGCGCGAGCCGGTCGCGGTCGAGCACGCAGGTGCGCACCCGGCCGACCTTCACCGTGCGGATCAGGCCGTTGCTCTCCAGCGTCCGGACGTGCTTCATGAACGACGGCAGGGTCATCGGGAACTCGGCGGCGAGCTCGCCCACACTCGTCGGACCGCGGCCGAGGCGCCGAATGACGCTGCGCCTGGTCGGGTCGGCGAGCGCGACGAACACACCGTCGACCTCCGCCGAATACTGTGCCATGAGGCTAAGTATTGCCATAACCAAACACTTAGATCAAGGGCTAAGTGTTTGCGAGCGTCAGAGCCGACCCGCTCACCCGCTGCCCGGGCCTGGCCTTGCCGCGGTGCCGCGAGTGGATTAGCGTCTCGGCGACGCACCTGAGCAGAATTCCGCACCGCCCCCGGAGGTCTCTCATGACGACACGTCCCACCTCGGCTCGGCATCCGAAGTCTCTGCGCAAGCGAGTGCTGCTTGTCCTGGCGGTGATCCTCGCTCTCTGGCCGCTCGCACCCGCGGACGCCGCGATGGCCACGACGACGGCCCCTTCCGTCGAGACCAGACACTCCCGCGGCGCGGAGGTCGTCGCCGTCACCCAGGTCGCCGACCGACTGGTCGACCTGTCGGTACGGTCCGAGGCCCTCGGCGGCCGGACCGTGAACGTCCGGCTGATGACACCGGACGGGTGGAATCCCGCCGACCGCGGCCGCCACTGGCCGACGTTCTGGCTGCTGCACGGCTGCTGTGGTGACTACACCTCGTGGACGGGGACCGACATCGCCACGATCGACAGCCTGCGGAAGGTTCTCGTGGTGATGCCGGAGGCCGGCTGGAACGGCTGGTACAGCAACTGGTGGAACTACGGCGCGGGCGGCGACCCAGCGTGGGAGACCTTCCACACTGTCGAGCTGCGGCACCTGCTGGAACGCGACTGGGGCGCCGGAGCCAACCGCGTCGTGGCCGGGCTGTCCATGGGCGGTCAGGGCGCACTGTTGTACGCCGCTCGGCACCCGGGGATGTTCCGCGCGGTGGCGGCGTACTCCGGCTCCGCCCACCCGCTGCTGAACGACGAGTCCGTCAACCGGATCATGGGATTCTTCGCCGGCCAGGGCAACGATCCGCTGCGCGTCTGGGGTGATCCGGTCGCACAGCGAGACATCTGGGCAGCGCACGACCCCTACTACCTCGCGCACCGCCTCAAGTCGTTGCCGGTCTACCTGTCCTGCGGCGACGGCACCGCAGGACCGTTCGACCCACCCGGCAAGACGGATGCGCTAGAGGCCGACTTCAACCGTCAGAACCACGCTCTCGCCGCACAACTCGACCGAGTGGGCGCGAAACACCTGACGACCAACTTCTACGGCCCCGGCACCCATGGCTGGGCCTACTGGCAACGCGAACTCCACGCCTCTCTCCCGATGCTCCTGTCCGCGCTCCACGTCCAGTGACCTGCAGAACACAGTGCCCCACCTCGCCGACGAGGTGGGGCACCTGGGTGCCGCGCCTCAGTCGCGCGTGAGCTTGCGGTACGTCACGCGGTGCGGGCGGGCTGCTTCCGGCCCCATCCGCTCCACCTTGTTCGCCTCGTAGGACGCGAAGTTGCCCTCGAACCAGAACCACTGCGCCGGGTCCTGGTCGGTGCCCTCCCAGGCCAGGATGTGCGTCGCCACCCGGTCCAGGAACCACCGGTCGTGGGAGACGACCACGGCGCAGCCCGGGAACTCCAGCAGCGCGTCCTCCAGCGACTGCAGGGTCTCCACGTCCAGGTCGTTGGTCGGCTCGTCGAGCAGCAGCAGGTTGCCGCCCATCTTCAGCGTCAGCGCCAGGTTCAGCCGGTTCCGCTCACCGCCGGACAGTACGCCGGTCGGCTTCTGCTGGTCCGGGCCCTTGAAGCCGAACGAGGCGACGTACGCCCGGCTCGGCATCTCGAAGTTCGCCACCTTGATGTAGTCGAGCTCGTCCGACACCTGCTGCCAGACCGTCTTCTTCGGGTCCAGGCCGCCGCGGGACTGGTCGACGTACGAGACCTTGACGGTGTCGCCGAGCCTCAGCGTGCCCGCGTCCGGCGTCTCCTCGCCGACGATCATCCGGAACAGCGTCGACTTGCCGACACCGTTCGGACCGACGATGCCGACGATGCCGGCGCGCGGCAGCGAGAAGCTCAGGCCGTCGATCAGCTTGCGGTCGCCGAAGCCCTTCTCCAGCTTCGAAACCTCGAGCACGGTGCTGCCCAGCCGCGGACCCGGCGGAATGTTGATCTCGTCGATGTCCAGCTTGCGGGAGCGCTCGGCCTCGGCCGCGAGCTCCTCGTACCGGGCCAGGCGGGACTTGCTCTTGGTCTGGCGGGCCCTCGCGTTCGACCGGACCCACTCGAGCTCGCGCTCCAGGATCTTCTGCCGCTTGGCGTCCTTGCGGCCTTCGACGACGAGCCGCTCCTGCTTGGTCTCCAGGTACTTGGAGTAGTTGCCCTCGTAGCCGTAGGTGCGGCCGCGGTCAAGCTCCAGGATCCACTCGGCGACGTTGTCCAGGAAGTACCGGTCGTGGGTGATCGCCAGGACGGCACCCGGGTACTTCTGCAGGTGCTGCTCCAGCCACAGCACGGACTCCGCGTCCAGGTGGTTGGTGGGCTCGTCGAGCAGCAGCAGGTCGGGCTGCTGCAGCAGCAGCTTGCAGAGCGCGACCCGGCGGCGCTCACCACCGGACAGCTTGTCCACGAGCGCGTCGGCCGGCGGGCATCGCAGCGCGTCCATCGCCTGCTCGAGCTGAGCGTCGACGTCCCAGGCGTTGCGGTGGTCGAGCTCGGTCTGCAGGTCACCCATCTCGGCCAGCAGCGTGTCGTAGTCCGCGTCCGGGTCGGCCAGCTCGGCGGAGATCTCGTTGAAGCGGTCCAGCTTCTGCTTGGTGTCGCCGACGCCCTCCTGGACGTTCTCGAGCACCGTCTTGCCTTCGGTCAGCGGCGGCTCCTGCAGCAGGATCCCGACCGTCGCGTCCTCGGCCAGCCGGGCCTCACCGTTGGAGGGCTGGTCGAGCCCCGCCATGATCTTGAACAGCGAGGACTTACCGGTGCCGTTCGGCCCGACCACGCCGATCTTCGCGCCGGTGAGGAAGTTCAGCGTGACATTGTCGAGAACGACCTTGTCGCCGTGCGCCTTCCGGACGTTGCGAAGCGTGTAGATGAATTCCGCCATACCCCAGAGCCTATGTGCTCGGGCCAGCCGGATCCCAATCAGCCCTGAGTTGTCCACAGATCGTCGGATCGGGTGCCGATCGGGGTCGCGACGCGTGCATCTTCTCGGGTGACAGCGCATCCCGCGATCGAGAAGGTGGCCATCATGAGCCTCGGCGAAACCTATGTGACCGTTCTGGGCTGGGTCGGCAGCGACCCCGACTTCAAAGAGGTTGCGCAGACCCCGCACGCGACGTTCCGGGTGGGCTCGACACCACGACAGTTCGACCGCGCCCTCGGGCGGTACGTCGACAAGCCGACCACCTGGTTCAGCGTGGAATGCTGGCGCGGACTGGCTCAGAACGCCTTCGAATCCGTGCGGATCGGCCAACCGGTCATCGTCACCGGCCGCCTGCGAACGCACGAGTGGACCGACGACGCCGGCGAGCAACACAGTCGTGTCGTCCTCGAGGCGTTCTCGCTCGGCCATGACCTGACCCGTGGTACGACGACGTTCAGCAAGAACCCACCGAAGGTGGACTCGCTGACTCCCACGCCGGTTCCGGATCCGATCGAGACGACCGCTTCGCCGTACCCCGCGGACGAGTACTCCGTCACATCGCTTCCCCTGACCGCGCAGACCGCCGAGCGGGACGCCGCCTGACTATCTCAGCCTTGACTTATATAAGTACCGAACGGCATTCTGGGCCACACCATCGGCCCCATCAGGAGAGGGAACACCCGTGATCGACATCCTCGAGCACATCAACGCGGTTCATCGGGAGGTCAGCCGGACCGGGGAGACAGCCACCGTGCTGATGCGTCGCTCGTACCAGGCCGAGCCGGAGGAGCTCTGGGACGCACTCACGGACCCGGAGCGGATGAAGCGCTGGTTCTGGCCGGTCACCGGCGACTTCAAGGTCGGCGGCAGCTTCCAGCTCCAGGACAACGCGGGAGGCGAGGTCCTCGAGTGCGAGCCCCCGAAGCGCTTCAAGGTGACCTTTGGCGGCCCGACCAGCCTTCTCGAGCTCCGTCTCGTCCCGGGAGCCAACGCCTCCACCGAGCTGGAACTGGAGCACACGGTCAGCGAACTCCCGGCACCCGGCGGCGCCGGCGCCCTGTACGTCGGCCCCGGCTGGGAAGGCGGCTACCTCGCCCTGGCCATGTACGTCGACGGCACGTTCCCCACGGACCGCACTCCGGTGGAGGTCGCCGATGATCCGGTGATGGTGGACTTCAACGAGCAGTCCGTCCGCGCCTGGATGACCGCGGTGCGCGACTCGGGCACGACCACCGAGAAGGACCTCTACGAAGCAGCCGAGCTGTCGATGAACCAGTTCGCCCCCGGCCGGGAGCTCTAGCCCCGCGGTCCGGCCCAACCCGCGACACCTCGCGGGTTGGGCGGACCATCTTCGCGCGCTGCCGAGGGTCTGGATGCCTCAGCCCTGCCGGTACCGAGGTACCGACGCGTCAGCCTCGGCTGGTGGCGGTGGTTGACGCGCCAGGCTCGGCCGGTCGCGGTGGTTCTGTGCGTCAGCCTCGGGCTGTGGCGAGGCTGTCGCGGCAGGTGGTGTAGGCCTCGAGCTCCTCGCGGGCCGGAGCGACCACATGGCTGTCGGCGACCTTCTCGAGCTCGGCCCGAAGGGCATTCTCGGCCGCGCGGGCCCGGCGGGCGGCGCCACTGGTGGCGAACAACCGGCAGACGAACGCGAGCGCTATCCCGAGGACCGCACCACCGATCAGCATGATCCACGCGTACGGGACTCCACCCGCCTTGGGCAGCGGCGGGTCATCCAGCCCGGCGATCCGCGCCACAAGCAGCGCGGCGAGCCACGCACCACCAGCGAGCGTCACCGCGAACAGCAACCACTGCACGAACTTGGCCGCGCCCCACCAACCGGGATTGTTGGCGATACCAAGATCCGTCCGCGCCACCGCCTGGTCGAGCTCGTCGCCGAGCGACTCCTCACGGCGCCGGATCGCGGAACGCACCGAGTCCGCCCACGGCCGGGACAGTCCTTCCGCGGCCTTGTTCGTGATCGTGCGCACCGCGGTGTCCATCCGGGCCCGCTGCACAGGCGTTGCCGCAGGCAACGAAGCTCGCGCGGTCGCGACCTCGTTGGACGCGGACCGGCGCAGTTCCTTGCCCTGTTGCCTCGACACCTGGTCCAACTGCAGCCGTCGCAACGGATCCGGCTGGAACCGTCCCAACCACTTGGTGAGCGGCCATCCCGCCGCGGCACTGGCTCGCTGCAGGTAGGAACGCCGTACGGCGTCGACGACGACCGGCAGACCGCTCGCGTCGGACAACGCCTCGACCAATTCGGTGATGTCGGCCTCGGCGATCTCCGGAGTCTTGGCATCGCCACACTGGCTTGCCATCCGGTCGGAGACGCGATCGACATCGGCGGCGAGGCGCTCGCGCGCGGACCGTTTGTTGCTGACCCGCTTGACCAGCAGGCCACGCACCTCATCGAGCCCGTCACCGCTGACCGCGGACGTGGCAACGACCGTCGGCGACTTCAGACCGTCCGCCTTCAGCAACCGTTCCAGGTCGTTCAGGCAGCTCTTCCGCTGATCCGGGTTGAGCTTGTCGATGTGGTTCAGCGCGAACGCCATCACACCGGAGTGCGAAGCGAACGGCTTGATGTAGCGGTTGTGCAGCGCGGCGTCGGCGTACTTCTGCGGGTCCACCACCCACACCAGCATGTCCACCAACTCGACCAGCCGGTCGACGATCAGCCGGTGCTCGACCTCGGTCGAGTCGTGGTCGGGCAGGTCCAGCAGAACCAGACCGTCCAGATCCTCGGACTGCTGCTCCTCCAGCGAGCTGCGGTGCTGCACCTGGTGGCGCCGCGGGATCCCGAGCCAGCTCAGCACCTCGCCGGCCGGCTCCTCACCCCAGACGCAGGCAAGCGGCATCGAACTGGTCGGCCGGCGCGTGCCGATCGCGGCCAGGTCGAGGCCTGTCATCGCGTTGAACAGCGACGACTTCCCGGACCCGGTCGCACCGGCCAGCGCGACCACGGTCAGCTCGCCGGACATCCTGAGCCGTTGGCCGGCCCGGTCCACGATCTGCGTGGCCTCGGTGAGGACCACCTGGTCCAGCCGGCCCTGACCTGCCTTCGCGGCTGCTTCCAGCGCGTCGATCTTCATCAGGACATCGGTCACGGCCCGCACCGGGGCCTCGACCGTATCCACTGTTCCCGTCACGTGCAGTCCTCCACCGCGCGCGCGGCCTCGGTCAGTTGCCTGGCTGCCTCAGCGTCGACCGGATGCTGGTCGAGGACAGTCAGATAGCGGGCGAATTCGGCATCCATCAGGGCATGAACCTTACCGTCAAGTTCTTCCCGTGCCTTCGCCACCATGCCCCGAACCGACTCGTCGCCGAACACGGCCTCCAGCAACCTCTGCCCGACGACTGCGCTCCCGACGCCCGAACTCGCATCGGCACCGGTCGGGATGTCCGCGTCACTGGCGAAAAGCGCCACGACCAGCGAGAGCGCCAGCCCGTTCACGCCGTACTCCAGGAGACGCGCGGTCCCGCGCTTCTCGGCGCCCTCCTTGCGGACCAGGTCGAGCACGAAGGCTTGCCACTCGCGGACCGTACGTCCCGCTGCCGCCGCGAAGTCCTCGGACATCGCGCCGAGCTCCGGGCCGCCGGCTGCGAGCAACTGCCGCCCGGGTGCGGTCGACTGCCATGCCTTCTCCGCACGTTCGGCGGCGGCCGCGGCATGCTCGACCAGCAGTGACTCCAGGCCGGACTCGACCGCGTCGTTGAGATCGCGGGTCGGCGGTGCGGACTTGGTGCCGAGCGTGGCCTTCACCTTGTCGCGGAACCGGCCGACGTTGGACTGCAGGCCCTTCAGCAGTTCGCCCGTGCCGACGAACTCTTGCCAGCGGGCCAGCACCTCGCCGCGCAGCAGCGTGCCGTCCTGAGCCGCCTTCGCGATGTCCTTCACTGCCTGGTCGTACGCCGACTCGACGGTCGAGCGCAGCTCGATCACGGTGTCGGCCTGCGCGCGGACCGCGGCCGCGAACGGCGGGGTGGTCTTCACCATCGCGGTGACGGCGCCGTGCAGGGTCCGCCGGACGACCGCCGACCGGGCCTCCGCGTCGGCGGCCAGGTCGACCAGCCAGTCCTTGATCGAGGCAACGGTCTCGGCCGGCAACATGCCGTTGCTGTCAACAACGATCTCCTTGATCGAGAACAGCGGCGAGTCGCCGAGGCCGCGCTCGAGCAGCATCTGGGCCAGGTGGCCGGTGATGTCGTCGATCGTCTCGGCCGGTGCCCGGTCCAGTACGACGGCGACCGCCGTACTGCGGTCTGACGCGCTCTGGAGGAAGTCCCACGGGACGGCGTCGGAGTAGCGGGCGGCCGTGGTCACGAACAGCCAGAGGTCCGCGGCGGCGAGCAGCTGCGTCGCGAGATCGCGGTTCGCCTCGACGACCGAGTCGATGTCGGGAGCGTCCAGGATCGCCAGGCCGCGCGGAACGGTGTCGGCGGCAACCAACCGGAGCTGTCCCGCGTCTTCCATCCCGCCCGGGCTGTCGGCCGCCGTACGCGCCATCCCCGGCAGCACCCGGTCGCCGACGAACCAGTCCGTGTCGGCCGGGTGATGGATCAGCACCGGCGAGCGGGTCGTCGGACGCAGTACGCCGGGCTCGCTGACGACCTTGCCGATGATGGTGTTCACCAGGGTCGACTTGCCCGCGCCGGTCGAGCCACCCACGACCGCGAGAACCGGCGCCTCCAACTGCACCAGCCGAGGCAGGATGTAGTCGTCCAGCTGATCCAGCATCGCCTTCTGCTGCTGCCGCGCCTCGTCGGCCCCCACCACATCAATCGGCAACCGACTGGTCGCCAACGCTCCCCGCAACTTCATCAAAGCCGTAATCAGCGCCATAGCAGCCTGCTCAGCCGCCAACCGCTCAGCCAACTGATCCGCAGTCAGCTCCTCAACAACCCCCTCACCCTGCTCCCCAGCAGCTTCGCCGTCCTGCTCCCCGGCGGCTCCGTCGACCTGCTCCCCTGCAGCTTCGCCGTCGTGCTCCCCGGCGGCCGCGCCGTCCTGCTCCGCAGCCTCGCCGCCGCGCTCCCCAGCAGCCTCGCCGACGCGCTCCCCAGCAGCTTCGCCGTCGTGCTCGCCGACAGCCTCGCGGTCGTGCTCGCCGACAGCCTCGCCGTCCTGCTTCGCAGCCTCGCCGTGTTCCGCTCCCGCAGCCGCGCCAGCATCCTGCTCCGCAGCCTCGCCGGCTTGCTCCCCAGCTGCCTCGCCGTCCTGCTTCGCAGCCTCGCCGTGCTCCGCTCCCGCAGCCCCGCCAGCACCCTGCCCCGCAGCATCGCCGTCCTGCTCCGCAGCCCCGCCGTCGTGCTCCCCAGCAGCATCGCCGTCCTGCTCGCCGGCTGCCTCGCCGTCCTGCTCCGCAGCCCCGCCGTCGTGCTCCCCAGCAGCTTCGCCGTCGTGCTCGCCGGCTGCCTCGCCGTCCTGCTTCGCGGCCTCGCCGTGCTCCGCTCCCGCAGTCGCGCCAGCATCCTGCTCCGTAGCTTCGCCGTCGCGCTCCCCGGCGGCTCCGTCGACCTGCTCCCCAGCAGCCTCGCCGTCCTGCTCCCCAGCGGCTTCGCCGACGTGCTCCTCGAGAGCCTCGCGGTCCTGCTCCGCGGCTTCGCCGTGTTCCGCTCCCGCAGTCGCGCCAGCACCCTGCTCGGCAGCCTCGCCGTCCTGCTCCCCCGCAGGCGCGCCGGCGGCCTGCGCCGCGGCCGCGGCGCCCTCGTCGGGTCCGCTCTCGTTCGACGCATCCGCCTCACCAGCAGCGGCGCCACCCTCTGAGTCGTCCTCGCCAGCCTTCTCGACCTCAGCAACCGGAGCACGCTCCCCGCCGGTCGCCTGCTCCTGGCTGGACTCGACTTCCACGCCCGCCCGGGCCTCATCCGACGCCTGGCTCACACCGTCGCCCGCAGCAGCCTCCTCCGAGGCACCTTCCGCGGATCCGTCAGTCCCGACCTCGGACTCCACTGCTGCGCTCGCGTCCGCCGACGTACCGCCGTCGTGTGCGTCCTCGGCAGGTACGTCGTCCCCGACGGTTTCCTCCGCACCAGCCTGAGCACTCTCCGACGAACCCTCGGCGGAGTCCGCAGACTGCTCCGCGCCTGCTTCCTGCTCCTCGGCCGACTGAACCCTGTCCTCGGACTTCTCAGTCTGGGCGCTCACGCCCGACTCAGCGCGGTCTTGTGAAGCCTCAGCCGCAGCGTCGTCGGCAGACACCGCAGCAGACGCGTCAGCCGACTCCGCGTCTCCAGCCTCCACCGAGGCAGCTTTAGCAGCCGGAGCGCTCTCGGAGGTCTCCTCGGCAGCGTCACCCGTGCCGCGCTCCTGCTCCTCAGCAGCCTCGGCGTCGGCCGCGGCCTCGTCCGAGGCGCCGGTCTCGTCGGACTCGGCGCCTGACGTCTTGGGCAGGCCGACGATGATGTTCCCGTACTCGAGCGGGAACCCATCCGGAGACTCATCAGGCTCGTAGACAATCCCAACTGTCGGCCGCGACCGCTCCCCAGCCGGTACGTCGCCACCCTCGGCAGACCCATCCGCCGCGTCAGCGACCTCAGCCGCAGGCTCCTCGGCTACTCCAGCCGCCGCCTCATCGGTCTCCCCGCCCTCGGCGGCGGCCTCCGTGGTCTCGGCCTCAGAGACCTTCTCTTCGTCGTCTGAGGAAGCACCGGCGGCGCGATCCGACTCGGACCCGCCCGCCACACCAGCCGCCTCAGGCTGTGCCTCAGCGCCCACGGACGTCTCAGCCGGGGACTCCTCAACCGCAGCAGCACCCATCCCCTGACCGGCAGCCTCAGCGCCCGACTGCGCCTTCTCAGGCTCCGCGGCAGGCGCAGGCGGCGCGGCAGGCTCGGGGGCAGGCGGCGCGGCAGGCTCCGGCTGGGACTTCCGGCGCCGGCGGCGCCAGAAGCCCTTGCCCTTGGCATCCGAGTTGGAGATCAGGTTCGCCAGCTCCTGGGCAGGCTGAACCCGGCCCGGAGCCTGCGGCTCCGAACCTTCACCAGCTGCTGACCTGGTGTCAGCCACGACGTCCGCCCACGGACACAGGGTGCCCGGTCGGACAGCGCAGAAGCAAAGTCATCGTCATCCCCGTTTGGCGGCGTGGACGGGTGGCATCACTGCGATGGTGGATACGGACCGTATCCTCCCGGCGGTCCTTGCTGACCAGGGGGTCCCGACGGGTAACCAGGCTGGCCCCCTGGGTAACCGGGTTGCCCCGACGGATACCCCGGCTGAGGCGGCGGATAACCATCTTGCGGACGCTGATATCCACCTGTTCCCTGACCTGGGTACGGCAATCCTCCCGGCCCACCGGGCGCACCCGCTCCCGGCTGACCGGACCCTTGCTGACCAGACCCAGCACCCCCAGGCACCGGCGCCCCTTGCATCGGCCCACCAGGCCCGGACACAGGTCCACCCGGCCCAGGACCACCAGGCATAGGTCCACCCGACATCGGACCGCCGGGCGCCCCAGGCATCCCCGGCCCCGGCACCATCTGGAACTGCGGCGCTGCCTGAGCGAACGCCGGCATCGGCGGGAACGGCACGCTCGGCCGCCGCTCCCGCAGCTCGTCCAGCAGTTGCTTCTCGGTCTCCAGCGCGTCCGGCCCGATCACCTGGCGGACGATCTTGTCCCGCAGGTACGCCAGCTCGGTCGCGTTGTGCTGGAACGCCTTGGCTGCCGTTTCCGCCTGAGCGCCGTACCGCTTCGCGTTCTGCCGTAGCGCCTTGCGCCCGCGCAGCGTCGCAATCAGAGGTACGTCCTGTGGGACCAGCCAGCCGAAGCGTACGTAGTCGTACAGCCGGGACGCGATCATCTGTCCCTCGCGGGACCGCATCACCAGAGCGAACACGACCATGCCGATGAAGATCGGCACCATCAGGAAGAGGTAGACGGTGATGAAACCGCCGCCGCCGGCCCAGCTGGCGCCGCCGTTCCAGAGTCCGTGGGCGAGCACCGCGGCCAGGTACCCGACGATCGGGGCGAGATACCGGACCGCGGTACTTCGATGCCTGATCGCAACCCCGATGCCGATCGCTGTGAACGACGTGAAGAGTGGATGGGCGAACGGCGAGATCAGGCCGCGGATCACGAACAGCACGAACGCGCCGCGCAAGCCCGCGTCGCTGCCGGCTTCCTCGGACAGCTGATTGAAGATGCGGCCGTAGTACAGGATGTTCTCGGTGAAGGCGAAGCCGACGCCGACCATCCCGGCGTACACGAGGCCGTCGATGATGCCGTCGAACTCCTTGCGGCGGACCAGCGCCAGCAGCAGGATGACCGAGCCCTTGGCGAACTCTTCCACCGGCGGCGCGACGAAGACGGCCGATCGGTTGCCGCCGCTGCCAGTCTCCTCGAGCAGGTTCGAGACCTCGGTGTTGATGAAGATCGCGGCCAGGGTCGCGATGAACGCACCCCAGCACAGCGCGAACAGGATGTACTTGGTCGGCTCCGGCTCGTAACGATCCAGCCACAGATACAGCGCGATCACCGGGATGACGGGCACGAACGCGAAGACCAGCCCCCAGGTGAAGCCGCCCGCGCCGGTCGACTTGACCACGATGCCGAAGATCACCAGACCCGCGATCGCGAAGACGACCGCGATCACGATGCCGATCAGGATGCCCTGGTTGCGCCGCTGGCCGGGGACCGGATGGTTCCCCAGCACATTCGGCTGCGGGTAGGGTCCGCCGGGCGAGTACGCCGACCCCGCCGCGGGTTGCGGCGAGCCGGCCGGGCCGGGTGAGGGGTAACTCATGCCCGCAGCCTAGTTGGAGAGCCCTTCACACGGCAGGACCGCCCACGCAGCGTTACCCGGATGGAACGACAAGCGTGTACTTCGTCCACCCCCGGACCCCCGGAACCGGGTAACCCGGAGGCGCGATCGCCCACCGATCTGAGAGACTCGTCCCTGCCACGCGCCCGTAGCTCAGCTGGATAGAGCGACAGACTTCTAATCTGTGGGTCGCAGGTTCGAATCCTGCCGGGCGCGCCATACAAATCCGCAGGTCAGACCCCAGCCGAGCCCAGCCAGCCCGTGTCGCGTGTGGCTGTTCCTGGTGCGGCAGGTCCTCGGGCGTCGGGTGGCGGACGAGCAGCGACCGGTATTCGAGCTGCGGTCGGGTCGCCTCAGTCCGTAGGGTGCGTCGCGTGGAGTTGCGGACGACATTGGACCGATTGGTAGCTGCAGCATCACTCCCGCCAGTTGCTGAAGCCGCGCCATTGCCCGGCCTGGGGCTGGACAATCAGCTCCTGTTAGGAACGCTCGTCAACGACCAACAGGTCCTGCTTCGGCAAGGGCCACCATCGGTTTCGCCCGCCCCTCGAGCCCGATTCCTGGAGCTGCATCAGGTCGGCGCCCCACGCCTATGGGCAGCCGACGACACCGGGGCCATCTTGGTCGACTTCGTGGCCGGCGAGACGATGGTCGCCGCCGCCCAGCGCGGCGCGGTGACCAACGAGGTATGGCGGCGCCTTGGGCAGGCATACGCCCAAGTCCACAGGGTGCGGTTTCCGGCGTCGCTGACCGGCACGTTCGGCCCGCAGGGATTGGAACTTGTCTTCGACGATCCGGTCGAAAGGCTCCTAGCGACCATTGAGTCCGGCGAGCCGTGGGTCAGCCGGCATCGACCGAGCTTGGCCCGGTCTCTCGATCAGCTGAGGTCACGGATCGAAGAGCATGGCGATGAGATCCGGGCTGAGATCCCTTGTCTTAGCCATGGCGATCCGAACTTCCACAACATGGTCGTCGGCGCCGAGTCGGTCACGCTGATCGACTGGGACTTTCCCGCGGTGCGGTATCCGCTGGATGAACTGGCAGGCGTCGAGGAGCACGCCTACCTCCACGGATTCTCCGAGTTGCCCGCCGCGTTCTTCGCCGGGTACGGCCGCGAAGTGTCCCGACCGCTGCTACGGCTCTATCGCATCGCGAGCTGCTTACGCATGCTGAGCAGTCCCGACTGGGCAGGGATGCTGATCGACGAAGCCATGCCTGCTGGACAACTAGCGATGATCCGCCGCTTCTACGAGGGATGGTCAAACTGGTTCGACGACCTCCCCCGTCACCTCAAACACACCTAACAGGCACCGACGTGAGGCTTCAAAGCGCTCTGCAAAGCCACCGGACTCACCGCCCAAGACGCCGACGACCGCACCACCGACGACTCGGCGCAGCCCGTCTCCTGACATCCCACGCGCCACCATGGCCGCCCTGCGCGCGCCGAGTCGGCATGAATCCGAACCGGCTTCCCTGCGGGCTGGATCCATGTCATCGACACCAGCAAGGCTGCACCCGTGCCGCATGAGGTGTGGATGCTCGCCCTGCTGCTGGTCGCGTCGTTCGGCACAGCGATGCTGTCGGCCGTCGCCGGGTTCGGCGGCGGCGTCCTGTTGCTGCCTGTCTTCGTCGCCGTGTTCGGGGCTCGTGACGCGGTCGCCGTTCTGACTGTCACCCAGTTGGCCAGCAACGGCAGCCGGGTCTGGTTCAACCGGCACGAGATCGACCGTCGCCTGGTCAAAATCTTCGCCGCCGGGGCGATCCCCGCAGCGGTAGTCGGGGCGCTGCTGCTGACGCGCGCGCCGCTGCCGGCGCTCACCCGGGTCATTGGGGCCTTCTTGCTGGCCATAGTCGTTTGGCGCCGCGTCCGTCCCGGCACGGCCAGGCTGGGTGATCGTGGCTTTGCCGCGGTGGGCGCGGCGTCAGGCTTCGGTTCCGCGCTGGTCGGCAGCGTGGGCCCGATGGTCGCGCCGTTCTTCCTCGCCCGGGGACTGACCCGCGGCGCCTACATCGGTACCGAAGCCGCCTCGGCCGTCGTCATGCACCTCACCAAACTGGTGATCTTCGGTGCCGCCGCCGTCCTGACCTGGCGCACCGGTCTGTTCGGACTCGCCCTCGCACCGGCCGCAGCCGTCGGCGCCTGGACCGGAAAGAAGATCCTCGACCGGCTCCCCGTACCGGTGTTCGTGGTCCTCGTCGAAGCCGGACTCATCGTCTCCGGCACCACACTGCTACTCACCGGAGGCTGAGCGCGTCAGCCACAGGATCGCCGAGACTGGCTGGGCCGCTCACCGGGATGGGGTGTGCCCACGTCGCCGGGCCGGCCGGATCACGTCTTGGACCCAGGCTTGCACCGAAGGCCAGGGGCTCGGAGGTAACGCTCGGAACCACTCCATCGATGTGACGTGCGGTCCGGATCATTCCTCGGCAAGGAGTTCTCGTGCGCCCCCTGGTGCCTATCGCCGCGTTCGCCTTACTGGTGGCCGGTTGCGGTTCCCAAGCCGACGCCGGCACGAAGCAACCGCAGCCACCGTCACCGAGCAGCTCTGCGGCTCTCCCCGCCACACCGTTGCCTCCTGCAAAGGCCCTGGCGGCCGCTCTCCTGGTTCGCGATCTGCCGGCGGGCTGGGACGGTGCAGCGTCTGTACAACCGACTCCGAGTGCAGAGCCGACGGGCACCTATAAACCCATGGCGTGCTCGGTGATCGTCCGCGCTGACGACGATCTGGGCAGTCCGGTGACGACAGTCCGCGGGACGTATTTTCTGAGACCTGGAAGCCAATCGATCGGCGAACACATCACGACGTGGCCGACGCAGCAGGAGCAGCTCGTGCAGAAGGTCGACGGAGCGGTACGGCATTGCACGGGATTCACGCAGTACTACCCCGCCACTGCTGAGTCCGCCAGGTGGAAGCCCAAGCGGCTCGCGATACCCGGTCTGGTCGACGGTATCGCCGTACGGCTCGAGACCGAGGACAACTCGATCACGTGGGGGTACTACGTCGCGTATGTCGTGAGGGGTGGCACTGTTCTGAGCCTTACCACCGGCAGCACGGTCTCCGAAGCCGACTTCATCCGGATCACGAAGAAGGCAGCCGAAAGACTCCGCGCAGCAAGCCGTTGACTCGCCTCGACGTGCGAGCTCGAGCTTCCGGGACGCAGGTTGGCGAATGGGCTTGGACTCGATCTCGCGGTGGCTTGCTTGTCCGCGCGGGTGGTGGGTACCGGGCCTGCACCTTGCTCGAGACACCGGGTGCCGGTCTCGGGCTGGCGCGCGCGTGTCACGGGTTTCCCTGCTGGGCCAACGCCCACCTGTACGAAAGGCACACCGCTATGTCGATGAACGCATTCGACCCCTGGAACTACCGAAACACAGCCGGCTACACCGAGGGCACCGACCTGACCGGGTACTAGATCGCCGCCGTTGACGGCGATATCGGCAAGGTGGACGAAGCCACCGACAAGACCGGGACCTCCGGCCTGGTGGTCGACACCGGCCCGTGGATCTTCGGCCGCAAGGTGCTGCTGCCTGCCGGTGTGGTCGAGCGGGTCGACCATGCCGACGAGAAGGTCTATGTCGACCGGACCAAGGATCAGATCAAGGCCGCCCCAGAGTACGACTCCGACGCCGGCGTCGACGACGACTACCGGTCCCGGCTCGGCGGCTACTACGACGACACCTACCGCTCCGGCATGTAGCCAAGCCGACAGTCGCCAATTCGAGCGTTCGGCAGCCGCGCGCCGCGGCATGGTCCGGAACTTCCACGGGCCCGCGGCCGCGGCCGCCGAGCGCCCCTGAGCGGCGATCACAGGCCGCCACGAGGTAGCGACCGAGGAAGCGATCCTGGAGGAGACGCGGACACGGGTGTTGTCGACGCTCCGGACGGATCGACGGCGAGCCAAGCTGAGCGGGGCGGCCCAGGAGGCCCAGGCATGTCGGTGTCTCCTGAGAGTCCTCACGATCCGCGTCCGGTGCCTCCTGAAGGCATCCGCTGGCCACACCCTCCGACGCGACCGCTATGTCAGTTCGCACACACCGGGAACCCGAACGGTCCGGGGCAGCCACGGTGGCAGCCATTCCAGTACAAGGACCACGTCCAGTCACTCGCCCCTGCAAGAATCGCCTCAGCCGACGTGGCCAGGAACACCAATGCGGCTTCTGGACCTGAATAGAATCCTGACCCAATCGATCACCTCTGCCACGTGAGGATCTGCCGACGAACATGTCGTGAGCTCCCCGGTCCGAGGGTCGCGATGTAGATGACTGCGATCGGATGTGCTTGTCATGCGTGAGGCGCCGGACGTCGTGTCGGCCGAGGCTGTGCTCGATGCTGTGCGAACGGGCTGGGCGGTCGACGTCGACGCGATCGAACATCTGCCGGTCGGTTTCGGCGCGCACCACTGGCGGGTCTCGTACGCCGGGGTGCCGCGTCTCTTCGTCACGCTCGACAGCCTCGGCCGACGTCATTCGGCGGCGTCGCTCGAGGCTGCCTACACCGCGGCGGGCGAGCTGGCCAGGGGCGGGCTTGAGTTCGTCGCGGCATCCATCCGCAATCGCCAGGGTCACTACACGACTCCCCTGGCCGGCGGCAGTCTGAGCTGCGTGCCATGGCTGGACGGGGAACCGGCGGGTGCGGGCGGCATCGACACCGCCCGCCTGGCTCGGCAGAACGCCGAAGCACTCGCCCGCCTGCACGCCACCACTCCGCCCGCGGGCATCCCGACCTGGCGACCCCGGATCGGAGAGGACTTCGGCGACTCATTGGCCGACCTGCTGCGCAGCCCATGGCAGACCGGTCCGTACGCCGAACCTGCACGGAACGCGCTGGCCAAGCGGATCGACGCGATCCGGCGCTGGACCGACAGCTACCACGAGCTGGCTCGCCGGGCCGCAGAACATCCGTGGGTGCCGACGCACGGTGAACCGCACACCGCCAACCAAGTGGTCACCGACCACGGGATCGTCTTCGTCGACTGGGAATCGCTGGCCCGAGCACCGCGGGAGCGTGACCTAGGCACTCTGGTCGGCTCCGAGTACGCCGAACTGGCCGCTCCGAACTGGGAAATGATCGAGCTGTTCGACCTGGAGTGGCGACTCGAGGAGCTGGCGCAGTACGCGGATTGGTTCAACAGGCCGCACGCCGGAACCGACAGCGACCGAGTCGCCTTCGACGACCTCACCGAGGAACTGAACCGACCCGACTGGACGCGAACCACCACCTAGAGACCAGGCGGGCCGTCGGATTCCGCGTGCCACGACTTCCAGAGTTTGCCGTAGACGCGTCCGGCGCTGACGAGTTCGTTGTGAGTGCCGAGCTCGACGAGCTCACCGGCTTCCATGACGGCGATCCTGTCGGCGTCGTGCGCGGTCTGGAGGCGATGGGCGATCGCGATCACGGTACGACCCCGGAGTACGGCCGCCAGCGATTGTTCTGTGCGGCGCGCTGTTCTGGGGTCGAGTTGTGCGGTGGCTTCGTCCAGGATCAGGGTGTGCGGATCGGCGAGGACGACTCGTGCCAGCGAGAGTTGCTGAGCGCCGGCGCCGTCGAGGTTGGTGTCGCCGAGGTCGGTGTCCAGCCCGTGGGGCAGGTCGTCCAACCACGCGGCTCCGACGGCGTCCAAGGCGGCGTACAGCTCCTCGTCGGTCGCCTCCGGCCGGGCGATGCGCAGGTTGTCGCGCACGGTGTCGTGGAAGACGTGATGGTCCTGGGTGATGAGTACGACGTGTTCGCGCAGCTCGTCGGGTGGCAGGTCGGCAACGGGTGTACCGCCGATGGTCACTGACCCGGTGTGCGGGCGGTCGAGGCCGGCGAGGAGACGGGCGAGTGTCGATTTCCCTGCTCCGGAGGTGCCGACGATGGCCAACCGTTCTCCGGGCTGCACGGACAGATCAATTCCGTGCAGCACGTCCCGATCGTCGGTGTAGCTGTAGTGAGCGTTGGTCACCTGGATCCGGTCGCCGTCCTCGGCGGAGCCGGCGTGCGAGGTTGGCTTGGGTTCCTCGTCGGGAATGTCGGCCAGTCCTTCGACGCGGGCGTAGGAGGCGCCGGCGCCTTGGAGTTGTTCGATCCAGAGCATCAGGGTGTCGAGCGGGCCGACGAGCTGGCGTAGGTACACCGTCGCCGTCACCACCACACCGAGGCTGACCAGACCGTTGGCCTCCAGGACGCCGCCGACCAGGAGGACTCCTACCACTGGAAGCGCCAGTGAGACGTCTGCCCACGGAAACAGCACAGTTCGCAGCCACAGTGCCCCTAGACGTGCGGACCGGGCTTGAGTGACGGCCGACTCTGCGGCCTCTGCGCGGCGCTGTTCCAGCCCGAGCAGCTCGATCGTTCGGGCGCCTTTGGCGGTGCTGGCGACGACGTCGGCCAGTTCTGCTCCGGTCGCTGCGACCGCCAGATAGACCGGTCTGGCGCGTCGCAGATACCAGCGCACGGCCCCTGCAACGCCGATCAGGCACGCCAGTCCGCACAGTCCGAGCCATGGATCCAGGACGACAACGGCGACGACGAGGAACAGGGCGTGGACGAGGGCAACGAGGACCTCGGGTACGGCGTACCGCAAGGTCATGGCCACCACGGATGCATCGGTGCTTCCGCGGGCGATCAGGTCGCCGGTGGGCAGATGGTCTGCGACTCGTGGTGGCAACGCCAGGGTGCGTTTCAGGAATCGTTCTCGAACCCGTGCCGCTGTGCGTTCGCCGAACCGGTAGCCGATCTTGAGCGCCCACCAGGTCAGGGTCGTCTGCACGATCGTGAACACCAACGCGCCGAAGGCGAGACGGTCCACCCGGCTGAGCACGTCACCGCCGCCGGCTTGGATCGTGTCGATGATTCGGCCGAGCAGCCACGGACCTACCAGCCCGGCTGCTGCGGCAAGTCCGTTGACACAGACGATCCCGACCACGGCACCCCTGTCTGCGCGCAGGTCGCGGAGCGCCGCTGCACGGACCTCGGGGGTGCCTGCGATCGGCAGCTGCCTACTCATGGTCCTCCTGATCGCCCTGTGCACGGGACACCAGGTCTCGATAGCCGCGATCACTGCGCAGGAGTTCGGCGTGTGTCCCGACCGACGACGTCTGGCCATCGACCAGGACGATGACTTCGTCGGCACGGTCCAGTACGAGCGGCGACGTCGTGGTGATCACCGTGGTCGAGTCGCGCCTGACTTCGCGGAGCCGGTCGATCATGGCTGCTTCGGTGTTGGCGTCGACCGCGGAGGTCGGTTCGACGGCGAGCAGGACTTCGGGTGCGGCATAGATCGCGCGGGCGAGTTGAATCCGTTGCCGTTGGCCACCAGAAAGGTCACTCCCGCCGGCAGCGATCGACGCGTCCAGACCGCCGGGCAACGCGTCCACGACGTCCTCGGCCACGGCGGCGTGCAGGGCCGCACGGATGCGGTCGTCGTCAGGCTCGAGACGTCCCGCAACGATGTCGCGGACGGTGCCGGCGAACACCTCGGCGTGGTTGTCGGCGACAACCAGCCGGCGCCTGAACTCAGTGCGGGCAACATCATCGATCCGTACGTCGGCCCAGGTCGCACCTGACTCGGGATCGGTACTCAGTTGCCCGAGCCTCTCGACCACGCCGACTGCCTCCGCGGGGCGGGCAGCGACGAGCGCGGTGAACCGTCCGGGATAGATCACGACTCCCGACTGTGGATCGGCCAACGGGCCACCGTCAGGAGGAATGATCGCCGCGTCGCGGTGGTTGTCGCGTGTCACCGGCAGGTTCAGCAGATCGATGATTCGTTGACCGGCAACCCGCGCACGGGCGATGTCACCTCCACCCTCGATGAAGGCCGACACCGGCACGACCAGAACGGCGACGTAGCCGTAGACGGCGACAACGTCTCCGATGCTGATGTCTCCGGTCGCAGCCATTCGCGCCGAGAGCCACACCACCGCGGCCAGGAACAGCGCCGGCAGTCCGGTGGAGAGTGCGCCGACCCAACTCGAGGGACCGGCGACCCGGTAGCCACGATTCACCAATCCCTGCGACTGCTGTCCGTACCGCTCGGCGACGACCCCCTTCCCACCGAGGCCGTTGAGCACTCGTAGCCCGGCCAGCACATCGACCAGGCGAGTCGTCAGCCGCCCCTGGTGCACGCGGTACTCGCCGCCGGTGCGCTCGATGCGCTGCAGGAACGGGCCTACTGCGACAGCGAGCAGCGGAACTCCGGCGAGGACCACCGCGGCCAGCAACGGCGAAATCGTGAACAATACGACGGCGACGACGGCGTACGCCACCACCGCGCCGACGCCGGGACCTGTGACGGTCAGCGCCATCGCAACCGTGTACACGTCGGCGATGCCGACCGTCACCACCTCTCCGGCACTCACGCGACGCGTCAGCGAGGCACCCAGGCGGGACGTGTGCCACACCGTTGCCCGGACCGAGCGAAACGACGCGTCCATCCGGATCTTGGTCATCGTGCGATGCCGAGCGATGCCCAAGAGCGCGTTCAGTACGGTGACCACGAGCAGGACCAGGGCCCACTCGACGAGGGCGGCAGTATTGCCGGCGACAAGTCCGTCATCCACCGCACGGGACAGCACCCAGGGTGGCACCGCCAAGCCGACCATCCAGACGGTGCCCAGCATCGCGCCTGCCGCGACCCGCCGCGACTGCGATCGAGTAAGCCAGAAGAGGAAGCGCCACGGGCTGCTCAGATCACCGTGCGCCGGCGGGATCCACGTCTCGGGCATCCTGTCCAGCCACTCGCGAACAGCAGCCGTCCGCCACCTCCGCTGCCGTGCACCGCCGCTGGCCATGCGCAGATCCTCGCAGCAATGCATCAACCCTGGAAACGAATTTGTGATTGGGTTCACAAAGGTGGCGGTCACCAGCAGGCGGAGGTTCAGTATTTGCACTGGTAGGGGTCGCTGTGGGGTGACAGGCTGGATGGGGTGAGGACCTACGGGCAGTACTGCCCGATCGCGCGGGCTTCCGAACTGCTGGCCGAGCGCTGGTCGTTCATCATCCTGCGCAACATCGTCCTAATCGGCTGCCGGACCTTCAACGAGATCGCGGCCGGCGCTCCCGGGTTGTCCCGTGGCCTGCTGTCGAAGCGGTTGCGGGACCTGGAACGCGCCGGAGTACTCGAGATCCGTCCGAAGCCCGACGGTCCGGGCTCGACGTACGAGCCGACCCAAGCGGGCCGGGAGCTGTCGGAGGTCATGTTGGCTCTGCAGCACTGGGGATCGCAGTGGGCGGAGCTGACTCCACAGCACGCGCATCCGGGCGTGGTGCTGTGGGGCTGGGTGAACGGTCACCTCGATCGCGGCCGCCTCCCCCGCCACCGGGTCCTGGTCCGGTTCGACTACCCCACGGTCTCAGGCCCAGGGAGCCGTGGCTGGCTGCTGATCGAGCGCGGCGACGCTGAGATCTGCGAGAAGCACCCTGGTGGAGAAGAGGATCTGGTGGTCGTGGTGAGCGATCCGATGGCGTTCGCCCGCTGGGATCTCGGAGAGCTCGCGTGGGGAGACGCCTTGCGCTGCGGGGCGATCGAGGTTCATGGCCCGCGCGCGCTGGCGCGGGCACTCCCGACCTGGAAGCGCCACGTCGACTCGCTCGCCGCACGGCAAGTCATCACCGTCGACTGAACCCAGCCGGGTTCAGACACTGCACTTCTTGTGCAGTGCTCAGGGTGGCAGCATCAAGACTGTCGAGTTCTTGACCGTACGGGGGGTGACGCGTGATGGCCGAAGTGTCGAGCAAGTTCCCAGTGGTCGTGGTCGGAGCAGGCCAGGCGGGACTGGCGGTGAGCTACGAACTGACTGCTCTCGGGATCGATCACGTGGTGCTGGAACGAGCACGTGTTGGCCAATCCTGGCGTGGCCTGTGGGACAGCTTCTGCCTGGTCACGCCGAACTGGACCATGAGTCTGCCGGGCGCCGCCTACGCCGGCGACGACCCGGATGGCTTCGTCCCGCGCGACGAGATCGTCCGATACCTCGAGGGGTACGCGTCGAGCTTCGGTGCGCCGATTCGCGAGGGTGTCGGCGTGGACAGCCTCGAGCCCGGAGCCAACGGCGAGTTCCTCCTTCGCACCTCGGCCGGCGAGTTGCGGGCCGCGTCGGTTGTCGTGTGTACGGGCGCCTTCCAGCGACCACACCGCCCCGAGGTCATGGCTGGGATCCCGAACGACGTGATGGTGGTCGGGGCCCGGGATTACCGCAACCCCGCAACCCTTCCGCCGGGGAAGGTCCTTGTCGTAGGAAGCGGTCTGACCGGCTGCCAGCTCTCCGAGGAGTTGCACGAAGCGGGCCGCGAGGTGTTCCTGGCCTGCGGACGGGCGCCGTGGCTGCCGCGGCGTACCGGCGGCCGCGACATCGTCAGCTGGCTGAACGAAACCACATTCTTCGACACCCCGCTCAGCGCCCTGCCCTCACCGCAGGCTCGGCTGGGCTCCAACCTGCTGGTGACCGGCCGACGAGGCGGCCATGACCTGCACTACCGCACCTTGCAGGCGATGGGTGTGCACCTCCTGGGCCACCTGGCCGGGGTCGAGGACCATCGGGCGTACTTCGCCGCTGACCTGGCCGACTCGGTCGCCTTCGGCGATGCGCGGTACGCCGACGTTCGCAAGCTGCTCACCGAGCAACTGCCCACCAAGGGGATCACGGCACCCGAGTTGCCCGATCCTCCGCCATTTCACGCCGATCCGCCGCTGGAGCTGGACGTCAACGGGTTCGGCGCGGTGATCCTCACCTCCGGATTCCGCCCCGACTACGCCCGCTGGGTGCGGTTCTCCGCGTTCGACGCCACGGGCTTCCCGCTCACCGACGACGGTGCGAGCACGGTGGTCCCGGGCCTGTACTTCTGCGGCGTCCACTATCTGCGCAAGCGGAAGTCCTCGGTGCTGTTCGGCGTCGGCGAGGATGCCGCCATCGTGGCCCGATCGATCGCCCGCAATCAGTCACACCACCAGCCCGTCTGAGCAGCCCGCACCTGTACAGGCGGGGCCCTGCGTCCTTTACTGGCGGTAGGCGGCGCCTGGGCCGTCATCCGTGCTGGGAGGGCATCGTGGCGCGGGGTGGGACGAGGTGGCCGGTTCGCGGGCTGGTAGCGATCGCCAGCGGGGTCATGGTGCTGCTCGGCGGAGCCTGCACGCGCGCGGACGACAGTCAGCAGGACGAGGCCGCACCCCCGGTCGGTGCTTGGCCGCTGCGCGGCAACCTCACTGGTGACCGCGCGCTGTTGGACGCCGCAAGGGAAAGGCTGGAGGCGGAAGGACGCGCATTCGGCAGATGGCTGCTAGCTACCCAGGTCGAAGGTCTGACACTGCTCGTGGCCGAGACACCGGCCGACGGCGGATCGGATGTCGCTCTCTATGGCCGGGCCGGAACACCGGTCGGGGCACTGCGCCTAGTTGATCTTGGCAAGCCGACGAACGCGTCGTCGATCTCGCTCGGGATCGACAACGCGGTCGCCGCGATCGCCCTGGTTGTGCCCGCTCCGGACGTCACCAGAGTGGCGATCAAGTCCGGCGTAGGCCGCGGGGGTGCGCCAGTCATGGTCGACGTCCCGATCCGGGACGGTCTCGCAGCGCTGCCGCTCGAGGGTCAGCGGCCGGCCAACACGCTCATCGAACTGGAGGTAGGCGGGCAGGTGGTCGGCGCGGCGCCCGAGTTGCAGGCCTTCGACGTGGACGATCCCGTTCAGGCGCAGCCGAACTTCAAGCCTGGACTGGAGACGACTCCGGCTTCGGATTCGTACGGAAGGAACTACCCAGCTCTGTGGTCGTTCGTCGCGTTGCTCGCCTTTGGTGTGGCGGCGTGGTTCGCGGTGGGCCACCTCCTTGGTCGCCTGTCGGTGCATACGTCGACAGGCGATGGGCGACCGCGGTGGTCGCGGGCAGCGCTGGCGGCCATCTTGCTAGCTCTGGTGACACCGCTGGTGCTCTGGGCTGCGTCCGATGCGATGTACGCGCTGGCGTACTCGGACCCGTCGTTCGACGCGGCCGGCCTCTTCCTCTCGGTTGTGCCCGCAGCGCTGGTCAGCGCTGCGGCGGTGCGCTCAGCACGTACTGGACTCCGCGAGGTCCACGGCCAGACCAGCGGCCGCGCCCTGGCGATCTCGGCGACCGTCGTTGCGTACGTCGTCGCAGGCTTGATGCTCGCGGTGGCACTCTTGTCCCTCATCGCCACCGCCGGCCAAGGAGGATGACACGCACCGTGTTACCTGTGTCAACGCGGTTGAAGCGCAGGCTCGCCGGCTGATCGTCAGTTGGACGAGAGCTTCGCGGTAGGAGTCCAGCCTGGGCTTCAGCGCTTCGGTACGTCGTACACGAGGTGTGTGACTCGGTCGCCTTGGACGATCTGCGACGGGTTGTCGAGCATGAGCGGCTCGGACAGCGGACCGGTCGCCCAGAATGGGCGGCCCGAACCGAACACCACGGGGACGAGGTTCACGACGACCTGGTCGATCAGGCCGAGCCGCAAAGCCTGTCCACCGATCTGGCCGGCGGCGACGTCGACGATGCGGTCGTCACCGGCGTACTCCCGCCCCGCCTTGATGCCTTCCTCGACGCTGCCGACGAAGGTGAACGGCGCCGTACCGGCATGCTCCCAGTCCTTCGGTGGTTCGTGCGTGACCACGAAAACGTGCTCGCCGGCGGCCGGTACGCCGTCCCAGCCGTTGGTGAGGTCGAAGACGCGCCGGCCGATGATGACGCACGCGATGCCCTTGTAGTGGTTGCGAGTGAAGTCGGCCGATGCCTGGGTGGTGCTGACCGTGTCGTCGCTGCCTTCGAACGACCAACTCACATCCCCGTTGCCCAGCCAGTCGAACAGCGGACCGACTCCGTCGCTGTCGTCGGCCATGTAGCCGTCCAAGGAGACAATCGCTCCCATGATCGTCCTAGCCATCAGATCCTCCCCTGGTGTGCAGGTCCTGGACCTGACGTTAGGAGCAGGACCGCTCGCTCCGAATCAGTCAGACGACTGGTGCCGGCGTACGCGACGGCGGTGCCGATGAGTCACGGCGTCAGTCCGGCGAGCTGCGAGCGTCTGCTGACACCCAGCTTGGGGTAGGCCTTGTACAGGTGATGACCGACGGTGCGCGGGCTGAGGAACAACTCAGCCGCGATCTCCCGGTTGCTCATGCCCTGCGCGGCTCGGCGTACGACCTGCAACTCCTGCGGGGTGAGCTGGCTGACACCGAGACCGGCCACCGGCTCCGGAGCGGTGTCGCCGAGCGCGGTGAGCTCGGTGCGGACGCGTCGTTCCCAGCCGTACGCCGCGATCCGCTCGAACGTACCGAGCGCCTCCATCAGTTGGGCCCGGGCCGCCGTACGACGGCGATTGCGTCGCAGCCATTCGCCGTACGCGAGGCAAGTGCGCGCCCGGTCGTACGGTCCGCACCCGTCGAGACGGAGCGCCGCCTCGAACGCCTGCTGCGCCTCGTGTCCCTCGCTGAGTAACGCCTCGCACCGCAGTACGAGCGCTTGTGCCGCGGGGTTGCCCGATTCTGTCGCCCACTCGATCAGCGCCGGGAGGTACCGCTGCGCACGATCGTCCTCACCTGCCCGTACGGCGGCCTCGACATGATCGGGGATCGCACGCACGGCCACGTCCCGTCCGGATGGGCCGTCACAGACTCGCTCCAGCCGGTCGAGGGCGTCAGCGGGGTGACCAGCCATGAGATCGACCAACGCAAGAGCCCAGGTCACCAGGGCTGCCGACATCCGATGCTGCCTGGTGTCGCCGAGCACCAGGTCTGCCTGCGCGCCGGCCGAGGCGTCACCGCGAACTGCGGCAAGCCAGGCCGAGATCGAGGTCAGTACGACGACCTGTAGATCCTGACCGAGATCGGTCGCCAGCTCGATCGCTTCGGTCACCGTCGCTTCCGCGTCCTGGAAGCGGCCGGTCACCAACTGCGCGAGCGCGAGTGGTTCCTGCGCATAGGGCAGCCAGCCGAGCGCTCCGTCCAGGCGCAACGCGACGACGTGTGTCTCGAGCAGCTTGAGCGCCAGGGCGTCCTCGCCGATGAGCACGGCCATGTACCCGGCCGTCAGCCGGTCGAGCGTGGCGTCCAGCTCCAGCGCAGCGGGCAGCAGCGTCCGCATCGACGCGACCGCGGGCTTGATGTTGCCGAGCAACAAGTCAGTGAAGCCGGTCAACGCCTCGGCCATGCCACCATGAACCGACTTTAGTTGCTCAGCGCAACGACCAAGCAGGGCGGGATCGGCCGCATCGCGCGCACACCACGTCGCTTCGGCAAGGATGGAGACGGCACGGTCCGGGTCGGTCGACACGATCGGTACGGCGGCGGCGAGAGACAGCGCACTCGCCTCAGCGGGAGAGACGCGCTCGTACGCCACCTGGGCTCGAATCCAAGCGGCTTCGGCCTGTTCGCTGGGTTGTCTGGTCAGCGTGCCGCCGGCCGCGGCCAACTCGGCCGCATGATCGAGCCCGCCCGCGTCGTACGTCGCTCGGGCGGCTCCGACAAGACGCCTGGCTCGGTCGGCGCGGTCGTTGCTGAGCTGTGCGGCCCGTTCGAGCGCTCGCGCGGCCGACGCCGGCCCACCACGCCCCACCGCGCGGAGCGCCGCCCGTTCGAGTTCCGCCGCGGCCAGGTCGTCGGTGCCACCGGCCGCGGCGGCGAGATGCCAGGCGCGCCGGTCGGCATGACGTGGGTCCGAGAACGACGCGGCCAGCGCTTCGTGCGCGGCCACTCGCTGCGCGAACGGCGCGTCCTGGTAGACCGCCGAGCGGATCAACGGGTGCCGGAACTCGACGGAGTCGGAGGTCACCCGGACGAGTCGCTCCTGCTCGGCCGGCTCGAGATCCGCGGCGGCCAGACCCAGAGACGCCGCGGCGGCCGAGAACGCTTGGAGCTCTGAGGTGTGGTCGGCGGCTGCAAGCAACAACGCTCGCTGCGCGTTCTCCGGCAGTGCGCGAACCTGCAGACGGAAGTGCTCCTCCAAGCGTCCACTGGCCGGCAGCGGGGTGACCGGCGCGGACGGACGGTCTGCGCGATCGCTCGCCGCCAACTCCAGGATGGCCAGCGGGTTCCCGTCGGATTCCGCGAGTACGCGCTCGGCCGCCTCCCGCGGCAGCGTACGAACACTGGCCAGCAGCCGAGTCGAGTCCGGCTGATCCAGTCGCTGGAGGGCGATGCTGTCCAGCCCTGCGGCGGGGAACGGTCGGTCACCGTCCCGCGCGGCAAAGATCATCGCGACCGGGTCGGTGTGCAGGCGCCGTACGGCGAACAGCAGCGCGTCGATCGAGGACCGGTCGAACCAGTGCGCATCGTCGACCAGGCACAGCAGTGGCTGCTCCTCGGCCAGGTCGGAGAGCAACGTCAACACTGCCGCTCCGACGGCCGGCGGCCCACCCGGCAAGGTGCTCGCGCCGAACGCGGTCCGCAGTGCCTGACCCTGGCGACCGGGCAACGCGTCGAAGCGATCGGCGAAACGAGCGAGCATCAATTGGAGACCGGCGAACGGAAGCTCGGCCTCGGACTCGATGCCGACAACCCGCAGTACTCGCATGCCGTCAGCAGCAGCCGCCGCATGGTCGAGCAACGCGGTCTTGCCGATCCCGGCCTCACCCCGCACCACCAACGACCCACACCGGCCGTCACCGGCCTCGGCAAGCACCCGCTCCACCGAAGCCCACTCATCCGCCCGCCCCACCAGCACCGCAGCAGCGTAACCCCAACAACCGGCCCACATGTGCGAGCATGATCGCCGATTCGCATCCTGCCGGGCACCCCACCAAACCCTGCGATCGGAGCAGCTGTGTCCACTGTTACCGCTGCGGAATTCACCTGGCCGCTAGGCGACGACGCCGTACTGATCCCACGCACGGCCGCGATCGCGGAGGCGCATTTCGCTCTGGTCGAGGCCAACTATCGACGTCTGGCGCAGTGGTTCGGGGACGCGTACCAGGAACCACCGGTGCTCGACGAGACCCGCGCCAACCTCGAGGAGGCTGGGCGCGGGTGGCTGGACGGATCGTTGTTGCCGCTGTCCATCGCGGTGAAGGCCGACAAGGGATGGCGCCTGGTCGGCTGGGCCCAACTCGAGATCAACCGTCAGGCGCGGTCGGCCGAGATCGGCTACTGGCTCGACACGGACTTCGTCGGCCGTGGACTGGTCAGCCGGACCGTCACCGCCGTACTCGATCACGCCTTCGGGCCGGTCGGCCTGCATCGAGTCGGGCTGTGCACCACCGTCGACAACACCCGCAGCCGGAACGTGGCCGAACGCATGGGCTTCACCCAGGAAGGCGTACTGCGCGAGGCCGCGGTCTTCCCCAACGAACGACGCGACCTCGTGCTCTACGGCCTCCTGTCCCGCGAATGGCGACAGTAGGAGCAACCCTCTGGTAAGCGAAGTCGGATGGTGGTGAGCATCAACTCGTGTTCCTGCGGTGGAACAGGTTGCGGTCGCGCCATGGGTTGTTGTGCCAGTTCCGCGTGGATGAGGCCGACGGCCAGCAGGCCGACGGCCGCGGCGGCGTAGCCGGCCAGTGGGTGTCCGGACACGTGGGCGTATCGCCAGCAGATCGCTGCGATCACGAACGCCACCCAACCCACCACGACGTTCACCGCTGCGGACTGCCCGAACGGCGTCGGGTTGGTGTTCCCGGTACTGCCGAGCATGTAGTAGGGAAGCCCGTTCCCGACGAAGAAGCCGGCCACGAGTGCGAGGAGGACCGTCGTCAGCATCAGACGTCACCCGCCTGGTGGCGAAGGAGTGGGAGCAGTACGTCGTCGACGAGCCCGGTCAGGAACGTGTCATCCAGCGGCTCACCGGTGACGAACGCACGCGAGAACAGCATCGCCGAACTGAGCTCCGCGAGCAGCGCGCGGTTGATCGCGGCCGGCAACTCACCCCTGGCGATCGCGCGATCGATGGCGGGGTCGAAGGCCTGCCGTTTGTCGTCGACCATCCGCGCTCGTACCGTTCGCGCCAGTTCCTCGTCGTGATGCATCGCCGTCAGCAGACCGAGCAACAGTCCGGAGTCCTGCTCGGTCAGTCCATCGCGCATCGCCCGCAGCGTGCCGAGCAGATCCGCGCGGACATTCCCCGGATCGGGCCGCTCGGCCATCCGCTGCCCGGTATGCCTCTCGACCGCGGTCGCGACCAGTTCGGCCTTCCCCGACCAGCGGCGATAGATGGTGGCCTTGCTCGCACGGGCGCGCAGTGCGATCGCATCCATGCTCATCCGGTCGTACCCGATCTCGGCCAGCAACCCCAACGTCGCCCCGAGGATCGCCTCCTCCCGCACCTCACCCCGCCCCCGGCGCCCGTCCTCACCCGCCACATCACACCCCAAAGTGAACGAAACCGTTTCGTTCACATTAGCAGCCGACGCGCGTGCACGACACCCGATCGCCAGACCCGACCCGGGCTGTCAGCGGCCCGGGCTGATCAGCCCCGTCTCGTAGGCGAGGACGACGGCCTGCACCCGGCCGCGGAGGTCGAGCTTGGCCAGGATGTGGTTCACGTGCGTCTTCACCGTCGCCTCGCTGACGACCAGGGCAGTGGCGATCTCGCCGTTCGACCTGCCGCGTGCGATCTCCGTGAGCACGTGAACCTCCCGCGGTGTCAGCGCCACCAGCGCCGCCGGCACCCCCCGCACAGGCGGCGGTCTGCTGATGTGCTCCTCGATCAGCCGCCTGGTAATACCTGGCGCGAGCAGCGCGTCGCCGGCGGCCACTGTGCGGATGCCGGCGGCCAGCACATCGGGCGGCGTCGCCTTCAGCAGGAACCCGGCGGCACCGGCCCGGAGCGCGTCGTAGACGTATTCGTCCAGGTCGTACGTGGTCAAGATCAGGATCTTGGTCCGGCAGCCGAGCCGGGTGAGTTCGCGGGTGGCGCCGATGCCGTCGAGTACGGGCATCCGAATGTCCATCAGAACGACGTCGGCATCGGTACGCCGTACGGCGTCGATCGCATGCCTGCCATCAGCGACCTCCGCCAGCACGGCGAGGCCGCGGGCCTGCAGTACCAGCGCCAGCCCGGACCGCACCAGGTCCTGGTCATCGGCGATCACGACGCTGATCATCCGGCCTCCGGCACAAGCGGCAGGCTCGCAGTGAGCACGAAGCGTCCGTCGTCCGTCAGACCGTGCGTGAGCCGGCCGCCGAACACGGCGATGCGTTCGGCCATACCGAGGAGTCCGAGCCCGCCGGCGCTGTCCGACACACCGGAGGCGCGGTTCTCGATGCCGATCAGCAGTGCCGTCGGCGAACGGGTGACCCGGACCGACGCCATGTGGTCGGTCGCATACCGGAGGGCGTTGGTCAGCGCCTCCTGCACGATCCGGTAGCCCGAGATACCGACGCCGGACGGCAACGCGTCCAGCCGCCCTTCGACGGTGAGATCGACCTGCAGGCCGCTGCGCCGGAACCGGTCCACCAGGTCGTGCAGACGGTCGAGTCCCAGCTCCGGCGCGAGCCCGAGCTCGTCGTCGGTGTCGCGAATCAGCCGCAACAACCTGCCTGTCTCGCCGAGCGCCTCGCGCCCCGCGGTCGTCACCTCGTCGATCGCCGCCTCCGCGCCGTCGGCATCCCGCCGTACCAGGTCGCGAGCAGCAGCGGCCTGAACCACCATCGCACTGACCGAGTGGGCGATGACGTCGTGCAGCTCGCGCGCGATCCGCGTCCGCTCGGCCGCGATCGCCTCCCGCCGGACCATCTCCTGGTGCTGGACGAGCAGCTCGGCCTGCTCGGCCAGCCTCACGTTCCGTTCGTCCAGGGACCGCATCAGCAGACCGAACGCGTACGGCGGCAGCACGATGGCCGAGACGAACACCAGGTCGGAGACATCCAGCGGTCGATCGAGCCGGAGGTAGCCCCAGAACAGAGCCGCGAGAAACAGCACGATCGGCATCAGCGCCCGCAGCCCACGGAGCCTCCGGGCCACCGTGAAGGTCGCCAGCGCGAGGATGAAGATGGGCGCGGCCGCATCGTCGACGCTACCGACCACCGGGGTGATGAGCACGAGGCCCGCGAGCGTGCAGGCGACCAGAGGAAACCGCCGACGCAGCACCAGCAGCGCACAGGCGATCCAGTCGATGACCAGCGCCGCGCCCGTACCCGGAAGATCGAGAGCCAAGAGCTCGGCGGTGGCGACGACGCCCAGTGTGACCGGCACTGCGGCCTCGCGCAGCGACGGCGGAAGTCCCCACCCCACGCTTCGATGCTAGATCCGCCTGCCGCTCGGCGGGTCAAACCCAGGTTGGAGAACAGGCCAATCCCGGAGCCGACGCCGAGGACGCCGCACCGGACCTACGGTCGACGCGACGATCCGAACCGGGGAGGCAGAGATGGACCACGAACATCGCCTGATCAGGAAGATGACTTGGGTGCCGGTGGGCATCGCGGCCGTGCTGGCACCGCTGCACGCGCTGGCACGGTTCGCGACACCAGACGGGCAGGAAGACCTGGACAGCGGCGTCGTCCGGACCTGGGCCGAGCCCACCGCCGGCGCATTGCGGCCGCTGCTCGACTGGGCGGACGCCGACACGGTCTACCGCACGTACGGCAAGGGATGGCCGGTCCTCATCGCCGCCACCATCGTCAGTGCGGTGCTGGTCCGAAACAGCCGGCGTCCGGGACGCCTCGAGCGCTTGGGCTGGCGGCTGACGCTACCCGGCCTGTCCCTGATGGCTCTCGGCCTGTTCGGGTTCTTCTGGATCAGGCTGGACATCGCCTACGTCGTGGCGGGCATGCCCGGATTCCTGCTCGCGGTGGTCGGTTCACTGCTGCTCGGTATCGCATTGCTTCGCGACGGTTTCCGGCCCTGGCTGGTCCCGGTGCTGCTGATTGGCTGGCTGCCACTGGACCTCGCATTGGGCAGTGTGCTGTCCGCTGGGGCCGGCACGATTCCGATGATGGCCGCCTGGGCACTGGCCATCCGCACGGTACGCCGTGGCGCGGTCAGTCGACCGACTCGTCCGATGACCCGCGGCATCGTGCCCCCATCCTCGGCGCAGTGACCGAAGCCGAAATACCCATCGCGAGGTGCACGAGTACTACGCCCCTCGTCGGCTCCACGGAAGTCTCGGCGGGTCGTCATGGCTGGTGGCGGCGGAACGTGAAGAGGTGGGTGCCGGAGACGAGGGGCTCTGGGGTGCCGGTGTAGCGGTGGACACCTACCCCGAATCCGACTGCTGGGTCGGACAGGTAGACGTGTTCGAAATCGCGGGACTCGAACCACGAGCAGATCTGCGGCACCAGGTCGGGGTCGTCGCGGTGGCGGGTCCAGATCACGGGAGCACCAGAGCGACACAGCTGAGGCAGGGCGGCGATCGTGCGCTGGATGTCTTCGTCGCTGATGTTGCCGAAGATTCCGCAGGCCAGCACGATGTCCGCGGGGACCATACCGGCGTACTGATCAATGAGGGCGGCGTCGCCGGCCCGGACCTCCACTTGATCGAGTCCGAGGGCGCGGGCGGTCGAGGCGGTGCCGGCGGCGATCTCCGGGTCGAGCTCGACCAGTCGGGCATGGACGTCGCCGCGGCGTGGATGGTCGGCCAGGACCTCGAGTACGTCGCGGCCTTGGCCGGCGCACAGGCTGACGATTCGCAGCGGTCCGGCAGCGCAGTCCTCCAAAGCGGACCGGAGCTGTGTCTGCACGACCTTCAACCGCTGGGACAGCACCGACCCCGGGTCGTCGTACTCGTCATGCCAGGCGGACCAGTCCATGCGCTAGCTCCTCTCAGGAACTTCCTATCAAGTTCTCAGTGCAATCACGGGCCGATCGCGGAACGCTGCCCGTCTCACCTCCGTTGACGGACGAAAGTCCGCCGGGCGAAGGGACGACAGCATGACAGGTACCGCCGACACGATGACGGCCGAGGCGCTGACGTACCCGAGCGACTCCGTGGTCGTGCTCGCCGGCATTCCGGGAGCCGGCAAGAGCACACTCCTCGACCGGCTGTTCCCCGAACACACTGACCGCGTGTACGACTCGGGCCGCCTCCGCGATCGCTGGATGCCGGTCTTCGGCGTCCTCCCCTATCCCTGGTGGCGGCCGCTCCTCCATCTCACCTACTACGCGATCGTGCTCAACGCGATGCGCACCGGTCCCCTGGTCGTGCACGACTGCGCGACCCGTCCGTGGGTACGACGCCTCATCGGCTGGAGGGCACGTCAGACCGGGAGGACAGTGCACCTGCTCCTGCTCGACGTACCCGATGACCTCGCCCGCGACGGGCAGCAGGCGCGCGGACGCGTCGTACGCAAGGGCAGCATGGCCACGCACTGCCGTCGGTGGCCGCAGCTCCTCGATCAGGCAGTCGCCGACCCCACCGAAGTCATCCCCGGCGCGGCATCCGCCGTCGTCCTCGATCGCGACCAGGCGAACCGGCTCGAAGCGATCAGCTTCCGTTGAGGCCGGCCTCCAGACCGTCCAGGATCAGGTCCAGCCCGTACTCGAAGTCCTCCACCCGCCCGGACCGCATCACGTGACCGATCACCTCCACGACATGCGGGAACTCCTCGGCGGACAGTCCCGGGAGTACGTCGGCCGACACCCGCGACGCCTCGTCCGCGGCGAACGGCAGGTTGAGCTGCTGCAAGGTGAACCCGTAGAGGTGACTGTCCAGCGTGTGCCACGCATCCAGCGCACCCTCGATCGTGAAGCCGCCCTCGCGGAGCCGCCCGAGCGTCGCGTCCAGGTAGCGCCTCATGCCCAGACCGATGCTGTACCGGGACATGATCTGCATCGCCGCCCACGGATGGGCGATCAGCACCTCGTGCGCAGAGATCGACCGCCGCCGCATCGCCTTCTTCCAGTGCGTCCCGGCGGGCGGTACGTCGATGTCGGTCAGCACAAGGTCGACGATGCCGTCGAGGATGTCGTCCTTGTTCTTCACGTGGTTGTAGAGCGACATCGCCTCCACGCCGACCTCCTGGCCGAGCCGGCGCATGGTCAGCGCGTCCAGGCCCTCCTTGTCGGCCAGCGTGATCGCGGCCCGCAGGACCCGCTCCCGGTTCAGTGGCTCGCGCCGTACCGCCATTCCGATCCTCTCGCCGACCGTGACACTTACATCGTAAGCGTACAGAGTAAGTCGAGGGTCGCAGGAACTGTCGGTGCCGGGTGATTGAGTCGTACTTCGACGTGGGGAGGAATGGGTGTGAAGGTTCGGGTTGCTCGTGAGGTACTGGCCGAGGCGGTCGGATGGGTGGCGAAGGGGCTGCCGAGTCGGCCCAGTGTGCCGATCCTGGCCGGGATGGTGGTGGACGCGACGGACGGTCAGGTGACGCTGTCCGGGTTCGACTACGAGAGCTCCGCGCAGGTGAGTGTGCCTGCAGAGGTGGCGGACGGCGGGCGGGTCCTGGTGTCGGGTCGGCTGCTGTCCGACATCTGCCGCAGCATGCCGAGGGACTCGGTGGATCTGAGCGGCGACGCGTCCCGGGTCCAGGTGGTCAGCGGGAGTTCGCGCTTCGCGCTGCAGACCCTCCCTCTCAACGAGTACCCGGAGCTGCCCGAGCTGCCCGGGGCGAGCGGCGTCGTCAATGGGGATGCTTTCGCCCGCGCCGTCGCCCAGGTGGTGAGCGCATCCGGCCGTGACGACACGCTGCCGGTGTTCACCGGCATCCGGGTGGAGCTCCGCGGTTCGACCATCTCGTTGCTGGCCACCGACCGGTACCGGCTGGCGCTCCGCGTCATCGAGTGGGAGCCGGCCGACCCGACCGTGGAGGCGAACGCGCTGGTGCCGGCGCGGATGCTCCACGACGTGGCCAAGGCGATGGCGGGCCACGATCTCACTCTCGCGCTCGGTTCAACCCGCACAGGGGACGGGTTGATCGGGTTCGAGGGTGGCGGCCGGCGGGCGACGGGCCGGCTGATCGACGGCGACTTCCCGAAGGTCCGCAGCCTGATCCCGGCCGAGTCCGCGATCACCACCACCGTCCAAGTGGACACAGCCGCGCTGGTCGAGGCCGTGAAGCGAGTCGCGCTGGTGGCCGAGCGGACCACCCCGGTGCGGATCAACTTCGCGGACGGTACGGCGACTCTCGACGCCGGGAGTGGCGAGGAGGCACAGGCGTCGGAGTCGGTGGAGGCAACAGTCACTGGCGATCCGGTGTCCACCGGGTTCAACGCGGGGTACCTCCTCGATGCGCTCGCCTCACTGGGGATGCCGATCGCGCACTTCGCCTTCACCCAGCCGATGAAGCCTGCGAACCTGACCGGTCTGCGAGCTCCCGATCAGGTTCCGACCGGCGATTCGGCGTACATCCTGATGCCGATGCGGCTGCCGAGCTGATGTCAAAGGGCCGCGACCGCTTCCGACCAGGGGGTGACAACACGAGCTAGTTCGAGGAGCCCTCCTGATGGAGTTCGAGCGTCACTGCGACCTGGTCGTCGAGCAGGCCGAGCTGCTCGTCGGCCACCTGAGCGGCAACGCCGGTGAGGTCCTGGGTACGGCGGTCGCGTCGTGCCCAGGCTGGAACGTCGGCCAACTGGTCCGGCACGTCGGCGGCGCCCATCGCGAGGCGACGGTCATCGCGACGACCGGCGAAGCGCCACCCGATGACGATTTCCGCGACCCGACGCACTGGTACAGCAACCCGGCCGGCTGCACCGCCGCGGACGTCGACGAGCTCCGGGACTGGGTGATCTCAGGTGCCCAGGAGCTGGCGAAGACCCTGCGCGAAGTCGGCCCCGACGTCCCGATCGTGATGCCGATCGACAACCCGACCACCCGCTTCACCGCGCGCCGGATGGGCCACGAGACCGCGATGCACCGCGCCGACGCCGCACTCGCGCTCGGCCTTCCGTACGTCCTGGACGCCGACGTCACCGCTGACGGGATCGACGAATGGATGGAGCTCGGCGCCCTCCCACTGCACTTCGAGGTGCACCCCTGGATGCGCGAACTGCTCGGCCCGGGCCGCACCCTCAAGTTCCAGGCCACCGACGTGGGTACGACGTGGTGCGTCGACCTCACCGGCGACGCCATCGTCTGGCACCACGACGACCTCCCGGCAGCCGTCACCATCAGCGCGCCGCTGACCGACCTCCTACTCCTCCTCTACAAGCGCCGTCCCATCGACGGCGCCCGACTCGAGGGCGACACCGACCTCCTCACGTACTACCTGGACCGGGTGAGCTTCGGCTGAGGCGGATGCCGACGGCAATCATCCATAAGTAGGACGCCGGATCAGGCCATGGGCTGACGATCGGCGGCAGTCGATGAGGTCTAGTGGTGATGCCCGCGCCACCACCTGGAAGGACGACCGTGGACTCGCCGAAGGCCCGGCTGCACGAGATCGATCTGCTGCGGATCCTCGCAGCGGTCTCGGTGATGACGTACCACTACCTGTTCTCGGCGTACGCCGGCGGCCTCTCGCCGATGCGGTTCCCCCATGCCGATGTGGTGGCTCGGTACGGCTACCTCGGTGTCGATCTGTTCTTCACGATCAGCGGGTTCGTGGTGCTGCTGAGCGCCTGGGACCGCACGCCGCGGTCCTTCGTCGTCTCCCGGGCCGTCCGGCTCTACCCGGCGTACTGGGTGGCCGTCACGCTGACCACGATCGTGTCGGTCTCGCTCAGCCAGGGCCGGTTCCCGGTGTCGCTGCCGCAGTACCTGGCCAACCTGACGATGTTCAACTCGCTGCCGAACATCGAGAACGTCGACGTCGTCTACTGGACGCTGTGGGCCGAGGTGCGGTTCTACGCGATGATCCTGATCCTGACCTGGATCGGCATCACCCGCCGCCGGGTCACGGTCTTCCTCTGGGTGTGGCTGGCCGCGACCTTCGTGTTCCAGGCCGGTCTGTTGCCGCACGCAACCGACCTGGTGCTGAACACCCAGTTCTCGCACTACTTCATCGCCGGAATGGCGCTGTGCCTGATCCACCGGTACGGCCCGACGCCGCAGACGCTGCTGATCGTCGCCGTCTCGCTCGGCAACGCGATCTACCGCGGCATCGGATTCGGCGACCGCGTCGGCATCCGCTACCACACCGAGATCCACCGTCCGGCGGTCGTCGCGATCATCGTGGTGATCTTCGCCGTCATGCTGGCCGTCGCGCTCAAGTGGACCCACCGGCTCGGGCGGCCGTGGTTCGCCGTGCTCGGAGCGCTCACCTACCCGCTCTACCTGGTGCACGCGCACATCGGATTCATCGTCTTCGAGCGGCTCGGCGACCAGGTGAACCACGTCCTCCTGGTCGCCGCGACGATGCTCGCGATGGTCGGCGTCGCGGCCGCCCTGCACTACGGGGTCGAGCAGCCGCTGGCGCCCCGCCTCAAGCGGCTGCTCGAGCGCGCCTTACCCGGCGCCCGCCGCCAGTCGGCTCACGCGGTCACGAAGTAGTCCGTCAGCACCCGCGCCAACGTCTCCGGCGGGAGCGTGTGGAACGTGCCGTCGTGCCCCTCCGCTGTGCCCTTCGGCAGCGCTGCGGCGGTCTGCTTGACCGAGTCCTGCAGCCACGCCGGACTGTCGTTGCTGTACAGCGCAAGTGTCGGCAGTTCGATTGTCGACAACAGCTCGGTCGGTACGGCGCTGTCACGCATCTGCAGGCCGTCGTACACGAGCGTGTGCGCGATCGCTTCGAGCCCGGCCCACATCGGCGTCGCCCGGATCTGATCGACGACCTCTTTCGGCTGGCCGACCGCCTCGACCATGAACAACTCGGCCGCGCCGCCGGGGTTCCCGGCCGCGACGTACTCCTGCAGCCGTTCGATGTACCGATCCGGCGCCGGCGGTGCTCCCTCGACCCGGAACGGCGGCTCCATGACCGCCTGCTTCTCGAAGGGCAGTCCGGCCTGGAACAGCACCATCGAACCCGACGAGTACGCGCAGGCGAACCGCGCGCCGGTTGCCGAGCGCACCGCGTCGAGGTCCTCCCACTCGCGCTCTACGGCGTACGTCGGTGCATCGCCGGAGTCGCCACGGCCACGCCGGTCGTAGTTCACCACGGTGAACGTCGACGCGAGCGCCTCGGCGTCCGGCACGTACCGCGCGCGGTCGGTGAACCCGCCGGCCACGAGCACCAGCACCGGTCCGCTGCCGTAGGTGTCGTACGCGATCTCGGTGCCGTCCTTCGAGGTGACCTTCTCCATCACCACACCCCTCCTCAGTTTGGGATCCCTGCCAATCCGTCGAACGACTACGGCGTGGAGAGACACCCCGCCTCCTGTGATCCACATCACAGGACACTAGCGACAGGCCCGAGCCCTATCCGCGGCCGACCCGCCTCACTACAGTTGGATTATGTATACAGACGGCTGGTATGCGGTCCACCGCACGATGGGTTCCTGATGCTGCTCCGCCAGCTGGAGTACCTCGTCGCCCTCGCCCGGGAGAAGCACTTCGCCCGCGCCGCCGACGCGTGCTACGTCTCCCAGCCGTCGCTGTCCGCCGCGATCCGCAAGCTCGAGCAGGAGCTCGACGTACCGATCGTCCGGCGCGGTCGCCGGTTCGAGGGGCTCACCCCCGAGGGCGAGCGGGTGCTGCTGTGGGCGCAACGGATCCTGGCCGAACAGGACGCACTCCGGCACGAGTTGTCGGTGATGCGCGGCGGTCTGACCGGCACCCTCCGGCTCGGCGCGATCCCGACCGCGATGCCGGTCGTCTCGCTGCTGACCACCCCGTTCTGCGAGCGGCACACCAGCGCCCGGGTCACGCTCGAGTCGTTGTCGTCGCGCGACATCACCCAGAAGCTGGCCGAGTTCGATCTCGACGTCGCGATGACCTACCTCGACGACGACACGCTCGGCCAGGTCCGCAAGACCCCGTTGTACGAGGAGCGGTACCTGCTCCTCACCCCGCAGCACACCGAGCTGGGTGAGTTGCCGGTGGCAACCTGGGCGCAGGTGGCCGCACTGCCGCTGTGCCTGCTCTCCCCCGACATGCGCAACCGCCGGATCATGAACGGCTACTTCACCGACGACGGCGTCACCGCCTCTCCCGCGATCGAGAGCGACACGGTCTCCGGTCTCTACAGCCACCTGCACGGCAATCACTGGTCAACCGTGATCTCCCACGCCTGGCTGCACATGTTCGGTGTGCCTGAAGGCATGCGCGTCGTACCGCTGAAGAGTCCTGCGCACGGGCCGCGGGTCGGACTGGTGATCGCGGCCCGCAGTCCCGAGCCCGTGCTGGCGCGCGCGCTCCTCGACGTCGCGCGGCAGGCCGGCGTACACACCGCTCTCGAGGATCTCCTCAACGTGCACTTGATGGGTTCTGGCTATCTCGACATAGCGAGCAAGTCTTTGACCGTCGGACCGTGACACGGCGAGTGTGGAAGTCCCTTCCGAACAAGGAGATTCCACATCATGGCCAAGATCATCTGCGTCCTGTACGACGACCCCGTCGACGGCCATCCGACGTCGTACGCACGGGACGGCATCCCGACCATCAACGGCTACCCGGGCGGCCAGACCGCACCCACGCCGAAGGCCGTCGACTTCACGCCGGGCGAGCTGCTCGGCAGTGTGTCCGGTGAGCTCGGGCTGCGCGAGTTCCTGGAGGGCCAGGGCCACACGCTGGTCGTGACGTCCGACAAAGAGGGCCCGGACTCGGCGCTCGACCGGGAGCTGGCCGACGCCGATGTGGTGATCTCGCAACCGTTCTGGCCGGCGTACCTGACGCCCGAGCGGATCGCGAAGGCGCCGAACCTCAGGCTCGCGATCACCGCCGGCATCGGCTCCGACCACGTCGACCTGGACGCGGCGATCAAGCACGGCATGACCGTTGCCGAGGTCACCTACAGCAACAGCATCAGCGTCGCCGAACACGTGGTGATGATGATCCTCGGGCTGGTCCGCAACTACCTGCCGTCGCACCAGGTGGTGCTGGACGGCGGCTGGAACGTCGCCGACTGCGTGGCCCGCTCGTACGACCTCGAGGGCATGCACGTCGGTACGGTCGCGGCCGGCCGGATCGGCACCGCCGTACTGCGCCGGCTCAAGCCGTTCGACGTGAACCTGCACTACACCGACCGGCACCGGCTGCCGGAGTCGGTCGAGCGCGAGCTCAACCTCACCTTCCACCCGAGCGCGGCCGACATGGTCCCGCACTGCGACGTGGTCACCATCAACGCGCCGCTGCACCCGGAGACGGAGGGTCTGTTCGGCGAGAAACTGCTCAGCACGATGAAGCGCGGCACGTACCTGATCAACACCGCCCGGGCGAAGATCGCCGACCGGGACGCCATCGTGAAGGCACTCGAGAGCGGTCAGTTGGCCGGGTACGCCGGCGACGTCTGGTTCCCGCAGCCCGCCCCGGCCGACCACCCGTGGCGGACCATGCCGCACCACGGCATGACCCCGCACATCTCCGGCTCGACCCTGTCCGCCCAGACCCGGTACGCCGCCGGCACCCGGGAGATCCTGGAGTCGTGGTTCGCCGGTACGCCGATCCGCGACGAGTACCTGATTGTCGACGGTGGGCGACTGGCCGGTGCCGGAGCGCATGCGTACTCGACCCGCGTGTAAGCGGCATCACGTCGTACGTAACCGGGATCACGTGAGACGCGGGCATAACCGGTGAGTACGGCTGGTTGAATGTATACAGAAGCCAGAATTCAAGGAAAGGGCACCAATGATCTTCACCCGTAGGTTCGGCGCTCTGGCGGCTCGCCCGCAGTTCCCGGATGCCCCGGAGCTGCAGCAGGAGCTGAACACCCCGGTCGACCTGGACGCCGAGCTCGCGAAGCTCACCGGCGACCAGGCTCGCACCGCTCACGACGACCGCCCGCACGCCGACGAGTCGGCTGCGTAAAGGGTCGCCATGTCAGGTCATGAGCCAAGGCCCCATGACCACGCCGGCGCCGAAGGCCCGGCAAAGGTACGGCACTTGGTAGACTGTCTACCAAGTGCCATGCCTTTGTCAGCGCAAGTTCCGGGAAGGACCTCATGACCACCATCAGCGCAGGCCCAGGGGCGGGGGCGGAACCGGCCGGTGTGCGACACGTCAAGCGGCCGACGCCACTGCGTGAGTCCGTCTACGAGGCCCTGACCGAGATGATCATCGACGGCACCCTCGAGCGTGGCCGGCACCTGGTCGAGGTCGAACTGGCCGGCATGCTGGGCGTTTCCCGGCAGCCGGTCCGCGAGGCCCTCCAGCGGCTCAACAACGAGGGCTGGGTGGACCTCCGGCCAGGCTTCGGCGCGATGGTGCACGTGCCCGCCGAGGACGAGGTGGACCAGTTGCTCGCGGCCCGCGCCGCCCTGGAGTCGGAGTCCGCGCGGCTCGCGGCCCAGCACGCTTCGAAGGACGACGTGGCCCGGCTCAAGGACCTGTGCAAGGTCGGTACGGCGCTCCAGGAGGCCGGCGACATCGACGGCGCGGTCCGGACCAACGGCGAGCTGCACAGCCTGATCACCCAGATGTCGGGGAACAGGTTCCTGGTGGACTTCGCCGGCCAGGTCGATCGCCGGGTCCGCTGGTACTACACCCCGGTCGCGCCCGTCCGCGGTGGCGCCTCCTGGCGCGAGCACGCGCGCCTGGTGAAGGCGATCAGCGAGGGCGACGAGGACAAGTCGGCGCAGATCATGCGCGAGCACACCGAACACACCCGCAAGGCCTACCACGACCTCCAGGCTGCCAAGGGCCCCGAGGACCTCCCCGACACCGAGTCCGCCCCGCGCCGGCGCCGCCGTACATCCAACTGACCCACCAGGCAGCAGATGAACGGACAACCCTTCAGATTGCTCCTTCTCCCCTCGGATTCCGAGGGAAGAACCGGCCAGTTGAAGGGTTGTCCGTTCAAACGCCGTCCCAGGGGCGGCGGTGTGGGGGTCAGGCAACGCGCTTCTTGCGGCCACGCCCCGTCGCGGCCTTGCGTGCCTCGAGAGCGGCGGCGAGATGGGAGTACTGCTCCACCGTCCGCCGTGCGTAGATGTTGCGTTCCAGGATGTGCGGCCACCAGTGCCGCCCGATCTGCTCGTGCATCCACAGGAAGCCGATCGCGAAGCCCATACTGACCAGGGCCCGGAACGCGAGGAACTTCCACGGTTCCGGCGGCAGGCCCGGCGTACCGGTCACCACCCATTCGGTCACGACGGAATGCACCAGCAGGGAGAGCGGGAAGGCGATCACCCAGTAGACCGCCGCCGGTGCGAACACCCCGGCGGGGATCTTGCCCATGCCCATTAGAACGGCGTACCCGGCACCGAAGAGCATCAGCGGGACGCCGAGGCCGAGCCCGGTCGCCACCGCCCAGCCGAAGGGCTGGCCGACGAACGCGGCCAACCCTCCGGCGATCACTCCGGCCGCGGCGCCCACCGAGACGGCGGGCACCGAGAACTCCGCGAGCTGCTTCAGATCAGCTGTCCGAGTCATGGTCAGCTCACAACCACACCGAAGCGGATCAGGCTGTAGAACAGCATGCCGAGATAGAACACCGCACCGAACCCGATGATCACGTTGCGCACCGGCCCGGGCCGGATCGGTTTGGGCAGCAGCTTGTTGTTCACCAGGAGCAACACGATGCAGTAGGCACCCATCGCGAACGTGGACAAGAAGGCGAGGATGTCCAGGATGCCGGCCGGACCGTCGGCCGGACCGAACAGCAGGATCAGGATGCCGAACGTGATCACGCCCCAGAGGAACCCGGCGTACAGCTTCGACATCGAGAACCGTTTGGCGCCCGGTACGAAGTAGTACGTCATGTCGGCCTGGCCGCGGGAGAACGAGTCGAACAGACCCAGGGTCGCGTTCAGCCCGATCAGCGCGATGAAGGCGAAGAACAGCGTGCCCAGGATCGGGCTGCCGGCCGACGCGAACGCGTCCGACATCGCCGACAGGGCCGCTTCGCGGTCGCCACCTTCGATCAGCGACGCCACGTTCGGGTTCGTCCGGGCCGCCGACATGGCCAGCACGGTGAACGAGATCGTGACCAGCATCGTGATGCCCCAGAACAGCAGCAGGGCGTCGAAGGTGACCCACTTGCGCCACCCCTTCCACTTCTGCAGCTCGGCCGGGTCGTCGGTGTCGAACATGAAGCCCCGCGACGGCATCGACTCGGCCTCGTTGGCCGACCGCAGACCGCGGATCTTCGGGATGTGCGACCCCATCGCCGCACCGCTGTCACGCAACTGCAGCGTGTACCACATCTGCTGCATACCGGACGGGCCGGCGAACGCGATCGAGCCGACCACGATCGGGAACCAGGCCTCGGACAGTGCCTTCTCCGGGAAGAACCCGAACGCGAACATGCCCTGCAGGGTCTGGCCCAGGTCGTCCCAGTTGCCCACGATCGCCGCGATCACCGACGTACCGACGACGAGCAGGCCGATCAGCAGGCCGAGGAGTTTCTCGAGGAAGTTGTAGATCACCGACAGCAGACTGAACAGCACACCGACGAACACCAGAGCCACGCACGCGGTGACCTGCCAAGGTATGCCGGTGATCTCCTCGAAGGCAGCGGCCCCGGCCGACAGATGCCCGGGCCACATGTAGATCAGGATCGCCGCGACGTAGAAGAACCACATCATCGGTTTGAAGACCCGCGCCGCGCCGAAGAAGATGCTCTCCCCGGTCGCCATCGCGTACCGGGCCATCTCCAGCAGGACGAACGCCTGCAGCGTGACGCCGATCATGAACAGCCAGCGGATGTCCGGACCGAACACCAGCACCAGGCGGGGCCACATGTAGGACTCACCCATGCCCACGCCCAGCGCGACCAGGAACACGGTCGGACCGAGGATGTGCATGGACGGCGGTGCGTCCGGAAGCTTCCGGATCGGCATCGGTTCGAGCCGGCCGGCCTTCCAGACCTTCTCGGTGACGGCCGTCGCCGCCGGCTCTTCAGGTACTTCTGAGGTCTTGCTTGTGACGTCCAAGGCGGACTCCTTAGATCGACGCCAGCTTGGCTTGACGCTCCCCCGTGCACTCCCCCCTGACCAACAGCATCACCGGCTTCCTCCGAACAGGTTGGGGACTTTCAGGAACCGAGAGGCCCGGCGTTGCGGGCCCAGCGGTACTTCGCACCGAGCACCTGGACCGGTGTCTCGGTGGTGTACGGGTAGGCGACCACCCCGTGGTCGAACAGGTACTGACTTGCTTCCTCGACCTCGACGTCACCGGACAGTGAGGCCACCACCGGCTTGTCGATGCCCTTGGCGCGATACTCCTCCACCACGTCGGCGACCAGCTTCGCGAACACCATCGGCGGCGTCACGATCGTGTGCCAGTAGCCCAGGATGAGCGAGTGGATCCGCTCGTCCTCGAGCCCGAGCGCGATCGTGTTGCGGTACGTCGACGGCGGCTCGCCACCGGTGATGTCGACCGGGTTGCCGGCGGCACCGAACGGCGGGATGAACTTGCGGAACGCCGCGTCCAGGTCGGCCGGGATGTCCATCAGGGTGAGGCCGGCGTCGACACAGGCGTCCGACAGCAGTACGCCGGAACCGCCCGCGCCGGTGATGATGACGACGTTCTCACCCTTCGGCGTCGGCAGCAGCGGGATGCCGCGGGCGTACTGGAGCATCTCGTTCAGCCCCGGCGCCCGGACCACGCCGCTCTGTCGCAGGATGTCGTCGTACACCTTGTCGTTGCCGGCCAGGGCACCGGTGTGCGAGCTGGCGGCCCGCGCGCCCATGTCCGTACGCCCGGCCTTCAGCACGACGACCGGCTTCTTCTTCGACACCCGGGCCGCCGTCTCGGCGAACGCCCGGCCGTCCTTCAAATCCTCCAGGTGCATGGCGATCAGGTTGGTGTTGTCGTCGCTCTCGAAGAACGTCAGGAGGTCATCCTCGTCGATGTCGGCCTTGTTGCCTACCCCAACGATCGCCGAGACGCCCATCCGGCTGGACCGGCTGAAGCCCAGGATCGCCATCCCGATGCCACCGGACTGTGACGACAGCGCCACACTGCCGCGGACGTTGTACGGCGTGCAGAACGTCGCGCAGAGGCTCTCCGGCAGGTAGTAGTAGCCGTAGATGTTCGGGCCGAGAATCCGCACATCGTGTTTCTTGGCGATGGCAACGACCTCGTCCTGCAGTTCCTGCTCGCCGGTCTCGGCGAACCCGGACGGGATCAGGATCGCGCCCGCGACGCCCTTCTCGCCGCACTGCTCGAGCGCACCGGCGACGAACTTGGCCGGGACCGCGAACACCGCGACGTCGACGTCGCCCGGGATGTCGGTGATGCTCGGGAACGCCTTCAGCCCGAGGACCTCGCCACCCTTGGGATTGACCGGGTAGATGTCCCCGGCGTACCCGCCGTTGACCAGGTTCTTCATCACCGAGTTGCCGATCTTGCCGGTCTCGTTCGACGCCCCGATCACGGCCACCGCGCGCGGCTTCATGATCCGCGTCATCGCGGTCAGGATCTCCTCCTGACTGTACCGCTCGACCGGCTTGCCGGCCTCGGCGTCCACGATGATCCGGAAGTCGACCGCGGTGGCGCCGTCCGGCCCGGCCAGCACCGGGTTCAGGTCCACCTCGGCGAACTGCGGGAAGTCGTCGACCAGGTCCGACAGGCGCTGGATCAGGTCCGCGACGGCATCCTTGTCGACCGGCTTCGCGCCGCGGACGCCGTTCAGCATCTCGTGTGCACCGATCCCGTCGACCATCGCGCGGGCCTCGTCACCGGTCAGCGGGGCGAGCCGGAAGGTGACGTCCTTGAGTACCTCGACCAGGACGCCCCCCAGCCCGAACGCGACCACCTTGCCGAACGTCTGGTCGGTGACCGCGCCGACGATGACCTCCTGCACGTCACCGCCGGTGACCAGCATCTTCTGCACCTGCACACCGATGATCTCCGCGTCCGCCTGATAGGCCTTGGCGTTGGCGATGATCTTCTCGTACGCCGCTTTGGCCGCCTCGGCACTGTCGACGCCGACGACCACCCCACCGGCATCGGTCTTGTGCAGGATGTCCGGCGAGACGATCTTCAGCACGACGGGGAAACCGATCTCGGCCGCGAGACCGGCGGCTCCCTCGGCAGTCGTGGCCAGCCCCTCACCCGGCGTCGGGATGCCGTACGCGTCCGCGACCAGCTTGGCCTCGGGCGCGCTCAGGGAGGTGCGGCCGTCCGCCAGAGCCTGGTCGAGGATGGTCCGGACTGCTGCCTTGTCATAGGTCATGCCTGCGCTCCTTCGGGGATGCGGGGAGAGGTCGGCGTCAGATGACGCCGGCTGCCTTGAGTTCCTCGAGCTCGGCGGTGTCGATGCCGAGCGATCCGTAGACGACGGAGTTGTGCTCGCCGAGACCGGGCGAGGTCTCGACCTGGACCGGGGAGTCGGACAGTTTGAGCGGGCAGCCGACGGTCTTGAAGCTGCCGCGCTGCGGGTGCTTCACCTCGACCACGGCGCCCAGCTCGGCCAGCGTCTCGTCCTCGATCAGCTCGCGGGTCGACATGATCGGCCCGCACGGCACGTTCAGCGCGTTGAGCTTGTCCATCACCTCGAACTTCGTGTGCTGCTCGGTCCACTGCTCGATCAGCGCGAACATCTTGTCGAGCTTGTCCAGCCGTGCGGCCGGCGTCGCCCAGTCCGGGTCGTCGGCGAGCTCCGGCTTGCCGATCAGGTTCGCGATCGGGGCCCAGCCGGGCGGCTGGACGATCACGTAGATGTAGTCGTTCGGCCCGCCGGGTGCGCACCGCAGCGCCCAGCCGGGCTGGCCGCCACCGGAGGCGTTGCCGGACCGCGGCACCTCGTCCTCGAAGTTCTCGTTCGGGTACTCGGGCAGCGGACCGTGCGTGAGCCGCTGCTGGTCGCGCAGCTTGACCCGGGTCAGGTTGAGCACGGCCTCCTGCATCGCCACGCTCACCCGCTGGCCCTTGCCGGTGTTGGTCCGCTGGAGCAGCGCGGCCAGGATGCCCGCGACCAGGTGGATGCCGGTGCCGGAGTCGCCGATCTGCGCGCCGGTCGCGGTCGGCGGCCCGTCCTCGAACCCGGTGGTGCTCATCGCACCGCCCATCGCTTGCGCGACCACCTCGTAGGCCTTGAAGTCCTCGTACCGGCCGGGGCCGAAGCCCTTGATCGAGGCGTAGACCAGCTTCGGGTTGATCAGTTGCAGCCGGTCCCAGGTGAAGCCCATCCGGTCGATCGCGCCGGGGGCGAAGTTCTCCACCAGGACGTCGGCGTCCTTGACCAGGTCGGTGAAGATCTCCTTGCCCCGCTCGGACTTCATGTTCAGCGTGATGCTGCGCTTGTTGCAGTTGAGCATTGTGAAGTAGAGGCTGTCGACGTCGGGGATGTCGCGCAGCTGCTGGCGGGTGATGTCGCCGGTGGGCGCCTCGAGCTTGATCACATCGGCGCCGAGCCAGGCGAGGAGCTGAGTACAGGACGGTCCGGACTGCACGTGCGTCATGTCGAGTACGCGAACCCCGTCGAGGGCCTTGGTCATAAGGAGTCCTCCCCTACTTGTGCGGTCACTTGTACATCGTCTGGTTCATGGTTCCCGGCGCATACGCGTCCGGGTCGACCCACACGTTGATGAGCGAGGGCAGCCCGGACTCGCGGGCTCGCTGCATGGCCGGCCCGATCTCCTTCGGGTCGCGGACCTCCTCGCCGTACCCGCCGAGCATCTTGGCGAACTCGTCGTACTTCACGTCGCCGAGCGTGTTCCCGATCCGGCCGCGGTCGTGGCCGTACTTGGCCTCCTGGCCGTAGCGGATCTGGTTCATCGACGAGTTGTTGCCGACGACACCGACGAACGGGAGCTTGAAGCGGACGAGCGTCTCGAAGTCCCAGCCGGTCAGGGAGAACGCGCCGTCACCGAACAGTGCGACCACTTCCTTGTCCGGCCGCGCGTACTTCGCCGCGAGCACGAACGGGATGCCGACACCGAGGGTCCCGAGCGGGCCCGGGTCCATCCAGTGGCCGGGCGACTTCGGCTGGACGACGCCACCGGAGAAGGTGACGATGTCGCCGCCGTCGCCGATGTAGATCGAGTCCTCGGTCAGGAACTCGTTGATCTCGTGCGCGAGCCGCAGCGGGTGGATCGGGTTCGCGTCCGACAGTTGCCGCGGCAGCCGCTTCTGGTACGCCGCGTCCTCCTCGGCACGCAGTTCGGCGAACCAGGCCTTGCGGTCGGTCTTCTTGACGCGGCCCGACGCGGCCTGGGTGACGGCGGCCAGGATCGCGCCCGGGTCGCCGACCAGGCCGAGGTCGATGTCGCGGTTCTTGCCGACGGTGCGGTAGTCCATGTCGATCTGGACCACGGTCGCGCTCTTCGGCAGCCGGCGGCCGTAGCCCATCCGGAAGTCGAACGGCGTACCGACGATCAGGATCAGGTCGGCGTTGTTGAACCCGTACCGCCGGGACAGGTGGAAGTGGTGCGGGTCGCCTGGCGGCAGAGTGCCGCGGGCCGAGCCGTTCATGAACACCGGGATGTCGAGCGTGCGGGCGAACTCGGTCGCGGCCTCGCTGCCGCGGGACGTCCAGACCTGGCTGCCCAGCAGGACCACGGGCTTCTCGGCCCGGACCAGCAGGTCGGCCACCGCCTCGACGTTCGCCGGGTCGCCGATGCTCTTGGTGGACGCCCGGTAGTGACCGGCCTCCGGGATCGTCGCCGAGTCGACCGGGACCGAGTTGTCCAGGATGTCGCGCGGGATCTCCAGGAACGACGGACCGGGCGCGCCGTTGTAGCACTCGCGGAACGCCATCGACACCATGTCGGCGGCCCGCGCGGTGTGCGGCACAGTCGCGGCGAACTTGGTGATCGGCGTCATCATGTCGACGTGCGGCAGGTCCTGCAGAGATCCCATCTTGTGCTGGTTCAGCGCGCCCTGGCCGCCGATCAACAGCATCGGGCTCTCGGCGCGGAAGGCGTTCGCGACACCGGTGACGGCATCCGTCGTCCCGGGGCCGGCGGTGACGACCGCGCAGCCGGGCTTACCTGTCACTCGCGCGTAGCCGTCCGCGGCGTGCGCGGCGACCTGCTCGTGCCGGACGTCGACGACGGCGATGCCCTCGTCGACACAGCCGTCGTAGATGTCGATGATGTGACCGCCGCACAGGGTGAAGATCACGTCGACGCCCTCGGCCTTCAGCGCCTTGGCGACCAGGTGACCACCTGAGATCGTCGCCGGCTCCGGCTTCGGTGAGTCGGCGGCTGGTTGGGTCTCCGACACTGTCTGCGCCATCTGCAGTCATCTCCTCGGAAGGGCCGGGGTCCGGCTTGTTGGTACAGCTTCGTCTGTAGATTGCATACCGTATGGTGTAGTCGTAGTCTTACCCCAGCCCATAGTGGTTGTCCAGAGCTCGGCACCAGGAGGCTGGGATGACGATTCACGACGAACTCGCCAACACCCGTCAGGCTGTGCTGGCGCTGGAGAAAACCCTTATGGCGTTGAGGAATCGGCTCGGCCCGCATCTCGACGTACTGCGGCTGCTCGACGACCTCGATCGGTGTTCGACCGACCTCCGCCGCCTCGAGCAGCAGGTCGGTGCACCCCGCCGGCAGGAGCTCGTGGTGATTCCGGACGGTGACTACGACCACGGGCTCTGGGGAGCCGGGGACGTCGATCACGAAGGAGTGGGAGCCCCCGGCAGACGCGCTCCGTAACGAATCCGGGCCCCGCAGACAGTGTCTGCGGGGCCCGGAGCTGTGACGGCAGGAATCAGTGCGGGCGAATCGCCTCGACGACTGCATCGAGGAACTGCATGGGCCGGACCAGATCGTCGTAGTCGATCGGCGGCCGCCGGGTCTCGGCCATCTCCAGGAACGCACGCAGCCCTGGCTCGACGTACGACGGGCCGAGGACGAGCTCGCGTGCCGCCAGGCCGTGCCGCCCGACGACCATGCCATGGAACGGGACCCGACCGTCGGGCTCCGGCAGTACGAACTGGACCACTACGCGGACTCCACCGACATCAGTGGTGGCGACGATGGTGTCGGCGACCCGTTCCACTCGTACGTCGCCGATGGCACCGGGTGCCAGCCTGAGGGCGACGTCGACCGGGTGGATGCCGTAGAAGTAGATGCCGCCGTACTCACTGTCCGGATCGGCCGGCCCGGTCGTGATCACCGTCTGCGGTGCACCGAGCAACGCCGCCTGCTCGGCCAGCGCGTCCGTGTCCGGCACCCAGCGGACGGCCGAGGACGACGTCAACGGTGCATCGTGTTCGCGCGCCGCGGCAACGATCGCCCGGGCGTCGGCCTCGGTACAGGCGAGCGGCTTGTCCACGAACACCGGCAGACCTTCGGCCAGGAACGGTACGGCGTGCTCCCGGTGCAGACCGCCGTACCGATCGGTGATGATCACGGCGTCGACCAGGCCCAACAGGTCTGTCGGTGCGTCGACGAGCCGCTCGAGCTGCCCGGTGACGCGGAGCTTCTCGTTGCGTTCGCTCGCGCCGCCACTGAGGGCGACGACACGGGTCTCGCCGGCCCGCCGCTCGACGTTCAGGTAGTCGATGATGTGGTCGACGTGGGAGTTCTCCGTCCCGATGATGCCGATGCGCACGTCAGTCTCTCCCGGTGAGCTGGACCGGAGCACCGGTCCGGGCGGATTCGTAGACCCCGAGCACCACCTCGAGCGCACGCCGTGCGTCCCGGGTGCCGATCGAGGGCGCGCGGCCGTCGCGCACCGCCTCGATGAAGTCGAGGTACTGGTCACGATGCGCGTCGGCGACCGACCGGGTCACGCTCGCCTCCCCCGCCGGCTGCCCGTCTGCGACCGACTGGGTCTCCGCGGTCGACTCTCCGTCGGCGGCGTCGAAGACGATCAGGTCGTCGTTCTCGATCACCGCGCTGCCGCGATCGCCGTACACGGACAGCCGCACCGGGCGGCCCGGGTAGGCCGATGTGGTGGCCACGATCGACCCGATCGCCCCACTGCGGAACCTCACAGTCGCCGCCACCGTGTCCTCGACCTCGATCCGCTCGTGCGCGAGCCGGTCGCTGTACGCCTGCACCTCGACGGGCTCGCCCAGCATCCACAGCAGGAGGTCAACCACGTGGATGCCTTGGTTCATCAGGGCTCCGCCACCGTCGAGCGCGACAGTGCCGCGCCAACCGCCGGAGTCGTAGTACTCCTGCGATCGCCAGAAGGCCGACTCGGCGATGCCCGTGGTGATCCGGCCGAGCCGGCCGTCGGCGACAGCTTGGTGCATGAAGGCCGGGGCGTGCTGGAACCGGCGCTGACTGATCACGGCCACGGTCAGCCCGGTCTGCTCTTCCACGTCGATGAGCCGGTCAGCCGCAGCCAGCGTCACATCGATCGGCTTCTCCACGATGACGTGCTTCCCCGCCTCGAGCGCGGTGATGGCGGCGTCGGCGTGATACCCGCTGGGCAGGCAGATGCTGACCACGTCGACGTCCGGCCGGGCGCAGGCCTGCTTCAGGTCCGTCATCGGCTCACCGCCGTACTTGCCGCTCAGTGTGGTGGCTCGATCCGCCTCCACGTCGACGACCGCGACCAGCTCCGAGCCCTCGGGGAGGGACGTGATCAGGCGGGCATGAGTCTCACCGATGACTCCGGCCCCCACCACTGCGAACTTCATCCGGCCTGTCCTCTCTGTCGGTCGGTCCACGGCAGCACGACTCCACCGGCGTCGGCGCTCTGCTGGGCAAGCAGGGCGACCCGCGTCGCCACGAACCCTGCCGCCGTGCTGGTCTCGGGCTCGCGGCCGGCCGACAGAGAGTCGAGCGCCTCGGCCGCCGGGCGCCGGCCGGGCGGCAACTGCACTTCCCAGGGCGGGCGGTCAGTAGTTGCCGCGATCAACTTGTTCTGCGCCCAGAACAACTCCGCCGTGCCCTCGGTGCCGGTGAGTCGCATCCGGTAGTCACCGTGGTACGGCGATGCGGCGGGCGTCAGCCAGTTGACCTCGATCGTCGCGACCACCGAGCCGGCTCCGAGCAGCAGCGATCCGTGCAGCGCGAACTCGCGATCGGTCCTGTCCGCCAGCCCGGCGACCGTTCCCTCGGTCGCTCCGGACAGCAGCAGGACGAGGTCGATGTCGTGGACGGCGAGATCGCCGAGGATCCCGCCGTACCCCTTCCGGGTGAGGAACCAGTCCGGCCGCGTGGGCCGGTTGAGCTTGTGCGGACCCGTCGACGCGACCTGCACCAACTCCCCCAGCGAGCCGTCGGCCAGCAGCGCGCGAGCCGCCAAGGTCTCGGGATAGTGCCGCTTCTCCAGCAGCAGGGAGACGAAGCGGCCGGTCTCGCGCTGCGCGGCCTCGATCGCGTCAAGCTCGGCGAGCGTCGTACAGAGAGGCTTGTCGGCCAGCACGTGCGCACCCGCGCGGAGCGAGTCCACGATCGCCTCGGCCCGGTCCGCGTATATGCCGGCGATCATGACGACCTCGGGCCGCAGTTCGTCGAGCAGCCGCCGGTGGTCGTCGTACGCCGGTACGCCGAACTCAGCGGCGTACCGGCCTGCCGTCGCCGGATCCGGATCAGCGACGGCGACCAGCACGAGATCCTCGCGCAGTGTCACTTCGTCCAGCGCGTACCTGACATGGGCGTGCGCGGCGCCGATCACGGCCAGCCGGAGGGGTGCGGGCATGGGCCGAGTCAACCCTGCAACCGGTTGCTACGTCAAAGGTCAGACCGGCGCGCGCCCGCCTCCGCGATCGACGGGCTGGCCGTGACAGCGGAGCCAGCCACCGCCAGACACTGTCTCAGCAACCCGCGCAGCCGTATGTCGTCCGCGGCGCGAGCCGTCACGGACACGGCTTCGGCGGCGTGCTCGGGCGCGACGAAGGTCCGGTAGAACGACTCGCTCCGGCCAACCCGGTCGAGGACCGGAAACCACCAGCGCGCCGATCCCGCCAGCTCTTCCTGCCCGGTGAGGAAATGGACCGCGGTCTGATGCGCCCTCGAGAGTCTCCTCCGCTCGTCCGCTGTCGACTCCCCGCCCACCAGAGCCGTGGAGACGCACAACGAGACCAGCCAGGCCGTCGATTCGAAGCCGGGCTGCGCGGTGCCGAGAAAGCTCGGCGCCAGCGGCAACAGCGCACGGCGGCCGGACGAGCTGCTGTGGTCGTGGACCGCCCTGGCCACCGCGCTCAAGGTCGGATGCACGCAGGTCGGGCGATCCGTCCAGGGTTCACGGGCCAGCTTCGACACCAGCTCCATCACACACGGATCGGGCCGGGCGACCTTCCCGTAGCCGTTCACTCGCCGGACCGCACTGTTCCGCTGACCGGCGTACCCAGCTGTGGCCGGACCGGTAGCGCCGGTCGCCCGGGTTGTTTCAGCAACCGCACACTCAGCGCGGTGATCACGCCGAGTAGCCCGGCGCCGAGGAACAAGGGCCGGTAGCCGATCTCGGCGATCAGGGACGCGGTGACGCCGACTCCGACCAGGCCGCCGACGGCCTTCGCGGAGTACAGGATCGCCTGGTTCTGCAGCAGGCTGTTCTCGCCGAAGAACTCGAGCACCAGGTTGGCCATGATCGCGTAGAACGCGCCGCCGCCGAGACCGGCGAACATCGCGCACAGCACGAACACCCAGCCCGCACCGGCCTCGCCTGCGACGACCAAGCCGACGTGGGTGAATCCTTCGACCATCAGTACGGCGGCCAGCACCCGGCGCCGGCCGAACCGGTCGGAGAGGTTACCGGCGAACGACCTGCCGAGACCGTTGACTGCGGCAAGCATTCCGGCGGCGAAGCCCGCGACCGCCATGCCCAGCCCAGCCGTCACCGCGTAGCTCACGACGAAGGCGATGCCGAACAACGACAGCGCCGTACACAGAGCGAGCGTCAGCCACATCAGCGGCAGTGCACCGGTCCGCATCGCCTCGGCCGGACGGTAGTGCCGGACCGCGGGCGCGTTGTGTGGGATGCTCCGGTTCAGCTTGCGGTCGATGGCCCACGCCTGCGCGTCGATGTCGGCCGGCCACCAGTGCCGCGGCGGGTCCTTCAGCAACCCACCCGCGGTCACCACGACCGCTACGGCGACGATCGCGGTCAGATCGAACACCAGCCGGCGTCCACCGGGCGAGTCGACCAGCGCCAGCAACGCGATACTCGGTACGGCGCCGACCGCGAAACCACCCGTGACGAAGCCGATCGTGGCGGTACGCCGATCCGGGAACCACCGGGCCGACGTGGTGATGCAGGCGGCGTACACCAGACCTGCGCCGCTGCCACCGAGCAGTGAGTAGCCGAGCACGACAACGAAGTAGCTGCCCGCATGGGCGAGCGTGGCGAGCCCGATGGCCGCGAGCACACCTCCGACGATCACCAGTTGCGTCGGTGTGGCACGGCGTACCCGGTGAGCCCAGGCGGCCGGGATGGCGACCAGGGCCTGGCAGGCGACGAAGACCGCCAGTAGCCACATGGTCTGGGTGAAACCCCAGCCGCGGTCGGCGTCGAGACCCAGCGCCGCGGCGCCGAAGGAGTACTGCAGTGGGCTGATGGCAACCATGCAGGCCGAGGCGGCCCACAGTTGCCAGCGCCGCGAATGTCCGGTCAGATCCCGGGCCTCCTCGCCGATCCGGTACCGCCGGCCGTAGACGTCACGCACGTCCCGGGGCGAGGGCATCACGTGATTCATGTCGCCTCCTGACTACTGCATACCGTATGAGATCTGTGGTACTCCTCCGCGTCGGCGTTGTCCAGAGCTCGGAGCTCTTGTGAACGAGAATGCATACAGCATACAGTCGCCATACGACCGGCCAGCGATCGGAGGACTTCCTCGTGGACCTGATGGAGTACCAAGCCAAAGAACTCTTCGCCCGGCACGGCGTTCCGGTGACGCTCGGACGAGTGATCGACGACCCGGACGACGCCGCCGCGGCGGCCGCGGAACTCGGCGGCCGGGTGGTGGTGAAGGCGCAGGTGAAGACCGGCGGCCGCGGCAAGGCCGGCGGCGTCAAGCTGGCCGCCACGCCTGACGAAGCGGTGGCGAAGGCCGGCGAGATCCTCGGCATGGACATCAAGGGGCACACGGTGCACCGGGTGCTGCTCGCGCCGGCCGCGGCCATCGCCGAGGAGTACTACTTCTCCTTCCTGGTCGACCGGGCCAACCGCAACTACCTGTGCATCGCGAGCACCGAGGGCGGTGTCGAGATCGAAGAGGTCGCGCCCACCAACCCGAACGCGATCGCGAAGGTCGCCATCGACCCGGCCGTCGGCGTCGACGAGGCCAAGGCCGCCGAGATCGTGGCGGCGGCCGGTTTCCCGGTCGGTGCGGAGCAGGTCGTGCGGAAGCTGTGGGACGTGTTCATCGCCGAGGACGCCTCGCTGGTCGAGGTGAACCCGCTGGTCAAGCTGGCCGACGGCACGCTGGAAGCCCTGGACGGCAAGGTGACGCTCGACGAGAACGCGGCGTACCGGCATCCGGATCACGCGGGCTTCGAGGACAAGGCGGCCGCGGACCCACTCGAGGCGGCGGCCCAGGCCAAGGGCCTGAACTACGTCAAGCTCGACGGCTCGGTCGGCATCATCGGCAACGGCGCCGGCCTGGTCATGTCCACGCTCGACGTCGTCGCGTACGCCGGTGAGGCGCACGGCGGCGTGAAACCGGCGAACTTCCTCGACATCGGCGGTGGTGCGAGCGCCGAGGTGATGGCGAACGGACTCGGCATCATCCTGTCCGACGCGCAGGTGAAGAGCGTGTTCGTGAACGTGTTCGGCGGGATCACCGCCTGCGACGCGGTCTCCAACGGCATCGTCCAGGCGCTCGAGCTGCTCGGCGACCAGGCCGACAAGCCGCTGGTCGTCCGGCTGGACGGCAACAACGTCGACGAGGGCCGCAAGATCCTTGCCCGGGCCAACCATCCGCTGGTGACCGTGGTCGACACCATGGACGGCGCCGCCGCCCGCGCGGCCGAGCTGGCCGCCGTCGCGGCGCAGAACTGAGAGGTGGGACAGAGATGGCGATCTTCCTGACCGAGAAGAGCCGGGTCCTCGTGCAGGGCATGACCGGGTCCGAGGGACAGAAGCACACCAGCCGGATGCTTGCCGCCGGCACCAACATCGTCGGTGGCGTGACGCCCGGCAAGGGCGGTCAGTCGGTCGACTTCGCGAAGCGCTCGATCCCTGTGTACGGCTCGTGCGCGGACGCGGTGAAGTCGACCGATGCGGACGTGTCGGTGGTGTTCGTGCCGCCTCGCTTCACGCTGGGCGCCGTGACCGAGGCCGTCGACGCCGGCGTACCGCTGGTCGTGGTGATCACCGAGGGCGTGCCGGTCCAGGACACCGCCGCGTTCTTCGCGCATGCGCAGGCCGCGGGGACTCGGATCATCGGCCCGAACTGCCCCGGCATCATCAGCCCAGGACGTGCCAACGCCGGCATCATTCCCGCCGACATCGCGGGTCCCGGCCGGATCGGCCTCGTCTCCAAGTCGGGCACGCTGACGTACCAGATGATGTACGAACTGCGGGACTTCGGGTTCTCCACCGCGATCGGTATCGGCGGGGACCCGATCATCGGGACCACGCACATCGACGCGCTGCAGGCGTTCCAGAACGACCCCGACACCGACGCGATCGTGATGATCGGTGAGATCGGTGGTGACGCCGAGGAGCGGGCGGCCGCGTTCATCAAGGCGAACGTGACCAAGCCGGTGGTCGGCTACGTCGCGGGCTTCACCGCGCCGGAGGGCAAGACGATGGGCCACGCCGGCGCGATCGTGTCCGGATCCTCGGGCACAGCGGCCGCGAAGCAGGAAGCCCTCGAGGCCGCCGGCGTACGCGTTGGCAAGACCCCCACCGAGACCGCGGATCTGATGCGCGCAGTCCTGGCGGTGGAGGAGGTCGGCGTATGACGCCGATCGGCGTACTTCTCAAGGTCGTGGAGCAGCTCTCAGCCCGCTGATCACGTCCGGGGTGGTGCTGTGCTGCCCCGGACCACCAGCTCGGTCGCCACGGAGACCGGGCTGTGGTGGTGCTCCCCCGCCTGGATCTCGCTGATCAGGGCGTCGACGCTGTGACGTCCCACCTCCGCGAAGGACTGACGGACGGTGGTCAGCGGCGGCCAGAAGTGGGCGGCTTCTTCCATGTCGTCGAAGCCGACCACGCTGACATCGCCAGGTACGGCGCGGCCACGCTCGTACAAGGCACGGAGCAGCCCGAGGGCCATCTGATCGTTCGCCACGAACACGGCCGTCACGTCGTCATTGGCAGCCAGACCCCGCCCGGCCTCATACCCGGAGCTGGCGGTCCAGTCGCCGTCGTGCACGGGCGGGACCTCGCAGCCGTGGTCGAGCAGCGTCTGCTCCCAGGACTGCCGGCGCCGGTCGGCCGCGAACGACGTCGGTGGGCCGCCGAGATGCCAGACCGTTCGATGTCCCAGCTCCAGCAGGTGTTCCGTGGCCAGCCGCGCGCCTTGCGCCTGGTCGGTGTCGACGATCGGGTAGTCGTAGTGCGCACTCGAGTCGACGACCACGACCGGCAGGTTGTCCGGCAGTTGCACGCCGGCCTCGTCCAGGGTGTGCGCCTCGATCAGGATGATCACGCCGTCCACCGCCTGCTCACCCAGGCGGCTGAACGCGTTCGTCACCGCGCGCTGGCTGACGTCCAGCACGGGCAGCAGGTTGATCGAGTAGCCGCTCATCGTCGCCGCTTTCGCGATCGCGTCGAGGGTGCGCGTCGTACCGAAGCTGGACAACTCGAAGACGATCGCGCCGATGCTGCGGAACTCGCCGTTGCGCAGGGCGCGGGCGGCGCCGTTCGGGCGGTAGCCGAGCTCGCGCATCGCGGCCCGGACCCGGTCCCGTGTCACCGCGTCGACGTTGTGCCGGTCGTTCGCGACCCGTGACACGGTCTGCCCGGACACGCCGGCCAGCCGGGCCACGTCGGCCATCGACGGACCGCGCCGCCGTCGTACCAATGGATCCTCCGCTGCCATGACCCTCCCTCGCGTTGCCTGGAGTCTAGACATGTTGACGTAAACACGTTACCGTCACGCCGTCGATGTTGACGTCAACATTGCGCGCGTCGCGGTGACGCGGGAGCGAGAGGAGGTCGACGGACGTATGGCGGAGTCCGTGGCCCAGGACCACATCAGACCACTGCGCGCGACCGGCAGCCGGCGGCGCCGGGCCGGTCAGGACGGCAAGGGGTGGCTCTTCGTGGGCCCGTTCCTGGCCGTGTTCGCGCTCACCTTCCTGGCCCCGATCGGGTACGCGATCTATCTCAGCCTGTTCCGCGAGCAGGCGTTCTTCGGCGGCCGCGTGTTCGTCGGGCTGGACAACTACGTGGACGCGATCCAGGACTCGAAGTTCTGGGAGGCGTTCGGCCGGGTCGCGGTCTTCCTGGTCGTGCAGGTGCCGGTGATGCTGATCCTCGCGCTGCTGGCCGCGCTGGCCATCGACAGCGCCCGCCTGCACGCCGCGAGCTTCTTCCGGATCGTGATCTTCCTGCCGTACGCCGTCCCGGGCGTGGTCGCCGTGCTGATGTGGGGCTACATCTACGGCACCAACTTCGGGCTCGCCGCCGATCTGAACGATCTCTTCGGGACCACCGCGATCCAGCCGCTGAGCGGGACCTGGATGCTGCCGTCGATCGCCAACATCGTCACCTGGGAGTTCGTCGGCTACAACATGCTGATCTTCTACTCGGCGCTGCGCACGATCCCCGGCGAGCTCTACGAGGCCGCCGCGATCGACGGCGCCGGGACGTTCCGGACTATCGGGGCGGTGAAGCTGCCGGCGCTGCGCGGCGCCATCGTGATCGCGACGATCTTCTCGATCATCGGCAGCTTCCAGCTGTTCAACGAGCCGAACATCCTGCGCACGCTGGCGCCGAACGTGATCACCACGTACTACACGCCGAACATGTACGCCTACAACCTGTCCTTCGCCGGGCAGCAGTTCAACTACTCCGCCACGATCGCGATCGTGATGGGCGTCATCACCGCGATCATCGCCTACGTCGTCCAGCTGCGCGGATCCCGGGAGGCCTTGTGAGTACGACGATCTCGCCGCTGCGCCCGAAGCGATCGCGACTGCTGACCGGCGTGATGGTGGTGTACCTGGTCTACACCCTGGTGCCGTTGCTCTGGTTGTTGCTCAGTGCAACCAAGACCCAGGCGGACCTGCTCTCCAGTCCAGGCCTGTGGTTCGGCAAGAGCTTCGCGTTCTTCACCAACATCAAGGACACCCTCACCTACAACGACGGCATCTTCCTGCGCTGGCTCGGCAACACGGTGCTCTACGTGGTCGTCGGTGCCGGTGGGGCGACACTGCTCGCGACCGCGGCCGGCTACGGCCTCGCGAAGTACAAGTTCGCCGGTCGGCGTGCCGTGTTCGCGGTGCTGCTGGGCGCGGTCGCCGTACCCGGGACCGCGCTGGCCGTGCCGACGTTCCTGATGTTCTCGAATCTCGGGCTGACCAACACCGTCTGGGCGATCATCATCCCGTCCCTGGTGAGCCCGTTCGGGCTGTACCTGATGTGGGTCTACGCGACCGACGCCGTACCGCACGAGCTCCTCGAGGCGGCCCGGATCGACGGTGCCGGGGAGGTCCGGACGTTCTTCACCGTCGCGTTGCGACTGCTTGCCCCGGGCATCGTCACGACCCTGCTCTTCGCGGTCGTGTCGACCTGGAACAACTACTTCCTGCCGCTGATCATGCTCAGCAAACCCAACCTCTACCCGCTCACGGTCGGGCTCACCCAGTGGAGCTACCAGGCGACCGGAGTGGGTGCCCGCCCCGTCTACAACCTGGTGATCACGGGGTCGCTGCTGACCATCGTCCCCCTGGTGGTCGCCTTCCTCCTCCTCCAGCGGTTCTGGCAGTCCGGCCTGTCCGCGGGCTCCGTCAAATAGTTCTGGGTCAAGTGAAAGGGAACACCATGAAGTCACATCGGCCACCTTGGCACCGCATCCGGCAGCTGGTGGTTGCCGGAGCCGCCCTCACGGCGCTCGCGGCCGTGGCCGCCTGCGGCGGATCGAAGACCGACAGCGGAGGCGGGAGCCAGACCACCGGCTCTCCCGACGCCGTCAACGCCGCGCTGCAGAAGGGCGGCACCATCACCTACTGGAGCTGGACGCCGTCGGCCGAGGCACAGGTGAAGGCGTTCGAGGCGCAGTACCCGAACGTCAAGGTGAACTACGTCAACGCCGGCACCGGCAACGACCACTACACGAAGCTGCAGAACGCGATCAAGGCCGGTTCGGGTGCTCCCGACGTGGCGCAGATCGAGTACCAGGCACTCCCGCAGTTCGCACTGCCCGGTTCGCTCGTCGACCTGAACCAGTACGGCTTCAGCCAGTACGAGTCGGCGTACACCGCCTCGACCTGGGCCGCCGTGCACGCCGGTGACGGTCTCTTCGGCCTGCCGCAGGACTCCGGGCCGATGGCGCTGTTCTACAACAAGGACGTCTTCGACAAGTACGGCCTGACCGTGCCGAAGACCTGGGACGAGTACGTCGCCGCCGCCAAGAAGCTGCACGCGGCCAACCCGAAGGCCTACATCACCAACGACTCCGGTGACGCCGGCTTCACCACGTCGATGATCTGGCAGGCCGGTGGTACGCCGTTCAAGACCGACGGCAAGAACATCAGCATCAACCTCCAGGACGACGGCTCGAAGAAGTGGACCGGCACCTGGAACCAGCTCGTCGAGGGCGGGCTGGTCTCCGCGATCCCGGGCTGGACCGACGAGTGGTTCAAGGCGCTCGGCGACGGCACCATCGCGACCCTGCCGACCGGTGCCTGGATGCCGGGCGTGATGGAGGCGTCGGTCAAGGCCGGCGCAGGCAAGTGGCGGGTCGCCCCGATGCCGACGTACGACGGTCAGCCGGCCACCGCGGAGAACGGCGGCAGCACCGAGTCCGTCCTGAAGCAGAGCGCGAACCCCGCCCTGGCGGCCGCGTTCGTGCGCTGGCTGAACCACGACGAGGGCGTGAAGCCGTTCCTCGCGAGCGGCGGCTTCCCGGCGACCACGGCCGACCTCAAGGACCCGGCGTTCGTCGGCAAGGCCAGTGCCTACTTCGGTGGTCAGAAGATCAACGAGGTGCTCACCGGCGCGGCCGGCACGGTCGTCAAGGGCTGGACCTACCTGCCCTACGAGCTGTACGCGAACAGCATCTACGGCGACACCGTGGGCAAGTCGTACCAGGCCAAGTCCGACCTGGACGCCGGCCTGAAGTCCTGGCAGGACGCCCTGGTTGCCTATGGCAATCAGCAGGGCTTCCAGGTGAACGGCTGACCTGTGTCCCACTTCGCGATCGGTGAGTCCGACTTCCTGCTCGACGGCGCGCCCTTCCGGATCCTGTCCGGAGCACTGCACTACTTCCGGGTGCACCCGGACAGCTGGGCCGACCGGATCGAGAAGGCCCGCCTGATGGGGCTCAACACCATCGAGACGTACGTCCCGTGGAACGCGCACAGTCCCCGGCCAGGTGTCTTCGACACCACGGGGATGCTCGACCTCGAGCGGTTCCTGCGAGAGGTGGCCACGGCCGGCCTGTACGCGATCGTCCGGCCCGGGCCGTACATCTGCGCGGAGTGGGACAACGGTGGCCTCCCCGCCTGGCTCTTCCGGGAGCCGGGCGTGGGGGTACGCCGCAACGAACCGCGGTTCCTGTCCGCGATCGAGGAGTACCTGGACGCCGTACTGCGGATCGTCCGGCCGCTGCAGGTCGACCAGGGCGGACCGGTCCTGCTGGTCCAGGTGGAGAACGAGTACGGCGCGTTCGGCGACGACCAGACCTATCTCAAGGCGGTCGCCGAGATCATCCGGAACGCCGGGATCACGGTGCCGCTGGTGACCGTCGACCAGCCGGTCGACGCGATGCTCGCGGCCGGCGGGCTGGACGGCGTACTGCGAACCGCGTCGTTCGGGTCGCGGGCGGGTGAGCGGCTCGCGACGTTGCGGAAGCACCAGCCGAGCGGACCGTTGATGTGCATGGAGTTCTGGGAGGGGTGGTTCGACTATTGGGGCGGGCCGCACCACACGACCGGTGTGGCCGATGCGGCGGCTGAACTCGACGCGCTGCTGGCAGCCGGCGCATCGGTGAACATCTACATGTTCCACGGCGGCACGAACTTCGGGCTGACCAGTGGGGCCAACGACAAGGGCGTCTATCGGCCGACCATCACGTCGTACGACTATGACGCGCCGCTGGACGAGGCGGGGAACCCGACCGCGAAGTTCCACGCCTTCCGCGAGGTGATCTCGCGGTACGCCCCAGTCCCCGACGTTGTCCCGGCGTCGGGGGTGGGTGCGGCGCCCGAGACCTCGGCGGTGCTCGGCTCGCCGGTGCGGCTGCTCGCCGATCCGGATGCCTGGGGCAACTGGACCTCGTACGACGTTCTTCCGTCGCTGGACGAGCTCGACGCGCGGTTGGCGTTGTTCCGCACCGAGGTCGCCGTGGAGGAGCCGGTGCTGCTGAGTGTCGGCGAGGTGCGGGATCGGGCGTACGTGTTCCTGGACGGTGCTCCGGTCGGCGTCCTCGACCGGGAGCGGCACGACCGTGCCTTGATGCTGCCGCATTGTGGGCAGCTCGAGATCGTCGTCGAGGACCAGGGGCGGGTGAACTACGGCCGGCGCATCGGCGAGCCCAAAGGGCTGATCGGTTCCGTCCGGCTGGGCTCGACCGAACTGACCGGGTGGTCGGTGTGTGCAATCGATCTGGAGGCAGTGCCGCGATTGTGGGACTCCACGGAGCCGGATGCCCTCGGTGTCGGCCCCACGGCCTGGCGGGCGTCGTTCGACGTCGAGCAGCCGGTGGACCACTTCCTGTCGACCGTTGCTTGGGGCAAGGGGATTGCCTGGGTGAACGGGTTCAACCTCGGGCGGTACTGGCGCCGGGGTCCACAGGAGACGTTGTACGTCCCCGGCCCGGTACTTCGTCCTGGCCGCAACGAACTCGTCGTGCTCGACCTGGACGTGATGGCGGAGCCGGTGGCGCACTTCGTGGCCGGGCCGGCACTGGGGCCGCTCGAACTGTAGGTGGAACAGGTGGGTCCGGCGTCGCTGTGGCCGGACCCACCTGGCTCAGGGACGCACCGGCGCGGCGGCGGCCGGCGCAGAACTGGCCGGCGCAGGGCCGGCCGGGGCGGGGGCTGAGGTCGGGGCGTGGGCCAGCGACGGGCCGGTGCCGATCTTGGTGGCGAGCAGGTCGGCGACGGCGTGGACCGCGCGCAGGGTGGGCGCCTTGGTATCGGTGAGGTCGGCCAGTTCGACGACGGCGGCGAGGATCACGTCGAGCTCGAGCGGCTTGTCCTTCTCCAGGTCCTGGAGCATCGAGGTCTTGTGCTCACCGACCCGCTCGGCGCCGTTGATCCGCTTGTCCACCGAGATGTCCGGGTGACAGCCGACCGCGGCCGCGATCTCCAGCGTCTCCTCCATCATCAACCGGATCATCGCCCGCGTCCCCTGGTGCTGGGCGATCTCCACCATCGTCGCCCGCGCCAGCGCGCTGATCGGGTTGAACGCCGCGTTGCCGAGCAGCTTGATCCAGATGTCCTTGCGGATGTCCGCCTCGACCGGACACTTCAACCCGCCCGCGATCATCGCCTCGCTGAACGCCGTACACCGATCCGAGACACCGCCGCCGGGTTCGCCGATCGAGAAGCGCGTGCCTTCCAGATGGCGTACGACGCCCGGTCCCTCGAGCTCGGTCGAGCAGTACACGACACAGCCCACCGCACGGTCGAGCGCCAGCACCTCCGTCACCGAGCCGTCAGGGTCGACGGACTCGATCCGGCGCCCCTCGTACGGACCCTTCAGGCCGTGGAAGTACCACCACGGGATGCCGTTCTGGGCCGCGATGACGACGGTCTTGTCGTGCAGCAACGGCTCGACCAACGGGCCGGCGCTCGCGTAGGAGTTCGCCTTCAGTCCGAGGAAGATGTAGTCGACCGGCCCGACCTCGGCCGGGTCGTCGGTGGCCGGCGTCCGCGCCTCGAAGTCGCCGCGCGGACTGAGCACCTTCACACCGCCGGAACGGATCGCGTCCAGATGGGCGCCGCGGGCGACCAGGTGGACCTCCGTCCCACCGCGGTGCAGGGCCGCGCCGACGTACGCGCCGATCGCACCGGCGCCGAGAACCGCAACTTTCATGGCAGCCTCCTCAGTCCCTCGTTGGGATCGATGGTGGCGCCGGGGAGGCCGAGCGGGTGGGTGACGCCTTCGCGGCGGAGGATCTCCACGGCGGCGCGGGCTGCGGTCATTCGGGGCATACCTGCTCCAATCGGGCGGCTCAGCTCGTACTACGGGGTGCGGTCAGCGGATCCAGCCGGCGTGCGTGTCCCACCCTTCCAGAGGGGTTTGGTATACCGGATACAGTAGGCGGGCGCCTGTATCCGGTCAAGACATGACGCAGATCACATTTTCGGTAAGCGCTCGCCCGATGAATCCGGGCCGTTCCGGCAGTACGTACCCGTGTCAGTTCCTCAAGACAAAAGGGAGTACGCCATGGGACGCGTCATCGTCATCGAGTTCGTCAGCCTGGACGGCGTGGTGACGGATCCGGACGGATCAGCGGGTACGCCGGGCGGCGGCTGGGCGTTCCGGCACGGGCCGGAGACGGTCGCCGGGGACAAGTTCCGGCTGGGCCGGGTGATGGACGAGGGAGTGATGCTGCTCGGCCGGACCACTTGGCAGCTGTTCAGCCGGCTCTGGCCGAACCGCACCGACGAGTTCTCCACCCGGATGAACAAGATGGCCAAGGTCGTCGCCTCGCGGACGCTGGCCGACGTGTCCGCCTGGTCCAACTCGAGCCTGCTCGACGGCTCGCTGACCGACTATGTGCGCACCGAGCCCCGCGATGTCGTCGTCACCGGCAGCCTGAGCGTCGTCCACGCACTCCAGGCTGCCGACCTCGTCGACGAGTACCGGCTGCTCACCTTCCCGTCGATCATCGGCATCGGAGCGAAGTTGTTCCCCGCCATGGAGTCACCGGTGCACCTGCGGCTGACCTCGGTCGACCAGGCCGGCGCAGCGACCCTGGCGACGTACCAACGATCAGAGAGTCGGAGCTAGCCCGAACGCCGCGAAGACGGCCTCGTCCTGGAAGACCCGGTTGTGGCTGATGCCGGCCGCGGTGATGGTGAACACGTGCAGCGTGTGCAGCCTGTGCACGTCACCCTCACCGCGGTAGACCGCGATCCCGGCCTGGCCGTTGGCCGCGATCGGGAACACCCGCCAGTCGGTGCCGCGCAGCGCGAAGACCCGCGCCACGAACCGCAGATGGTCCTCGCGTCCGGCGTACCAGTTGTAGAACGGCGGCATCTCCAGTACGACGTCCGCGGTGAGCAGTTCGGCGAACGCACCGACGTCCGCCTGCTCGAACGCGGCGATGTACTTCTCGACGATCCGCCGGGAGCGCGGATCATCGGGTTCGAGTACGTCGTCCTCGGCCAGTCCGGTGTCGGCCAGCTTCTCGCGGGCCCGCTGGAGCGCACTGTTGACCGCGGCCGGCGTCACCTCGAGCGCGGTCGCGACCTCAGCCGCCGACCAGTCCAGTACGTCGCGCAGGATCAGTACGGCGCGTTGTTTCGCGGGCAGGAATTGCAGTGCGGCGATCAGAGCGAGCCGCAGGCTGCCGCGCTCCCCCGCCACGACCGCAGGGTCGTCCGGGAACGGCTGCAGCCAGGGCACCTCTTCACCACGGACGAGTGTGGCCTCCGGATCCTCACCGCGGGCGACCAGTCCTGACGGCAGCGGCCGGCGTCCACGGTTCTTCAGCTCGGTTAGGCAGGTGTTCGTGGCGATCCGATAGAGCCAGGTCCGCAGCGATGCGCGGGTCTCGTCGTACCGGTCGAAGGCACGCCAGGCACGCACCATGGTTTCCTGCAGCAGATCCTCTGCGTCGTGGATCGAGCCGGACATGCGGTAGCAGTGGTGCAGCAGCTCCCGTTGGTACGGCGCCGTCCGCGTCTCGAAGGTCACTGCACCATTGTGTTGGCAGGATGGGGCGATGACCTGGCCGCGGATGGTGTGGATCGGCGGTGCGCCGGGAGCGGGGAAGTCGACGATCGCGCGGGACCTTGCACGCCGGTCTGACCTGCCGCTGCATCCGGTGGACCTGTGGACGTACGACCATGTCGGGCGGATGCCACCGATGCGGCCGCTGGCTGAGGATCTGGCCGAGGGGCCGGAGTACGCCGCCGATGCGTTCGTGCGGATCGCGCGGACGCGGCTGGAGCTCGTTGCCGAGGACGTGCGGGCGCGCGGGCTGGGCGACGTACCGGCTCTGGTAGAGGGGCCGCAGTTGTACCCGTCGATGGCCGATGCGTCGGTCATGGCAGGGGTGTGGCTGGTGCCGGATGCGGAGCAGACGCGCCGGGCGCGAGAGGAGCGGCTGGCCCGGGTGCACGATCCGGCCGGGCGTGCTCGGTTGGAGGGTCTGCTGGCGCGGGACGCCGTACTGGCTGAGCTGGTACGGCGTGAGGCGGTGGAGCACGGGCGGACACTCATCGAGGTGCCAGCCACACCGGACTGGGCCGGGATCGCTCGCGGCGTGGAGTCTGCACTGGGCGAGCTGCCGCAGCTGCCCGCAGGTACGGCGTTGAGCGCGCAGCGGCAGTTCGAGAACGCGGCGGCCTGTCGTCAGGGACGACTGTGGCAGGCGGACATCGGGCTGGCGGAGCTGCCGCCGTACCCGTTCGCCTGCGAGTGCGGCACCTCCGGGTGCGCCGAGACCTGGTCCGGGACACCCGACGCGTACGACGCTGTCGACGGGCTACTCGTCACGCACTAGGAGTGGGTCGCGCGGAGAGCCAGGGCGAGCTCCTCCAGCGCCGGCAGCGCGTCGATGATCTGCCGGGCCGACGTGTCCGGCAGCTCGTCGAGGCAGGCACCGATCGCCTCGGTACGCAGCAGTTTGACCCGCTCGTGCACCTCGCGCCCGGCCTCGGTCGCCTCGACCTGGATCACCCGCAGGTCCTCCGGGTTCGGGTCGCGCTGGATCAGGTCGAGCTCCGTCAGCCGGCCGACGACCCGGGACAGCATCGTCGGGTTCACGCCCTCGAGCTGCGCCAGCTCGGTCAGGCCGAGCGGACCGCGGAACGCGATCAGGCCCAGCACGGACGCCTGCGTCGGCGTCAGCCCTTCGCCGGTGGCCGTGGCGTTGAGCTCCCGCGCGAGCCTGGAGATCACGCCGCGGAGCCGGCTCAACGTCTCGGTGTCCGTCATGTCACCCCTTTATTGCCTGCCGGCAAGCAATGTAATCTGTTCATCGATGGAATCGTCGAGTGCACCCCAGGAGATCGCCGAACCGGCCGCGGACGAACCACTGGCCCACCGGCGGGTGGTTTTCGGCATCGTCTCGATCGCTCTCCTGATGGCCTCGATTGATCAGACCATAGTGGCGACCGCGCTCAACGCCATCCGCGGCGACCTGAACGCGCAGCTGACCTGGAGCGGCTGGACGATCACCATCTACGCACTCGGCCAGATCATCGTGATGCCGCTGGCCGGCCGGCTCGGTGACCAGTTCGGCCGGCGGCGGATCTTCCTCGGCGCGGCGGTCCTCTTCACCGTCGCGTCACTGCTGTGCAGCCTGGCCGACAACATCTACCTGCTGGTGGTGTTCCGGGCCCTGCAGGCGATCGGCGGCGGCGCCTTCATGCCGACCGCGACCGGCATCGTGTCCGAACAGTTCAGGCGCGACCGGGACCGGGCGATCGGCATGTTCACCTCGATCTTCCCGATCGGCGGCATCCTCGGCCCGATCATCGGCGGCATCATCGTCACCTACTGGTCCTGGCGGGAGATCTTCATCGTCAACGTGCCGATCGGCGTTCTGCTGATCGTGCTCGGGCTGCGGTTCATCCCGCGCGGTGTTCCGCAGCGCGGGAGCCGGGTCGACGGGGTCGGCGCCGTGCTGCTGGGGCTGACCATCCTGTTCGGGATGTACGGGATCACGCTGCTCGGCGGGAACGGCGCGACGCCCGCCGATCCGTTCTTCATCGGCGCCGAGGTGGTCGCGATCGTGCTCGGGGTGCTGTTCGTCCGGCACGCGAACCGCCGGGCCGCGCCGTTCATCCCGATCTCGCTGCTGCGCGGTCGCGGCTTCGGGGCGATGAACGCGATCAACTTCCTGTTCGGCGCCGCGGTCCTGGGCTTCGGCGCGCTGGTTCCGCTCTATGCCGAATCGCGGTACGGGATCCAGCCGCTCCAGGCCGGAACGTTGCTCACGGCAAGGGCCGTCGGGATGATCTGTGTGGCCGGCCTGGCTGTCTTCGCGCTGCGCCGGACCGGGTACCGGACGCCGATGATCGGTGGGTTCGTGCTGGTCGCGGCCGGGATGACGGTGATGTCGGTGGCACCACACGGACTGACGCCGTACGCGTGGCTGGCGCTGGCGGCAGGGATCACCGGCATCGGGATGGGGCTGTCGATCCCGGCGTCGAACAACGCCAGTCTGCAGCTCGCGCCGGCGCAGATCTCGGCGATCGCAGGTTTGCGCGGGATGTTCCGGCAGTCGGGTGGCATCGTCGCGGTTTCAATCACCACCGCGCTGCTGTCGCACGCCCAGAACGGCGGGCTGGCCCAGGCCAACAGCTTCGTCGTCTTCGCCGTCGTTCTGCTGCTGATCCTGCCCCTGACCCTGTTCGTGCCCGACCACCGTGGCTCCTGGTGATCACGCCGCGGACGCTCAGGTGTGCTACGGTTTCCAGCGGTTGCAGTTTTGCAGTTCCACGTACGTTCAAGACGCCCGCGGATTTGTGATCCGCCGGGCGTTTTCTCATTCCGGGCCTGATCGAGGCCTTGTGTGGGAGGGCTGGTTGCGGCAACCGACACCCATCAGGACCCACAGAAGGAACAGATCATGGCTAGCGGCACAGTGAAGTGGTTCAACAGCGAGAAGGGCTTCGGCTTCATCTCCCAGGATGACGGCGGCGCCGACGTGTTCGTGCACTACTCGGCGATCGCGTCGAGCGGCTACCGCTCGCTGGACGAGAACCAGAAGGTCGAGTTCGACCTGACCCAGGGCCCGAAGGGCCCGCAGGCGGAGAACGTCCGCCCGCTCTGACCTGAGCACACAGCAGCCCCGGCCGATGTTCGGCCGGGGCTGCTGTCATGTGGTCCAGAGGTACTCGCCGTCGTCCAGTTGGTCCGTGCGGGTGAGACCGGCGGCCGTGGTGACCGCTGCCGATGCGGCGTGGTCCGGGTGGACGTGGGCGATGATGCGCATCAGGCCCTGCGCGTTCAGCCAGGCGACCAGGCCCTGAGCGGCCTCCTTCGCGTAGCCGCGCCCCTGCCACTGGGTGCCGATCACCCAGGCGATCTCCGCCGTACTGCCGGTGACGGTGGCTTGCACGTAGCCGACGAGCTCGTCGTCGTGCTGGATCACCCAGTTGAGCCAGTGCTCATCGGGACGCCCCGGTCCCTCGAGCTGGCGCCGGTAGCGGGCCTCGATGCGTTCGACCGTCGGCGGTTCACCGCCGATGAAGGTGTAGAGCGCGGGATCGGCGAGCACCTTGGCCATCTGCCCGGCGTACTCGACCTTCAAGGGGAGCATTGCCAGGCGGGCGGTCTGGAAGGGCGTGATCACGGCTCAACCGTAGCGCCGCGCATTCGTGTGCAGGTCGAACTGCGGACTCCGGTGGCCGTCCGCCTCGTACGGCGCCACCCGCTCCTCGTAGTGCAGGTAGGTACCGGCTGCCGCCCCCAGCCGGTCCCCTGTCTCCACGATCTCCCCCTGGCTGACCGTGACATCGCCCAGATGGCCGTAGACGTGCCAGATGGCATTCGACTCGACCACGACCTCACCGGCACCGACCTGGACCACCACACCGGCCAGGGTCGCCCTGACCGGCGTACCGGGTTCGGTGCGGTAGTCACGACCGGAATGACCCGCGTCCCCGAACTCGCGGACCACCACAGGGTTGTGCACCGGTGCAGCCATCCTCGGATGGTGACGCGGGACCTTCAGGCAGCCTTAAAGCCGGGCCGGGACGGCCGGATAGGGAGCAGGCTCGACTTCGAGCTCGGCCATCCGCTGCACATAGGTGCGATACGCCCGACGGGCCTCACCGTGCGCACCACTCGCCTGGAACGCCGACACCAGGCCCAGATGCGCGCGCTCGTCGTACTGGTCTCGCTGCAGGATCCGCAGCAGGTACCCGGCCGCCGCGTCGGGGTCACGCCGCCCGCGTTCGGCCAGCACCCGTGCCACCCGGACGTAGAGCGCCCGCGCCTCCTCCCGCATCCCCGCGGCCCAGTCCGCGAACACGTCCTCCTCCAGGAAGTCCCCGCTGTACGCCGCCTCGGCCGCGCGGAGCAACCGCGGATCGCCGGTGTTGAGGCCCTCCCGCGCGTCGTGCAGGAACAGCTCCACGTCCACGGCCGCCTGCTCCCCATCCAGCCAGATCGTCGCGCGGTCCGCTCCGACGAAGCCGTCCGGCGGGTACCTCTTGTTCGGGTCCAGCACCGAGCGGACGGTCGACAGCGCCACCGACAGGCGGGGTGAGGCGACCGACTCGTCCTGGTCCGGCCAGAGCAGATCCAGCAACTGGACGCGGGCGACCGGATGGCAGCGGCGGGCGACCAGGATCTTCAGCAGGTCGCGTGCCTTCTTCGACGGCCACTCCCCGAGCTGGACCGCCTTGCCGGCCCGCAGTACGCGGAAGCCGCCGAGGCACTCGATGCGCACCGGCGATGGACCGGTCGCGTCACTGGTCGCGAGCGCGGCCGCCGCGTAGCCCGTTGCGCCTGCCGCCAGGAATTGCTGGTGTGCGCGCAGGGCGAGATCACGACCTTCTGGACCGTTGGTGCGCCCGGCAAGCATCAGTTCGGCCCGCGCCTCACCCAGTTGGTCGCCCAACTCACTGCGGATGTTCAGCACCTCGTGCAGGACCTCGCCACCGTCTGCTGCGGCGTACAGCTCCAGGGCGTCGGCGAGACCGGCCCGGTCGCGGCGCTTGCGGCTGATCGCGGCAGCCTCCTCTGCGGTCGCCGCCGCCTCGGTCTGATTGCCGGCGTGCAGAGTCACCCAGCCGAGTGCGACCAGTGCGCCGGACAGGCCGAGGACTGGGCCGTAGTCGACGGCCTGGCGTGCCAGTACGGCCAGCTCAGCGGCTCGCTCCGGTTCCTCCACGGCCAGGACCCTGGCCAGTCCCGCCAGCGACGGTACGAGGGACTGCATGTCCCTGGTCTCCTCGGCCATCGGGATGGCTTCCTCGAAACATGCTCTGGCCATGGCGCGGTCGCCACGCTGGCGGTAGACCTCGCCCAGGACCGACAGCGGCTGAGCGACCCGCTTGGACTCCAGCTTCTGGTACAGCGCGCGGGACGCCTCCAGCTCGCCGATGGCTTCGTCCAGCCGGCCGAGCCTGAGCAGCGCCTCACCGCGATTGTTCAGCGCCAGCGCCCGGAACACTGCGAAGCCCGCGCGATCCGCGAGCTCCAGCGCGATGTCCAGCTCCTTCAGGCCGAGTGCGTAGTCGCCTTCGGAGATGTGGTGCGAGGAACGGTTCACCCGGATCCGGATCGCCTGCAGCAGGTCGCCCGCACGCTCCGCATGCTCGAGCGCCCGTACGTAATGGGAGGAGTTGCCGCGGGGGTCGCTGTCCACCGCGGCCAGCATCGCGAGGACGGTGTGCACGATTGCCAGCGCTCTGTCGTCGCCGGAAACCTTGGCGGTCTCGTACGCCGCGGTGATGAGCGCGCGGCACTCGTCGAACTCGCCACGCAGCCAGTGCGCACCAGCCCACCAGGCTTGCAGGAGCGCCTCGTCCGTCGGGTGCCGCCCGTCGATCCGTCCACGCCGGTACGTCGCGATCGCCACGTCGGTCTGGCCACGCAGGTGATGGATCAGGCCCAGCCGCCAGGCGATGGCGACCGGGATCTCGCCCTCCGGCTCGATGATCCGGTCGAAGCACTCCATCGCGCCCTGCCAGTCACCGAGGACCTGCCGAGCTTCGCCTTCCAGTTGGTCCATCGCGGCGTCGCGGAGCTCAGGGGGTAGTGCGCCAACGGCCGTGACCACGGTCTCGGCCATGCCGCCGCTGACCATCGCATGCCCGCGTTCAGTCAGCATGCGGGCCGCCCTCGCCGCGTCGACGGCCTGGTAGCACGCCAGTGCGTCGCGCTGCTCCCCCACGGACTCGAACCACTGCCCCGCTTGCAGCGACAGGTCGGTCAGCTCGCGCTCGTCGACGACCAGTCTGTCGGTGGCGAAGTTCTTCACCAGCGGATTGAGCTCGTAGCCGTCGTCCTCGCCGGCGGACACGAGCAGTCCGCGCGTGCGGAGTTGCTGCAGCGTCTCGGCGCTGTCGGTGAGTCCGATCGCCTTGCACAGCTCCGCACCGAACCGGGGTAATACAGCCACGCCGGCGACCAAGCGTCGTACTGCTGGAGGCTCGGCGGCGAAGACCTCCTCGGCTAGGTAGTCGTACAGCGGACCGTCCGAGCGCAGAGCCCGGCGCAGGCGGGTGGCGCGCTGGTCAGCGGGCGCGGTCCGCAGTGCTTCCACTGCCAGACGTACGGCGGCCGGCCAGCCCTGGACCGCGGACTGGAGTGGCTCGGCGAGATCCTCAGTGCCGTCGCCGAGGACGTTCTCCAGTACGGCGAGCGTCTCGGCGACTGTGAACGCGAGAGCGGTGGCGTCGATCTCCAGCACCTGGCCGCGGCCGCGGAGCCGGTCGATGCCGAAGGGCATAGGGGTGCGGGAGGCAACGACCACGTGCAGGTTCGGCGGAGCGGTACGGATCAGGCCCTCGACCAGCTTCGCGGCGGGTGCCGCCGGGTCCAGCTCGTGCAGGTCGTCGAGGACGAGCACCAGGTCGTTGCTGAGGTTCGCGTCCAGTGCGTCGGCGAGCAGAGCGGCGTACGCCAGGGCTCTGGTCTCTTGCTCGACGTCGGCGTCCGGTCCGCGGGGGCTCTGCAACTCGGCCGGGATGGTGTCCAGTTCGGGCACTTGCCGCCGGAGCGCACCGACGAGGCCGGACACCATGGTGGACAGCGAGCCGTCCTCGGCGCGCACGGTGTGCCAGGCACAGGCGCGTCCCGCCGCCCATGAGCCCAAGAGCGTCGACTTCCCGAACCCGGCGTCCGCCACCACCGTCAGGAGCCGTCGCTGAACCCCTTCGTCCAGCAACGCCACCAGCCTCGGCCGCCCCACCGTCCCAGACTCCACCCGCCCCACCTCCCCAGAACCCCCAACAGGACAGCACCCTGAAGACGTACGCCGCAACCGTGCTGGCCCTGATCTCCCCGGGTAGTTGCTGGATTGGCAAAAGGATGAGGTGGAGCAACAGTCGGCGGCCGAGACTGGAGTCATGGTGCAGATTGATTGGGCAGAGCAGGCTGGGCGGTTGCGGGCTTCGGCGGAGGGGGAAGCGGGCTGGAACACGACGGTGGCGACCAGTCTGGTCCGCGAGACCGACAGGGTGGCGGTGGACGTCGGCTGTGGTGGCGGCGGGATGGCCAAGGCGCTGGCTGAAGCTCTGACGGCCGATGCGACGGTGGTGGCGATCGACTCGGACCCCGACGTACTGGAACAGGCGCGGGAGCACACGGCAGGCGCAGTCCGGTGTGAGCTGGCCTCTATGGACGACGGAGCCGAGCCGTTGCGCAAGGCAATCGACGCACCGGCGGACCTGATCTGGGCAGCTGGCGCAGTACATCACGCGGCCGACCAGCAGGCGGCGGTCGACGCGCTCGCGTCGCTTCTGGCACCGGGCGGGCGGCTGGCGCTCGCGGAGAGTGGACTACCGGCACGCAGCCTTCCGTGGGACCTCGGTGTGGGCGAGCCCGGACTCGAGCTGCGGCTCGACCACGCGCAGGACCGCTGGTTCAAGGCCATGCGTGAGTCGCTCCCGGGCACAGTACCGATGCCGTACGGCTGGACCGACGCGCTCACCCGCGCCGGCCTCAGCGACGTCACTACGCGCAGCATCCTGACGGAGACGCCGGCGCCGCTGTCCGACGAGGAGCGCGACCGCGTTGTCACCCAGTTCCGGCACCGGGTCGAGCGCCTCACCCTCGACGCCGAACCCACGCATGGGCACGGCGGCGGCCACGGCCATGGCCACGGTCACGTGAGCCCAGGCGACGGTGAGTGGTTGAGACCGGATGATCTCGCCACCTGGGAACGGCTTCTGGACCCCGACGGCGACCAGTACCTTGGCCGTCGTACCGATCTCTTCGTCCTCTCCGTCCGCAGCATCCACCTCGGTCACGCACCCCGCTGACCACCCTCCAGGTCCACGCCACGCCGGACGTTCGAGCATCCGCGCGCAAACGTGTCGGCTGCTCGCCGTAAGGTGGGTGCCCATGAACGACCGGCTGGTGTGGATCGACTGCGAGATGACCGGCCTCGACCTGGCGGCAGACGCCCTGATCGAGGTCGCCGTACTCGTCACCGACTACGAGCTCAACGTGCTCGGTGACGGCATCGACCTGGTGATCGCACCACCACCAGGCGCACTCGAGCAGATGGGCGACTTCGTCCGCGACATGCACACCGCCTCCGGCCTGCTCGACGAACTCGCCACCGGCATCCCGCTCGCCGACGCCGAACAGCAGGTCCTCGACTTCATCTCCGGCTACGTCAAAGAACCCCGCAAAGCCGCCCTGGCCGGCAACTCCGTCGGCACCGACCGGACCTTCCTCGTCCGCGACATGCCCAAGGTCGAAGCCCACCTGCACTACCGCAACGTCGACGTCAGCTCCATCAAGGAACTCGTCCGCCGCTGGTACCCGCGGGTGTACTACGCCACCCCCGCCAAGACCGGCAACCACCGCGCACTGGCCGACATCACCGAGAGCATCGAAGAGCTCCGGTACTACCGCCGGACCGTGTTCGTGCCCCTGCCCGGACCCGACTCCGACACCGCCCGGGCCGCCGCCAGCCTCATCAGCGACCCCGTCGGAGACTCCCAACCCGCCTCCTGAACAGGGCCGTCCGGGCCCGATTTCATGTCCCCGGACATCGTCGCTATGATTGCTCAGCCGTCGCACTCGGACGGCAATGGTGGGTGTAGCTCAGCTGGTAGAGCACCTGGTTGTGGTCCAGGTGGTCGCGGGTTCGAGTCCCGTCACTCACCCGAAGGCGAGGGCGACCTGTGTCTGCGGAGAGCGCAGAGCGGGTCGCCTTCGGCGTTTTGTGCGGCTGCGCTTCGCTTGCCGCGGGTGGGGGCTTCGCCACCCACACCCCCTTACCTCGGCTGGGGTTGTCGGTTGGCTGACCGCGGTGGCTGGGGTTGTCGGTTGGGTTCTGCGGTGGCTGGGGTGGTTTGTCGGGGTTCTGTCGTGGCTGATGGGATGGGGCTGTGAAGAACTCGGGGAACGTGTGGTTTGGGTATGGGGTCGTGCTGGTTGTGACGTTTGTGGTGGGGCTGCTGGCGTTCTGTGTCTGGGTGTTGTCGAAGGTTTTCTGAGCCAGGTGTGATCTGACTGCCGTGTCGGTGCGTCTTCTGGGGTGAAGGCGTCGACGAGAGGCTGGGGATGGCGGGTACGGAAGACTTCGAGGAGTTTGCGCGGGCGGGGATACCTCGGTTGTACCGGACGGCTTGGCTGCTGACCGGGGACCGGCATCACGCTGAGGATCTTGTCCAGGACACGCTCGCGAACATGCTCAAGACGTGGGCTCGGATCGACAATCCGGGAGCTTATGCGCGGACTGCGCTGGCCCGGACGTTCATTTCGCAACGGCGACGACGAAGTTGGACCGAGCGGCCTACAGCCGATCTGCCTGAGCAGGTCGAGCGGGTGGGCGACGTCGAGCTCCGGATGGCATTGCGGGAGGCGCTGGGCGAGTTGGCGCCGTTGGATCGGGCTGTGCTGGTGCTGCGGTACTTCGAAGATCGCAGCGTTGAGCAGGTCGCGCTCGATCTCGGAAAGAACGCCAGCGCGATCACTACGCGGACGGCCCGGGCACTGGACCGCCTGCGCGTGGTGCTGGGTGACAACGCCGTACAGCTGATCGCCCACTGACCCAGAGGAACATGATGAACAACCTGAACGACACGCTGCCCAGCCTGATGGACCGAGCCACCGAGAACCTCGAGCCGGTCAGCACCGACCTCCTCGACCGGAGCCTCCAGCAGGGACTCCGGCTACGCCGCCGGCGTACGACGCTGCTCTCCGTGACCGGAGCAGGCGCCGTACTGGCAACCGCCGGACTCGTCGCCGGCGGGATCCAGCTGCTGGGTACGCCGTCCGAGGCCTCCGTCTCGGGTACGCCGGTCCCGATCGTGACCCCGACTCCGCTCGCCAACCCGGCCGCGGGGACACCGCAGGAGGCTCTGGCGACCCTCAAGCGCCTGATCGCGGCGCCGGGCCGCACGCTGTCCGAACCGACGGTCCGCGGGAGCGCGAAAGAGGGCTTCGTCGTGGCGTCGTACCTCGTCGACGACGGCAACGGCGCCTCCCTCGTCGAGGTCTTGCTGGCCGCCGACGGTACGGCGAATCCCTGCTTCGGCGGCGGCCCCGGCTGTAGCACCAACCCCGATGGCTCGACCATGTACTCCTCCTCCGACGAGCCGGAGTACTCCGACGCTCGGAACGAGCAGTACGGCGTCCTCCTCAACCGCGTCGAGCTGTCCTATCCCGACGACCGCTACATCGGCCTCGTGAACTACAACGGGCCGGCCGAGAAGGGGATCAAGCAGACGCGGGCGAAGCCGCTGTTCACGGCCGCCCAACTCGCCACCATGGCCCAGAGCAAGAGTTGGAAGTTCCCGGCGCAGACGGCCGTCAAGCCCTGGAAGGACGTCAAGCCCTCGACCACCCGCAAGGGCAACAGATAGCCGAAAGGCCCGGCCGCACAGCGGCCGGGCCGCTCAGCGCGGGGTGATGACGACCTCGGCCTCGATCTCGACCGGGATGTCGAAGGGAAGGGCGGCCTGGCCGACCGCCGAGCGCGCGTGCTGCCCCGCTTCGACACCCCACAACTGCAGGATCAGGTCCGAGAAGCCGTTGATCACCGCCGGCATCCGATGGAAGCCCGGCGCGACATTCACCATCCCGAAGACCCGGATCCAGGCAACGATCCGGTCCAGGTCACCCAGTTCGCGGCGCAACGACGCGAGCATCGACAACGCGGTCAGCGCGGCCGCCTCGTACGCCTGCTCCTCTGTCACCTCCGCACCGACCTTGCCGAGCGGTTCCGGCAGCTCTCCGTCGGCCGTGAGTGGCCCGTGCCCGGAGACGTACGCGCGATCGCCGTACACGCGGACCCAGGGGAAGGGCAGCGTGACGCCGGGCAGCTGCATCGGCTGCGGCAGCGTGAGTCCCAGCTCGGCCAGTCTCTTCTCGATCTCCATGGGGGTTTCCTCAGGACGGGGGACGGATGATGCGTTGCTCGATGGCGCGGGCGACGGCGGCGGCCCGGGTGTCGACCTCGAGCTTGGTGTAGATGTGCGACAGGTGGGACTTGACCGTGGCCTCGCTGACGAACAACTGGCGGGCCATCTCGCGGTTCGACCGGCCGGTCGCGAGGAGGCCGAGGATCTCGACCTCGCGCTCGGTGAGCGTCGGTCCGGATCGCTTCACCAGCCGGGCCGCGATCGCGGGTGCCAGGATCACCTCACCGCGCGCAGTGCCGCGGATGGCGCGGAACAGGTCGTCGGGCGGTGCGTCCTTCAGGAGGTAGCCGGAGGCGCCGGCGTCGATCGCACTCATGATGTCGGCCTCGGTGTCGTACGTCGTGAGCACCAGGACCTGCGGTGGTTCCGGCAGCGCCCGCAGCCGCGCGGTGACCTCGGCACCACCCGGGCCGGAGCCCAGATTGAGATCCATCAGTACGACGTCCGGCCGAACAGCGGCGACCAACTGCTCGGCACTGTGGGCGTCGGACGCCTCGCCGACCACAGACAGGTCCTCCTGTCCCTCCACCAGCGCTCGCATCCCCGCACGAACCACGGGATGGTCGTCGACGAGCGCGACCCGGATCATGAGCGCACCAACGGGACAGACGCGGCGAGCGCCGTACCCTCGCCTGGTTCGCTCTCCAGTACCAGAGTGCCGCCCAGCTCACGTAGGCGATCGCGGATACCAGCCAGACCCCGTCCGCGGTCCGGGTCGATGCTGCCAGCGCGGTCCGGCAGACCACGGCCATCGTCGCGGACGTCCAGTACGACGGCGTCCGGCTGGTAGGTCAGCGTCACCACGGCTGTGCTCGCAGCTGCATGCTCCAGCACATTAGCCAGTGCACCGCGCGCAGTCCGTAGCAGCGCGGTCTCGATCTCGGCGCCAAGCGGCACTGGCGTCCCGTGCACCTGGACGCGGACCTCCACACTCGCGTGCGCGGCGAGCCGCTCACAGGTCTGCCGCAACGCACCTGGCAGCGCCGGCTCCCCCGGACCGCCCGCCAACTCCGCGGGCGCCAGGTCGCGGACCACTCGGCGTACCTCGTCCAGACCGTCGCGAGCAGTGGCCGCCGCCTGGGCAGCGTGCTCGCGGGCCGCGGCAGGCCGGTCGTCCCACTCGTGTTCGGCGGCCTGCAGCAACAGATTGATGCTGGACAGCCCCTGAGCGACGCTGTCGTGGATCTCCCGCGACAGCCGCGCCCGCTCAGCCAGTACGCCGGCCCGGTGCTGCGCATCAGCCAGATCACCCTGCGCCGCATGCAGATCGTCCAGTAGCGCCTGCCGCGCGAGCGCATCCCGCTCCAGCGCTCGATACGCTCCAACAGCGAGTACGGCGACGCACACCGGTCCCAGCACGATCGTCGGGTCCAGCCGGTCGGTCATCCGCGTCCACGTGACCACTGTGGTCGCCACCATTCCGGCAACCACTGCACAGGCCGGCCAGAACGGCAGCACCCGCAGCGCCACGAACGACAGCGGTACAGCGCACCACGCGAACGACGGCGCCACCAGGACCAGGCCGAACCAGACTGCCACCAACAACGCCAGCCACAACCGGCTCGGCAGCAGTCGATGCGCGGCATAGGTAGCCAGCAGCACCACTGCCCCACCAAGCACCCACGGCGCCCGATCCCCGAACCCGTGCCCGGACAGGTACCGCACCGCGGACGCCACCACCAGCACGACGAACGCCGTGTGCAGGGCAGTCACCAGCCCGCTGGCGTGGCCCAGAATCCCGGCAGTCCAGGACTGTGCGCGTGAAGTCGTCATGATCCAGCCGATGGTAGGCCCAGTCAGCCCGCTGCAGAATCATCCGAACGGCTACTCGATCGTCCCCGAACGCCCGTCGTACCCGCGTCGCCCGTCGACCAGGCTGGATGCACAGTCCACGACACTTGATGCGAGGTACTCATGTCCGTCCGTTCCCTCTCCGCGACTCTCGCGCTCTCCGCCGTACTGCTCGGCGTCGGCGCGCCGCTGGCGTCCGCCCGGATCAGCACGTACGAGCTGCCCGGCGACCCGGTGGTGAGCGGCGGGTCCAAGTACGAGGGCATCGGGTACGACGTACGCACACAGCGGTTCTACGTGTCGGAGACGACCGGCGGCGAGATCCACCGCGGATCGGTCCGGTCCGCCACAGCCACCGAGTGGTTGTCCGGAGACGGCACCGACGGTCGCTGGACCGCACGCGGCGTCATTGTGGACTCGCACGGGCGCGTGTACGTCGCCGGCGGTCCGAACGGCATCGACCACCCTGGCGCGCCGGACCTGTGGGTGTACGACCGCGACGGCAGACTGCTGGCCGCGCTCCACACCGGCGTGCCGAACGCGTTCCTGAACGACCTGGTGATCGGGCCGGACGGAGCGGCGTACGTGACCAACTCCAACGCGCCGCAGGTGTTCCGCGTCGCCGAGAAGCACGGTCGCTGGACGATCCGGACCTGGGCGGACGCGACCGCGACCATTCCGACCCAGAGCGGGTTCAACCTCGGCGGCATCGTGCTGTCGCCGGACCGCCGTGCGCTGGTCGTGGCCCAGGGCAACGTTGGGAAGCTGTGGCGGTTCGACCTGCGGACCGGTCGCGTGTCGACAATCGACAGCGGTACGGCGGACCTGGTCAACGCGGACGGTCTCGTCCAGGACGGTCGCACGCTCTGGGTCGTGCGGAACTTCTCCAAGGTGCTGACCACGCTCCGGCTGTCTCAGGATGGTGGTACGGCGCAACTGGTGAGCGCGACCGCGACCGACCCGGACCGGGTGTTCACGACCGCGAAACTCGCGCAGGGCCGGCTGCTGCTGGTCGACAGCAAGTTCGACGAGCCGGTCGGGCTCCCGCCGTACCAGGTGGTCGCCCTGACCCCGCCGCGCCGATGACCCGCCGTCGCCCGATCGCCGTGGCTGCCGTCATTCTGGTGACGGCGGCCACCGGCTGCACGGCCGCCTCACCCCCTACTCCGACCGCTCAGCAGACCCCTAGCCAGCCCACCCCGACCGCTCAGCTCACTCCGAGGACCTCTCCCGTGCCGACCGACGACACTCTCGACACCCAACTCATCGCCGCCGCCTGGAAGAACGACGTCGCCGGAGCCCGCCGCCTGATCACCGCCGGCGCCGACGTCAACGCGGTCGACGACACCGTGCAGAGCGCCTTCCTGATCGCCGCCAGCGAGGGCTACCTCGACCTGCTCGACCTGACCCTCCAGCACGGCGCCGACGTCCGCAGCCTCGACAGCTACCGCGGTACGGCGCTGATCCGCGCCGCCGAACGCGGTCACGCCCCCGTGGTCGCCCGCCTGCTCCGCGCCGGTGTAGCCGTCGACCACGTCAACCGCCTCGGCTGGACCGCCCTCCACGAGGCCGTCCTCCTTGGCAAGGGCACCCCGCAGTACGTCGACACCGTCCGGCTGCTCATCGCCGCCGGAGCAGACCGCGACCGCCCCGCCGAGCGCGACGGAACCACGCCAGTGCAAGGTGCACAGAAGCTCGGTCAGACCGCCGTGACCGCCGTACTCACCACCGAGCGCCCGACCTCCGCAGCCTCCGCCCTGCTCGCCGCAGCCACGGCAGGCGACGCGAACAAGGCCGCCGCCGGGCTTGCAGCGGGAGCGCCGCTGGAGTCCCGTGACGGCCACCGGCGTACCGCTCTCCTGCTGGCGTCCCTGAACGATCGCGTCGACGTCGCCCGCCTGCTGGTCGGCCTCGGCGCGGACCCCGACGCGCAGGACGACCGCCGCGACTCGGCCTGGCTCGTCACCGGCGTCACCGGCAGCGTGGCGATGCTCGAGACGCTCCTCCCGGCGAACCCGGACCTGAAGCTCCGCAACCGCTTCGGCGGCGTCTCGGTGATCCCGGCGAGCGAACGCGGTCACGTCGCCTACGTCCGCCGCGTCGTCCAGACCGGGATCGACGTGAACCACGTCAACGACCTGGGCTGGACCGCACTGCTGGAGGCCGTGATCCTCGGCAAGGGCACCGAGGCGTGGCAGGAGATCGTCCGCATCCTCCTCGCCGCGGGCGCCGACCCGTCGCTTCCCGACGGTGACGGCGTGACGCCACTCCAGCACGCGCGCAGCCGCGGGTACGACGAGATCGCGGCGATCCTGGAGGCTGCGAACTAGCCGCTCAGCGCCTCACCCGTTGTCAGTCGTGGCTCAAACACCTCGACGGGAGGTCGAACCACCTCAGGTGGTCGAACTCGGAGTTCACCGTGCCCTCATGGTGGCTGCTCTCCTCCTGACAGGTGGACAGCAGGTCCCGCGCCTCGGCGAGGTAGTCCTGCAGGGCCGACTCCGGCGCCGTATGGTCGTGGCGCGGATAGCGCAGCGTCCCGTCGGCGTCATACCCGACCTCCGACAACCGCAGCGGCGGCTCGACCGCGCCGCGGTGATGCCGCCACAACCCGTTGGCGGGATCGAAGCGGTAGTCACCCAGGAGCCGCCAGCCGTCCCGCGCGACCAGCTTCACCGCCTCGACGACGTACTCGAAGACCGCCTCAGAGATGAAGTAGTTGAAGTTCACCCGGACCCAGCCCGGCTTGATCCCCTCGCACCCGTGCATGACCTCTTCTTCGAACTCGTGCGACTGCACCAGGTCGATCCCGAGCAGGGTGTGGCCGTACGGGCCCGCGCACGAACACCCTCCGCGCGACTGGATGCCGAACAGGTCGTTCAGCAGCGCGACCACGAAGTTGTGGTGCAGGAACCGTCCGGAGGGTGCCTTCACCACGAACGAGACGATCGACAACCGCTCCGCGTCCAGGTTGCCGAGGATCTGGATCTTCGGCTCGCTCTTCCAGGCCTCGACCGCGCGCCGCAGGTACGAGTCCTCGTGCGCGCGGATCACGTCGATGCCGACCGCCTGTTTCAGCTGGAACGCGAGGCCGGCCCGGATCGACCCGATGATCGCCGGCGTGCCGCCCTCCTCCCGATGCACCGGGTCGTCGATGTAGCGATGCTCCAGCTGGTTCACGTACCGCACCGTTCCGCCACCGGGTACGTCGGGGACGCGGTTGTGGAGCAGTTCGCGCCGGGCGACCAGTACGCCGGGGGTGCCGGGACCGCCGATCAGCTTGTGCGGGCTGAGGAAGATCGCGTCCTTGTAGGACAGCGGGTCGACGTCGCGGCCGGCGTACATACCGATCTCGACGTACGGCGCCGCGGCGGCACAGTCCCAGAACGACAGAGCGCCGTACTGATGGAGCAAAGCCGAGACCCGCTGCGTGTTGCTGACGATGCCGGTGACGTTGCTGGCCGCGGAGAACGATCCGATCTTGAGAGGACGTGCGGCGTACTCGATCAGTCTCTGCTCGAGCTGTGGGATGTCGATGTGGCCGTCGTGGTCCTGGCTGATCACGACGACGTCGGCGATCGACTCACGCCACGGGAGCTCGTTGGAGTGGTGCTCGTACGGCCCGATGAACACGACCGGCCGCTGGTCCCGCGGGATGTGGTCGGTCAGGTGGTAGGTGTCGTCCAGCTCGGCCGGGATGCGCAGGCCGAGGATGCCGATCAGCTTGTCGATCGCGCCGGTCGCGCCCGAACCGCAGAAGATCAGGGCGGTCTCGTCGTCGCCGCCGACGCTGTGCAGGATGATCCGGCGGGCGTCCTCACGCAGGCGGGTGGTCTGCAGACCGGTGCCGCTGGATTCGGTGTGGGTGTTCGCGTACCGCGGCAGGACCTCCTCTCGGATGAAGTCCTCCAGGAACGTGAGCGCGCGCCCGGAGGCGGTGTAGTCCGCGTACGTGACCCGGCGCGGACCGTACGGGCCAGGCATCACCTGGTCGTCCCCGATCACCGACGCCCGGATCCGCCGCAGTAACGGTGTATCCGGCGGCGCCTCGACTCGCTCCCCCTGGATCGTCATGACTCAGGGTAGAGCGGTCGAGTGACCTACGTCTCGTGTCCGAATCGCGTGCTGTGGATAAGGTCGGTGCCAGTCGACGGCGAGGGAGTTGGGATGACGTTTTCCGGCGAGCTGTGGGACCGCGGTGGCGCTTCCGTGTACGACGAGATCGTCCGGCATCCGTTCATCACCGGGCTGATCGACGGGACTCTGGACCACGACGCGTTCCGTTACTTCATCGTCCAGGACAGTCACTACCTGCGTGCCTACTCGCGTGCACTCAGCCTGGTCGCCGGCCGCGCGGTCGACGAGGACGCGGTCAGCATGTTCGCGCTGCACGCCGCCAACGCGATCGCGGTCGAACGCTCGCTCCACACCTCACTGCTCGGCTCGCTCGGCATCTCCGCGGCCGATGTCGACGCTGCGGGGTCCGGACCGACGACAACGGCGTACATGTCCTATCTGACCGCGGTCTGCGCGACGGGCACGTACGCCGAGGCCGTGGCCGCCGTACTGCCCTGCTACTGGATCTACCGCGACGTCGGCCGCGAGCTGCTGAAGCGGTCGTCACCGGACCCGCTCTACCGGCAGTGGATCGAGACGTACGGCTCGGACGAGTTCGATGCGGTGGTGGAGTCGGTGCTGGCTGTGACGGATGGTCTGGACGTCAGTGCCTCCGAGCGGGAACGATGTCATCAGCACTTCGCCACAACCTGCCGCTACGAATGGATGTTCTGGGACGCCGCGTACCACAAGCTCGATTGGCCGGTCGGATGATGGACTTCTACGACGTCGTGATCGTCGGCGGCGGGCACAACGGCCTCGTCGCCGCCACCTACCTGGCTCAGGCCGGTCTGACCACACTGGTCCTCGAGCAGCAGCCGCACACCGGCGGCGCCGCTGTCAGCCAGCAGGTGTTCCCCGGAATCGACGCCAAGCTGTCGCGGTACTCGTATCTGGTCAGCCTGCTGCCCGACAAGGTCGTCGCCGACCTGGGTCTCGGTCTCGACCTCCGGTCCCGCGCGGTGGCGTCGTACACCCCGGTACGCCGCTCTGGCCGCGACCTCGGCCTCCTCGTCGAACGACCGGAGGGCCCGGCTACCCGCGCCTCGTTCGCCGCCCTGACCGGCAGCGACGCCGAGTACGACGCTTGGACGTCCTTCTACGGCGCAGTCGGCTCACTGGCCGCCGCCGTCGCGCCCACTCTCCTTGAGCCGCTCCAGTCGGCCGCGGACATGCGCTCCCGGGTCGACGCCGCGCTGTGGGACGAGCTGATCGAGCGGCCGTTCGGTGAGTCCGTGGAACGACGGTTTGCGGACGACACCGTGCGTGGGGTGGTCGCGACAGACTCGGTGATCGGGACGTTCGCCGGGCTGCACGACGAGTCACTGATCCAGAACCGGTGCTTCCTCTACCACCTGATCGGCAACGGCACTGGCGAGTGGCGGGTGCCGGTCGGCGGCATGGGTGCGGTGACGGACGCTCTGGCCGCCGCTGCCCGGCGTGCCGGTGCGAGGCTGGTCACCAACGCGTCGGTGACGTCTGTCGAGGCGGACGGCGTACGCGGATCTGTCACCTGGCTGGGCGGAGACGGGGAGCGATCGGTCGACTGCTCCTACGTGCTGTCGAACGTCGCTCCGGCCACGTTGGACGCGCTGCGTGGTCGTCCTGCGGGTGATCGACCCGAGGGATCGCAGCTCAAGATCAATCTGCTGCTGTCGCGGCTGCCGGCGTTGAAGTCGGGCGACGATCCGGCGCGGGCGTTCGCCGGGACGTTCCACATCGACGAGGACTACAGCCAGTTGGAGTCCGCTTATCAAACGGCTGCTTCGGGGGCGCTGCCGTCGACGCCACCGTCGGAGGTGTACTGCCACTCGCTGACGGACCCGTCGATCCTCTCGCCGGAGCTGGTTGCCTCCGGCCACCACACGCTGACCGTGTTCGGGGTCCACTTCCCGGCCCGATTGTTTGCCTCAGACAACGATGTGGCACGGGCCGAGGCGGCTCGCCGGGTGCTGGCCGGCCTGGACTCCTACCTGGCCGAGCCGCTCGAGGACTGCATCGCCCGCGACGCCGACGGGAACCTGTGCATCGAGGCCAAGACGCCGTACGACATCGAGGAATCCGTCGGCATGCCAGGCGGCCACATCTTCCACGGCGACCTCCAGTGGCCCTGGGCCACCGAAGACGCCGACACCGGCCGCTGGGGCACCGAAACCGACGTCGCCAACCTCCTCCTCTGCGGCTCCGGCGCCCGCCGAGGCGGCGCCGTCTCCGGCCTCGGCGGCCACAACGCCGCCATGACCATCCTCACCCGCTAACCGATTTCGCATCTCCCCCGCCGCCCTGCTACGATCCTCATCGTTCCAAAGCACCACAAGCGCCGCTAGCTCAATTGGCAGAGCAGCTGACTCTTAATCAGCGGGTTCGGGGTTCGAGTCCCTGGCGGCGCACCAAAGCCCAGGTCACGAGAGTGCCCTGGGCTTCGTCATGTCCGCGACGCACTCGTTACGCACTCATTTGCCGAGTGCCCACAGCGAACCGGTCGCCGCGCAGCCACTGAACGACCAGTTGTCACTCTTCATCTGATCGTGACTGTGCGTCACATCACACCAGTTCGCACTGATGCTGACTTCGCAGATTCTCGGCCCCGGCCGGCGTTGAGCAGCCAACCATCACACCGGTTGGAGGCCTGAGATGGCGAAGCCACCGCTACCCATCGGATCGTGGGGCGAGATCTCGACATGGGTCGTTCAGACCGACACCAAGGGCAAGCCCGTCAAGTACAAGTCGCAGGCCAAGTTCCGCGACCACGACGGTCACGTCCGCCAAGTGTCGAAGTACGGCAAGACCAAAACCGCGGCCGAGCGTGCCCTGCAGCAGAAACTCCAGGACCGCGCCAAGACCAACCAGTCCGGCGAGCTCACCGCGATGCACAAGATCAGCCACCTCCTCGACCTCTGGGAGAAACGCTTCGAGCGCCTGGTCACCGACGGCAAACGATCCCCCACATCCCTCGAGACCTACCGCCGCGCGATCAAGAACCACGTCCGCCCAGCCCTCGGCGAACTCCGCATCGGCGAAGCCACCACACCACGCATCGACACCGTCCTCACCAAGATCAAGACCACCGCCGGCGCCTCAACCGCCAAGACCTGCCGAGCGATCATCTCCGGCACCATGAAACTCGCCGTCCGGTACGGCGCGATCTCCGTCAACCCTGTCCGCGAAGCCGACACCATCGAAGCCCCGCCCAAGCAGCCACCCCGAGCCCTCACCACCGAAGAAGTCCAACTCCTCCGCAAGAGCCTCGCCGCCGACGACTACGCCCACCAAGCCGACCTCCCCGACCTGACCACCTTCATGCTCGCCACCGGCGTACGCATCGGCGAAGCCCTAGCCGTCCTCTGGTCCCAAGTCGACCTCGAAGCCGGCACCGTCGAAATCACCCACACCATCGCCCGCCTCAAAGGCGAAGGCCTCATCCGCAAGACCACCAAATCCAAAGCCGGCCAACGCCTCCTCCACCTCCCCAACTGGGCCATCGCCACGCTCCGCACCCGCCAAACGGCCGGCATCCGCCTCGACGACCCCATCTTCGCCGACACCCTCGGCGGATACCGCGATCCCTCCAATACCCGCCGCGCCCTCCGCACCGCCCTCTCCCCCATCGGCAACACGGCCCGCCGCGACCTCGGCCTAAGCCTCCGCGCACTCCGCCGGCAAACTGGAATGACCCGCAGACAGGTCGCGGAGACCCTGCGTTGGCCCCAAACCAGGATCGAGCTCGTCGAAACCGGCCGCATCAAGGTCGACCACGACATGGTCGCCACCCTCGTCGCGAGCTACGGCATCGGCCTCGAGCACCATCACCCCCTACTGGCTCAGATCCACGACGCCACCCAACCAGCCGAATCCGACAAACTCGCCTGGATCCGCTCCCACGCCCTCCGCAAAACCACCGCCACCGCCCTCGACCAAGCCGGCCACACCGCCCGCCAAATAGCCGACCAACTAGGCCAAGCCAAAGTCTCCATCACCCAAGACATCTACATGGGCCGACAAGCCGCCAACCCCGCCGCCGCGCGCGCCCTCGAAGATGCCTTCGAAGACCCCGAGCTCCCCTGACAGCAGTCTCGGCGCTGTGGTTCAGCCCGCAGTGAGCGACTCTGCGGCAATCAACTCGCCGGTCGCGACGGCTGCTGAGACACTCAACCGGTGAGCAGTTCGACCGAACTACCGTGGCCTCTACCCGACCCACGAGCACGCCTATACGTCAGCGAGTTCGCCGACATGCACCAGCTCGTCAGGCCTCTAGAGATTCCCGATTCCATCCCGACGGACACCGCTCGGGCATTTGAGACAGCCCGGGAGCTCCTCCGGTTCAGCTTCTACCGCTACGAGTTCGCGGCGGTGGCGGTATCGACCTCGATCATCGCCATCGAGGCGGCCCTCAGGGATCGGTACGGCGGGACCAATCTGGCGACGATGGTCACAAAGGCACTCGAGGACGGCATCATCGACGAAGGACAAGCCGACCATCTCAACACCGGTCGCCAGATCCGCAACCGGTACGCACACGGCAAGACGATGCATCCGGCCCTGCCGATTACGTGGGCGGTCCAGCTCGTGAAGACCTCCCTGGACGTGATCGCCCTGTTGGTGAGCAACCGTGACACGCAGCAGACAGAGGTGCCTTCGTAGATGTCGAGGATCTTCCCGGTACAACCGAGGGCAGATCGGGTCCCCACCCCGATCTGCCCTCTGACCTGCAGTTTCATGCTCATCGCATCTCGACACTGATGGCCGCTTGTCAACGCCCCACGGAGCAGTCACGGAGCAGACGACCGGCCGTCGACACAGAAGAACGCGCAGAAGGCGAAGTGCTGTCCTGCTCAGATCTGCGCAACAACCAGTCGGCCGAGGTGGCAGGAATCGAACCCGCGTCCTTCAAACCGGACTGGTCGGGAATGCTTGGCCAATACTGGATCCCCTTGCACCACAGCGTCTTCGTGGTTGCCGGTGGTTACCCGCCAACGGCGAGATCGCCCTGGGTTTCGTGGAGACTGAATCACTCGGATCCGGCCTCGGTGAGGACGGGTGGTTTGAGGGTGGTGCCCGGTCGTGATGTCGGCCCAGTCGAGACCATCCGCGGTCGCGCTACCTCAGGCTGCGGGGCGATGTTCTCCCTTGGATCCAGCCAGGGGTTGTGACCCGGTTCGGCCATCGACTCCTCAATCACCGGATTACCCCTTGTTGCTCACCGGGCGACAATACCTAGCCGTGAGGCCTTACGATCGAAATGGTGCATGTTGTTGCAGAAAGCCCCCATCGTGAGCCGATGGGCACGATGATGGTTGCCGTGAACCCCGGAATCGAGAAGCTCTTCGAGCGCTACGGCGACAAGTGCCTGACTCCGGAACAAGTCGGCGAAGCCCTCGGACTCGAGACCAGGTCGATCCGCCGACAGCTGCGCGCCGGGGAACTGCCCGGCTACCGGCTCGGCACCGGCACCAAGGCCCAATGGCGCCTCGTGAAGTCCGAAGTGATCGCCGTACCGAGAACCCGCTGGAACCAAGACCAACACCACGATCTCCAAGCCACCGTCGCGGCCACCGACAGCAAGGAGTAGACGACGGCGCGAGGGACGGATCCGCCGCCGGCTGATCGGCCTGGCGGCGGTGACAGCGGTCGCTGGCGCCGCAGGCTGCGCTCCTCCCAACCTCACCCAGCCCAGTGGTGTGCTCGACTCGATCATCGCCGCGGCGCTGAAGATCGGCACCGTCCCCGCCGCCTACCAGGAACTCGTGGTTGCCGCGGGCGAGGTGTGCCCAGGCGTGTCCGCGCCGCTGATCGCGGCCCAGATCGAGCAAGAGTCCGGGTGGAACCCGAACGCGACATCCCCGGTGGGCGCGCAAGGCTTGTCGCAGTTCATGCCGGGCACGTGGGCCGAACTCGGCCGCGACGCCAACGGCAACGGCGTCAACAGCCCGTTCGACCCGCCGACGCGATCGACGCACAGGCGCGCTACGACTGCCAGCTCCTCGCCCAGGTCAACGCCTACCTGAAGTCCGGGCGGATCACCGGTGACCCGACCGACCTGATGCTGGCGGCATACAACGCCGGCATCGGCCGCGTCCTCGATGCCGGCGGAATCCCCAGCCAGCTCCCGGTCGAGACCCAGCAGTACATGACCCGGATCCGCAACCTGATGACCAAGTACGCCGGCGTCACCCTGTCGCCCGGCGGCACCGGGAACGTGGCCGCGGTCAAGGCGGCCGCGCGGTGGATGGGTACGCCGTACGTGTGAGGCGGCGGCGACCTCGAACACCCCACCGGCCTCGGCCGCGACGGCCGCGGCCCCGGCTGGGACTGCTCCAGCCTCACCCGCCAGGCCGTCTGGATCGCCTCCGGCCGCACCCTCCAGATCCCCCGCGTCAGCAGCGCCCAAGCCACCGCGGGCCGACCCGTCGAACCGAAGCTCGCGGCGATGGCCCCCGGCGACATCATCGCCTTCTCGATCCACGGCGGCGGCATCGACCACGTCGGCATCTACGCCGGCAACGGCACCATGATCCACGCCCCACGCACCGGCAAGAACGTCGAACAGGTCGATCTCACCGACGCCTACTGGTCCAAGCTGCCCTGGACCGTCAGGAGGTTCCTGTGAGCACCCGAGTCGTGCCGTGGCCGTCGCTCTCGTACTCCTCACCGGCGGGTGTGGCGGCAATGAGAGCCAGCACACCGACCCCACACCGACTGCCGCGCAGTCGACGGGCACCCCCGGGACGCCGTCGACGACGCCCGTCACACCTGAGCCGATCCCTCCAGGCAACCCGACCGAGACACCGGCCGACGGGCTCCCCCGGCCATCGCAGGTCAACGGACTCGACGCCTCTGTGGTCGCCGCCACCGTCGCCGCGATCACCTACCGGTACGACACCGCGATCGACCACTCCCCCAGCGACGCCCAACGCCGCGCGAAGCCATGGCTCACAGCCGAGCTCGCGCGCCTCCTCGAGCTCGGCCCGGCCGCCGCGCCCGGCGCGGAATGGAGCAGCTGGGCTCAGCACCACGCCTACACCACAAGCACCGCAGCCGACGCCACCGAAGACGGCGCCCCACCCGACTCCGCCACGCGAGCCGACCGCACCATCGCGGTCACCATGCACCCGATCGGCCGCGACCACTGGCGCGGCATAAACAGCAGTACGCCCTCTTCATCGAGCTGACCCGCAACAACTCTCGGGCTGCCTGGAAGGTCAGCCGCCTGCTGGTGCAGGAGTAGGACGGGCCGGATCATGTGGCGGCGGTCACGCACGCAGCTCGCGGCGTGCGGAGATGAGGTCATCGATGTAAGAGTCGACGGCGGCATCGATCATCGCTTCCTCCTGTTCGTGGAACTCCTGCTCGACTCGGTCGAGATGACCACGAGCGAACCTTCTAGCTCACCGAGCTCCAAGTTGCCGAACAGCTTGCCGCCAGTGGCGATATCTAGTCGACCGCCCGGCAGGTTGCGTAGGGAGCGGTTCGTCTTCGGATCGTCGCCTGGCTCTGCGCTGTGCTCTTCATCGAAGAGAGCCTCGTCCAGGTGCTCGAGAGCGTTCCTAACATTTCGAAGCAACGGATCTTCGTCGGGGATGGGTTTACCACGCTCTTTCGCGAGGCGGCGTGCCCATCGGTCGAGTTGATGGATCGACCACACAAGGGTGTGATCTTCTGTCCACCGCTGCCGCCAGACCCGACTTGCCACCTCACCGAGGTCTCGATCCCATTCACGGTCGAGCTGTCGGTTGAGCCTCGCCGATTCCCGGCCTACCTCTCGCACCCGATCTACTTGGCGCAGAACGGACTCACTCCAGGAGTGCACCATGAGCACAACAACGTCATCCGCGTTAGACACCACGGAAGCCTCTCATTTAAGAGTGGTCTCTCGTCGCTCGGCCGCAGGCCAGCGGGTGGGGTCGTACGGCTGGCACGACCCACCTCGCTGCTAGCCACTGCAGTAGCGCTGAACCGCAGGGTGAGGTACGTGCTTGCCGTCACTGCGGCGCAATGAGGGCGACCGCGCCAACCCGTGCGCTCACGTAGTGGACCCCGACCACCACCTGTCTGCGACGCCAGCGGCTGGGAGTCGTATCAGGAGCCAGGTATCTCGCTCTGAAGATCATGGCGGCCATCGGCCGCGACGTCGCGTGCTGCATTCGGGTGTGTCTGGGGAGGAAGCTTTGAAGAAGGTGCTGGTCGGTCTGGCCGTCATCGCGATCGGTGTGGTGCTCCTCGTGGTCAAGATCAACTACGAGCAGGGCAAATCGAGTCGCCAGCAGGAGCAGATCGACAACCAGAACATGTGCCAGATCGTGGGCTGCAGTAAGTGACGAGGGGGGACTGGCACTGGCTGTCTATCGGCTGGTGTGCTCTGGTGTCAGTCGCGATCGCAGCGGTGTTTGGGCACAAGGTCCACTGGGCGAAGGACACGCTCTGGCATGAGCGGCTCCGGCACTACGTGGTGATGGCTCTGGCCGGGACCGCTGTGGGGTGGGCGTACTTCTACGTCGCCCTGCCGCTCGGGGCAGCCGGGGTAGGGGTCATGGTCGTCCCGCTCGGGGGTGGATCCTCGGGCTGTTCATCCTCTGCTTCGTGGTCTGCCTGCCGTTCACCGGGACCGCCTGGCTGCATATATGGATGTTCGAGCACATCCTCCAGCCGAAGATCCGCCAGCGGTGGGACGATCAGCGCAAGGTCGAGCGACGGATACGCCGTGCACAGCTTGGGATCCCGCCGGAGGACAACTGATTTGGGCCCCTGGCCCGACCTCGCCCAGGTAAGTGAACGGCGGGGACTATCGGAGGCGGCAAGGCGTTCGTGGCCTCACGTGTCCAGTCCACGCGCACAGTCTGCCCTCCACCAGTGGGCCGATCATGCCCTGGCTCGAAGTCAGGACGCGGCGCTGTAGGCGTCGCGGATATGGCCCGGCACGCGGCCGCGGTCTGCGACCTCGTACCCGTTCTCGCGTGCCCAGGCCTTGATCTGGCGGGCCTCCGGGTCTCCAGCTCGTTGTGCACTCCTGCCCCGCTGGGCCTTCACAGACCGGGCTGCTGCGATGTACGGCGCAAGAGTCTTCCGCAGTTTCGCCGCGTTCTTTGCCTTGAGGTCGATCTCGTACGACGTGCCATCGAGCGCGAAGCGGATCGTTTCGCCTTTGCCCCTGGCGATGTCGGAGCCGTCCAGGTCGTCGATTAGCTGGATTTCGGTTCGTCGGACCATCCTGGTTCTCCTGCCGGGCTGAAGCGGATGCTGCACACAGCATCGGGCATTGTGGGCTCCGCCAAAGATCAGGCGCGCGAGCCAGCGCCGAGGCGGAGCAAACCTCAGCCGTTGTCCTCCTCCGATGGCTCCTCGTACTGCTCAGTGAAGTACTCGTAGAAGGCGGCGTTGTCCCACGTCGCCGGAACGAGCTCGGGCGTTGGCCCAATGGTCATTGCCGCGCGTGGCTCGCTGAACCGAAGCAGATCGAGCAGGTATTGGTAGTTGCGGTTGACGAGGGCTGGATCGGTTGACCAGAGGCCAAACTCGATGTGCTGCCGTGCGGCATAGGTCCAGTTCGCCGAACCCATCCAGGTACGGGTGGGGGTGAATCGCATGATGTCGCCGGCAAACTCTTCGTCGTCCTCGTAGTAGGTAGTAACGCCCAGCACGAGCAGCTTTGAATGGAGCAGCGGCCGCGGCCGCTCGCCTTGCCCGGGTGCCTTCCATCCTGCAACTCGCACTGGTCCGAGATCGACGGGGTCGAGTGGGCCGCTGTATGGGTGGATGATCGGGCCGGCGCCGTGCTGGTCCGGTAGGGCGAGCTCTTCGAAGCCCTCGAGGTACGCACTGGACAGAGGCACTCCGGTCTGCGCGAGCAGCTCAACGGCGTCGCGGCGGGGTTGTTGCTTGTCGACGACGACGCAACAACGCCCTAGACCTCCAAGCGCCGTGGCAACCTGCCTGTCGGTGAAGTAGGGCACGCACCCGATGCCTGCTGGCGTGGGCAGGAGCCGAGACCAATACCCGCTGGCAGCTGAGGCTCGATGCTCATCGATTCCTCTGATCAGATCTTCGACGACGCCTGACCCGTGCGAGACGCTGCAACCAGGCGTTGTTCCCCAGTCTCCCGCTGGCATCGTCGGAAACATGTCGAACGTACCTGGGAGCTCCGATTCCATATCGCTGACGCTACCGGCGCCCGCAGTGTCGCTGTATCCACATCTTCGCAAGTCACCGTACCCGGGCGGCTGCAGCTCGCCGCTCACGCGCTACCGACCCGGAGGGCCCGGACCGGCGGGCTCTACGCTCTACCCCCGCGGTCTATTCAACGAAGCTCGGAGCGACCATGCCGACGATCAACTGGGACACCGTAGTCACCTCTGGCGCTACGGCCGTCTTTGTCGCTCTGGCGATCGAGTACCTCGTGAAACCGCGGCTGGAGGCGCGCAAGGACCGATTCCTCGGAGTGCTGCTGGCACGCCGGGAGCTCCTGGCGGTGATCACCAAGCTGACGCTGGAGGCAAAGATGTATGGCGAGGAACTACCCGCCACCGCACCGCCGGACCTTCAACGAGCGTGGCGAGACGAACGCACGCGGCACTACGAGGCCCTGCAGAGCGAGTCCCGACAACTGCTCGACAACGTCGCCCGCTACGCACACGCCTGCCCCCGCCAGCTCGACGACGTCCTGATCGGGTACGTCACGACCGTCCACCGGCATCATGATCTCGATGCGGCCGCGCCACCGAAAGGCCGCGCACGTCGCCGCCCTGGGGATCCCGATAGCCATGGCTCTCGAGGTGCCACCGGGGTGGAGAATTTGGTCTCTCGTGCGGATGGGCCTTGCACAGCAGGAAGTACGGCGGATGCTCACCAAGATCCAGGACGACTCGGTCGCACCGAGGTCGACACCGGCCGAGGACGCCAGCCGCCCGGCTCCCCGAGCGAGTTCATGACGCCGCACACCAACTCTCGACACGACCCGCTAGCCCTCGTTGCGACGGGTCAAGGACGCCAGCGGAGCCGCCTGGCAGTCCTTAGGAGCGAGCGCGGTCGCCCACTCGATGCCGTCCGGCCCGAACTGTTCAACCACCCAACGCATGGTGCGCAGGTATGCCAGGTACCGCAGATAGCCGAACAGGCCTGCGGAGAAGATGGTGACCGCTGTGACGATCAGCATGAGTGTGGGCATGGGAAACCACCCCTCGGGGGTCGTTCCCGGTTCCCAACTCCGGGGAGCTGCAGCGTAGTGCCGGATCGGCACATACACACGCCTGAGGCAGCAGGGGGTCAATCTGAAGTTGCGCCGCAGACTCTACCAGCGCGGCCCTATTTTCCCCGCCAGCGTCGGGGGTCGGGGTGAAAGTTGCGCGAGCTGATCTACAAGCAGGAACGGGTCGCATCGGCCCGGCAGTCGGGGAAGACCGCGCACCGGCCCCGAAAGCTCACGCCCTAACTCGAGGAGGACCTGGCCGGCGAGTTCGCCACTGGTCAGGCGCCGGTCGAGGAACTCGCCACGACGTACGGCGTCTCCAGGGCCACGGTGTACCGGATCGCTCGCGACCACCAGGTGAAAAACAATGCCCGCCGCACGTTCACCCCGACCGGCCGGGGCAAGTCACTCACGCCCGGCCAGATCGGCACCGCGCGGCGGCTGAAGGCCGACGGGCTGTCCATCCGGGCGATCGCCGAAGCGATCGGCTCCAGTCGCGCCACCGTGCACCGCGCCCTCACCGACACCAACGGCCCCATGGCAGTGATCACCACCGATCTGGCGGCAACCCTGGCCAGCACAACCGCGGAAGGCCCCGCCGGTCAAGGACGCCTCGTATGTCCGGGCTGTGGCAGCGTTCCGGACGGAGAGATCGCCGCCGCGCGGCTGCGAGACGAATTACAGACTGAGTCGTGGTCAACCGCGGGAACCGATCCCGGCCGGGTCGAGGTCACGCGGCACTGCGGCCGGTGCCAGCCCCACACCGTCTACGCAATCGCTTGCCTGGCCTGCGGCGACGGCCCACTCCTGACCGGCGAACTCGTCGAGCTCGCCCGCGAAACCGAACCCCAGCGACCACCCGAAACAGTCGTCGACCAGCTCACCGCGACCGGCTGGCGCTGGGCCACGACGACGTCCGGCGACGGCTGGGTCTGCCCAGAACACACCGGGTCGCCGATGGCTGACCGGATTGGATGGACTGGGCCATGAGCACCGACTCCGACGCCGAACAGCACTACTGGCACATCAACGACGGACGCGGTCGCGGCCGCCGGTGCCCCTACGAAGGAGAGGGCCGATAAACTCAACACGGGGCGTCTACGCGTTCGTGTGCGCCAGGTGCGAACCTTGCCAGCGAACACGGCCTGCGACCCGACGCCCCCGAGCGTCGCCGGACCGTACCGCTGCCAGCGGTGCGGCTGCGAGATCCAGCAACCCTCAACACGCTGGCCGGGGCTGACCACCGAAGACCACGCCGAACTGACCGGCCAAGGTCCGCGACGAGTTAGCCATGTGATCGACATACTCGACTGCGGCCAGTGCCAGCTACACACCGTCTACGCCCTGGCCTGCCTCGTGTGCGGCGACGGGCCGCTCCTGACCGGGCGGCTCGCCTAACTGCGCCCGCGATGACGGCCCCCAGCAGCTGCCAGACATCGTGAGCAACGAGCTCATCAACGCCGGGTGGCACTGGTCCGAACAGGCCTCATGGCCGCGGGTGGGTCTGCTGCCAGCCTGCGCCTCGACCTGCGGCCGCAGACATCGGCGGCTGTGCGCGACGAACGCCCTGGCTGACTTGACGCTCACTTCCCCCGTCGGCAGCGAGAGCCTCGGCCTGGTTGCTCCAGCGCGACTTCCACATGCCGCCGTGGTGTGGCGCTTTCGCTGGCCGACCGTCGCCGGTACCGCGGCCGTCCCGGATGTCGATGCGCGACTGGGCTGCTGTCAGCGCCAGTCGAGGACGAAGAGCTTGTCGATCATCTGCGCGAACTCCGCAGGTGGCTCCACCTTCGTGGGCGTGGAGCCCGGCTTCACGTCGGACACGTAGTAGTCCCGCTTCTCCTCCTGCACGGACAGGAACGCGAACTTCTGCCCGTCCGGCGCGATCGCCAGGAGGTAGTTGTTGCGGTCGTTGCTCGGCAGGATCGGCGTACCCTCCTTCGCGTTCGATGTGAGGTCCAGCGTCGAGAAGCGCTTGTCGGGTCCGCTGCACAGCACCGTGTCGTCGTCGATCCAGCCGACCGAGCTCGATTCCACACAGGGTGCTGGCTTCGCTTGCTCGATCGCGTTCGGGTCGATCACGCCGCCGGGTTTGGCATCGAGCAGCTTCTCCTCGGCCAGAACGCGTCTGCCTTCCGGTGACAGCCGAGCGCTGCTGCTCGCCACCGCGGTACCGGGCGTTCCGACGACGAAAAGGTGAGCCTCGCTGAGATGCTCGATCGGCTGGTCACCGACCGGCTTGTGGTCTCCGTCGACCGGCCGGTTCGCGATGTGGTCTTCGCCGTCGACGTCACTGGTGAACCAGACCGCCTCACCGTCCAGCGCCATGGCCGCGTTGTCCTCGTGTGGCGTGTTGCCGAAGTCTTCTTCGCCGGTGAGGTCGGTCAGCTTGCCCGAGCGGTCGACGTAGCCCACGTGCGTCGCCATGCTCTTCGGGTCTTGAATCACCACAGCCAGCTTGGTGAAGTCCCGATCGAAGAGCGACCTGACCGCGAGGATGTCATTGCTGCTGGTCAGATTTGTCGGTGCGCAGAGATCCTCGAGCGCGGTGCCGGGCCGGACCTTCTCGGACTTGGTCAGCACGGTGTCCGGCAGCTGGAATTCCGCGTGCGCCTTCTTCTCCAGGCTTTGCGCGTCCCAACCGTCGAGGGTGACGGTTCCGCCACCGCTGTCACCCGCCGGCGTGCACTGCGCCGTGACAACCATGCCACGTTGAGAGAAGTCGTCATCGGCCTTCGGCGTCGACGAGCTCTCACCCTGGCTCTTGCCGCCCTCTGCCGCAGGATCGGGCTGATCCTTTCCGGACGAACAGGCAACGAGACTGACCGCCAGCCCCAGCGAAAGAAGAACCGCACTCACCTTCGGTGAATTGATCATGCAGCTACCCCAGATACTCATGATGGACCGAACAGTTCGCAGGATTCCGAACCCTAGCGACCGAGCCGGTCACTGCAAGCGGTCCAGCGCGCATCCCAGGACCGGCCTCGATAGCCCGATGCTGTCCAGGCAACGGTTGACACCCCCGGGGGGGCAAGGTCAGCTCGCGAGTAGGTCGAGGAGTGACCCGGCGATGAAGAGATACGCGGCGGCCCAGCGCAGCGGATGTGCAGGCTGCGCTCGGTCCATGAGGTGGGTAATGAACCGCGCAGGCAGGACCGGCAGGTGCTGGACGAGCGCCCACAGCCACATGAGCGCAATCGCGGCTGAGCGTCGTTGGTCAGGCTCGGAAGCTATTATCGCGAACGCCGAACCTGACCAGAAGAGCAGAAGCGCCGGGGTCACTGCGAGCGGAAACGGTACGACCGGCATCAGGAATTTGAGGATGAGCATGGCCCCGCCGACTCCTACGAGCAGGCCAAGGCAAGAGCCTCCGAGCGCCCACCGTTGCACGCCGCCTCTGCCGGAGTAGCGCCAAGCCGCCTTCTCCTCGTTCGTCAGGTCGTCGAGGACCGCTGCTTCGACGTAGGGACCCAGGATCGTCCGCCCGTGCAGGCAATCCCATTTGGATGGATGCTCACCAGGAATCGAGACGCGTTGCGGTTGAACCTCCGTGGTCACGACGCTCTTGGTGCATGATCGGCAGGTGAGCTCCCCATCGAAGGCTTCGAATACGTCGTCCAACAGCGTCTGGTAGGTGTCGTCATCGATGCTCAGGGGCGGCGGTTGTTCGCGCTCGCCTGTCGGTGGAAGGTCCTTTTTCACACGATTCTCAAGCACCTGCATCTTGTCCAGTACTCGTGCCGCGACGCGTGTGTACGTGATCCGTCGACGGGCCGTCGTCAGCCGTCGGCGACCACGCGTGCCGTAAGCCCGCAGCGCGTCAGGACCGATGAGGTCGAGGATGATCACCAGACCCGCAGCGAACTGGAAGACCTTCCCGAAGCGCCCCCAGGCGAGGATCGACAATCCCAGCAGTTGACCATCAGCAGCCAGCGGGCCCTGCCACCAACTCGCCCACCACGGCCCCCACCGGTCGTGAAACAACGCCGCGAACACAAGCAGCGCCGCAGCGACCAGTACACGCCCCGCTCCCCGACGCCGCCGCCTACCGGATCGTCTACTCATCAGTCCAACGTCTACCAGATCTCGGTGGCACGCCGGCCCGCTCCCAGCTCCGTTGGCTTACGGCAGAACGCCGTGACACCCATAGCTGAGTGCCCAGCTGTTCTGCAGGGCGGCCGAACTCTTACGGCCACATACGCAGCCCCTCCTGCGGCTGGGCGCTCCGCGCCAACGCCGAGCATGTCAATGCAGCGGTTGCAGATGAGTACGGACAACTGTGCAGCCGACTTCGAACATCGACAGTGTGCAGCTCGACCGTCATCCTCGGCAACGAACTGGCCGACGCCGAACGCATCCCCGACGCGGCCGCGATGTGGCTCGTCGGGCACGGGTGGAGCACCGATACCCGAGGCTGGACGTGCGGAGCGCACGCGGCAGAGAACTGACCGAGCCTGCTCCCGCGGCCGAGAGCCGACGCCTAGCGTGCTGACTCACCCGGCCGCTGCCTGGTGCGCCGATCAGCCGGTGATTGCCTTCTGAGCGGCCTCGGCGGCGGCGAGCAGCATGGTCTTGGCGACAGTTGGTGCGGCGGCGTTCACGCCTGCCAGGAGGCGATTCACCAACTGACGGAGCCGGCCACGGTCAGGAGTCACCGAGGTGGCTTCGGCATGTAGGTCGTCGGCGACGGCTGCGAGGTCGTCCTGGGCCGCCTGGTCGATCCCGAGCACGGGCAGCATCTGACGTACGCCGCCGGCGAACTTGACCAGATCTTCGACGTTGATGCCGGCGTTGTAGTTCTGAGTGAATCGATCACCGTGGATGACGAGGTTGCCGTTGTTGTCGCTGATGTGAACCGTCGTGCTGTGGTGGGTGGTCGACGATCCTCCGCGCCGTTCCCGGAGGAATTCGGCGACGTCACCGCCGTGGTCGGTGATGTACTCACGACCATGCGGAGTCAGGCGAGGATGGATCCACCCGTCGGTCGACTCCTCGACATGCACCGCGTCAATAAGGTCGTTGTGGTGAAGGTAGTCCGCGGCGCCTCGCAGTTCGCGCTCGCTGAACATCTCGCTGTTCTCGGTCAGGGCATCGACGAACTCCTGGAAGCTGGCCGGTTCCTGCCCGTCGTCCTCCCGCCTGTCGAGCCACTGGAGCATTTCGGCTCGCAGCAACGCGGCTCTGACCTTGGGGTCTGCGCGCTTGGCGTGCAGGCTCTGAACAGCGTGGATCCCGTCAGGCGTGATCCAACCGCGCGGTGTTCCCGCCGTGTGGTGGGCAGCGACCAGGCCGCGATCGGCGAGGAAGTCGACTAAGTCGAACCCGGCCTGGACAGGGTCGAGGCCGGCCTCTTCGAGATAGCTGTCGACTGCCGCGTCTTGGTCGGCATCGGCCTGGTGTGCCTTGTAGAGCGCCTCGAGCAGATTGCTGGCGTGGGTTTCGATCTCGGTAGCCACGGAGGACTCCCCTTTCACTCGATGCGTTCCCCAGGCGCATCCATTCTCGACACGGCCGGGCGTCCGGGGTTCCTCGACACCCCGCCTGGGCGGAGTCCGAACCCGTAGTGCGTTGTCAGTCCTCAGCGGGCAGCGGCTGCAGCAGGTCGGGGCCGTTGTTCTTCACGTTGTTGACGGCCTTAGACACGGCGTACATATCGAGACTGCCGTCGACCGGCGGCGCCATGAAGCCGCGGAGCTGGTCGACGTCGTGGTTGCGGGGATCGAGCCACTCGTCCCAATGGTCGGGGGTGATCGCCATCGGCATGCGGTCGTGGATCCGGCCGACGCTGTCGGTCGCGGTGGTGGTGATGATCGTGTACGTCGGGACGACCCGGTTCGGGTCGTCGTCGGGAAGCGACTTGTCGTACCAGACCTCGTACAACCCGGCCAGCGCCAGCGTCGACCCGTCCGCAGGCCGCAGCACGAATGGCTGCTTCAACTTCTTGCCCGACTTGCCGACCTGGTCGGTCTCGAGCCATTCGTAGAACGCGTCGACCGGGATCAGCGCCCGCTGCGACTTGAACGCGCGCCGGTACGCCGGCTTCTCGTGGACGGTCTCTGCCCGGGCGTTGATCATCTTTGCGCCGGACTGGATGTCCTTTGCCCAGAACGGCAGCAATCGCCAGCGGAACGCCCGGAGTTCGCGCGCCGGTTCTGCGTCCTCGTCGGCGTCCTGTGGGACGCGGGCGATCACCACCGGGTTGTCCTTGGTCGGTGTCACGTTGAAGTCCTGGCCGCGCAGATCGTCGGCGTTGTTCTCGTCGACGACGAACCGCTCCAGAAGCTCGGCCCGGCTGGCCACGGAGGCGTATCGACCACACATGTCTGCCAGCCTGCCACGCGACACAGACAGCAGCTGTGATGCCGGCGGCATCACAGCTCGTCGGGCTTGCCTCCCCTGGGCCCTTCGGATCCCGCCGCGCGCAGTTGATCCAGAAGATCTATCGCCAGCTTGAGGGTCGAGATCGCAGGGATCACCGCTCAGGACGAGATTCGGCGCATGTCCTCGTTCTTCACCGTCTTCGCCTCGGGGACCTGCACGAGGAGCCACGGTTTAGGAAACAAACGCTCGACCGCAGCTCGCGGCCGATGAGTTCTTTCATGATCTCGAGGGCCGTGAGCACCCAACGCCTTGCTGACACATCTCACGGACATCACCGGCGGACCGCCCTGCCAGGACTTCTCGGGAAACCCTCAGGTTCTGTGCGTCGTCGGCCTGCCACGATCCAGAGACGTCGTCGTGGCTCCACATCAGGGATTGGCGGCGGCCCGAGATGAATCGGGACCACAGCGGTGTCCGGCGGTTTGAATTCCAGTCCGTCTGGCCCGATATCTAGCAGTGGAGGAAGACCGATTGGTGCTGCGCGAGGACGGCCAGATCGCATACCTGCAGGTCGAGCACGCCGGGGCCAGCTGACCCCACTTGTAGGCGACACGACGAGGTCCCACCACGGCTGGTCGCTCGACGCGACGTTAACCGTGCAGCCAGGGCAGGCTGCTGCTCGAGCAGCGGAAAGGGGCTGCCTGTCCGCGCCGCTCAGGGACCGCGCCGGCCCCACCAACCACATCCGGAACCACCGGAGGAAAGGCAGTTCACCATGATCGTAGAAACGTCGACTGCGAGCGAGGCATCGCTCTCACACCACCTGGTCATGTACCTGCGCTGGCTGTCTACCGGGGTCGCCGGCTGCCCGCGCCGAACCTCTCGTGGACTGCTTGTTTGCTCACCCGGCCGAACTGCTCGCCGATCTCGGACCAGGATGCGCCGGCGGCTCGTGCTTGCTCGATGTACCGGGCGACCTCGTCCTCAAGGAGGTCGAGGACCCACCGAGCTCCCGCGACGTTTTGCAGCTGGGTCGTCGGCGCCGGCGGCGCAGAGCCACCTCGTGCGATTGCGCGGCCGGCTTTGTCGATCGCGGTCCGGAGCTGCCGCTGGATATCCCGGATCTCGCCGTCAAGCATTCCTTGCCGCTACCTCGAAGCCGGTGTACCGAGATACACCCAATTGCGTCCTGACCTGCGGATTTGTGGTCCGGGAAGTGTCGGCACTTCTTCCTAGTGTGGCTTGTTGGTGGGACGTGTCAGCGCCCACCCAACGAGGAACGGCCCCCTGTGTCAGCAGAGAGCCGTTCGGAAGCGCAACGCCATGGGAGGCTGCAACTCAAGTGAAGAGTACGACTTGCCGGCGACAACCGGCTATCTCGGATCCCGCCGCGCTCTGTCGGGTGTCATCGTGCTGACCCTCGTGCTGATCGTGGCGGCGATCGCTGGCACCCCGTTGCTCCTGCTTACCTTTGCGGTCCTCGTCGTCGCCGTACGGTCGCAGAAGCTCGATGCATCTGGCCAGAACCACTCGCTGCAGCTCGTGGCGGAAATGACTCGCCTGGCGAGCGTCCTCGTTCCGCATCGCCGCCGGCCGACCGCGGCGCGGACAAGATCCGCGACCTCAGCTCAAGGCCGTCCCGGCGGGGTGCTTGTAACAGGTGCGGAGGTAACCCCGATTCCCTTGAGGGGAGGGGTGGATCCGTGACGCGACGCTGCCGATACCGGCGCAGTGAGCCAGATCCGTACGCCGCGGATCTGGTCCGTCGGCTGCGCGGGCTGCTGGCGCTCGTGGTCGTTCCGCCGGTTCGCGGGCCGGGCGCGGTGCGCCGCGACGACGAGCTCCTCGATCGCGTGGCCGCAGGTCGGCCGTAGCCTCGCAGCTGTCTCACAGCCACCCAAAACATGTGATGGGATTCAGCTTGCCCGGCGAGTTTTTCTGGGTAAGGTCCATAGGGTCGAGGCCCCGATATGCGGGCTCGATTGGTCTCACTTCTGGGGGCGGCTGAGGTCTAGGAAGGTTTCCCAGCCCGTCGTCGGGAGGCTCTCCGACGATGACGGGTTCACGGTGGAGGCTGGGGTCTGACTAACCCTTCTGCCGATATCAAATGCGAGCGGCTCCCCGCTGGGTTAGGGCAAGGGAGCCGCCTCGTCGAACAGCTCAAACCACCCCAGTTGACTAGGCCAGGGGGTTCGGCATGGATCCTACGACCCGTACAACTCATACCCAAGGGCTTTGCAGAAGAAACGGCGCGAACCTTGGGGCGGTGTCATGTTCTCGCTAGCGGGGCTCTGGCTCCTGTTCGCACTGCGAGCGATGGCGGTCGCAGTCCCGGTTCTGGTGCTCGTTGTCTTTTGGAGCATCTACTGCTTGATCGCGGTGTTCTCGAAAGACCAGGGAACACGGGAGTTCGTACTGAAAGCTGGGACCCGGGTGGAAGGCATCATCGGGCGGATCGTCGGCGAAGCTCCGAAGCGACAGCCCACATCGAGCGTGCCAGCGAACCGGAAGCACGGCACCGGTCCCGAGCTCGCTGTCGTTCCCGAGCTGGCAGCAGAGTCCACGGTGGAGGCCGCCGCCCGGCCGCGGACCCCGCGTCGGCGCACACCCAAAAGCGAGTGAAAGTTGCGCATCTGGCTGGCCAGATGCGCAACTTGCCCGCAAGACGCTGGCTCAGCCTCCGGTGATCGCCTTCTGCGCGGCTCTCCGGCGGCGAGCAGCATCGTCGTCACTCTCCCGTGCTGCTGTACAGGGCGGTCTTGGCTTGGTCGATCTTGTTCTTCGCCTCGGCGATCAGCCGGCCCGCCTCACGGCGCTGGTCGTGGTCGACGGGCCGTGTCCCTCTGCCCAGTCGGACTGCAGCCAGTCGCGGGCGTCACTCAGTCCTCGCCGGCCGGTGTTGAGCCGTCGATGGCACTATCGACGATCGCCGCCCCAGGTAGCAGCGGCGCACTGCCAGTACGGCGGCCGGCGCTCGGACCTCCGAGGAGACGGCGATCTCGATTGCGGCCGGGATCATCGCGACGCGCATCGCTGCGAGCGGCCAGCCGCTGTCAACGACGACCGGTCGTATTCAAGCGGCTGCCTTCGGATGGGGTGAGTTGGAGGTGGGCCGGGCGGTGCGTTTCGACGTAACCGCCTATCGGGAGCCGGAGGATCCGGCCGGTCTCGATGCCGTTGGTGGCGATCTCGGTGTCGCGTTGCTGCAGGCCCAGGCAGATCCGGCGGGTGATGCTGAAGGCGACCGGTGGGCCGAGGATCAGCAGTGCCTGGAACAGATGGATCAAGGCGTTGACCGAGAGGTGGAACTGCACGGCCATCGTGTCGGCGCCGGCGGCGGCCCAGAGCGTGCCGTAGAAGACGACTCCAGCCACGCCGATGCCGGTGCGGATCGGGTTGCTGCGCGGGCGTTCGAGCAGGTTGTGTTCGCGCCGGTCGCGGGTCACTCGCTCCTCGATGAACGGGTAGATCCCGACCAGCGCGAGGAACAGCGTGCAGACGGCAACCGGGAGCAGGATGGCAAAGCTGATGGTCCTGCCCCACCAGACCGCTTCCCAGCCCGGCGCCAGCCGCAGCGCACCGTCCAGGAAGGCCAGGTACCACGCCGAACCGACTCCGGCCGAGGTGTTCGCCGGATCGGCCGGGCCGAACAGCCACACCGGGTTGATGGTGGCCAGCGCGCCCATCAGGCCGACTACTCCGGCGACGAAGCCGAACAGACCGACGCCCTTCACCACGGCAACAATCGCCGGACGTCCCACCACGTTGTCCTCGGTTCGCCCGGGGCCGGCGAACTGCGCCGGTTTGTTCCTGAGCGCGAGCGCCCCGCCGACGATGAAGAGCACACCGAGGAGTGCGGGGAGGACGATGACGTGCAGCGGGTAGAACCGCGTGATCACATCGCCCGGGAAAGCCCCTCCGAACAGCAGCGCCGAGAGCTGCGTTCCCACGAACGGAGTTGCCTGCAGAACGCCGTCGAGTACTGCGAGGCTCGTGCCGGACGCCATGTCGTCCGGGAGCGTCGTACCGGTCAGGCAGGCGCCGAGCGTGATGATCAGCACCCCGAAGACGACCACCCAGTTCAGCCGCCGCGGCCGGCGGAACCCAGCGGTGAAGAACAGCCGCAACAGGTGCAGCAGGATCGCCGCCACCATGATCAGCGCACCCCAGTGGTGCATCTGGCGCACAAGCAGGCCACCGCGCAGCTCGAAGCTGATCGCCATCGTCGAGTCCATCGCCTGTGACATCTGTACGCCGTGCAGCGGTGCGTACGGGCCGTCGTACACAACGTGTTCGGCCGACGGTTGGTACGGCACCATCAGCACAAGGCCGGTGACCGTCACCACAACGAAGCTGTAGAAGGCGATCTGGCCGAACAGCAGCGACCAGTGATCAGGGAATACTCTCGCTCGCAGATTGCTCCAGGGACCTCGCATGATTCGGCCCTCCTCATACATACGACCCCGCAGCGACCGAGACTGTGACACCTCGTGCTGCACATCACAGAGGTTCGCCGGGACCGGCAGCGGGACGAGCGCGTGGTACACGAGGCTGGGCGAAGCGAGGTTGACCGTGCCGACCGACTTGCCGCTGTTGTCCGTCGCGGTCTACGTGACAGTGGCGGTCGGCGCTGTCGTCGCGTCGCCCAAGACGGCCGGATCCCGGCCATCGAGACCGCGAAGTGCTGGAGATTCCGCCGCGACCTGCTCGAGCTCGTCGCACGCGCCGCCGACGCCGCAGAGTCGAGAACGCCCCGATCACTGAACAACTAGCTGGCATGCCGTGCCCGTTCCCGCGTTCCGGCCTCAGCGGGCCGAACCGGAGCCGTCGTCCTCGCGGCCGAACGGCGGCCACACCACGCGGACGATCCGCTTGATCCGCACGCGGGGGTCCCGTTTCGGGCACAGGCGGTGATGCTCCGGGACATCGGCCCCTTCACACTTTCCGCAGTGCCACTCGGCCACGACACCAGCATGCGCCAGACCGCCGGTACCGGCGCACAGCCAAGTCGGGGCCGCCATGCGGCCGCCAGACCCAGCGTTGCCCTGGCCGCTGACTGATCGCATGGTGGGTGACGTGGATGTCGCCGCGGCCGCGCTCGAGCTCTACGGGTTGCCACCCGAACAGTTCACCGCTGCCCGCAACCAGGTCGCCAAACAAACCAAGGACGCCGGCGACACCGGCAGCAGCGCCGCGCTGAAAGCGCTACGCAAACCGACGCTCGCGGCCTGGCTCGCCAACCTGCTCGTCCGTGTCGACCCCGACGGCATCGCCGAGCTCACCGACCTCGGCGAAGAGCTGCGCCAGGCGCACGTAGCGCGCGACGGCCGCCGACTCCGCGAGCTGACGCTGCGCCGGCACGGACTCGTCCACAAGCTCGTGACCGCCGCCCGGGCGCAAGCCCGCACCCGAGGCCACACCGTCAGCGCGTCGACTGAGCAGCGGCTGACCGAGACCCTCGACGCCGCCGTCATCGACCCCGGCGCCGCGCAACTGCTCCGGACCGGGCAACTCACCAGCGCCCTGCGACACGTCGGGTTCGGCGTCGTCGACGAAACCGGCGACCCCGCCCAACTCGCCCCGGTGAAACCCCGCGTCGTCCGCACCTCCACACCGAAACCACCGCGCAAGGCCACCATCCGGCGTACGCCGCTGTCGACGCCGACAGCGACACCGGCGCCGGCGGCGGCGGCGGCCGCGGCACGCAGTCGCCGCGCCGAGCTCCGAACCCGCGCCGAGCAGGCCGAACGCCAGTACGCCGAGGCCGAGACCGAACGGGCCCACGCCCAGAGCGAGCTCGACGCGCACGAGCACCACCTCGCCGACCTGGCGGCCACCATCGAACGGCTCACCGAAGAGCTCGAGCAAGCCCGGCAGCAGCTGCACGACGCCAACCGCCGTACCCGGGCCCTTCAGGTCGAGCTGAAGCGCACGACCCGCAACGTGACCGTCGCGCAGCAGCGACGCGACGCCAACCAGCAACGCCTCGCCGACCTCGACCGGTGATTCCGCCGGCATCGAAGCCGCGCTGTGGCAGCATGCTACCCGGACCAGGAGGTGCACGACACAGATGGAGTTCGGCGACGCCGACGGCCACGGCCGCCACGGAATGCTCGACGAACCAGCGACGGCCTGGTGTGCCACGAATGCGGCCGCGCGTTCCCCAACCTCGGCCTGCACGCCTGGCGAGGCACGGCATGACCGCCGCCCAGTACCGCGAGACCCACGGCCTCCAACGACGCCGCGGCCTGGTCAGCAGCCAGCTGCGGCAACGGATCCAGACCAACGCGAAAGCCCGGATGACCACCCCCGCCGGCCACGCGTTCGCGGCCGCCCGGGATCCGCAACGCGCCCAGACCGCCCGCCTCAACCGGCCACTCCCCTGGACCGCCGCAGCGCGCGCCAGCAACCGGACCGCCCGTGCCGGAACCGGCCGCTACGGCACCGAGGTCACCTGCCACAACCCCGCCTGCAGGGCCGTGTTCTGCCCGCTGCACTCCGCGCGCCGGCGCAAGTTCTGCAGCCGCAGCTGCGCCAGCACCTACAACCGGAGCTATAGAGGCAGCATCAGTCGATCGGGTTCGGATGGCAGTTCTGCCCCGGACGCCACACCCAGATGAGACCCGACATCGGCCGCTCGTAGGACAGCGGCCAGCTCGAAGGGTGATCGATCGGCCGACCATGCAGCTGGCCCATGATCTGGGCGGAGCGGACGCAGTCGAGGAAGTCCTGCTCGTAGTACTCCCACCTGTCCCGCGGACCGCCCTGCATCCGGATCACCGGTCCCCTGTTGGTCGCTGCCGCCATCAGAACTGCTCAGCCTGGCGGAGCTCGATGCCCGGGATCCACGAGTACCTGTTGTCCATGCCCGTGACCCGACCGATCCAGGTCCCCTGCTCGAAGATCCACGCATCCACGAAACCGGCCGGCACCCACGCCTTCTCCACCGGCACCGGCGGATCCACCCGGCGGACATGATCCGGTGACCGCGGCCCGTACACGTCGTACTGCAACTCAAGATCAGCGGCCTCGGGTCCCGTTCGCAGCGTTGTCCCATACTGACCAGTGCGAATCGCCGGCGCCCTCGCGCACATTGAACCCTCCCACCATGCCCCCAGAAGGCCACGCACTCGAAAATATGTTCGAGTCTAGGCTATCCTCGTTGGCATGTTAAGGCGGTTCACGGTGCGGCCGACCGAGGACGGATCGGGCAGGTTCGGCGTTTGGGACGGCGAGGTCAACGGATGGCGAGCGGCCGATATCGGCGACGAGTCGGAGGCGCGGCTGGTAGCCAGTGATCTCGATGTTCAATACGACGCACACGGGCCGCGTCCATCGGACGCCGTACGAAGAGTGGATCCCCCGCAGCCGGTGCAGCGGGCTGAGTGGCACGACGGTGAGTTGGACATCTGGATTCGTGACAACGGCGAATGGTTAGGCCGCGTCCGCAGCCAGGACGGTCAGGTCACCTGGGTTCCCGGCACCGAACTACGGCCTCTCTAGCCGGCACCCTTACTCACAGCGAGGGAGTCTCATCGGAGAGGGGCGGCTCCGCTGTGGACAGAGATCGCGGCCGACGTGGTGTTCGAGCCCGCCTGTAGTCCGAGAGCGGTCGTGCACACATCAGTGCGTCGTGTAGCCGCTGCAGACCATCCCCGGATGAATACAACGTTCGTGCCGACTGGCCGTTCGGCAGCTCGACAGCCCAAACGCGCGGGAAGAAGCGAGTCAGATCGTCCAGGAATCCGACAGCCGCGCGCTGGCCGGCCGTGTCGTCCTTCAGCAACACAATTGCCGTGTCTGTGGCTGCATGCGTGCCCAGGATCCGCGCCTGCCCAGCAGACAGGAGGGAGTCACACAGCGGTATCCCGGCCCATCGGCACATCGACCGTCGGCTGACCTGTTCGATCGCTATAGCGTCCAGCGGATCGTTGACCAGCACAGGAGCAGCGCCCTCCGACAGGAGGTCGAGTTGCTCGGCGACGCCGAGGATGGTGGCGGAGCGCCGATGAACCTGCGTCGCCGGCGATGTCGAATAGTACGGCGCTTCGACGCCGCGCCGTACGCCGACGAATCCGACGGCCTCCAGCCCATCGTTTCTGGCCGGAAGCATCAGCTGATCCCGGAATCGGTCGACAGTTCGTCCTTCAGGATTGAGAAGGCCCAGGCCGGCGCGCCGTACAGTCTCGAGGTCGAAGCCGCGCGACCTCAGGTGGTCCACCAACCGCGAGCGAGCGTCCGGCGCATGGCCAACCGCCCATGCCGAACCAGTCTCCAAGAGATCACCCGCTCCCCCGCGCCTCAAGTACTCTCCAACCCAGCCATCCGTTGCCCGAAGCAACTCCCGACGGAAGAACCTCGCCGCAGCAGCATTGGCCTCGAGCAATCGCCGACGCTCGGCAATGGTCGGGACAGAGTTCGGATCACGTGGACGTTGGTTCATGGGTTCGACGTTGACGTCGACAACGTCAGGTCGGAACCCGGCTCCGAAGATCCAGGACTAGGTGACGCCAGCGCTAGACCGAACCGAACGACAGCAGTGGCACGTTGAACAGGTCAGGCCGGCGTGGCCGCGAGAAGCCTGGTGACGCCACCTCGACCAGATACATCTCGGTCAGGAACTGGATCCTGGCGCCAAGGAGGTGGCTGGTGTGCGCTGTCGCCGAGTGAGCCTTGAGACCCACAGACACGTGGACGTGCGGCAGCACGGTGCCGGTCTCCTCGTCGTACGCGAGAGTGCCACCGCCGACCGCCTCTACGTTCTCAAGGTGGACAGAGCTCCACACCGGCGCATCCGGGTTGTCGAGCTTCTCGCAGGTGCCGACGAGTTGGACGTCTCGCAGGCCGGCGATGAACATCGGGATGAAGCCCTGTCGCACGTCGTACTCGGCACAGAACTCCGCGAGCGCGGTATAGAAGTCGTCACCGTGATCGAAATGGACGGCGAAGGTACGGCCCATGGTCAGTTCAGCGGCGCGCAAGATCATCTCCCTCAAGGCTGTCGAGATAGGCAACGTAGCGAACGGCAGTGTTCAGGCCGAGAGTGGACAGCAAACGACTCCGAGGATGAGCGATGTCATCGACACTCGCCACGGCAAGCTCCTCACACCGCCGCCGGAACCACTGCCAAGACACATCCAAATAGCTGGCCATCGCCGCGAGCCGACGCGCCGCAGTCGGTTGATCGATCAGCGAGCCCGCGGCCAGGTAGCCATCAATCTCGCGGTACACCGATCTGCGCGGCGGCGGGGCACTCGCATCGACGTACCAGAGTCCCGAACCACCGAGCCAGTTCGCGACGATCGCCTCATTCGCCAGGACAAACCCCTCGACACCACCGTGCTCACGCTCAGGACTCAACTCCACCCTGATCCCGAACGCTTCCATCAGCGCCATCGCCAGCAACAGCATCACCCGCTCGTAGCGGGGAGATCCTGCCACCTCCTCCTCCGGGATGCAGAAGCCCCGGCGCATGCCCGTGAACCACCGCGACGTACGCCGGAGGTACTCGAACTTGTGAGACCACAGGAGCCATGAGGCAGCCTCCTCACCGCGCTGTTCACGCGTCCAGAAGAACGGCTCGCCAGAGAGCCGATCCATATGCCTGGTCAGGTGACGCGAGCAGAATCTCGAGCCCAGCCACTGGCTCGCGACCGGATTCAGCGTAGGAACCTCGGTCGGCACCGCCTCCGACGACAGCTTCTTCTCGTAGTGCGCCAGCCGGCTGTGACTTCTTGCAAGCTGAGCATCGTCGGCAAGCAGCGCAGTGTCTGCGTTCGTTGTGGCCCAGATGATGCCAACAGTCAGGTCGTCGATCACGGTGGCTGACGAGATCGGCTCTGGACCGGTACGGCGGCCGGCACGGTCGACGAACCGTCGACCATCCGAGATGTAGTGACGTCGATCGTTGTCGACGGCCACCACCATGGACCGGCGGTCCGGTCGCGCAAGGGAACCGATCACATCCGAGCTCGGCGTAACCATCAACCACTCCTGACCCGCCTTGTTCACGTCGCAGTAGTGCGCCGCGACTTCAGCACCGGCGAACGAGCGCCCGGCAGGAAGCGCGAGCGTCTCTGTCGCACCTTCGGACCGGTAGTCGTCCATCAGATCCAGGATCGAGACGGCGCGATGCGGATCGACTCTCCGGACGCGACGCTTCTCGAAACCAAGCTCGGCCGGAGACGGCGCCCTCAGGACCTGGCACAGCGCTCCTCGGACATCTGCCGACGGCCATGAATACCACCCACGCTCCCAGTCGGAGATCGACTTGGAGGTAACCGCGGACACCCGCCCGGTGGCGCGGTAGATCTCAGCATTGACAAGCTCCGCCAGCGTCGCCTGCGACAAGGAGCCACGCGCCCGGCGCAGCAGCTCGTTCGGCATCCGGTCGCGGTCAGCCACGATCTCCCCCCGCACGTGCCAAAGCTGCTGGCAGGTACTCATCGTGCCCTCCGAACGGCGAGCCGACGCGGTCCTGGTCCCGATCCACACCGACGTACGCGGCCGCAAGCAGGTAACCGTCCAGCCGGTCGAGGATCCTAACCCGGACGCTCGCGTCGAACCTTCTCGGAGGCGTGCGCCGCTTGCCCAGGACAACGAGCCGACCACCGCGGAGCTGGCCGGCCTGCTCGTGGATCCAACGCTCGGCGATGCTCCGCGCGGTCGCTTTCGGGGGCCTGCTGAAGGTGCCTGACCTCGCGGCGACCACCTGCCAACTGCCGTCTCTAGCGCGCATCGCGATCTCGAACGCGTAGCTTCTCCTGCCTGTCATGACCCCTCCTAGGGTTCGTGAAGGCAGGATGCTCCTGACGCGGCGGACAGCGTCACGGCGTGGAAGGACATTTCCAGGATGTCTCGCCTCGCCTCAAAATGTCCCGAAATGTCCTAAGTTAGATCCCGTGCCTAACGAACGACTGCGAGCGGCGATGGTCGAGCTCGGCCTGACCCATCATGCCCTGGCGGAGGAGCTGGAAGTCAACGTCAAGACGGTTGAGCGGTGGGTGGTAGGCGACTACGTACCGTTCCCGCGCAACCGACACAAGTTGGCCATCCGGCTCGGCCGGGAGGAGTCCTACCTTTGGCCGGACGCCCTTCCCCGCGATCGGGCCGCGGCTGTTTCCGAGAGTGAGATCGTCAAGGTCTACCCACAGCGATCCGACGTACCGAGAGACGACTGGCGTCTGCTCTTCGATTCGGGCACGGAAGAGATCGGCGTACTCGTCTATGCGGGTCTCTTCTTAGCTGAGGATGCAGGCATCCAGCGAATCCTCCGCAAGAAGGCTACGGCCGGCACGCGCGTACGAATCCTGCTCGGCGATCCGGACGACGAACATGTGGCCGAACGCGGTCGTGAGGAAGGCGTCGCCGACGCGGTGGCGGCCAAGATCCGCAACGCCGTCGTCCTGTACCGCGGCCTCCGAGAGATCACGGGCGTCGAGTTCCGGATGCATCGGACTGTGCTCTACAACTCGATCTACCGAGCCGACGACCGCCTCTACGTGAACACCCATGTGTACGGCCTACCTGCCGCCCAAGCTCCCGTGTGGCACCTGCGGAAGGTACCGGGCGGCGAGCTCGCCAGGCACTACCTCGAAAGCTTCGACCGAGTCTGGAACGACGCCACACCGATGACGGAGGCCTGATGCCGAAGCGAATCGACTACTACGACGATCCGAACGCGCCGGCCGCGAACAGCATGGTGCCGTCGGTGAACGTCGTCATCGAGAACGACGCAGGCGAGATCCTCATGATCGAACGCTCCGACAACGGCAACTGGGCTCTCCCCGGTGGAGCGATCGACCTCGGTGAGTCCATGTCACGAGCCGGGGTACGTGAGACCAAGGAAGAGACCGGCATCGACTGCGAGATCCTCGATGTCATCGGTATCTACACCGACCCGAAACACATCATCCTCTACACCAGCAACGGCGAAGCCCGGCAGGAGTTCTCGATCCTCCTCCGCGCCCGAGCCACCGGCGGCCAACCCACCACCAGCAGCGAGAGCACAAAGGTCCACTGGGTCCCACAGTCAGAACTCAGCGGGCTGCAGATGGATCGATCGATGCAACGCCGGATCGCCCACTACCTCGAGCCGGGCACCACGCTGTACTTCGACTAGGCGCCAGCGTCCCCAAGCCGCCGCTGCACGTTGCGCGCCGCCCTCCGAAGCGCCGGACCCGACCGAACGATCGAGCGGTGCACCACGTGCTCGCTCGGATATCTCAGGAGGATCTCGCTGAGGCGCTCCTCCACGCTGACCTGACAACCGTCGACGCCTGCGGTCAGGTCGCAGTACGACAGCGCCTCGAGCAAGTCCCCATCAGGCAGAGCAAACTCATCCGCCAGCTCAGCGATCCCGCGCTCATCAGCCTCGACCAAAGCCCCCGTATGGTGCGCCACGAGGCGACACACCAACTCATCGGCGACCACGACATCGCGCAAGTACCGCGCACCATCCAGCGGATGAAACCCGGTCACTCGGACGGCCGGCGCATAGCCGATGTCATGCAACCACGCAGCCATCTCAACTAGTTCCGCCCGCTCCCCCAGCATCCCGGCCAGACCTCCAGCCCGCCCAGCCACACCGCAGGTGTGCGCCCACCGACGCGGCAGCTCCCTCTCGAGCAGCCTTGCGGCGACCGCTCGCGCCGTCTCGACATCCATCACCCGACAGTACGGCGACAGCCTCCGACATCGCAGCGACATCTCACGACATCTTGGCGCCGGTACTTGTCTGGTTCACCTCTCGTCTCAGCAGCGCATGACCAGCGAGGTCAACATCGGACTGTCAGGTGGGACATGAGACATCAGGTTCGCTCCCTTCTCGCGGTCGCTACTGACCGCCCTACGCCAGCAGACGTACCGAAGTCGGCTTTGATCCTCGTTGCCAGACAGGCCAACAACTAAGGTCAGGCAGGCGAAGCCGCGGCCATCGCAGTCCCCTGCAGTCTGAAGCGGACCGAGATTCACCGTCATGTTCCTTGGCCTGTTCCCAACGACCAATCTCCCCGTCAAATGCGGGAGTCCATCCGAGCGTGGCGTGCCCGTGGACTTGCGCGGACTGGCCGCACGCCTGGGCGCTTGGCGACGACGAAGCATCATGGTGGGATGCGAGTCCATCTCTCCTGCGCACGCCGATGAATGGAGTCAGCTCCCAGGAGCGAGAGTTGTAGGGAGCACTCCAAGTCCTTCAAAGGAGTCCTCAGCGTCTCGCGTCCGCACGTACATCGTGAGGTGCTCGCGCCGAAACCAATACTGTCCTCGCGAGTCGCGGTCACAGGGAAGCCGGCCAGACCTGGCGAGCCTGTGGACCGTGCTCTTGGAGAGTCCGAGCATCTCCGCCGCCGTCGTGACGTTCAACCGGCATTCTCTGCCGCTGGGCGGCGGGTGGGCGTCGGCGTAGCGTTCGATCTCCCGCCGGAAGACAGGGAAAGTCGCGTTTGCGAATGGACCGAGCTTGCCTGCTGCGTGCAGCTGGCGGACCTCGGCAATCGATCGGTGCAGAATGCGGCCGGCCTCGCTGAGGGACATCGGCTCCCCGCGATCGCGGAGCACTTCCACGGAAGGACGATGGTACCGGCGGTAACCGCTCCCGAGTTCGATGAGGCCGCGGTGCGCCATCCGGTGAACGGTGCTCTCACTCACCCCGAGGACGTCGGCCGCCTTCTCCGCCGAGATCCATTCGTCATCACGCGGGCAGGCGGCACCCACCGTGTCCTTTGTGGTCAAGACTCCAGCATCGGGTCGACCATTTTCGAGCCGCCTGGCTGCAGAAGCGTACCGGCCACCCATGTCTCCAGCCTGCCACGCCAAACGTCCACGGCGCCGCCGATCCGGGGTTTCGGGCGGGTACCGGGGCTGGAGGCAACCGAATCGGGCGCCGTCCGGCGACATGAGCTGAGGTCTGGGCGCATGCTGGTGATGTGGCCGGCGTCTGGCGGTGCGGGAAGTGCGACGGGGCAAACGTTCCGGAGCACCATCGGTTCTGCCCGTACCGCGACCGCCGACTCACGGTCCGAGGCGTGAAGATCATCGTGTGGCCGCCATTCCACCGACCGGGGGACAGGAATAGCGATGACACCGGCCAAGCAACGCACTGACCCGGGGGAGGTCCGGATCCCAGCCGATCTGGCCGGGCCAGTTGAGGTTGCCCTAGCGCGTTCGGTCGACGAGATCCCAGGACCGCGCGCACTACCTGGCGGTTCGCGCTACGAGGTGAAGTGGGACGGCTACCGGGTCGCGATCGTGCGCCGCGGTGACCAGGCACGGCTGTGGACCCGCAACCGTCATGACATCAGCGACCGGTTCCCCGACATCGTTACCGCCGCGATTCAGCAGCTGCCCGCCGGCCTGGTCCTGGACGGTGAACTGGTCATCCTGGGAGCCGATGGCCGGCTTAGCTTCGATGCACTCCAACAGCGGCTCGTGACCAGCCCGACCAAGGCCCGCGCCAAAGCCGCCCAGCTACCGGCCGCGTACGCGGCGTTCGATCTGCTGGCGAACGGAGGGGTCGACCTGCGCACCCAACGCTGGACCGTGCGCCGAACGCGACTCGAGGAGCTCGCCCGCCGGTGGGCGCCACCGCTTCAGCTGACCCCTGTCACCGATGACATCAACGAAGCCCGCGAGTGGTTCGAAGTCCTCCCGGCCGCGATGGGAGTCGAAGGCCTGGTGGTAAAGGGCGCTGCCACGCGCTACGGTCCCGGTCGCCGAGATGGCTGGGTGAAGGTCAAGCACCGTGAAACCCGCGAGGTCATCGTGGGCGGTGCCCTCGGCTCGATCACCCGGCCGGAGGTTCTGATTGCAGGTCTCTACACCGCCGACGGTGAGTTGACGGTCGTCGGCCGAACCGTCCCGCTCAAGCCGGATCAGTCGGCCCAGTTGGCCGCCGTACTCGAGCCAGCCGACGACTCGCATCCGTGGCCCGACGAGATCACGTCGTACCGATGGGGCGGCCTGGACTCGAACAAGCCACTCACAAAGGTCAGCCCTACCGTTGTTGCCGAGGTCAGCGCCGACGCCGCCACCCAAGCCGGCCAGGTTCGCCACGGAATGCGCTACGTACGAGTCCGAGCCGACTTGTCACCCAGTGACCTGCCGCAACTGGCCTGAGACAGCCTGCAAATGTTATGTCTCAGGACATAGGTGACAGTTCTGCATCAGGACATCGGTGACGGTTTGGGTGTTCTTGGTGGTGACACTTCAGCCCCGACGGTTCGGGGATGGCTGCCAGTGAACCCATCGATCCTCGTGTTCGGCTCGCGATCTCGCAGTGGCCCGATGATGCTCCTCGCGGGGCGGTGTCGACGTTTTGTGCCGAGCACGGCATCTCGCGCAAGTCGTTCTACGAGCTGCGCAAGCGCGCCTTGGTCGACGGGCCGGCCGCAGTGCTCGAGCCTCGGACCCGCCGGCCGAGGACGAGCCCGTCCAAACTGAGCGACGACGTCAAGGAGCAGGCCGTCGGGGTGCGCGCCGCGCTGGAGGCCTCCGGGCTGGACCATGGGCCGGTCAGCGTGCACGACAAGATGCACGCGATGGGCTTGGACCAGGTGCCCTCGGTCGCGTCGCTAGCGCGGATCTTCCGCGAGGCTGGCGTCGCCCGTCTTGAACCGAGGAAGAAGCCCCGCTCGGCATGGCGCCGGTTCGTCTACCCGGCCCCCAACGCCTGCTGGCAACTGGATGCCACTGAGTACGTCCTGACCCGTGGGCGCAAGTGCGTGATCTTCCAGCTCATCGACGACCACTCCCGCTACGCCGTCGCCTCCCACGTCGCGTGGGGCGAGACCGCCGAGGCGGCGATCGCCGTGTTCGACCAGGCCGTGGCCACCCACGGCGTTCCGCAACGGCTGCTGTCGGACAACGGGTCCGCGCTCAACCCGTCGCGCCGTGGGCTCCTGGGCCAGCTCGTCGTCCACCTAATGGCCCTGGGCGTCGAGCCGATCACCGGCAAGCCCTACAAGCCGACCACCCAAGGCAAGAACGAACGCTTCCACCAGACCCTGTTCCGCTACCTCGACAAACAACCACTCGCCGAGACACTCGACGAACTGCAAGCCCAGGTCGACGCCTTCGACCACATCTACAACACCCAGCGACCCCACCAAGGCCTACCCGGCCGCGTCACACCCCTGACCGCCTGGGAAGCCACCGCGAAAGCCGAGCCGCCACGCCCCACCCACGACCTTCCCCGTCGTTCCAACCGTCCCGCCAACCGACCCCGACCGCCCACCATCGTCAAGAAACTGACCCCCGCCGGCATGTTCTACCTGGACAAGGTCCAATACCTGGTCGACGGGCGACGCGGCTTCCAGCAGGTCCTCGTCATCAGCGCCGGCAACAACGTCGGCGACAAGATCACCGTCACCGACCTGGAAGGCGAGATCCTCATCGAGCACACCAGACCCGCACCAGGAGTGACCTACGTCGGCAACGGCCACCCCCGCGGCCCACGCCAAGACCCCTGAACCGTCACCGATGTCCTGACACATCGAGTGTCACCGATGTCCTGAGGCAGAACTGTCACCGATGTCCTGAGACATCACAGCAGCCTGCAAACCGCTGGCCCCGAATAGAACATAGGTTCCCTTAAGCCTTCGTAACGATGTCTTTGATGTAGCCGACGAAGGTCAGGGGGTGTGTAGCCGCGGTCACCGACTGTCGTTATCTGGGGTGTTGTCGACGCTCCGGAGGCGGTTGTGGGCTTGGTGGTGCAGCGAGTGGATCTGCCGGATGGCGAGGTCTCGTGGACGGTGCTGGATGATGAGTTCTCGGTGGTCCGGCCGGTTGAGCGGTTTCTGGCGCATCTGAGTGCGGTGGACCGGTCGCCGCAGACGGTGCGGTCGTACGCGTTCGATCTGCGGGATCTGTTCGCGTTCCTGCTGCAGGCTGGGCTGGCGTGGGATGCGCTGCGGCTGGAGGATCTGGGGCAGTTCGTGGCCTGGCTGAGCCGGTCCCCGTCAGAACGGTCGGGGAACGTGACCCGGCTGCCGCAGGCTCACAGCCACTGCTCGCCGTCGACGATCAACCGCAAGCTGGCGGCGGTCGGGTCGTTCTACGAGTTCCACCCGCGGCACGGGGTGGAGTGTGAGTTCTTGTGGTCCTTACGGCCGGGTGCAGCGCGTGGAGGGTCATGGCGCCCGCTGCTGGCGCATCTGGGCGAAGGCCCTCAGCGGCGCCGCGAGATCAAGCTGAAGGCGCCGAAGAAGACGCCGCGGACGCTCACAGCGGCCCAGATCGTCGCGGTGCTGGAGGCTTGTGAGCATCTGCGGGACCGGTTCTTGTTCGCGCTGCTGGCCGGCGCGGGGCTGCGGATCGGCGAGGCGCTCGGGCTGCGTCATGAGGACATCGACACCGCCGGCGGCCTGATCCGGGTGCAGCCGCGGGGCAACGTCAATGGCGCCCGGGCAAAGACCGGCCCGCGGGACATCCCGGTCGCTGCTGGGCTGCTGCGGTTGTATGCCGACTACTTGTTCGACGAGTACGGCGCACTGGACAGCGACTACGTGTTCGTCAACTTGTGGGCCGCCCCGATCGGGGCACCGATGGGCTACTGGACGGTGACGGATCTAGTCGCGAGGATCCGCAACCGGACAGACCTCGTATTCACGCCGCACTGGTTTCGTCACACCTACGCCACCGAACTGCTGCGACGCGGCGTTCCTGCCGAGGTGGTGCAAAAGCTCCTCGGGCACGCCTCGGTGGCCACCACGATCGACACCTACGAACATTTAGAGGTCGAGCATCTGCGGATGGTGCTGCACGATGCCGGCTGGCTTTCCGACCCTAGCCAGGTCACGGCACTGGCCGGTGAACGCCGATGAGCAGGCCCGCAGGACGGCTCCTGGTTCGGTCCCTGGACAGCGGCGACGGAGCGCTGGCGCGGATGCGGCTGGCGCTGGATCCGCGATTCGACGTCGAAGTCATCACCTTCGACACAGAACAGGCCGCAGCTGCGGTGTTCTCCATCTGCTGCGCAACCGGATGCCTACGGGAGGCCAGATCACACCGGTTCTGCATGACACACCGCGACCGGTGGCGAACGGCGAGCGCGGCAGGGCGAACGCTGGAAGAGTTCATCGCGTCTCCAGGAGCGACAACGAAACCGGAATCGCTGCGCCTCACCGGGTTACCTGAGCTGGTACGGGTCGAGATCGCGCTGGCTCTGCAACTGGCGGCAGGCAAGGATCAGCGGTTCTCCGTGGGCGGGCTGCGCAAACTCATCTCCACACTGCGGGATCTGCAGACGCCGAGCCTGCTGGGTGATCTGCCCGACGACCTGCGCGCAGCAGTGGAAGACCGGCGTTCGATCGGTAAGCACTTACGGGTTGCACGGCACGCGGTCCTGGCGTCGCTGGAAGAGTTCTGCCACCCGAGCGATCCCGTCGCAGAGTTCGAGCGTGACACCTGGCGATTGTCGGTCATGGGGCTGCCTGGGACGGCGGACGGATTGCTCCGGTTCGACCAGATCCCGCAGCAATGGCTACGGCATCTGGTGAAGCGGTTCTTGCGTTGGCGGATCTCGACGGGCAAGAGCTACCACCAGGTCAACCGTGACATCACCGCCCTGCAGCGCCTGGCCGACGCCTTCACTGCCCAGGCCGGGCCGGATGCTCAACCGGGCGACTTCAACCGGGCCACGATCGAGACTTTCCTGAGCCTGCTCGTCGAGCGGGGCCTAGGCCCGGCCAGCCGCGGCTACGACCTCAGCTCGGTCAGAACGTTTCTGCGCACGGCCCGGCAACAGGAATGGACGCCGCTGCTGGCAGTCTCTGCCGATGTGTTCCCCGGCGACCACCCCCGCCGCCCACTTGCTGCACCGCGGGCGCTTCCTGAGTTCGTCATGGCCCAAATCGAGGCTCCAGCCTCCCAGGACATGCTGGACCCGCCCGATCGGGTGTTGCTGCGGATTCTGATCCGCACCGGGCTGCGGATCAACGACGCCGGCCGCATCGAACTCGACTGCGTCGTCCGGGACAACCAGGCCGCGCCCTATCTGCGCTACTACAACCACAAGATGCGCCGCGAAGCGTTCGTCCCGATCGACGACGAACTCGCCACCGAGATCCGCCAGCTCCAAGAGGCCGTCCTGGCCACCCGGCCGAAGGCGACCTGCCTGTTCCCTCAGGCCACGTCGCTGGCCGGAACCAAGCCCCGCAGCCAGCCGTTCGCGCCGATTGCTGCCTGGCAAGAAACCATCGACCTGCGTGACGAACTCGGCCGGCCGTTCCGCTTCACCGCCCACCAGTTGCGCCACACCTACGGCACCCGCCTTATCAACGCCGACGTCCCACAAGAAGTCGTCCGCCGTCTCTTGGACCACGAATCCCCGGAGATGACCGCCCGCTACGCCCGGCTGCGCGACGACACCATCCGCCGGCACTGGGAAAGGGCCAGCAAGGTCAACATCGCCGGCGAAACCATCATCCTCGAAGCGAACACGCCGCTCAGCGACGCTGCCTGGATGAAAGAGAACCTCGGCCGCGCCACCATGGCTCTGCCCAACGGCTACTGCGGCCTCCCGCTCCAGCAGACCTGCCCCCACGCCAACGCCTGCCTGACCTGCCCGGTCTTTGTCACCACCCCCGACTTCCTCAGCGAACACCTCAACCAGCTGCGAGCCACGAAACGGCTCATCGCCACCGCCGAAGCCCGCGGCAACAGCAGGCTGGCCGAGATGAACCAGCGCGTCGCCGCGAATCTCGAGAACATCATCGACGCCATCCAGGCGCCCGACCCCGCGGAGACCGGCGATGCGAGCTGACAACACCAAGCACCTACTCGCCGCGGCCCAGCACCGCAGCGACGATGCCCGGCGGCGCGCTGCGCACGCCATCGAGCAACTCATCGCCGACCGGCAACCCCTGACCGTCGCCGGCCTTGCCCGTGCGGCCCGGGTCTCGCGCTCGTGGCTCTACACCCAGCCCGACCTGCTCGACCAGCTCCAGCGCCGCGCCTCCGACAATGCCACCGTCAGCACCTCCGCCACCCGTGCCTCGGACGCCTCACTCCAGCGCCGACTCGAACTTGCGCACCAACGCATCAACCAACAAACCGACGAGATCACCAGACTCCGCGCAGCGCTGGCTCGAGCCCACGGCGACCTCCGCGCCGCAACAGTCCTCGCCGCACCGACTGCTCGCCCGCGGCCGTGACGGATGGCGTCACCTGGACTGTCGACGGCCCTGAGGCGATCAGCTCAGTGCCCAGGCGTCGTTATCCAGCAGGGTTACCCAACCCTGCGGGGTCTTGGCTGTGACGGTCAGGCCCTCGCCGCCGAGGACGATGTCTGTGTGGGAGCAGCAGGACCAGACGCTCCGATGGCTCGAACGCACCGACGACGTGTTCCGCCGCAGCAAACCGGCGACCCCTCGCCGCACCTTGTCTCCTTCGTGCTGATCGACCCCAGCGACGCCAACACTTTGCTGGTCAACCACATCGTCGCCCAACGTTGGGTCCCGCCTGGAGGTCATGTCGAACCAGACGAGCACCCAGCCGATGCAGCGACCCGCGAAGCCCAAGAGGAGCTCGGCGTCATCCCCGTCTTTGCTGATCCGACCCGCAGACCCACCTTCGTCTCCATCGTCGACACAGCCGGGATTGATCACGACCACACCGACGTCAGCCTGTGGTTCCTCTTCGTCGGTCAACGAGGCATGCCTCTCGTCACCGACCCAGCCGAGTTCACCGAGGCCCGCTGGTTGACCCCACAGCAAGTCCACGCCGCCAACCGGGCCACGATCGAGACGCACTACCCCAGGTTCATCACCAAAGTCGCCCACTGACCACAAGCTCCGACGCAGACACCGCCCCCAACCCAAGGACCCGACGCCCGAAGCCGCGCGACCGTCGTTAGCGTGGACACGGCCCGATGGCCTAAGCACCGACAGCGCGGAGGAACGACATGCAGGAGCGGTACACCACGGTCGTTGACGTCTATGCCCTGCTCCAGCGCGACGACGGCAGCATCCTGCTACTGGAACGCGCGAACACCGGCTACGCAGATGGCCAACTCTGCCCACCCTCGGGACACCTCGAAGCAGGCGAAAGCGTCATCGACGCCGCGATCCGCGAGGCAAAGGAAGAAGTCGGCGTGATCATCCGGTCAAACGACCTCACCTGCGCGCACGTCGTCCACTACCGCAGCCCCGAAGGGCAGGGGCGCATCGGCATCTTCTTCCGCACCAGGCAATGGCTTGGCGAGCCAACCAACTGCGAACCAGACAAGTGCGCGGGCCTGCTCTGGGCCAACCCCGACAACCTGCCGGACAACACCGTCCCCTACAGCGCCGCAGCGATCGCTCAAATCCAGGCCGGAGCTCAATTCTCTGTCGACGGCTGGACCTAGAACCACCCAGCCACAGCCACTGCCTTCTGAGAACGGGCTCGCTGCACGACACCCACGTCGACGACACCGTCCACCACGCAGACCCGCAGGTCACAGCGCCGTTCCAGTCTCCGCGCTTAAGGGAAAGCATGTTCGATTAATGTCATCATGAGGCCATGGTGGGACGGTTCAACGTACGTGGCGGCACCGGCGATGACGACTGGTCGGTCTGGGACAACGCCGCCAACGGCCACCGCGGATCGGACCTGTCCGAGGAGGCGGCACACAAACTGGCCGCTGACCTGGAGCTGCAATACGACGTGTACGGGCCACGCTCACCAGACCACGTGCGTCGGGTCGACCCACCCGTCCCGGTCGAGAAAGCCTGGCAGCCGGCGGGCTTTCTAGACGCCTGGATCTTCGAGAAGGGAACCTGGGTCGGCCGGGTCCGCGGTCCAGGCAACAGAGTGTCCTGGATCCCGCAGGCCGAACTCCGCCGAGCAGACCAGTTCTAATGGCCAGCAACAGGGGGCCGATCATCCGCCTACAGGGCGGCCCGGGTGACAAATGGGCCTACTACGAGGACGACTTCCTGGACTGCCTGCGCGCCGCACAACGCATGGGCCGCACCGTCGATCACCCATCGGGATGGGCGCTGGCATATGAGCGGCCCACGTCCGGCCACACCTGGACCTGGCGCCGAGGACACAACTGCCACCCAGACCCGATCGATTGATCTGGCGAAGCCAGCGGCTAAGCCGCCCGTCCTCTACGAATCAGACCAGAGGTAGCAGGCTGCAGAATCTCTGCGCCGGCCGGTCTACCCGGTCGCATTGTCCCCGCTGTCCCCGCCTCAGCTCTGACCTGCGGGTTTCGCGGCAATCAGCCGGGGACACCACCTGGTGCACCTGTCCCCGCTGTCCCCGAGCAGTGACGTGACTGCGCAGCGGCATCGTCCTTCGCCGAACGCGCCAGGATGGACTACGAACTGGTGCCGATCCTCGACAACCCGATCGCCGAGGAGCTGACCATGAAGGTGATCCAGTCCATCGACTTCGAGGCAAGATCGCGAACGTGCTGCACAAGGCACACCACTAGTCACGCCTGTGGACAGCCCTGATTTGTTGGTGTGGACGGTCTGCCACGTATGTAATTCACAGACTTTTCCTTCTCCACAAGTGCGCGCAGGCGTTTCCGCAGGTCAGAGCCCTGCACGGCCAACATTCCACAACCTGTGCACAAGGTTCTCCCCAAGATGTGCACCGCAATTCCCGGGGTCTTCCACAGCTCGCCCACACCCTCTGTGGATAGGGAGCTATGCGTTTGTCACCACGTTGGTCCACCATCACTGGAGCAGTGAAGCTCCGGCGGCCGAACACCAACCGCAGAAGTGGGGGCATCCCGGAGTAGAACAGCTATGTCGACGGACTCGCGACCACCATCGATCGAGTCCACAAGAGGAAGGTCCGCAAGTGACCACACCACACCCGCCCAGGCGGCGGCGCAAGAAACGCGAGGCCAGGACCAACCCGATCAGTTGGTTGGACATCTTCCGGGCGATCCTGACCCTCGCGGCCCTGCTTTACCAGTGGTTGCACGACCACACGTAGAAGTAGCGCTCCAACTGGTGGGGGTGCTGATCTGCGCCAACAGATCGGCACCACCCCGCCACGATAGAACGCGCCCAGCTCCGCTGGCGAGCGGCCCCGGATTCCGCGCCGACACGAGGGGGATCTGCCCCGTACACAAGTTCACGTCTCCCAGCGGCGCAGGGGACAGCGGGGACGCCACCTGCTGTCCCCGCTGTCCCCCTGTCCCCCGCACTGCTCTGACCTGCGGTTTGTTCTGGATTCACGGGGGGACAGTGCCGCAATCCACCTGTCCCCGCTGTCCCCGACGCCCTTGGGCGTTGAGATGCCAGCCCCACTCATCGCGCCAATCTGGATGGTTGCGCCAGGGGGTCGAGAGTTCCTGGATAGCGTTGCGGATCACGATTGACGCGGCCGGGTCGCCGTCCCTCATCTCGCCATGCTGATCGAGCGCATCAGGCGGACCGCTGCACAGAGTCGGCGGATGTCGAGCGCGTACCGCACCATCGCCGGTCCGAGTGGTCGGTCGCGATAGTCGGCAGCAGCCGTCTCGACCTGAGTCTCCCATCCCGGGTCACGATTGCTCGATTGGCAAGGTCGGGAGGTCATCCGTGTCGGGATCTGGGCGGAGACGTGGAGGCAACTTCTTCAACGCCCGGCCTGCGCTGCCTGATCGCCTCCGCCGTCGCGAACGAGACCAGTGCTCACGACTGACTTCATCGCGGAATCTCTCGAACAGAATCCTCAGCCCTAGCGACCCCTCGCGCGAACCAGAGAGAGCCTTCGCCCGCCGGGTCACCAACTCACCCCTCACGACCTCGAAGACTTGACTGCGCTTGTCTTCCTCTCTGCTCATCCGCCGAGTCGTACCCAGGTTCATTGCCCCGACCGTGATGGCGGCTAGTTCGTTGATCCGCTCGGCCAGTTCCTCGGCCAACTGCGATGCCTGGGGTGTCGGGGCGGTTGCGGCCGAAGCCCGAAGCAGACTGGCAGCATCAAGTGCCTGCGCTACTCGCCGCTCGTGCTGGTCCATCGACTGACCCGCTGCGCTAGCGAGCTCGATGGACCTGATATCGCCACTCACCATGTTCTCCGCGTGCCGGCCTGCGGCGTAGGCCTCGGCCGCGCGCTGACTCCACTCGCGCCTTGCTGCAAAGCGCGCCAGTCGGCGGGTCGTTATTGGGCCAAGGGTGGCGGCAGTCAACGTGGTTGCAGTTCCGATCAGGGCGACCACGGTCGTATCCAGCGACATGCGCGAACACTAGCCGAGCCGTTGCCGTCCGACCGCGGCGAAGCAGCCACTAGCAGGGCAAGGCGAGGTCACGCTCTCCAAGAGGGATGTCACCGGCCCGGACCTGCCTCCCAGTAGGGCCTCGCGCCTCGACGCCTTGCGGGCTGCGGCAAACCTGCCGGTGGCTCCGGGTCGGGGCCGGCGACGCATTCAGTTTGTCGCATCTCGGTTTGGCTCGACGGAAGTTGTCCACAGCCCGCACCCCGGGCCTGTCTCCGAAGTCCCTGGAAGCTGGCCCCGCTGTCCCGAGCGCGCCGCGCACAACTCGGCAAACCCGCGGCTGGATTGCCGGCTGGTTCGCAGACACGCCCGGCTGCTACAGCAGCGGCGCCTACTAACAACCGTGATCTGCTGCCCTATGTTCCAGCCCTCGCGGCCCGAGTGGTAAGGGCTGGAACATAGGGGAGCATTGCACGCATTTTGCACGGTCAACCGAAAGCAACCGACCGCAATCAGACATGGCCGGACTCGGCCAGACACTTGCCCGTGTGACCACCACGCTGCGTTTCCGCAGGTCAGAGCCACCTTCTAGACGAGTTGAGCGGAGGGTGTGGGATTCGAACCCACGAGGACGGTCACCCGCCCTACCGGTTTTCAAGACCAGCACCATCGGACTCTGCAGACAGAAAAAATGGCCGCTGAGCACCATCTCGAAGATGCAAACACCCACGGCCCGGCGCCGATGCTCAAGACCGCCGCCGCAATATGACCTGAGCTGACGAGCTCGCGCCGAGGAAGTTTCCATGACAGTCCGACGCAACTTGAGCAGCACACACAGAACGAAGCCCGGCCGCGCTCGTCCGTGACGGCACAGTCGTGTGCCATGGTCGAGATCTCGACGTCGCGATTCGGGTTACCCACCGACTGCGAAATCGACCTTCGAGTGCACGACAACGGCGGCACCTGCGGCCGCTTCCTCATCGTCGCGTCTCATCCTTCCGCCACAATGACAGTAGCAGTCGCCCAGGCAGAGCAGGTCGGTGCGGTCCTGGCGACGCACGACAGATCGTCGTGACTAAGCGGTGACCCGATAGACGACGCCGTCTCCGGCCGCTGACGGGTTCGTCGCTCACCGAGGTATAGCGCGTGAACGCCATCAACTGGCGATCTGGAGGAGGCTGCTCACCCGCGGGATGGGACTCCTTTCGCCCAGATCGCATCGAAGCTTGCGAAGTACGAGCGGAGCATTTCGCTGTCGCCGGAGTGGCGGTAGTGGTAGACGGGTGAGCTGGCCGCAGGGACACCGTAGGCGTGCTGGTTGACCAGCAGTTGATCATCGGCGCGGTACATCGAGTTGTAGAGAACGGTGTCATGCAGCTTCAACTCGACACCGTCACGCTGGACAAGCGAGCTCAGGAGCGCCAGGGAGTTTCGGATCTTTGCCCCCATCGACTCGCCGATCTCCTCCTCTGCCCCTCGCTGGGCGATGTTCTCACCGTCCGGGCATCCGAGGGCGATCTTGATCTGCACGCCGGCTTCGCACTTCTCGGACAGCAGACGGACGATGCGGGCGTCCTCTGCGAGGAAGAGCGCGCTGTAGGCGAGGATGCCGATCTCCGACTCGGCGGCACCGAAGAAGGACAGCCAACTCGTCTGGCTGATCGCGGATCGCCGTGGATAGACACCGGCGATTTCGGCAGGTCGAGTCGTCGCCGTGGCCAGGGCGCTGAGCTCGGGCCAGATCGCTTCTGCCTCGGCACCCAGCAGCCTGGCCAAAGCCTCGCGACGATGCGGATGCGGTAGCTGACCGCGCATCCAGTTCCGGACCGTCTTGGGGTCGACGGACAGTTTCACCGACAGGTCGAGCTCGGTCAGATCTGCGTCGTACATCAGACGCCTGAGCACTTTGTTCACTGGGATCGTCACCTCTTACCAACCGGTAGATGTCGGTAAATGTCTGATCGGACAGTAGCACGGAAATGTCCGCAAATGTCCGTAGACGGGGTCCCGGTGTCCCTGCGCTCGCGGGCAGTCTTAGCAAGGTGCTCGACAGTGCCATCGAGCCGTCCCGGAGCTAACAAGGAGTGCTAAGCGGTGAGCCAAACAGCCGTCGACGAAAGCCGGCTCGTCCGTGTACGAGTGTGGTTCGGCCAGCTCGCCATCATCGATCGAACGACCGCGGTAGAGCCAGGTACGGAGTTCGCACGTGCGATCGGCCGCCGGTTCTTCGGACTACCGGTGACGATTGAACCGATCCGCGGTTCGCGCGAAGGCGTCGAGTGGTGAGCGGCAGACTGCTGCCAGTGGTTGCAGGCTACGTCCGCAGGTATCCGTCGATGAACGATGACGATCTCGGTGGCCTGCAGCAGCGCCTCGCCGAGGTCGCCAGCCAGCACGGCCGCACATTAGGAACGGTGTACGTCGAGGATCTCCTCACCGATCCGGAGGCGTTCAACGTTCTGCTCAGCTGCGTGAAAGACCTCGATGCGCCAGCAGTCATCGTCCCGTCGAAGGCGCATCTCGGCCGATGGGATCTCGCGGACTCGAAGTACTCCCAGCTGCAACAGGTCGTGACGACCGAGGTCATCGTCGCCGACCTCTGAACGAGCGCGCCCGGATCCCCTTCCGTTCAGGCCTTACCCTGCGCGGGCCGGGCCGCTTAACGGAGTCCTCGCCCGCGAGATCCCTGAGCGCCTCGCGGGCGAGGCCTCCACCCTCCAAGCCGGCGGGCGAGCGTTCGAAGCCAGAGTCCAGCGCTCGTCAGCCGTTCCACCTCCGGGGCGAGCGAGTCCCTGGACCGCCCTGCCGTCTCTCGTCGGCTGCGATGAGAGACAGCAGGTGAGCTTCTTCGTTCCAGTCGAACGGACACAAGATTGATCGCCAAGGCCACCTATTCGGCGCAAGGCCTGGACGAACAAATTGGTCTCCACACCGCGCGCCTAGTCATGCGTGCGCTTGTTAGGCACTGAGCCAATCGTCGGCGACGCAGTGGGCGTGGCAGCCGTGCAACAGTCGCGCCGAGCGCGATAGGAACTAGCTTCAGCGAGCAGCCATTCCAGATCTGGGAATGGATGCGAGCCTGAGCCCCTGGCCGACTTGCGCGCGTCGCAGAAGACCCGTGCCGGAGATGTCACCTCGCGCAAACTGTGATGCCAGACGTCCAGGGCTGCTCGCCGATCAATGTGATGCTGTCGAACGTAATATCCCAGCGTGTCGTACATGGCCAGGGATCGATTGATGAGCTGGTGCTCACGACTGTCTCCGGCCGGCACATCATCCAAAGAACCGATCCCGAAGAGAAGCCGTCTCCCTTCCTGTACATCCGGTGCGAGGAGGGCTTCGTGGATGCGCATGAAGCCGTCTCGGCGCTGCGCCGATCTGGCGAGCCGCACAGTGTAGGCCGTCACCAGCAACCCGATCAGCGCGAGACCGATACCCACGACGTCCTTGTTGTTAGTCAGCCACGACATGGTCAGCTCCCCTCCGTGGGCCCAGCCACTACATCGCGCGGACGGGCAAATCGTTTCACCCGCGGGGCAACGAGCCTCAGGGCGATGGCATTCGCGATCGTTGAGGATGTTGGTCGTCGACCGACATGCATTGGAGTCCGCTTGAGCCCGTGCCACGGCCGGTCGTTCTTGGCACAGCAACGCTCCTCCGCGTGCACAGGACGGCCGACGCAGAGGTCAGAGCTCCGGACCAGCGACCTCCTCGTACGGCCTGTGCTCTGTGATGTCGTGGTACGGCGCTGTCGGTCCAGGAGTATCCGGTCTCGACGCTGACGCTCTTCCGGTTCACCCGGGCTACCTTGCGCCAGTGTCCGCTGACCCGGACGTAGTCGCCCTTCTTGATCGTCTCGTGCGAGTACATCGGCTGATCCGCGGCAAGCTCGTCGCGGACGCCAGTCCAGTACTCAAGTTGGTCCTTCAAGTCGATGCGCTGCAGCCGCAGACGGTCGGCCGAGGCATCGGTTGCGGGCGGGTGGATCTGTGTGTATCCGCCGACGACGCGGGTGCAGCCGTCCAACTGGCTTTCAACCTTCCGCAACTCGGTCTCCAGCCGCGTGATCCGACGCCCGACTGCCTTGCCTGAGTATCGACGTTCCGCCTCGCCCGACAACACGTCGGCCCGACGCTCGTCTGCGTCGGCTGCCCGCGTCTGTTCGACCGATCTACTCGCCAGACTCTGAATGCGCTCTAGCTCCCGGCGGTGGCGCCGCTCTGAATGATGGCCGACAAGGATCGGCTGGCCCAGTGGGATGCCGCCGGCGATCTGGCGGGACGCGTCCCACGAGGCATCGGCCGATTCCCGTCGGTGCCGGGCTCGATCGCGCAGGAGCTCGGAGCGCGCCTGGGCACGCGTCGTCCGGTTGGCTTCCCGCTCTTCCACAGACCTGGATTCCGCATCATCAATCTCGACAGACACCTCGAAGCCCGCCGCTGACAGCGCGTCCTGTGTCGCCATGATGATGCTCGTCTTGGCCAACTGGTCGCGCGATCTCGGGAGGTACCACTATTCGAGCTGACGAGACCACCGCCAGTTGTTCGCCTTCAGGATCTCCGCCGACCCGTCGCCTCGCCTCGTGCCGATGGCCAGGCTGCCCTCGACGTGGGTGTGGACGATCTCGATCTGAGCGTTCACGTGTCCCACCTGTCGTCGAGGAGGTGATCATCGAGACTGGCGAACCAGTCGATGACTTCGCTGGCGCGATAGCGGACGTATCGGCCGACGCGTCTGCCTGGAGGGCCGTAGCCGAGGGTTCGCCAGCGGTACAGCGTTCGCTTCGGCACGCGGAGGTAGGCCGCGACCTGGTCTACGTCCCAGAGCGGGTCCGAATCAAGAGCGGTGGACATCGGTGCCTCCATCCCTTGACGAGATCTCATCGGAGTTGTGGCGAGCTGGCGGTGCAGCTCCGGTTTCTCGTTCTCGCTCGGCTTTGACTACTCGTCTGAGGTCTCGGACGGACCATCCCAGGATCTCGGCGGCGGCCTCGGCCGATCCGCAGATCTTGGCTAGAGCGGCCGCCTCTCTGGCGGAGACCGCCTCGGCGTCGGCGACGCGTTCGTCGTACCGGTCGATGGCCAGAGACCTGGCTTCGATCGCACGGTCCAGCGATGCCTGCGCTCTGATGGTCCGCGCGGTCGCTGCTTCGATCCGGGCCTGACGTTCCCGCGCCCGTCGCATCGCCGCGACCCGCTCGCTGGCTCCCATAGCTGCTCAGATCCGCAATCAGAGCGTCAGGCTGTCGAGGTCAGGCGGAAGGAAGGCCGAGTCGAGGGGCCGTGCCGCCACAGGAGCCAGCGGCGGCCGGTTGGCCTTCAAGTACTTGTTCGTCGAGTCGATGAGCTGCCGAGCAGTGTTGACCACACGTGCGCCAGTTGCCTTGACGACGTTCGCCGGCTCGTCAGGATCTATCAGCTTCGCCCAACCTTGGACGTAGTCGAACGACGATGCATTGAAGCTGAGACCGTGGTGTGCCAAGAGGATGTACGCGACCGATTCAGCCTCCACTTCCCGTACCCCCCGGCACATCACACTGCCGGCATCCGCCAGGTCCGGGGCCGAGTGCATGCGCATGTGACCGACCTCGTGTGCCAACCGTGCGATCGCGGTGTGATCGTCGAGGTGATCGGCGACCACGATCTGCTTGGCGTCGTAGTCGGTGAACCCCTCGGATGCATCTCCAGTCGGTCGGACATCGACCGCGTACCCGTCGGCGGATACCTCGCGTGCCAGTGCATCCCACAGGCCTGTAGGGGCTGGACGGCCTGGGGCGGGTGCCGGGGGCAAATGAATGGGCGGGCCGACGGTGTCCGTCACGTCGTAGACGCTCGCGACCCGGAACCCGATCACCTGCTCCTGGACTTGACCGTCTGTCAATGGGGTCGGTGCATCAGATCTCGGAGACGTCCGTGAACGGACTGGCTGGAGGATTCTGATGGCGTTTTGCCTCATCACTCGCCGTCCGAGCTTCTCCCAGGTGTGCGCACGCGAGACCCAGTTCGCCTGCGGCATCTGCAAGTTGATCAGGACGACATTGCCGAACCCGAACGTTGGGAACAGCGCCGCGACTTCCAACCACTTTGTCCACTCGGCGCCGGTCTTCATCTTGCGCACCTCCGCCTCCAAGACTCGGTGCAAGTCCTCCACACTCACTCGCTCATTGCCCACAGCAACCTCCAGAGGATCCGAACGTCAGCAGCTCAACGGTCGAGGCTGATCGGCTCCTGTCCTGGATCCGGGGTTCCAGGGCTGTGAAAGGGCCGGAGTGGAGCGGGATGCCTTGTGCGTCGCTCGCCGGCGGGACGCGCGTGGTGCGCCGTACCGGCAAGGCGACGTGCGACTTCGGACGCCGCACTCAGATGGTCGGCACTCCATCCCAGGGCATCCGTCAACTCACTGAAATGTGTCGGGAGATTAGTGCGTACCCATCGAGCCTGGAGTGGTCTCGATCCGCCGCCTGGTCTGCGCAGGTAGGTCAGCTCGAGCTTCGCAACCTCACGTCTCGGAACAAACAGCCGACCCTCCAGGATGAGTCCGCCAACCGCTTCCTGCTGTCTTCTAGACACCTGGTCCGCTGACCACACAAGCTCGTCCATCACGTCCAAGATCCCTGCCGCAACACGCCGATTCGGCACCAGCTCGGCTGATGGCAACAGAGCGCCGTCAAGTCGTACGACGCGATCAAGCGCAGCCTGTAGGTCGAGAAACGCGCCCTCGCCTGGCGTGTCACTCCCCCCGCTCAAGTCGGACACTCGGCGCCGCCAGGACTCCCCGACCCTGACAGCGCCGGCATCAAACGCCCGCAACCCGGCTTTGAGAGCCCTCAGATCGCGTTGCTGGCGAGCATCGAGATCAGCCGAAGGCGCCACGAGCAGCTGGTCGGCCAGATGCCACACGTGTCCGCAGACGGTTCGCAATTGTGCAGTCGTCGAGCGAAGATCCCGGGTCAGCAGGGTCCGCGGTGGCATGGATTGGTGCGCCCGTTCCCACCTCGCGGCGTACCGAGGCAGCAGCGACAGATCATCGACCGGCGCCGATGGTCCACCCGCCGTGAGACCACCGAGTGCTCCCAATCCGACGCGCCGAACGTCGGACTGGGCCAGCAACTCGAGTTCTGTCATCACGGTGAGGAGGTGGTGGTATCCAGGAGTTCTGGTGCGGATGTTGCGCAGCACCGCTCGCGCACCGATCAGCATGATCGCCCCTAGCTCCGCCCTCGCCGCGGTCAGGTCGTCAGGCTGGTCCAGCGCACTCACGGTCGCTGGATCCTGCGTGGCGAGCAGGTCGCCCGCCGCTCCAATGACCACGGCCAAACGCCCGAGCGAGGTATCGGAACACCTACCCGACAACCGAGTGGTGCGCCCGACGCTCCTGAGGCGGCTACGCAACCAGCGCAAGTGGCTCGCAGTCGCAGCTATGACTGCGTCCCAATCAGCCATCAGGCCGGCTTCATCCGCGTACGACCCGCGGTGCGCATTCACCGCCATGCGCCGGGCGGTGCGGAGCAGATCCTCATACGTCGCGCGCATCCCGAACCATCCGGATGTCCGCCGCCGCAGTCCGCAGAGCGTCTCCCAACGCCAGCCGCCAACTGAGCTCCTCGACAGCCACGTCGAAACCATCGACGGCGAGCGCAGCCTCCTCGAGCAACGCAGCCGGCTCACCCTCGAGATCCCCGTCGTACGGCCCGTACGGCACAACATCGAGCAACTCACACACCCGATACCGACTGAACGCCGTCATAGCCCACCGCCCATCGACGGCCGCCATCTCCCTCGCCTCAACGATCGCCTCAGCCCTAGTGACCAAGTCGACCACTCGACTACGTACGTCATCACTGTTGGGCAGGTTGCTGTCCACGCTGTTCCTTCCGCCGAGTCTTGATCATTGGTCCGGGAAGCGTGTCCCAGACCGCAGCCACTCAACGGATGCCGCCGACAACTTTGCCATCCGCCTCAGAGGGCAAGGCACCTGTGGCCCGGACAGGGCGGAGACGTGGATCCAAACGGCACCACGACGCGGCGCGAGGGATCTGTTGATCGACGCCAGATCAGTCCCGTTGTAGTGCACGCGCGAACTCGCCTACCTGTCCGAGATCAAGCTCAGTCCGAGGGAGTACTGATCGCCTACGCGACGACCGCGCCAGCGCGCGCTTGGGCGTGACGACGTACGGCGCTGATGTGGGCGGCAACGCGCGTCCCGACGGAAGGCAGCCGCAGGCTACGCATGTAACCACGGAGCCGCGGCAGACGGCGGGCTACAGATGCGCCTCCGGAGATGGCGAGGATCTCGGAGACCTTCGAAGATGGTGTAGATCTTCTCAGCCTCTTGGGGATCCTCGATCAAGGGCTCGATGGTCGCTCTGACCTATGGTTTTGCCTCTCATCAGTTGTCACTGATGTTCATCGCTTGCCAACGTCTCACGGAGCAGTGACGGAGCAGCGCCGCGCCCCGCTCGACTCCTGCTGCACTGCCGACACAGCACGACCAGCGCAGCGTCCCGAGCAATAACCGACATCGTCACCCTCGTCCTGTCCAAGGGCTTGACACAACGCTCGGAGGCGCGGTCGCTGCTGCCGCGATCCTGTGGGTTCGCGATCGGTGATGCCATGACACCGGCACCAGGACAAGGTTGAGTCTGCGTTGCAGAATGCCGCCTAGTTGACGAGATCGCCGATCGCGTTGGCGCTTTCCCCACCCGCGCGCCGACAACGGGTCAGTCGTCAACCGTTGCGGTCAGGAGTAACGCATCGCCTCCCATCAGCGATAGCGCAAGGGTGATCGGCTCGCAAGCGGACGGGTGCGCGATGGGCAGGTACAGGCTGGTCTGGTATCCGGCAAGAATCAGCTCGTCGCGAGAGCACCCTGGGAAGACCCACGTCATCGACGAGTTCCACGACGGCACGGACGAACGTCCACACGCCAAGCTACTCTGCGCCAAGAAGCTCACCGCCAAGTACTGGACCGCCGCCAAGTGCCGAGAGCAGGGGCTTGGCCTGGAGGACGAGCCGTCCAGGACGGCGTGGCCGACGTGTGATGGGTGCCGCGGGAGCTGGTTCGCCATCCTCGAGTCGGCCGGCCACACGGTCGAGGAGCACTCTTACTGGTGGAGTTACTACTGGGAAGAAGAGCAGGGTCTACGGCCAGCGGGAGAGACGGCAGCGCGGCTGGCCAAGCGAGACAACATGTTGCGGGGCCAGTGGATGTATCCCTCCCTTCGGTCGGGTGACTCCGAGAGCGCGAACCCGTCCGCTGCAACACATGCGCAGCGCGCAACAACTCGCATGATTCCAGTCGTCAGCGATGTCGCCTTCGAGGCGCAGTTCGTCGACACGTTTCCCATCGAGGCGAGGGAACCCGCGACGGCCCGGCGGAACGAAGCCAAGCTCGTGCAGCGCTACGCCGAGGCACTCGATCGGGAGGGCTCAAGAGCCACACGCAAGCAGATCAAGCTCCCAGATGTCGACCGCGCCCTCTACACCGACCTGTTCGACAGTACGCGTGCAGAACTCGTGGAAGCCAAGGCATCCGCCTCCCGCGAAGCAGTGCGCTACGCGATCGGCCAGCTACTCGACTACCAGCGCTACGTCCAGCCCGAATCCCTAGCACTCCTCGTCCCGACCCACCCAAGTCCCGATATGATCGAGCTCCTTCACAACCATCAAATCACCTGCATCGTCGAAGACTCTCCCGCCCACTTCACCCGCCTAAGCCCCTGAAATCGGGAGCCCAGGCAGCAGCAGGTGTCCGTAAGACGGGCATCCCGATTGTCTTTGGAGGCTAGGGTCACTTCGGGAATGTCGGTGGCCGGCCCTAGCCTTGGTCTATGGAGATCAGCGAATTCGGACTCGTAGGCGGCGTTCCACCGCGGGCCGTGGATGTACTGACGACGGTTACCGGTCATCAAGTCAGCGACTCAGGACGGCAGGCCTTCTGCGAGTGTGGACAGCGCGAGCCGGCCGACTGGCACGGAACCCTTGGCGAGTGGCGTATGTCGCATCTGCAAGCTGCATGGCCGCTCCTCTCCCCGCTCTTCTGCTGAGACCAAGGAGGAGTTTCTGAGTCGCCTGTCTCAGCTGTATGTCGAGGCGTCGAAGTTAGAGCAGGGCATCGTGAACTCTCTCGGCCTGAATCGCCCGGTCTCCCCAGGTCAGGTGTTTCCAACTCTTACAGACGATGCGGAAGCTGCCGGTGAACTAATCGAGGTCCTTCGCCATCAGATGGAGTCGGTTCGCGACAGCCTGCTCGATACAGCGTGGAGTGAGTGACAGGCTTCAGCGAAGCGGTCAGCGCCCCTGACGCGCTAGGTGCTGGACTGGATGACGGTCAGCAGGGGTCTGCGCGACGCAATTCGCCCGGCTCTTAGCCAGCTGCACGGGCCGCCTCGAAGTCCTGACCCGTTGCCGATCGGGCTAGACTGACGCGCTGCGACAATGATGCCTGGCTCGGCAGGGGGAGGGTCCGTTGAAGAAGATCAGGGTCCGCGTTACGGGAATTGGCGGGCAGGTCGGCCCTATCGGCGGTTCCTTAGAATGGGAGTACTTAGAGTCCAACTACGAAGTCGCACGCAGTGTTCTCATCGATCTGGAGAGCCGGCGGGTGTTGTGGCAGCAACTTGGTCGAGAAGATCCAGTCGCGTGCGTCATGTCAGCGCAAGAGATTCGCAGACTCATGACCGAGAGGCTGCCGGCAGTTAAGCACGGAGACGACTTCGACTCTGCGCTCCGCGCAATTCGACGGGCCGCGACGGAGTTCGTGAGTGCCGCCGGGCAGAATCGCGACTTCGGCAACCATATCGGCACGTTCGTTGAGCATCTGGAAGCGATGCGATTCGCAATGGCGCCGCACATCGCCGCCCTGGCATTCGCGTTCGGCATTCCTCTTGAGCCGGAGCTCAGGGAAATCCTTCCCCGGCAGGATCTCTCATTCGTACCTGGCTTCGACTAGGCGTTACCGTCGCGTCCAGCCCGGTGCGAGCCGTGTCCGATCGGCATTGTCCACGCAACTAGACTCGCCACGATCGCCTACGCCGGCCCTCAGGCGCAGATCTCGGAACCGTCCGACGAGCGGGACAGAATGGCGTGGTTGATCTCATCGTTCAAACCACGTCGACCGCCGGACGGCCCCCACTGACAGCGCCGGGCAGCTATATGCCTGGCGTCTATAGTGCCCAGCTAGGCAGAGACGCGGAATGCCTGTACATACTCCGTCGTGCCGAGGTGCTCATAAAGAATGGTTGGCATGACTCTGTTCCAGTGATGTCCAAGGAGGACGGCGAGACCGAGTGGTCCTGCGAGAAATACGTGGAGAGTTCCCGTTTGGGTCGCGATTTGGCGTGCGAGGTCGCGGATGCCGATCGCGAGGGCGCCTGCTGATTCTGGATCTGGCACGGACCCCGGACCGACCTGTCCTCCCCTCGGCAGCGCGGTGTGAACCGTCCCGATAGCTACCCCTGCTCGTTCGATCCAGTTGACCACCGCGCTGGTCGCGTCGGTAGTCACCGAGACGACCAGCGCAGGGTCACCGCCGAGTCTGAGATCTCGTTGGTGATGGATTGGCTCCATGGCCGTCGTGGTGACGTCACTGGACCAGAGCTGTTCGCCCTGTCTGATGCCGACCTCGTAACCCAGGACCCGTCGCAGGACTGTCCCTGCCTTGAAGCCGGTGGCCTGTCGCATCGTCCCGGTGAGCAGGAGGCGGCGGTGTGCACCCAGGTGGCCTGGGATCTGCTCGATCTCACTGGCCAGTTGGTCCCATGTGGCCGGGGGTTTGGGCGCGACCTTGGTAAAGGCGTCGTTCCCATCCATCCGATCCACCCAATCCAGGGCGCACTGAGCCTGGTCAGCCAGTGGGTCGTGGCTGAGCGTGGCGATGGAGATGGGCGTCCAAGGGGTTCCCGCACGCAGGTGCATCATGGTGATGGCGTTCCCGATGTCGTTGAGGGAAAGGCGCTGGTGACCATCTTCCACCTGCCTGGCGACCCAATCTGCCCCGGCGTCGATCGCTCCGTCGTCGGACTGGAGTCCGTTCGCGGTCATGAGCAGGCTGACCTCGCGTCGGAGGCTCACGATGTCCTCGGAGGTTTCGAGGTAGAAGTCTTCGAAGAAGGCGAGCAGTTCCGCTTCGGTGACGCCCGCTGTTTCGGCCCACTTCTTGCGGGCCAGGCCACGGTCGGATTTCGGGCCACCTTGTGCGGCACGGGGTACGAGCCGACCGTCTCGTGCATCGCGGTCGCGAAGAAGGAGATCGGCAGGGTCGATGGCACGATTCGTCATCAGGGCAACCCGGACGAGGTCACCGTTGCGGGCGACGTGGCGGTGGCTGGTGACGAGCTTCTTGAGCAGGTCGTTGCTCGTCAGGTACTCCAGGTTGACCGGAGTGCGCGCGTCGACGGCGTACTTGACTTGCGCATAGTCGTTCGGCGGTGCGACACGGTAGTAGATGACGTCGTCGAGGTTCCCAGCATCGTCGGCTTCGACACCGACACCGGTTCCGGGATTCGGGGTGTTGTGGGTCCGCTGCTCGTTGAGGACGCGCATGCAGAGCCGCCAGGCGTGTAGCCACTGGTATCGGTCGCCAGCGATGCGCACCCCGGTAGGCCGCGGCATGTCACGGCGTGCGTGGTCACTCATTCGGTTCCAAGGGGTAGTGGGTGGTGGGTCTCGGCAGGTCGCCCGTGACCCTGATGGCACAACGCATGGGATTGACGGCAGTGATACGCCGGGCGTCAAGTTCGTACTCGTCTTCAAACGTGCGCCGGAGCACGAGCAGTGTCGGGTTCGGCAGGCGGGGGTGCAGGTAGGAGATGAGCCGGAGGCTGGCGAGGTCCGTCCTGCTCGGTGGAGTGTCCGCGGGATGCGAGTGCCAATCCCCGATGTACCCGAGTCGGGGGTCGATCGCTCGCGTGATCAGGACGGCGGGCCGGGTCGCACCGCCGGGGAGGTGATAGTGGGCTCGTCCGCGGCTGGAGGAGGGCAGTTCGACAGCCATGGTCGCCCACGGCTGCTGGACTGCATGGACACCGATCAGAATGCCCCCTGTCTCCAGCGGATGGGACAGGCTGGCCGCTCGCTTCAGCTGGTCGATGGCGCTCTCGGCGATGAGAAGTTCGGGCTGAACCCACGTCACGCTGTCACGGGACCGATCACGACGAAGGGCGCAGCCGCCAGAGGGCGGAGAACCGTGACCTGCTCGTCCGGCAGTACACGGCGCTGCAGTAGTTGGTCGGTGGCCGCGGCCACGATGTCGGCGGCTGCCCGCTGAGCCGCCCAAGGTGGAGCGCTGTTCACAAGCGCCGTGCAGCCGAGTTCGAGGAACGCGCCCAGGGGCTGAGGGTCGTCTGGCGGCAGGCCCAGGTAGTCGGTCGACTTGTCGCGGTCGGAGATTGGGGTGTCGTCTTCGGCTTGGCGTCGTACTCGCAGGAGGGCTCCCTGATGGAACAGGGCGCCTGTGATGAGCGGGACACGTTCCTGAGCGCACACAATGCTGAGGGCAGCGGTCATCGGTGCGGATCCCGTGCAGTCGATGGCCAGGTCGAAACCTCGCACGCTGTCGGCGAGTTCGGCCGGCGCGAACGGCAGGTCCTTATCCACCATGTCGAAATCGCTCCAGGGCGCGTGACATTCGATCTCCGCGGCAACGCCGATGGCCTTGTTGTATCCGACCGAGTACTTGTCGGCGACGTGTCGGACGAGATTGGCGCTCATCAGGGTGTCTCCGTCGTAGCCCTTGATGTGCGCGACGCCGCTCTCGGCCAGCAGCAGTGCCACGCTCCCTCCGATCGATCCGAGTCCGGCCACCAGCACGCGCTTGCCGGCGAGCAGGTCGGCGTCGGGTCCAGCCCGTCGCCTGCGGCCGGTGAAGTCGGAGGGAAAGGCAGCGTGGGCCTTGGCCAGGACCTTGGCGCCGTACCCCGAGAAGCCGAGCGCGATGGCATCTGGCTGTCCATCGAACCTGGGCCAGGTCAGGACGGCGAAGTCGAGTCCACCGCTCGGTGTCTTCATGTCCGCGTCTTGCCGGGCCGCAAGTCCCCTCTCTAGGTGTTCGCGCTGCCGGTGGGCAAGGGCGTCCCGAAACTGGTCAAGGTCAACGGGGGGGTTGATGATTTTGCGGCGGTGGTAGAGGACCCCCATGAACGACGGCGTGTCTCGCTCGACCCCCACCTGGAACAGGATGTTCCGCAGATGGGCCGTGAGGTCGATGATCGTGCCGTTGGAGGCGCTACGAAGCAGGTCGCCGAGCGGGAGTTCGAGACGGTAGCCGCTCGTTCCTTCGAAGAGCATGTACGAATCGAGCGCCCGGTCGGCAACGCCGAAGTTGGTCTGCGTCGCCTTCGCCCACGTGTCAAGTCGGGCCCAGAGCGCATCAAGGTTGCGTCCTTCGACCTGAGCGGGGTCGTCGTCGGCCCACAGGCAGATGGTTCCGGTGTAGACGTGCGGTGCCTTCAGGCCCTCGACGCTCACGTGGGCATACCGCAGTGGCCATCCGTCGTAGAAGACCACCTGCATCCGATCCCGGTCGGTGAGCGGCCTCAGCGATTCCCGGATCGGCCCTGTCCACACCTTGAGGTCGGTGTCACGGACCGGGCTGAAGCCGGCGGCCACGAGACCGGAGCAGAACCGCTCGAAACCGCCGGCATCGAAGGTTTCGAACGCCATCACGCGAAGCCGCGCGGCTGGTTGCTTCCCACTGCCTCGACCGCAGCGATGCCGGCGATTGCGAAGCCGTTCGCATCACAGCCGTCCGGCAATGGGAGGACCTGGCCCCGGTCATTCGTCCCTAGAATGCCCCGCCACAACTTGGCCGCCCGGCACTTGTCGGCGTCGAGCGCCTGCTCCGCCAGCCCAGCGAGTTCACGGAACTTCGCGGCTCCCGACGCCCACTGGTCGGCGTACAGCGCGGGCTTCAGTTGCGTCCCGAGAACGGGGTCGAGCACGCCGTCGGTGACGGCCAAATCGAACTCGTTCGCGACCGCACCGAGGGAACCGGCGAGTAGTTCGGCCCACGACGAGCCGGTCACCCGCCCGTCCGACCACGCGTAGTACGCCGCGATCTCCGTGTAGAGGCCGCCCGGCCTGTTCTCGCCGAGATGCACGTGGCGGACCTGGCGCAGCAGGCGCACGATCGGCCGGTAGGTCGGGCGGTTGCCGACGGTCGGGGTCGACTTGGCCGTGGCCAAGGTGTTGGTGCGGGCAGCGAACTCAACCGGGCTGGTCTTGACCCACCGGTCTTCCTCCTCGTCCCAGCGGTCGCGATTCCGGTTCGGGATCCCCCAGTGCTCGCCCCACGGGACGGCCGGGACCGCGTCCACACTGAACGCCAGGTCGTCCGGAGCGTCCGAGTCCTCGAAGTCAATCTTCAGGCTCCGCGCCTGCTCGGTGACCCGACCGTCGAGATCGTGGTCCTTGAGCCCGTAATGCTCGACCAGAACCCGCTTGACCTCCTCGTAGATCCGCGCTGGGTCGTGTCGCACGGAGAGGTTCTTGAACCGCAGGAACACGTCGACGTCCTTGCCGGGGTAGCGGCCAGTGAGCCGGGCGTAGGAGCCGATCAAGATGGTGTCGATGCCCCACTCACGTAGTTGCCGATCGGCCTCCAGCAGTTCACGCACTTCCGTGTGCGCCTCGGACGCACGCTTCTGCTTCTCCCCGTGGACAGTGACGTTGGTGACGGCGGACTCGAACTCTGCGCTCAGGGTCTCCATTGTGACTCCTCCTCAACGGTCCCTGAGTTTCTTGGCGGCTCCCGTGGACCAGACTGTCGCTATGTTGTCGACGTCGACCGTATCTGCCGCCACCGACAATTTCGATGTGGACGTCGTACTGCATATCAGCGCGCCAGTTTAGCGACCCGCAATGCGCAGGGAGGAAAGATAGCTCCGTATGCACACAACTCCCCACCGTCAGACGTGTCAAAGAGCGCCGATTGCCTCAAAGAATCAAACGCACGCTTTTACCGTGATAGTGACCGCTGATTGCCTCGTCTGCGACACGACCTTCCGCGGTCACGTCAATCGACGCGATCCACCGTCTACGCCTACGTCCGGCGTCTGAGTGCTTGTTGAGCAGTCGGCTTGTCGATTCCCCCGGTCCGCGAGCGCAGTCGCCCAGACGTAGCTGAAGACTCAACGACCAGTCCCGACTCGCCATGCGGTCCAACTCACCCACACCAGCCAAATGATGCGGGTATCGCCGTCACAGACCCGTGAATCACCTGTTGGGGCGCAGGCGTGTCAGCGCATCGGGCTTTGCCCGACACGCTTTGGGTGGCTGGCGTTAGGCGACAGGGTCGAGTTGGACGGTGTGTCCGAGCCTCTCGAGTTGTGCGACGAGCCGGCGGGTGTGTGCCTCGTCGTTGCGGCGGGCGAGCCATTCTGCACCGAGGTCGCGGTAGGGCTCGTCCCGGGTGAGCATGTGGTAGGCGGCGACAAGGATGGAATGTGCGACGGCGATCTGGGCGCGCCCGGCGCCGCGGCGTTTGGTGAGCCGTGCGTGCTGTGCGGCGAGGTAGTTCTTACCGTGCATGCGTGCGACCGAGCCGGCGGCCTCGACCAGCATCGCGGTCAGCCACTTGTTCCCGTGCCGCTTCCGGGTCGGGGTGCGCTTGCCGGCCGACTCATAGATCCCGGGCGCGACACCGGCCCAGGCCGAAAGCTTGGCCGCCGACCCGAACCGGGACATGTCCGCGCCGGTCTCGGCGATGATGACCTGGGCGATCTTCTCCCCGACCCCGGGAATGGTCTGCAACAACTCGAGCTGGTGAGCCCAGGGCCGGCACTCGGCCCGGATCGCCTCATCAAGGTCGGCCAACGCGCGCTCGACCAGCTCGAGCCGATCCAAGATCGCACCGGCCATCCGCGCGTGGTGGTCATCGAAGTGTCCCTCGAGTGCTTGGGCGAGATCGGGGATCTTCGAGCGCATCTTGCCCTTGGCCATCTCGGCCAGCACGCGCGCGTCACGTTCGCCGTCGATCATCGCGCGCAGCATCACCCGCGCCGACACTGTGGTCACCGACCATGCGACTGTTGACAGCTTGATCGAGGCGTCCTCCAACATCAACTCCAGCCGGACCGCCTCGCGGGTCCGGTCTCCCATCAGCTGCACCCGGTACCGGGTCAGCATCCGCAACCGACGGATCGGTGGCGGCGGCACGAACGACGGCGACAACAGCCCGTGCTCGAGCAACTGGGCGATCCACTCGGCATCGCGCACGTCGGTCTTACGGCCCGGCACCGCTTTCATGTGTGCGGCGTTCAACAGCCAGACCTCCATCGACTCCTCAAGGCAGTAGAACGGCGGCTTCCAATAGGTCGAGGTCGACTCCATCGCCGCGATCGTCACGCCGTTGTCGGCCAACCAGTCGCGCATCACCTGCAGCGACCCGGTCGTGGTCTTGAACGTCCGCGTCACCGAGGAACGACTCCCCTGCCGCTTGCCCGGTACCCGCACGCAGACCGCGATGGACCCCTTGCCGACGTCCAAGCCGGCCACCCGTTCGAACAGAACCTCCATCGAGGACACCTCCGATCGCAAGCTGGCCGCGACGCCCGCGGCCGCGCGCCGTCCGGAGGGCCCTCTGCTAGGACACAGACCCACGTGCTCGCAGCAACAATCCACCGGCACCCGAAGACCCCGCGCCCTACACTTCGACGGGCTCACCCGCACCAGTATGACCCGACGTCGCCGGACGGCACCCACGATTCTCATCCACCACCGCAGCGACGAAGTCGCAAGCCGTTACACTTCTTGCACTCAAGGAGCTGCTGCCGCCGAGGTGTCAGGTGCAGGCTCTGCTGCGGTGAACCGTTGATCTGGCATGAGGCACCAATCACGGCTGTTCGCCGGCGTCTTCCCCTTTGAGGCGGCGTGCTGAGTATCCACCGGCTCACTGCCGGAGACGGATATCTGTACCTACTGCGACACGTTGCCTCCGGCGACGTTGACCGGCGCGTGGCGACGCCGCTCAGGTCGTACTACACCGCGTCCGGATACCCACCTGGACGCTGGCTAGGTACCGGCCTCAGCGGCCTAGGCGACGGTGAACTCGCGGCTGGGAGCGAGGTGTCCGAGGCGCAGATGACGGCTCTGTTCGGTCGCGCGGAAGACCCGCTGACAGGCCGGGCACTCGGACGTCGATACCAGATCTACAAGAATCCATCAGAGCGGATTCAAGAGCAGATCCGCGCTCTCGACCCCGGAGTGGACGAGGCGACCCGGCAGAGCGCGATCAAGCAGATCCGGCGGTCGGAGATGCGGCAGAAGACGCGACAGGCGGTCGCCGGGTTCGACCTCACCTTCTCCCCGGTCAAGTCCGTCTCCGCACTGTGGGCGACAGCCGATGCCGGCGTGCAGGAGCAGATCGTGGCCGCTCATCACGAGGCCATCAACGACGTCCTCGCCTTGATCGAGCAGCATGCCGCGTTCACCAGAACCGGCGATCACGGCATCGCCCAGATCGACACCCGAGGCCTCATCGCCGCTGCCTTCGACCACTGGGACACCCGCAGCGGAGATCCACAACTCCACACCCACGTCGTCGTCGCCAACCGCGCCCAAGGCCCAGACGGTGCCTGGCGGACGCTCGATGCCCGGGTTCTCTACCGGTGCGCCGTCGCGATGTCGGAGATCCACAACGTGTTGCTGGCCGACAATCTCACCCGTCGACTCGGTCTGAATTGGGAGCTCCGCGAACGCGGCTCGCAGCGAAACCCAGCGTTCGAGATCGACGTCGCACCCGACGAACTTCTCCGCGAGTTCTCAGCCCGGACCGAACAGATCGAAGCCAACCTCGCGGCACTTCTGGAGGAGCGCGGAGACGAAATCCACCCGCCCAGCCGACGCGAGATGTACGTCCTGCGCCAGCAGGCGACCCTTCTCAACAGACCACCAAAGCACCTCGCCCGCCCACTCGCGACACTCATGGCCGGCTGGAGAACGCGCGCCGAACAGGCCATCGGCCGCGACGCCGTCGCCGCAATCCGGCGATCTCTCGACCACTCCAGTCGACGCCCGCTGGCCGCCGCCGACCTCAGCCCGGAGACCATCGAGGCGTACGGCGCCGCAACGGTCCTCACCATGCAAACCAAGAGGGCAACCTGGAACCGCTGGAACCTGCTGGCCGAAGCCGCCCGCCAGACACGCCTCCTGCGACTCGCCTCCTCCAGCGACCGATTCGCCGCACTCCAGGCCATCATCGACTGCGCCGAACACCACTCCATCAAGCTCACCGCGCCAGATCTGGTCCCGGTCCCGGTCAGACGAGCCAGTGGCGAGAGCATCGTCACCATCCACAACGGCGAGATCTTCACCTCCCCCGTGATCCTCGGCGCCGAGGCCCTGCTCCTCGACCTGGCCCACGACTCTAGCGGCCCCACCATCGACCGAGACGCGTTGCGCACCGACGACCTGAGCGCCGACAAGGTCCGCGCGCTCCATCGAATCGCGGCCAGCGGACAGAAACTCGAGGCCCTGATCGGCCCAGCCGGAACCGGCAAAACCAGCCTGCTCTCCGCGCTCACCACCAGCTGGCAAGCCGTGCACGGCGAAGGATCGATCATCGCCCTCGCCCCCTCTTCGGCCGCCTCGACCATCCTGTCCGACGCCATCGGCACCCCCACGGAGAACATCGCCAAATGGCTCCACGAGTCGAGCGGTCGCGGCGCCGAACAACGCCGCCAGCAAACCCAGCACACCCAGTACGCCGCCAACCTCGCCCACCGCAGCGGCCGCCGGCGCCGTCACCAACGACTGACCGTTCTGCTGGCCGCACTCCGCGCCGAACAAGACCGCTGGACCTTCCGCAACAACCAACTCGTCATCGTCGACGAAGCCTCCATGGCCAGCACCATGGAACTCGCCACCCTCGCCCGCGCCACCAACACCGCCGGCGCCAAACTCCTCCTCGTCGGCGACGACGCCCAACTCAACGCCGCCGACACCGGCGGAGCCTTCCGCCTCATCGCCCACGACACCAACGCCGCCGAACTCAGCGACGTCTGGCGCTTCACCAACCACTGGGAACGCGACGCAAGCCTCGCGCTGCGCCGCGGCGACCTGACCGCCATCGACCAGTACGACGACCACCACCGACTCACCGCCGGATCCAGCGACGACATGGAAACCGCTGCCTACAAGGCCTGGCGCACCGACACCAACGCCGGTAGAACCAGCCTCCTCATCGCCGCCGACAACACCACCGTCGCCCGCCTCAACGCCCGCGCCCGCCTCGACCGCATCACCACCGGACAAGTCGAACCCGACGGCATCGAACTCCACAACGGCAACCACGTCGGCCTCGGCGACCACATCATCACCCGCCTCAACAACCGACGCCTCCACTACGGCCCCCGCCAGTTTGTGAAGAACGGCGACCACTGGACCGTCATCCACCGCTGGCCCGGCGGCTCCCTCACCGTCCAAAACCACGCGGGCGAAACCGTCACCCTCCCCCGGACCTACGTCCAGCAATCCGTCGAACTCGCCTACGCCACCACAGCCCACCGAGCCCAAGGCGCCACCGTCGATACCGCCCACCTCGTAGTCACCGACCGACTTACCCGAGCCCTCCTCTACGTCGGCCTAACGCGCGGCCGCGACACCAACAGCGCCTACGTAGCCACCCACCAAGCAACCACCGACCTCCACGAACCCCACCCCGAACAAACCATGCAAGACGTCCTAGAAGCCGTACTCAACGACCCCGGCACAGAACAATCCGCCCACGAAGTCCTCGGCCAAGAACTAGACAACGCCACCCGCCTCGACCGCCTAATCCCACTCCACGAACACCTCTGCCAACTCGACGCCCGCGGCCGATATGGCAACGCCTTAGCGACCACTGGCCTCGACCCCACCGCCCAAGCAGCTCTCAAGGCGTCACCTGCCTACGGTCCCCTTGTTGCCGCTCTCCGCCGAGCGGAAGGGGTGAACCTCAGCCCCTCGGCAACCCTCCGACGAGCCGTCTCGCAGTCCTCAATGAATAGCGCACATGACATCGCGGCTGTCCTTCACACCAGAATAGGTCGATTCGTTGCTCGGGCTGAACGACGCGCACCCAATCGCCGGATCCTGATCGCTGGCCTCGTCAGACCAACCGACCAACTCGGCGACCCCACACTTGGCGCCCCACTTAGGGAGATCGAGTTCCAAATCGTCGAGCGCGCAAACTGGCTAGCCGCGAGGGCGATCGCCGAGCAGGAGCCCTGGTCTGAGACTGTTCTCCGCGCTCTCGTCGACGCTCCCGAGGAGAATCGCTACGACGCCCTACAAGAGATCGCTGCCTATCGAGAGCTGTACAACGTTCGTACCGACACTCCGCTCGGACCCGCGCCGCCGACGACGGTATTCAATCAGCAACGGCATTACTCGCAGATCATCAATCACATCCGACGTCTACAGCCACCAGACCGCAGACAGGACGCAACGGCTGAATGTCGCTGGCCGCCGGCGCGATCCACGGCGAACTTCGAGGCCGACGTATCGAAATGAACTGCAGGCCAGTAGTCGAGACCGGCCGATGGATCTGGGGAACTCTGCCTACGCCGGGGCGACGCTTGAAGATCGAGATCTCGACCACTTCCGTTCGGGCCGATATGACCGGCACGATGTTGTTCGGGGACAGGGGGAGCTGATGATGTCAGCAGTTTGCGATGTAGGCATTCGACCATGATTGCCGGACCGGAGCATTCCCGGGTCGCGCAGGTGAGATCCGACGGTGGCAACGGGTTGGTCACGGGTTCGGGATATCTGGTGGCCCCCGGCCTGGTGGTGACGGCGAGCCAGGTTGTTCGAGGCGCAGAGAAGATAAAGATCCTCTTGGCCCAATCTGACGGAAATCACGCGAACTCCGACCCGATGGACGCCCGGATCCTCTCCGGCATGGTCGCGATGATCGATGACCAAGTGGGCGTCGCTGTGATTGCCCTGCGACCAGACGCCGTCGCATGGCCAGAGATGCCGCCTGCGCGCTTGAGTAACGTGCCGGCAGCGGACCTAGGCGGTGCGAGCGACGTCGTTGCGGTCGGTCTCCTCGACCAAGCATCACTTGGTGGATCACGCGATTTCGTCAGGATCACGGGCAAAGTGCTGCACCAGGAAGATCGGTCTTCAGGGACGCTCACTTTCGAGATCGACCAGAAAATGCTGGACACCGACGGTGCACCATGGACCGGGATGGCCGGCGCGCCGCTGTGGATCGACGATCAGATCATCGGAGTAATACTCGCCGCGTCCAGAGATCGCCGAGCTCTCATCGCCGCCTCCTCGGAGCGTGTACTCGCGAATCGTGACTTCGTTCGGCTTCTGGAGTCAGCAGGTATGCGTGAAGGTGGGGGCCTAGCGGAGCAGGGCGGGGAGCTCGCTGAAGCCGAGAGCGCCGCCCACCGCGATGCAGCCAATGCCGACAGTATCGGCTTCCGGGAGCTTGGGCGTATGGCGGAACAGCGCGGAGATCTCGCTGGTGCGGAGAGGGCCTACCGCCAAGCCGCCGACATGGGCAACAGCGCGGCCTTCCGTGACCTCGGACATCTATCAGAACAGCGCGGAGACCTCACCAACGCCGAGCGCGCCTACCGCCAAGCCGCCGACATGGGCAACAGCGCGGCCTTCCGCGACCTCGGACATCTATCAGAACAGCGCGGAGACCTCACCAACGCCGAGCGC
>NZ_JBICST010000007.1:0-132464 GCF_043197265.1 Kribbella sp. NPDC049227 | reverse complement strand
CGCCTACCGCCAAGCCGCCGACATGGGCAACAGCGCGGCCTTCCGCGACCTCGGACATCTATCAGAACAGCGCGGAGACCTCACCAACGCCGAGCGCGCCTACCGCCAAGCCGCCGACATGGGCAACAGCGCGGCCCGCCGTGACTTAACTCAGTTGCTCGAACGGACCGGTGACAGTCGCCGGCCTGATCCGTTGGCCGAACCTGCTTACCCCGACCGTGCCGAGTCAAGCGGCACGACCACCATCGAGGCGGATCTGCGCGACGAAGCACTAGGCGAGGTGTCCGACCGGTCAGCAGCGCAACTATTCGGACGGCTCTCACCGTCATCGATCAGCGCTCTCGAGTACGCCGACGCTCTGCGTATTGCCGCTCGCCGGGACAAGATCCACATGGAGCATCTGCTGCTTGGATTGAGCCAGAAACAAGATGGCCCGACTCGGAGGCTGTTGGAGCGCGCCGGGCTCGGGCAAGCCGAGCTTCTCGATGTGTTGGCCGAAGCGGTGGGAGCCAGCTTCCCGCCGTCGATCGCCCCAAGTCACCTGGACTCGCTGCCGCCCATTTCCAAGCATGCCGCCGAGGCTCTGGAGCGTGCGGTCGGCCTGGCCGATTCCCTCGACTCACAAGTCGTCCGCTCTCGGCACTTGTTCTATGGGACGCTTTCAGTCTCCGGCTGCAGTGTGGTGCGTCTGCTGGCCGCACGGGGAGTCCGTGCCGCCGACATCGAGAACCTCGCCACGTCCGGTCCACCGATAGCCATTGCGGACCGCCCGTCGCTGCTGCCTGGCGCCGCGGCCGACACCGTCCCCGAGCCTGGCAGTGGGCGGGTCAAGAGCGCAGACAAGCTCGACGTCGCGGTCGATGTCGAGATGCTGGTATCGGTACTCCTTGCGCGCGATACACCCTTGCCGCTCGCAGTCGGCTTGTTCGGCGATTGGGGTAGCGGCAAGAGCTTCTTCATGGCACTCATGCAGGAACGGATCGACGAGCTGGCCAAACTCGCGAAAGACCGACAACCGCAGGCGTGGCCATATTGCCAGGAGATTCGCCAAGTGCGCTTCAACGCCTGGCACTACGTTGATACTGATCTCTGGGCCAGCCTCGCAGCCACGCTGTTCGATGAACTGGCGCGCGCGGGCCAGGCGGACGAGACTCAAGCCAAGTTGAAGGAACTCGATCAGGCTCGCAAGAAGGTGGTGGAGGCCAGGGCGGAACGCCACCGGCTAGAGCGCGAAGTTGCCGAACTCGACGCGAAGGTCAACCGGCCTATAGCTGCCGCGCGAGCGGCAGTCTCCGCTGCCATACGCGCCGTACGCGACGAGGAGAAGGTCAGCGCGAAGCTGCGCGACGTTGCGCTGGCAGACAGTCCTCTCGACGACAGTTCGCCGCCGCGGGCCGACGACGATTCGATCACGCAGCTCGCCGATGTTCTCGGCGTGGTTGACGGCCCACTTGGACGGGCGCAGGTCACGTGGCGCCTGTGCAAAGAGGAGGTACTGCATCGACGGCGGCGAACCACGATTGTCACCTTCGCTGCACTCATCCTCGTCGCAGTTATCGCCACGATGCTGACCAAGTGGTCCGCCGGAGCCACACTGCTGGCCGTTCTTGGCGCCGCCATCGCGGCGTTGACACCCGCCCTCAATGGCGGACTCCGCGTCCTGTACTGGGCACGGGAGGCACGCGAAGCGCGCGAACTGCCGCTTGTGGAGAAGCGTGGCGAACTTGCGATCGCGCGGGCTGCTGAGAGCGCCGCAGAGGAAGAGGCCTTGCAAGGCAAGCAGGAACTCGCCAACGCGCGAAACAAGGGACTGCGGCTACAGGAGCTTGTGCGCGAGCGGGCGGCCAGTTCGGACTACAGGGACAGACTGGGCGTCATGTCGAGGGTGAGACGCGACTTCGAGGACCTCGTGGGTCTGATGCCCGGTGGCCAACCGAATGGCACCGACGACGGCGAGGATCCCGATGTCGGGACTCGGGTTGCCCCACAAGTCCCTGACGTTGAACGGATCTTTCTGTACGTCGACGATCTCGACCGTTGCCCACACGACAAGGTGGTTGAGGTGTTGCAAGCCGTCCACCTCCTTCTCGCGTTCAAGCTCTTCGTCGTCGTAGTCGGAGTCGACAGTCGATGGCTCACGCGATCGCTTGCGGCGCATTACGACAACCTCCTCGACGAGCCAGACAGCTACCTCGAGAAGATCTTCCAGATTCCCTTCGCGCTAAGGCGCATGACCCAGCAGCGCTACCAAGACCTTATCGTCGCCCTGACCCCACCGCCGAGCCCTGCCCGCGAAACCACAGACTCACACGGGACTGTTGTCCCGCCACCCGAAGATGCGATCGAGCCGTCAAGGATTGCTTCAGTCAGTCAAGAGTCACCTGACAAGTCTTACGAGGTCGACAACAGCGAAGTCGAGGCCAATCCGAGCGGATCAGCTGCTGACCCCCAAGCAGATGCCCACCCGACCCCACCAATCGAACCTGAGACAAGCGAGCCAGCCTTGCCCCGCCCGGAGGCACTGTCGCTGACAGCACCTGAACGGTCACTCCTCGGTCAGGTCAGCGACTTTGTCCCAACGCCACGCGCCGCGAAGCGGCTAGTCAACATCTACCGGATGCTGCGAGTGTCTGTGCCCAGCGACGAACTTGAAGCGTTCCTTCCAAAGACCGACTCTGAGGTAGACCGTGATGGGAACGAATACCAGGCAGTCATCTTGCTACTCGGCATCCTGATCGGGCGCCCAGCGGTCTCACAGCACGTGTTCAACTCGCTGACCGCTGCACCTCCTAGCACCGACATTTGGCAGTTGCTGGCGCCCTTCGAGGAACTCAACGAACCGCTCCGCCGACTTCGCGAGCACGTGACAGTCGGCCGAATCGACGCATATCAGCGCTGGGCCCCTCGCGTATCACGCTTCTCGTTTCGCATGGCGGTAGTCCCTCCGTGAGACGAGCGGCAGGATCCTCACGATCTGATCCGGGATAGCCAGCTCGAGCGGCCAGCGGCCGAAAGCTAGGTCACGTCCATTCCGCGGGACAAACTTTCACCGCCCACATCATCATGCGGGCAGCACCACGAACGACTTCGCAGTCTTACGACCGAGTGGAGCCACTGCCGCTGCCGTCTGGGTACAGGTCAGAGCCCGGGGGCGACTGCAATGGAGTCCTGTCCTGGCCGTCTCTCAGGATCTGAAGAGGAGTTCGCCGGCTCAACGGTAGCGGCTTTCATGCGGCCGAACTTGTCGATGCAGTGCAGTCCGACACAGCGGCCGGCACTCTCTTCCTAGGGAGCAGTAGGAGAACAACAGAGGCGTGGGTCGAGTCGCCCAGGGCCAAGAACGCCCGGATCGAAGTATCTACAGCATGTCTGGAGCGGATCATGTCGTGTGATGGCTCGATTCCTAGCCCGACACATCCCGCTGACTCGACTGCTACGGAAGGCGCCGAGGGCCCATTTGAGTCCCATGGACGCGACACGGGGCTCAGCCTGACTGTTCGGGGCGGTGGTTGGTTCTCGTGCAGCCGAGGAGGGAGGTCCAGTCTCGGAGGCGGCGGAGGGCGAGGGTTAGGTCTCGGTGGAAGGCCACGGGGTCTGAGGGGGCGGCGTCTTCTTGGTAGCAGGCTTCCCAGAAGGTGCGGAGGGCGGAGAGTTCTTCGACTACGGCGCCGTGTTCGGGCCAGCAGGGTGGGATGACTTTGTGGTCGAGGCTGTAGCGGGTGGTGGCCCAGGTGACCCAGTCGGCGAGGCGTTCTAGTTCTTCTTGGGTGCTGGCGGGGTCGAGGTCGCGCCAGCAGATCACGTAGGGGTCGGTGCCAGCGGTGAGAGCGAGTGCTCTGGCGAGTTCGTCGTCGGGATTCATCGGCGTCGGGTTGCTTGGTCGATGCTTCGGCGGATCTCGTGAGCGTCTGCGCGGTCGGTCCAGGGCGTCATCTTGAGGAGGACAGGTGGGGCGGTGCGGGCGAGCAGTACGCCGGTGCCAAAGGGGAGGGTGCGGATGATGTCGGGAGGCAGGATAGGGATTCGGCGGGTGCTGGTGGAGATGGTGCGGCCGCCGTCGGCGCCGCGGCTCCAGTTGCGGATCTCTTCGTCGCGTTCGCCGCAGACGGCGGCGAGGTCTTGAAGGTCGCGGGGTTGGGCGGACCCGCCGAGGACCAGGCGGAGGGTGGCGGCGTCCCACATGGCGGCTGCGGCTTGTTCGCCCCAGCGTTCACGGGCTTGAGCAAGGGACTGGATGACGACGAGGGTGGAGATGCCGGAGCCGCCGCCGTCGGCCATGAGCGATGGCAGGGACGGTACGGCGCAGAGGTTGGCGATCTCGTCGAGAACGAGCGCCAGTGGTGGTTCGAGGCGTCCGCCGGGGTTGTGGGCGGCGAGTTGCCGAGCCGACTCGGTGATGTCTTCCAACAGCGCGGCGATGAAGGCCGAGGTTGCGCTGGCGCCGGCGCCGGTTCCGAGGAGGTAGATGGTTCCACGTTCGCGGATGAAGCTGGCTGGGTCGAGGCCTTCTCCGGGTGGTGGGTCGAAGGATCGGCGTACGGCGGGATCCGCGAGCGCCGACAACGCTGAGCGCACGCCGGCCCAGATGGCGTCGCGGGTCCGGCCGTCCATGCGGACGATGCCGTCGAGGGTGTCGCCCCAGCCCTCGGCTGCTTCGTCGGAGCGGTTGAGGATGGTCACAGCCTCGATGGCCGAGGCTGGTTCGAGGCCCCAGCGGTAGAGCTGGGCGATGCCGGTGTCGTCGATGGCGGCGGCGTGGAGCAGGCCTCGCAGTGCCATCTCGGTTTGGCCGTGCCAGAAGGCTCCATCGCTGACGCCGCCCTTGGCGAAGCCGGCGCCGGCAGCGAGTCCGCTGGCGCGGACCATCGCTGTGGTGGGGTTCTCGCATCCGCGTACTGGTGACCAGCGGATGCCTTCGACGCGGCCGAGTCCTTGCGGGTCGAAGATTGCGACTGGTCCGGTTGCTCGACGCGATTCGAGGGTCGCGGCGAGGTTGTCGGGTCGGGTTGATGTGGTGACCACGGCGCCGGGTGCGTCGATGATCGCGCTGATGATTTGGTGAAGGCCTTTGCCGGATCGTGGGGGTCCGACAACGATGACGGAGTCCTCGACGGAGGCCCAGCAGTCCCGGCCGCGGGAGCGACCTAGGTGGGTTCCGACATCGGCCGGTGAGTTGCTCGGTGCGAGAGGGCGGGCTGTGCGTCCTCGCCGTACGACCTGTCGCCGGCCGACGGCGGCGTCAACGTCGCGCGCTGAGGCCAGTCCCGGCCGAGCGGCGAGTGCCTTCGCGCGGTTGGTCGATGTAGCGCGCCGACCATGCCAGAGCCTCATCACCAGGTAGCTGCCGGCAATTGGTACGGCCACCAAGGTCGCCAGGATGAGCCAGTAGGTCACCGGGGCGATCTGTGCGGAGTTCAGACCGAAGGCGACCGCGGGATCGGCCGGGTGCATCGGGACCCGCAGCGCGTCAATCCAAGGGGACGTGACCCAGTGCTGTGTGGTCACCATGCTGGTCAGACCGCCGGCCAGGTAGAGGACGCCAGCGCACGCGAGGAGTACTCCGCCGGCGATGAAGATCGTGTCGGTTAGATCGCGGGGAGCTTGTTGGTTCATCGGCGCTACATCCTGGCGTCGGTGTCGAAGAGTTCGACCTCGCGAGCGTGGCGGACCAGCTGGACGACGAATGATCGGTTGGGTAGACGCCATAGCGCGCGGCCTTTGGGGAGTTTGGCGATCGTCGCGATCTCCACGTCGGTGAGGCCGAGCAGGCTGGCCGTTCGCTCGAGTTGGTCGGGTTCTTGGCGGAGCATGATCCTGGTCGAGCAGTCGGCGAGGAGGCCCTCGGCCAGGGCTCTTGCCTCGGATCCGAGGTCGCCGACGGCCGCCAGGTCGGAGAGGCGGTGGACGATGAGGACGTTGGAGACGCCCCAGGCGCGCGACAGCTTCCACTGTTCCTGCATTCGGCGCAGTAGCGCTGGGTCGCGCATGACGCGCCATCCCTCGTCGTACACGATGTAGCGGTTGCCGCCCGCGGGATCAGCGACTGCTGCCTCGAGCCACGACGACGCGCATGCCAACGTGAGTCGAAGTGCTTGGTCGTTGCCGCCGCTGCCTAGCCAGGACGAGTCCAGCGTGACCATTGGCAGCGTCGGATCGAACTCGGTCGTCGACGGCCCGTCGAACATCCCCGACAGGTCACCATGAACTAATCGACGGATCGCGTGCGCAACTTCGCGTCCATCCCCTGTCAGGGTCGCCGTCGTCATCCCGGCACGTTCAGCGCGCAGAGAGTCGGGTGTGAACAGAGCCACCACAACGTCCGGGATGGTCGGCGACGCGACCTGACCCGAGACCGTCTCCAGGGCTAGGTCGAGGGCGGTGTGTTCGATCGCGGCCAATGGTCGTCCGAGGGTTGATTCGGCCAGGGTGCCGAGCAGGGCGCGGCGGCGTGACCAGACGATCCGGTCCCACTCTTCAGCGTCGATCGTGACGGGTCTCCGGCCGGCGTCGAGTGGGTTGAGCCGTGTCGGAAGTCCCGGGCCGAGCTTGATGACCGCGCCGCCCATCGCTGTCGCAACTGGTGTCCACTCCCCTTTGGGGTCGCAGGGGACGTACGCCTTGTGGCCGAGGGCAAGGGATCGGGTGATCAATGCCTTGGCCGTGGACGACTTGCCGCTGCCGATCACGCCGGCCAAAAGGATGTTGGGATTCGTGATGACTCGTCCTTGGTAGAGGACCCAGGGGTCGTAGACGAACGATCCTCCGCTGAAGACGTCGGAGCCGACGTAGGTCCCGTCGGCCCCGAGACCGCCCTCGGCCAGGAATGGATAGGCGACCCGAAGCACGCGGGTGGTCGCTCGGTGCCGGTCGACCATGAGCCGCGACCCTTGGCCGAAGTTCAGTCCGCTGGTCCCAGTCTCGGCAGCGATGCGTGCCTTCGGCATGCGTCGGACGGCGTACGACGCTTGGCGGTTGGCGCGACGAGTCGCACGGTCGGCGTCCTCTCGCTCGAAGTAGGCAGACCCGGCCATCACAGTCCGATCCCGAAGGGCAGGGCGGCGGCCATGAACCCTTCCATCTGCTGCCCGACGAGCCGGCGCAGGTCGAGGAGGGCTTGGGTGGCGGCGATCTCGATCTCCATACAGGCGTCGTCGAGCGCATCCTCGTTGTCGGCCGAGACCACGACGAGGCCGAACCAGCGGACGTCGCCGTGGCCTGCCGCCAGATCCCGCTCGCGCTGGGCCACGTCGGCGTCGAGCTGGCGATCCTCTTCGGTCTCCAACTGACCGATCTTGGAACGTGTCGCTCGGTCGGTGACCCGCTCCACCTGATGACGTCGAGCGTCTCGCAGCGCTTTGCCCATCGGGATGGGCTGCAGCACGAGGGTGAAGGTCCGCCGGATCCCTGGCTTCAGCAGGAGTGGGCTCAGGAAGGTCGGCGTGGTCTGGATCCGCGGCCATTCGGTGATGACGTACACGCGATGGAGCGAGGAGTCGGTCCGCAGGTGGTCCCAGCTCGCGTCGACTCCGAGTGGGCCGGCGTCGGCTGCATCCAGCGGCTCGGTAGTCGGGATCGTCCGAGTCGCAACGGGGTCGAACGCAACCCGCAGACTCATGGCCAGCTCACCGGCACTCAGCCAGCAGCCGGCGACGCCCGCAGCCGCAAGGGAGGTCTGGAAGGCTCGAGCTTCGGACTCGAGCACAGCTGTGGCACCGGTGATCCCGCCGCCGTGCTTGCGGATCTCTCGCGAGACGGCGTCGAGGTTCACGGAGAAACTGAATAGGGTCTCGTGCCTCGCTGCAGCCGGTGCGGCCCGCTTCAACAGATCGGTGTAGATCGCGCCGGCGGGCGTCTGTGGATCGACGTTGCGCTTCGTTGCCCACTCCCCCAGCTCATCACCGGGATCTGGAAGCGTGCGTTCGAGGATCTGGGCTCGGGCGATCCGGTTGCCCTGGCACAGCCCGGCGATCAGGCGCCCGTACGCCGCAACGCGACGGTCCTGCTCGTCGGTGTTCTGCAGCAGGTGCGCCGGCCCCTCGATCTTGGCCACCGCAACCAGGCGACGACGTCGCGTGTCGTGGACGACGCCGATGCCAGAGCCAGCGGTCAAGATCCGCAACGCCGTCCCTTCCCCGGGAAGCGTCAGCTGTCCATGCCGCCGTGGCTCCATGACTTTGGATCGGAACGCATGCTGGCCCCGCAGCGCACGCAGTACATGAACGCCACGCAGGACGAGCCAGCGATACAGCGGCAGATCCTCTGCCCGAGCAAACGCCCCAGCAACGCATAGGCCCGCGAAGGTGAGGCCGCTCAGCTTCGCCACTGCGGGTACGTGCACGACGATGAACACTGTCGCGGCAATCACAGCGACCAGCAGCAGTGCGACCTGCACGGGACGAAGCCCGAGGAGTACGGCGTTCCGTTCGGGGCGGGGGAACCGGGTTGAGAGTGCGCTAGATGTCGTCACTGTCGCTCACTTCCTGGCTGGTCACCGCTGTTTCCACCGTCAGGCGACGGCGCTGCGCCGCTGGATCCGTCACTCGTTGACTGACTCGCGGCGATTGCGATCGCTGTAGAACTATCTCCACCCCCCGTTGTCGGCGATCCGACTCCGCCGCCGTCAGTCGCGGGCTCGACCTCGTCTGCAGAGGCGGGATTGCCTGCCGACCGCTCATCAGCAGAGTCGCCCGCCCCTCCAACGACCTGTTCGTCGTCGGTGCCACTACCCGATCCGCCGAAGTGGTGCGCGCGCCACTGCTGGGCTTGGTCGAATCGCTCCTTGAGTGCCGCTGGACCTGCGGTTCCCTGCTGGAGCGCATGAATCGCGGTCTGGCCGTGATCGCCTGCCCAGTGGATGAAGGAGAAGGTAGCGATCGGCGCAAACGCAGCCATCGCGAGCAGCAGAACTCCGGTCAGAAAGGTACCGATCGAGGCGTCGCCGTTCTTGTCGACGTTGCCTGCCGCCGAGAGCCCGACGGTGAAGACCACGGCCATGGCCACCTTGGAGAACAGGAGGGCGCCGACGACCTCGATCCAGCGTCGCAGCCAGTGACGCGTCGCCGACCAGGTCCAGCTCGCCATCGCGATCGGAGCGAAGACGACGAACGCCACGATTGCGACCTCGCGGATCAGCATGACGAAGTACAGGGAGATGGAGGCGATAAGACCGAGGATGACGGCCGTCAGGATGAACCCTCCGAGTGAGGCCACCGCCGGGATACTGCCCACTTCGACCATGCGCTTCAAGCCGTCGGTAGTTGCCCGGTTGCCGAGAATCGCAGTCGAGATCTCATCCACCGCCAACCCACACGACCTGACGACGGCGACTGCGAGCGGCACGCCGGCGGTGCCCAGCAGTGCGCCCGTGAGCGCGTGACCGAGCCGAGCCGGCTCGCGTCTGATGACTGCCGATACGCACTGCAGAACGAATGCTGCGACGAGCAGCGGGAGTGAGATGGTGATCATCAGAGCGAGGTTGTCGTGCCACCATTGATGGTCGAACCTCGGCGCCGTGCTGGTGCTGAAGGCCTGGAAGACGTACGACGTGACGTCGGTCAGGCCTCGTGCCATCCAGTTCAGGAACGAGTTCCACCACGAGTCTGTGATCGCGTTCGTGCCTGTCGACGCCGCGCAGTCGATTGGGTTCAGAAGACAGTCGGTCCATGCCATCGATGCGCTCCTGTCAGCCGATGTGGATGCCGCTGAAGAAGCGGATAAGTCCGTTCGCCGACCCGATGAGGATCGCGGCGCCCGCGGCGACCAGACAGCCTGTCTTGCCTTTGCCGGCGTAGTGCGCGTTGTTGTTGAAGCTGCCCATGGCCCAGGCGGCGGCCGAGATGACGAAGGCGGCGACGCAGATCACGAGGCTGAAGGTGAGGAGGGCGCCGACCATCTGACGGAGCGCGGGCAGCCCGGGCAGGCCGTTGGTGTTGGGGCTGATCCCGGGGTCTTGCAGGATGACTGTGTGCCGTAGGAGGGTGTTGCGGATGAACACGTCATGTCCTTCGCTGGTCAGATGGTCGAGTAGATCGGCGGGGCCCAGCCGAGGTAGCCGGCGTTCCACTTGGATTCGATGAGTCCGAAGTCGACGAGGTAGACGCCGCCTTCGCCGGGGACCCGGTCGTTGATGTCGTTGGAGATGATCTGGCCGTTGCCGACGTACACCGCGACATGGCCGTACGGTCCGCCGGTGTCCCAGAAGACGAGTGCGCCGATCGGAGGCTGGCGGTCGTGGTTGTGTGCGTTGCCGGTAGCAACCATCTGCTGCCACTGTTCGGCCGCTGAGAAGTATCCGGCGCGGGGACGGCCCCAGATGTTGGCTGCCAACCGCGCGCACAGTTGGTAGTAGCCGCGGTCACCGACCAGGCGGAGCGCCCGGGCGACGGCGGTATCTGCGCCCGGGATCTCACCGCTCCCTGTACTGACCGGCGGAGCCTGGCAGTTCGTAAGTGTCGCCACGCAGGTGTCAGGACCGTGCGCTGCGCCGGCGAGTGGGGCAACGAGGCCGAGGCCGCCGACCAGCAGGCAGCCGGCGAGCGCAAGCTTGACGATCATGGCAGAACGAGAGCGCTCGCGGACCAGAACTTGCAGACCGGTGTGCACACGATGCCGACAGTCGCCTGCCGCCGGAAAGTTGTCGTCTCGGTGTCCAGGACAGTCGTTTGGACGCCCCGGATGACGAACCCGTGCCACCCCCGCGGCGCATAACTCGCGTGCTGCAGCTTCTCGAGCTGTGGAGTGGTACTAGCGGTCACGTCGCTGGCGACGGCGTGAGCCTTGCGCAGCTCGAGCTGGTCCCACTCTGTCCACGACGGCAAGAGACTCTTGGCTACTTGTGGCGCGGCGCCTGGCGGGTCGGCGAACATGCTGACGGCGTCCTGCCAGTCAGTGAGGTCATGACGGCTGGTGTCGTAAGTCCATATCGCCCGGGCGTAGGCGATCGCGAACTCCTGCGGATCCGTCGTCGTCGGCCGCTTCCACACGTCCAGCCGCACCGCCGCTGGCTCAGCTTGTCCTGGTAGGACCGTCACCTCGACGTTCGGCGTACTGGTATGCCCGTCCGGTGAGTTCTGCCAGCGGGCGACCAGTGCCAGGATCAGCGCAGTGACGCCGAGCAGAATCACGATGGGGATCACGATCTTCGACCGGATCGACTGGTTCACGGTGGTTCCTCTCTTGGGGACTTCGGTACGGCGTAGCCACGCGAACACGGCAGCAGCGATCGGCGGCGGGATGATCCGCAGCGCGGTGAGCACGCGCAGCTCGAACTTGAGCTGCGCGCGGTAGTACCGGATCAGCCAGTGGTGGCGAGGTACGTCGTACTGGTTGTGCGTCATACCGGGCCTCAACGGATGAGGCCGGCAACTTTCTGGATCAGGCGGCGCTCACTCGATCCAGCCGAGCTGCTCGGCGGTGGGCGAGCAGGCTTCGTCGGCCGAAAAACCGCAGATCACGGCCGGCACCGGCCCGGATCCAGCGCCGTACGACCGGGTCTCCGAACACCACCTCCGGCGCCTGTCCTTGGGCCAGCCGTGCCAGCGCTGACGGTCTGCCGGGCCCTCCGCGCAGCAGCCACGCCAGACCCTCGGCCTGGGCTCCCCGAGCGCCGGCTCGCCGCAGCCGCATGATCACCGTCGACCGATAGAACGGCGGTCCGTCGGAGGCCGCTTGGATCAGGCTGCGCGCGATCCCGGCTGGAAGTCCTTCCCGCTCGAGCTCGGCTGCGATGCGTTCCAGGTGGGGGCCGAGCGGCGACCGGTGGGTGACTTCGAGTTCGGGCGGTTCGTGGGTGAGCGGGTGCCGCTGACGACGCAGGAGGTCGGACCGTACGGCGTCCATCAGCCGCCAGCGCACCAGGTTCGCGAGATACCCCCACGACACCCCCGCCGCCGGCCGGTTGAGTGCCAGTTCCCGGCATCGCTCCCAGGCGATCACCCGGGCGAGCTGGGAGGCTTCATCATGGCCGAGAGCGGCCTTCAGCCGGCTCGACAGCGGTACGACGATGTGGGCCTCGATCCCCTCCGCCAGGCGCCGCGACGGCTCCTGCGCCCAATCCGAGCGGGCTGCCTCGGTGATAAGTGCCTCCAGCTCAACGTCCATCAGATGCCTCCGTCTCCGGGAAGGAGGAGCAGGTCTGTCGCCCCTCGCCGTACTGCAGTGCCACCAATCTGCTGGCCGCGGCCTGGAACCAGAACCGGGATTTCGCAATCAAGGAGTCCTGGACACCCCGGACGGATCCGCTCCCACCTCGACACCATCGAAACGACGAGCCGACCGTCGCCGGGTGGCGCGCGACTGCCTCCGCGAGCCGACGGCCGCCACGACCTCCCGGGAGACGACCTGCTCCTCCAGCCCGACCCGTCGCGCGAGCCGGGCGACCTCTGCAGCCACGCGGCCGGACGGCAGCTGCGCCACGAGTGGAGCCACCGCTCGTACGGCGTTGACCTGACCGCTGAGGTGGTCCAGCACCCGCTCCCAGCGCGACAACTCGACGTCGATCGCGACCTGCGCGAGTGGGCGCGTGTGCGACAGGGCGTCATGCAGCCGCTCGGGGCTGGCGGCGAACAGGGACGACGGATCCTGCCCAGGCGGGAGATCCGCAGCAAGCACGACCCCGAACACGTCGGCCAGTACCTCGAGGCTCCGTGCCGCGCCATTCACCCCCGCTGAGTCGCCATCGAACGCCACGACCACCCAGTCCACCCGCGATGCGTGCCTGAGCATGATCGCCTGCTCGGGCGAGATCGCCGTACCGCAGGCCGAAACACCAGCCCAGTGGTCACTCAGCCGACTCACGGCGAGTGCATCCATAACACCCTCGACCAAGACCGGCACAGCACCCTCACGCAGGCGGTCCTGCTGTGCACCGACACCGACCAGGGTCGTTGCCTTGGTGTAGATGTCGGTGGACGGCGAGTTCAGGTACTTCAACAAGCCACCCGGTGCTCGACCGACGAATCCGACCGGATTCAGCTGACGATCCTCAGCGAGGAACATGATCCGGCCACGGAACCTGTCGACCAAATAGCCGCTGCTCGTCGCCCGCGCCAAACCAGCCGAGAGCATCGACTGGTCATCAAAGCCTTCACGACGCAGGTGATCGACCAGACCCGACCACGTGTCTGGCGCGTATCCCAACCACCACCCAGTCGCTCCGTTCAGGACGTTCTGTCCAATCCCCCGCTCGCGGAGATTCTGGACGGCCCAGCCGTTCGGACGACTTTGGAGTTGCTGACGGTAGAACGTCGCCGCTGCTCTGGTGGCTTGCAGCATTTGCTGATTGCCGGCCATGACGCATCACAGTCCTGGTCCGGCCTCGGGCGGATCTGGATCTGCTCGTCTGGAAGCCACGTAACCGCTGCCAGTCACCCGGAACGTCATCAACGCCCGCGAGTTCAACAACCGCTCATGCAGACGCTCCGGCCCCGACTCCGATCGCGCCAGCAACGCCGGGCTGGTCGGCAACGAGACGGCACGCACCCGGTCGAAGAAGAACGCCAGATCAAGGAGATATCCGAGCTTCTGGCTGCGCTCGGCCTCGGTCCCACTCAGGGCAACGATCACCTTGTCGCTGGCACTGAAGCGCCGCAAGATTCTTGCCTGCGCAGTCGACAAGCCGGCACCACACACCGGGATCCCAGCCCAAAGGCCCCCCACCTCCCGGCTGACCTGCGATATCGCGATCGCATCCACCGGATCATCAACAATCACCGGCACCGCACCGCCACCCAACAGATCCAACTGCTCATCAACCCCGACCAGCACATTCGACGGCCGATGAAGCACCGTCACAGGACTCACCGACCGAGCCTGCCCATCCCGCCCGACCCCGACGAACCCCACCGGCGACAGCCGATGATCACGAGCCACCAACATCAACCGATCCTGATGCTGATCGATCGCCTCCCCCGCATCAGACCAGGCCATCAACCCAGCCCGCACCAACGTGCCGTAGCCAAACCCTTCAACGCGCAAATGCTCAACCAACCCCCGCCGGTCCTGCGGCGCGTACCCAACCTGCCAAGCCGAGTCCGATGCCAACACCGAGTCGGCACCCAGAGACTTCAGGTACTCCACAGGCCAACTACTAGTTGCCCGCAGCAACTCCGACCGAAAGAACCGCGCTGCAGCAACATTCGCCTCCAGCAACCGCCGCCGGTCCTCCATCGACAGGGCAAAGCTCGATTCACTCATCAATCCTCCACGAAGCCAAGACACTCAGGCCTCGACGGTCGCGGTGCAACGCCGCTGACAGAACCCAGATCACAAGTTCCCGGACACCGCGGAGATCACGGGACTCCGAGCTCCCGTTCGGCGAGTTCCTCTTGAAGAAGCGACTCGGTGCTCGATCGGCGAAAATTTGGTGCCGCCCATGACGGCGAGATGTTCGACGTGCGAGCGCCTCCTCGGGTGTCATCCCAGAGCCCCGCCGACCGTGCCAGATGCGCGCCGGCAGCATCTATCGCCTCATCAAGCAGGCGAATCAGCCTGGCCACGGACCAGGCCGACAGCTCAGGTCCTGTCAGGCTCGGCTCGCATTCCGAGTTCTTGCCTCGCGTAAGTCGGTCTTCATCCATTCAACGAACATCCGCTCCACAGCACTCGCGAAGAACCGTGATCCCAATATCCAGGAGGTGGCGGTTAGCCGACCAATGTGTGTCTCGTGCGGCACCGCGTAACAGGAGGGAGGGTTCTCAACGATCAGACTGGAAGGGAGTGGCGTCCGGCAGAGTGGTGTACGGCTCCCGGTGAGCGTGTCGCTGCGGATGCAGTGACGGCCACCGCGTGATCCTTCGAGTGATCTCTCACAACCGACTCGAAGAAGGACACTGCGATGACCGTCAGCTCCAGTATCGACCCCACGCGCCTGCTCGAGGAACAACTCGCCCAGGCGTCTCCTGATCTGCTGCGTGAACTGCTCGGCACGTTCATCAGCACGCTGGTGTCGGCCGAGGCGGACGCGGTCTGCGGCGCCGAGTACGGCGTTGTGTCCCCGGAGCGGGTCAATCGCCGTAATGGCTACCGGCACAGGGATTTCGACACTCGCGTGGGCACGGTCGATGTGGCGATCCCGAAGCTGCGGCAGGGCTCGTACTTCCCAGAGTGGTTGCTGGAGCGTCGCAAGCGTGCCGAGCGGGCCCTGACCTCGGTGGTGGCGACCTGCTACCTGCCGGGGGTTTCCACGCGCCGGATGGACAAGCTCGTCGCGTCGCTGGGCATCACGTCGCTGTCGAGGTCGCAGGTCTCGGAGATGGCCAAGGAACTCGACGCAGCCGTGGAAGAGTTCCGCACCCGATCGCTGGCCGAGTCCGGGCCGTTCGCGTTCGTCGCGGCCGACGCGCTGGTCCTCAAAGTCCGCGAAGGCGGCCGCGTCGTCCCCGTCCACGCGCTCGTGGCCACCGGCGTGAACGCCGATGGGCACCGCGAGATCCTCGGCATCCAGGTCACCACCAGCGAGGACGGCGCCGGCTGGCTGGGATTCTTCCGCGACCTGACCGCCCGCGGCCTGTCCGGGGTCAGACTCGTCACCAGCGACGCCCACGCCGGCCTCACCACCGCGATCGCCGCGACCCTGCCCGGCGCCAGCTGGCAGCGGTGCCGCACCCACTACGCCGCCAACCTCATGTCCGTGACCCCGAAGGCCAGCTGGGGCTGGGTGAAGGCGCTGCTGCACTCGATCTACGACCAACCCGACGCCGAGTCCGTCCACGCCCAGTTCGACCGTGTCGTCGACGCCCTGGCCGAGAAACTCCCCAAGGTCGCCGACCACCTCGACCACGCCCGCGCCGACATCCTCGCCTTCACCAGCTTCCCCAAGGAGGTCTGGCGACAAATCTGGTCCAACAACCCCAACGAGCGCCTCAACCGCGAGATCCGCCGCCGCACCGACGTCGTCGGCATCTTCCCCGACCGCGGCTCGATCATCCGCCTCGTCGGAGCCGTCCTGGCCGAACAACACGACGAATGGGCCGAAGGCCGCCGCTACCTCGGACTCGACGTCCTCGCCCGCTCCCACGCCGACAACAACCCCACCACGGAGGAGGCGATCGAACCCACCCTGCAAGCCCTCACAGCCTGACCAACAACGACGAAGGATCACACGTCGTACACCACTCCACAGGACTTGACCGAGTCGACTTGCGGCGGACTCGAGCCGCGACCGCAGAGAGGAGCCCGAGACCAATGACCTGTTACACGAGGAATTCATCAAGGTCGACCTGAAGAGGGCAGCCGGGCACGTAACGAGACACTCATGCCTAGGCGCCCTCGCCATGCCTGAAACATCCAGCTGAGCGGCGGATCGCCATGCACGTGCTCATGCAGAATCCCGAGGCTCTGTACGGCGATTGGCCGTGGCGCAGGAACGCTCGGCGTCGCGATGGTGCGTGTTCAATGTCCCTCCTTTGTACTTCGTCAAACAGGCTCGCATGGGAACTGTTCGGTCGACGGCGAACTGTGCTCGTCCGTGAGACGCATCAACGCTTCGTGGTTTCCGCCAGACCGGCTATCCGACGAAGGGCACGGGCTCCGCTTCGGGGTCAACCACTCGCCCCGTTCGCGCTGACTCGGCGCCTGCTGCCACTGCTCGACCGCGGAGCACCTGCCCGTATCGTCAACGTCTCGTCGATCGACCGGACCCTGATCGACTTCGACGACCCTACCCTCGAACACAGCTACTTGGGCGTGCGTGCCTACGGCCAGTCCAAACTGGCGATGATCGCCACGGGCTTCGTGCTCTCCCGACACCTGGACCCGCACTGTGTCACGGTCAACAGCTTGCATCCGCCCACACACCTCCATGCCGACCAAGATGGTTCTGGATTCGGTTGCTTACGGCATCGACTCCCTTGAAGACGGCCTGCAGGCCACCCTGCGCCCCGTCCTCGCCTCCGAACTCGACGCGGTGACCGGACAGTTCTACGGCCGCATCTGTGCCGCAAGGGCACACGCCGATGCCTACGATCTGTAGCATCCAGCAGAAACTCGGGGACCGCCCACCCACCCTCTGCGTGTGCTCCTGCCGCCGCAACTCAGGCTCAAGCAACCTAGCCTTGGGAGACTCGACGCCGATCACACCCAAGCAATGCGACCTGGTGTCAGGGCTCACACAGGCGCGGCCATCGGCCGCCCCGTGAGCCACTGTGACACGAGGAACCCTGCCCGGGCTCGCCCTTTGGGTTCTCCGCACTGATGGACCGCGACTCGACGTCGGCGAGCGCGCTGATGCCGGACAGATTCCCAAGAGTCATACCGCGCCCCGAGGCTGCCAGGGCGCTTCTTTTCACGACTTCCCATAGTCAACTTTCGCGCCGATCTGTGAGTCGTCCTGCTCGTCGCTCGAGAGCCCCTGAACTGCGGCCAACTTGGCGACCTTCCTGCCCATGGCCGACACCGAACTGGCCTACTACCACCGCCGGTCACTGGTACTCGCGCCGCTGCCCGAACAGGGTCGTGTCGCCGTGGATGATCGAAGAGTCTCTCTAAGCCGGCAAGACGATGACCGGGCTTGTCCAATATCAGATTCGGCGCCGGACGAGTGGCACCCCCGGACCGTCCTCGCGACTTGCGCCTACGCCGTGCTTGCTGTCCTGGCTGCGACCGAACAAGCCGAGACCGTAGCCCCGTAGGGTCCGATCGCGCCCCTTGGCTGGCCACGTGCCTGTGCAAACGAGCGACTTACGGGTGTCGCGGGCCGGCCGCCCGTGACTAGTCCGGTAGGAGGTTGCGGTGGTGTCAGCGCGGCGAGGTGCTGCGACCTGCTGGCATTGGCGGCTAGATTGCCAGCCGTGATGACAATCGAGTTGGCTCGCTTCAGGGTCCGTGACGGCGCCGAGGCGCAATTGTTGGAAGAGCGACCAGCCATGGTGGAGGCGTTGCGCCGCCGTTTCCCCGGATGTCTGGCAGCGTATCTCACCAGAGACGACGACGGGGGCTGGTTGGACGTCGTGCTCTGGCGGAGTCGGCAGGAGGCTGAAGACGCTGCGCGGAACGTCAACTCGGTGGCGGAGTGCGAGGCGTGGTTTCGCCATATTGAAACTTCAGGCGGGCTACGGCACGTTGACGTCGTGGCCGCGTGGCCTGAAGAGAACGCGGGGCCGCAGCCTCAGAACCGCGGTAGTTGAACTCTGTGGCAGCTGCTCATCGCTACGACTGTTGGAGATGGTTCCGACCGCGGTCATGGCCGCCGCCGTGTCGCTCGTTGTGACGCGAGCGCCCCGCGGGGCAGGATTGGTCGTGCTGGCATGACGTATGGAGACTCGGCGGTTCGGACGCTGGTGAGAGGCGCCGTGCTGCTTCTGGTCGCCTTACCCGTCGCAGACGGCTCACTCAGAGAGAATGACCGCTGATCCGATCCACGCCGGCTCCCAAGACAGCCGCATCGATCGCGTTGCCGCCAGACCGTGATTGTCCTGTGCAGACCGTGGCTCGTCAGGCACTTCATGGATCAGATCAAGTCCATCATCAGCATGCGTTGTCAACGCCCACAGAGCCGTGACCCAGCTGTTCGGGGCGGGTTCTAGTTAACGTTGCAACAGGTGGCGCGCGCAGCTGGGCGATCGCTGGGCGGTGTGACCGCGTGTGGCAAGCACTGGTGATTCGGCGGTCCTCGCCCCTGGACAGAGTGATCGTCGCATTCGACGGCGACGCCGCGTGCCGCAAGGGCGCCGTAGGCAGCCGTGCTGTTCTCGCACATGCCTACGGATCTCTTCGCGACGTCGTTGGATTTCTTCGGCGGCTGAGTCGTGCATGTCGCGGAGCTTCCAGAGGGGACACGATCCATCGTCGCTCTTCGATACGGCGTCGACCAGTCACGCGAGCCGCGGACCCGGGCGCGCCCACCTGTCGAGTCCTGCCAGGCAACTGAGACGCCCGGCTGGGATTCCCAGCCGGGCGTCTCACTAGGCCAGCCGTTGATCCGGGCGGCGATGGAGACAAGGTAGCCGCGCATTGCACGTCGGCCCCGGGCGCATCCCGCTACGGCCTCGAACGCGCTCGCGTCACCACTGGTCTACCCTCAGAGGACCTGCGGCGGACGACGGCGAGCCCTACTTCTCCCCGCTTCCGGGGAATTTCCAAGCCTTGTTGCCGGCCATCTGCAGGAGTTCGTCGGTCGTGAACGCCGGCTTCGGACGGGTGTGCTTCACGCCCTTCTCTTCGATGGCGTTGTAGCTGGTCAGTCTGATGAATCGTCCGTCCGGATAGTGGATCTCGGCCGAGTTCTGCAGGACGCCCTCCGCGTCCTGGCGACCGCCGGAGTACGTTGGTGCCTCCTTCGTCCAGCCGATCACCGAACCGTTCGGCAGAGCCTGGCAGTTCGCAGTCGCCCTTTCGCCGGCGCACTTGGTGACAGGTGCCTCGTAGGTCAGAAACGCCTGGATCTGAGACTGGCCCTTGCCGTCATCGACCAGGTAGGAGACACGATTGAAGCCCTGCGCGCCGCCTCCCCAGGTGTACGGCGTGGACACATGCAGATCCCTCGGTAGCGCCTTCTTCAGGATCTGTAAGGTCTGCTGCACTGGCACACCCGGCTTCCCCGCGCCGGGGTCGTCGGGTTTCGGCTCCTGTGGGTCGGCTGCCGGCATCGGCGGCCGCGCCGGAAATCGCCAGAGCTTGCTGTCGGCGATAGCGGTCAGCTCTGCGACCGACAGCGCAGGCTTCGCGCGGGAGCGGTCGGAGCCCCTGTCGCCGGCGTTGTAGCTGATGAGACTGATCGACCCACCCGCCTTGTCGGTGACTAGGACCGCATTCCTGACCACGCCGCCGGCGTTGCTGCCCCCGGCGGATGCCGCCTCCTCAACCACAGTCCAGATACGAGATCCGTCCGGGCGTACTTTGCAGGTGTTGGGTTGCTCGGCGCAGATGCCGTCGATGGAGCTGACCATCATAGAGAGCTTCGATGCTCCCTTGCCGTCATCGACGACGACATCGGCCCCGTTGTTCCCGGCGTCGCTCCACGTCTCGGTCTTCTGGACCTTTAGGCGAGCCGGTAGCAGCTTGATGAGCGTCTCGAGACTCTCCTTCTGCGTCACGGGTTTCGCTGTCTGCGTGTTCTTGGCCCCTGCGGCTGGCGGCTGCGTGCTCCCGCCGAACACCTGGGTGCCGGCGATAACGATGCCGGCAGTGGCCAGGACTGCGCTCGCCCCACTGACGCTCAGTAGCGCAGTGCGGCGTCGACGAAGGGCGACGCCGCGGCGCATGCCGCGTTCGACCAGGTCCGCGGACTCCGGCTCGAGGCTTTCGGTGGCCCGGCGCAGCAGGTCGGGCAGTGTGTCGTTCAGGTAGTTGTTCATCGGGTTTCCTTCGTTTCAGAGAGCGATCAGGTCGACGGCGCCATCGCCCAGGACGACGCGGAGCCGGTCTAGTGCTCGCGAGGTCCTGGTCCTGATCGCACCGGTCTTCCTGCCGAGATCGAGCGCGACCTGTTCGACGCTGCGATCTTCGAAGAACCGCAGTACGAGCACTGCACGGTCGAGCGGGGCCAGCTCGGCCAGCGCCTTCTGCAGTGCGACCCGCAGGTCGGCGTCACCGAGACGCTCGGCCCGCTCCGGCAGCCTCGAGGTTGGCTGCTCGGTCCAGCTCCGCCGCCGGCGTTGCGAGATGAACGTCCGCGCCAGCACGGTCTGGGCGTAGGACGGCGGATTGCGGATCCGCTGCAGCCCGCGCCAGGCCCGAAACATCTTCGCCAGCGTCTCCTGGACCAAGTCCTCTGCATGGTGCCGATCGCCTGTCAGCAGCCAGGCGGTCCGGTACAAATGAGGCGTACACGCTCTGGCGAACTCTTCGAAATCGTCCGTCGTCGATCTCATCGCTGCCTTTCGGTCGTTGTCTCACCCTCTTCGACGCCCTGGCTGGCCTTCGGTGTTACACAGCTCCTCGTCGCCGCATCTCCTCATCCATCAGGGCTCCCCGGTAGGAGGCCCCGCATCGCACCATCTCCGCGATCGATCTCCGACCCACCTCCGCCGCGATTTCGAGGAAGACCGACACGCCCGCCCGCCGCCGCAGGACACCCACATGTCGCCAAGGAGGCTCGAGCGGGCAGCCAGCGAGAATGTGTCTAGAGAACTCTTCTCGCTCGGGCAGTGGCATTGAGTCACCCTCTGATGGCGCCTTGCCTCCGAGATCTACATTCCGGCGCTTGGTGGAGGCCCGGTGCGTAGTCGGCCGAGCTGGGCGCCGTACTGAAGCCGGCGCGATGCAGCCATCCGTCGCCGGACGAGATCGCCTGCCAGTGCTGAGGCGGCTGGCTATTCGAAGAAGCTGTCCGTCAAGGTGCAGCCGTTGGTTGTGGCCGGGGTCCTGACCGGCGCCGCAGTGCAGGCCAGGCAATGGCGCCACCACCATCACTACGTCCGCCGATGAGCAGACTTGCAGCCGGATGACGTTCCGATACGTGTGGTGCGCACGAGTGACGGAGGATGAAGGGTCGGCCGGAGAGCCAGATGCGGGCTGTGAGGTAGGCGGGGCCTCTCACTACGGCACATCAATGTTGTGTTAAATGCAACAGCGTCTGATGTGGGCCATGGGTCCGCCGTATATGAATGGTCCGATTGTCCTGGGCACCTGGTAGATGTCGGTGTCCTGATGACTGACAACGACCTGCAGGCGTTCATCGTGCGCGCTAAGACTGTTACCTGTGCCGGGGATGGAGCCTTGTCGTCACCTACCCGGACTGGCTCCGATGACTTGCGGTACACCGAAGGGGACCTCGCCTACCTCGACAGCTAGTTCGGCGACGCCAACTTCCTGGGGGAAGAGGTGGTGTATCGGCGGGACCGCCCTGTCTAGGGCATGAACTACTACGGATACCTCCTGCGCCCTGAGCTGATCGACGCAGCACAGGCCGGGCGTCTGATCAAGCTTGTCGACGGCATCGTTGGGAGGATTGTCGGCGGTCGCGTGGCTACGCTGGTTCCTGGCCTGGCGGCCGACATATCCGTGGGTGCTGTCTTGGCGCGGACGGTGGGACTGTAAGTGGCGCTCACAGTTGGAGTGCCGAGGGCGCCCGCTACGACGTGCATCACCGTCTGGCGACTGCGCCCGAACCCAACGCGGCGATCGACTAACCTCGGCGACCCAAACTCGGCACCGAGTCGTCGGGCGAGCTCTCCTGGAGCCGGGCTTGTATCTAGTGCACCGGTCAGCAGTGCGCCCAGCTTCTGCGATCGCGGCAATGTCTGCTGAGAGTCCTGGATCTTGCGTTCCCGGTTCTTCAAAACCGGCCGTGAGGCGACCTTCGGTGTTATGGAAGCAGAAGAGGGTCTTGGTCGCGACCACATTGCAGCAAGTCAGGCGTCGGATCCTCGAGGCGGGTTGCCCGCTTGGTCCGTCGCTACGGTCGTCGCATTACTGGATGAGGCAATCGACTCTGCCGGACAGCAGTTGGCACGGTCAGCCGGGTTGTGGAACGACACACCAGGCGATGCCGGTGCGCGTAGGACGCGTCGCTCAAGCGCTCACGGGTTAGCGTCGCAGTCGCAGACTGCTGAGTCGGTTCTCAATGAAGGTGCGGACCTCGAACTTCAGTTGCCTTGAGCGACGACCAGGAGTCGTCCTGGTGATCCGGGTTATGCCGGCGCGGTGGTGAGGCGGTTTTCGAAGCTGGTTAGTTCGCGCTCCTTTGGAGGTCTCAGGTGAGCGATGCAGGGTTTGCGGTCTCGTTGGAGGAGCGGCGGCGGTTGCTGGCGGCGAATGTTGCCGCGGCACGGTTCTCTCGGCAGGAGTTGCTGCGCGCAACGAGTAGCTGGCCGGTGGAGTACCTGAGGTCTTCAGGTGCTGGGGAGGTGTTGTCGGCTGGCTCGGCGTGGAACGTCGGGTACGCGTCGAGCGCGCGGAGAGGGCTGGTTGGCCATCTCCGGGTCGAGGGGTTCGCGTACGGCACGCTGGTGCGGGCCGGGTTGGTGACCTGGTCCGATGAAGGCCAGGCGATTGATCAGCATCAGGATCAGTTGATGTTGGTCGCTCGCGACCACCGGTTGTCGCCCGCGGGTTCATCGGTATCGGTCGGGACTAGCAGGCGCGGTCGATCAGTCCGGTGACTGTGATTCATCGGTTGTCGAACGTTCTCGTCGGGGTGGATGAGCGGTTGGATCTCCTCAGGGCGGTGCCGTCCCGGTGATTGTCGATGAGCCCGTCGACGCGATCGCCATCTCGAGGGCAGCCGCTACATGGGTGGACCGTGGGCTGGGATCCCGGTGTGCAGTGCAGGGTTGTCGACGGCGCAGGCGTGGTTGACATGTAGTGGTGCCCGGACGAACAGGGCCGCCGCACCTTCTCAGTCCTTCAACATCCCGAAATGGCAGGGGCTGCAATCTTTCGATCGGCGCAAGGCAGCCACCGTCGGCATCGTGGCGGTGGCGATCCGGGCACATGGCCACCGCAGCCGCACTGTGCTACGCGGCAGGAAATTTACGGGTGCACGCCGCGATCACGGCCGATGGCGCCTGCCGCCTAATCGTCGGCAGGATCGTGCTGTCGGTGCGCAGACCTACGAGGTCAAGGACTTCCTCCAGTCCCTGGCGTCGTGGGGTGTCACCGTCGATGTGGCCCCGTGCACAAGTGCCATGGGGACAGGGCTGTGTGTGAGCTCTAGGTCATCGTGAGGGCGATTCCTGAGGACGCGGGCCTATCTGATGGCGCTGCGGACAGAACCTCATCGGTCACTCCCGCGTCTTTGCCTATGACAACGTAGCGACGGGAGAGCTGGATGGACCGCAGGAGGCGAGACGAGGACTTCACTGCGTTCGTTGAGGCCCGGTCTGCCAGCTTGGTGCGATTCGCGCGCGTTCTCTGCGGAGATACCGAACGCGCGCAGGATATCGTTCAGTCGGCGCTCGAGAAGGCTTATCCCCGCTGGGAACGGATCGAGCACGGCGATCCATACGGCTACGTTCGCCGTGCGGTATTGAATCACCATTTGTCCTGGCTGCGGCGGCGTCCTTGGCGCGAGCAAGGGGTTGGTGGCTCGAACGAGTTGCAGACCGCAATCGAGCGCCAACGGAACTCGTGGGACCGGCACGTCGGCGATCACGCCGGCAGTGTTCAGCACCATGCGGCGATGATGGCTGCGCTTCGGACGCTAACAAAACGGGAGCGCGCGGTCGTCGTACTGCGCTACGTCGAGGACTTGAGCGAGGCCGAGACGGCCGCGCAGTTAGGCGTTGCCGTCGGCACTGTGAAGAGCACGGCGGCACGGGCGTTGTCGAAGCTACGAGAATCACCAGAACTGACAGATCTGTCTATTGGAGGCCGGGCATGAAGAACGATCACCAGGTCATTGAGGCCTTGCAGGGCGTGCAACTCGAGGATGGCGGGCTTGAGGGAGGGCTGGTGCTCCGCAGCGCCCAGCGCCGCAGGGCTGTCCGGATCGCGGTCGCTGGGATCGCGTCGGCGGCAGTCGGTGTGGCAGCAGCGACAGCAGTCGTTGCCGCGGCTGGAATCGGTGGTGCCGCGGCCCCCAACGGTGTTCAGGTCGCCGGCTCCGGCGACCCCTCAGGAGGGCCATCTCCGGTCATTTCATCCACGAAGCAGATGACGGTCGACGTTCGCAAGTGGACCCCAGGTGGGGTCATCGGTGCGAAGCCGCTCGGCACGATCCCCGCAATGGGAAAGGTCAAGGTGTCCGATGGGTACTGGTTCGAGACTAAGGGAACCACGTGGTGTGTGACGGAGTCGGGTGGCGGAAACCCGTTCGGCTGCCGCGGCACCGTGGGAAATGCCAACATCGGTGACTCGACCGCACCCTCGATGCAGACCAACGGCGACAAAGCTCGCGGCACCGTGATCATCACCTCGGTGTTCCGCAACGATGATGCCCGACGCGTCATCTACGGCGACAAGGGCACGGGGAAGTTCTACGAAGGTAAGGTCTACCGCTTGGAGGGCGTACCGGGTTGGACGCTCTCAGTTGGGGTCCTGCCGTGGCGCGATAGCACGAGGGCGACCGCCTACCAGAACGAGGCGTTCGTGTACAACGCCAGCGGGGATCTGATCTTCCCAGTGCGCAAAGGTGGTCACCCCATCGCTGATCCCCTGCACAGCCGGTGATGCGTCGACTCGCAGCTGGGGCTGCCTCAGCGGAGAGCTTGCTGACCTGAACTCCTCCAGTGTCCGCGGCCGACGCTAGCCCGGCGAAAGGTCGCCAGACCGTCCTTGGCGCTCAGCTGCGAGTCATCGTTGCTGTCGACGACGATCACCGGCAGCGAGGCAAAATACCCCACCGGCTATAGAAGCAGAATTGACAGCGAATGGGGTCTTGATGACTCATCTATCAAACCCAGTACTCAATGGGCGCCTCTGCACCGAGCCGCAGTTGGACAGAAGGTCGGCAGAGGCGCCCAGGGTGGTGTGTGGCCGGCGGCTCTTGGTAGAGCGACTGCCACAACGTTGGTGTCGAGACGCAGAAACGCAGTGATTCGCTGACCGAGACGTTCACTGCTGTGGAGGTACATCGGCTGCGCGGTCGAGTCCACCTCAGGGTGTCTGACCGGCTGGATCGGCACTAGCGGGAACTGAGGTCGGGTACCTGAACATCGGCCAGTTGCTAGCGCACACAGTCGGCTTGGCGTCCTCCTCGCCGTCCGGACAGCCGAGTGCGCCGCGGGCTGCGGCCCGAACTGGCGGACGTCCTCGGCACGGATGGCCCAACCGGCAGGACAAAGAGCTTCCTATCCGAACTACCTTGAGGCCGACTCCGCCGGCCACCCAGGCTGTCATCTCGGTCTCGACCAGGTAGCGGGCCAAAGGCGGCGGGACATGCTCCGCGGCTCGTACTGCTTCGGCGAAGGCCCCGTCCAACGATCCAGGCCGACGTTCTCGCGGCGCGCGGCGAACGCACGATCACCGTCATGCCGGCACTGAACAAGATCTTCGGCGTTCCCGGGCCTTCGTCCACGTCACCGGCAACCTGCCGAACCCGGCCTGGCAGCCAAACAGCTGATCCAAGGCCGTCGCGCATTGATCCATGCGAACCATGCACGAGGATTCAGATCATCGGCACCGTTCCGCCATACACAGGCGACCCGTATAGGGCTCTCACCGACCAAGGCCGGGAGCGGGAGCATGAGACGACTTCAACCAGCGGATCCTGGCGAGCGGCGAGTATGGCGCCGTCGCCGGCTCCCCCGCATCGTCGCAGGCGCCGTCGCCGACCGCCGAGCCGATCTACGACAGCACCATCACCATCCACGACGCCGTCCATCCGAAACGACGTCGGCAGCCGCCGTCAACCTCAGCGACGTTTGCCACAAGCCTCCGGCGAGGTCGCTCCGGTGATCCGGAGCGACCCTCCTTCGTGCCGAACTCTCAAGCGATGCGGCAAGCTCGGGTGACATATCTGCGTCACCGCGACAGCGGTGGCCACGGCGGATCCGGCGGCCACCGCTCCGATGGCGTTGATGTGCTCAGGACTTGGCTGTGCACTAGCCCGACGATGATCAACCCGCCGATTAGAGGTATCGAGTAGAAAAAGCCGGGATATTCACCAACATACGGAACCTGCGTTGCCTCCGCACCGGAGACAGCCAAGAGCCCTGCCACCATGACAAGTTCCAGCGCCACAAGCGGGCGCCTGCGGATTGACCTCGGGCCCGGCCAGGTCAATCCGGCAACCAGCAACACAACCAGGGTACAGCTCGCGACGATCCATCCGTACGGAATCGCCGGATTGTCCGAACGCACACGCGGCGGTGGATCGTAGAAGTATCCAGGGCCGTTGTCGGGAATCCCCAGTCGCTGCCACTGACCGTCGGGGTCGCGGTACAACAAGCCATCGATACCGTTTGCGACCAAGACCACGTAGCCGCCATCGGGCTGAGGGCGAACTGTGACGGCGCGCGAACTTGCACTGAGCGGTGTCAGTTCCGAGTACTTCGTTTTGTAGTGTCTCTTCAGCGCAGCGACGTCAATCTGATTGTTCTCCCAGGCTATGGCGTATGTCCGACCGCCATCGCGACTCGACTCGACCGCCAGACGGCCAGGCACGACACGGAAGCAGACACGGCCAGCGCAGTCGACATCGCCACCTACGGGACGGCCAGAAGATCTGGCCGATTGGTCATCCAACAGGCTGCCGTCGTCTTCTCGGACCGAATAGGAACCACCTAGCCCTCGCTCAGCACCGGCCACAACGACATTGACAGACCCCGCCGCGGCTCCCTCCTCAAACCCCACTACCTGTCTTATCATCAGGTCCGCATTCTGGAAGACCGACGCAAAGCCCAGAACCGCCAGCGCGGACCCTGCCGCCAGGATGCGAGCGGTCGACCTCGTGGGACCGCTCATCTGCATGTACGACCGAAGCTGGGGGAGCCGTTGCAGTCCCACAAGTTCACGATGCTGCAGTGGTTGTTGTAGACCGACGAAGGACCGTCTGCGAAGCGGGTGCCGCGCACGTCACGGACTCTGGGATCGGACGAGCTCACCCACATCCGGCCACCTTGGTCACGGTTGCCGTTGGAATTCTCGGAAATACGGAACGATTGCACCTGGCAGGCGCGAGACGCAGCAGGCATGGCTGCCGCGGCACTCTCGCCGGGAAGTCCTGCCAGGTAAGCAGACGCGACGGCGACTTGAAGAGATGCTCCCATGTGGTGCCTCCGTGCCGGACCCTTCACGACAGATGGGCTTTTACGCGACGGTACTCTGACGATGCTTCAGATCGGCTTCACGAAATCGCGCAGCGGCGACCAGCCTCACAGCCACCGACGGCACGTGGGTGTGCAAGGCTCGGGCCGTCGCAACCTGACTCTGGCTCATGTCAGCAGTAGGAGTCCCGAAAGTCGAAAGTAACAATCAGGCGTTTTTGAGAGGGCGGTGGCATCTAGGCCGAGCGAAGCGAGCGTCGACACTAACGTGATCAGGAGCAGTCCGCCTAGACCACCGTCGGCACTCCCGTCCAGCCGCTGGCCGGCGACGCTACGCCAGCGATCAGGAGAGGGACAGCACAGGCCCAGTAACTGCGGCGTGCACGGCGGTTGCCTTGGATCACGAGCTCAAGTATGGCAGCTGCTCGTGACCGTCAGTCTGCGGCGCGCTCGACGACAGCGTGCGTTGCCCGGGCGGCTGCCTGCTGGATCTGGTGACGTGACTTGATGCCATGCACGGCTCAGCACGCAGCGGCAATAGGTTGAGTCTCGGCAGAGGCTTCTTGGTTCCCTCGTTGACCGGTGGCCGCTTGCGGCCTGAGCCTTGATCTCGGACCGCAGAGCTAGAGCCGGTCGACCGGGTCGAGCATGTGTATCCATGTAGTCGGGACGGTCGCAAGGCTGCGGGCTGATCATGTAGGGCGCGGTCAGCCAGCGGAGGCACCCGATAGCCCGCATGTAGGTGCCGGGGGCAATGACGCATCCAGATGAGCCGGTGATGACTCGATCGCCGACAGCCGCGATCTGGAGACACAGGTCTCGACTCGACGAAGAATCGCCGGCGCCTCGTCGCGGGTGCGACAGCCGTTGAGACTGGGTTCTGAGACGGCGCGGCCAGCTAGATCGGATCTTTGATCGCCTGTCATACGCGCTCCGGTTCGTGCGACAACTGCCGCACGAACCGTGCGCCACCCGCCCGTCATCGGTCCGAACACTGCGCCACGCTGGCTGTCCGGGGCCCGGCGACACGACCTGACGGGCATATGACTTTCTAGGGAATCGCTGTCGCCGCGTCGAACCAGGTGCCGGGATCCTTCGGGTTCTTGGCCAGTTGCATCGTCTCGGCGATCCGTCGCAGGCTCTCCTTGGACGGCTTCGTGGCATAACTGGTGATCACCACCGCGACGCCTTGGCTTTCGAGCCGAAGCGTGTTCATCGGACCTGGCAGGCTTGCCATCGACGAATCAGTCTTCGATTTCGTGGTCTTCCCTTGGGTGAAGTACGCATTCATGCCGTGGATGATGGCGGCCGGCTCGGCAGAAATCGAGGTCATCTGGTTCCACCCCTTGCTGGTGTCGTACGTGATCGACAGGTCGTCACCGGGGCCCGCGTCCCAGGCACGGCTCTTTGGGAACTTGGACGGCTTGAGGACCGGCAGTACGTAGCCGGTCGCCGGGTTGCCGTCGCTCAGCAGGATCCTGAAGTTCTCGCCGGACCCTGGAAGCCCTTTCTCGAGGGGCCGGTACTCGAGCTCGCGTGGGGCGACACCCTTCGGGAGCTCGCCGAGCTTGACCGGTGAGCGGAGGCTGCGAGTCGGCGGCGAGAACGGCGTGGCGAGACTGACCGCAAGTTTCAGGTTGGGGTCTACCGGACCATCGATCTTCGGCAACTGCTTTGTCCCGAGCTTGCGCTGTGACTCACAGCTGAGCAGCGCCCAGACCCCGTCCATCGGCTGCCACGCGAGGGTCTTTTGCGTCGTGGCGATCAGCCGGTCGCGAAAGCGCGGTGGCACCTGCAGGAATGGCTTCGTCTTGGTGGAGGTGACGACTCGCGCCTTTTGCCGTCCGAGGTTGATCTCCGGGCTGTCGGCCGGGATCGTCGAGGGGTCGAAGTCTCCGTTCCGGTGCAGCTGAAGCTGGCAGTACTCCGTCCAGGTCAGCTGCACGGTTTCGTTTAGCTCGTAGTCCTGGCTGTTCGCGGTGAGCCGCTGACCGACCGCCTGGATGTGCTTCGGTAGATTCAGGTCGACCCACGGCGACCACGCGGTGTTCCGATTGTCCTGGGTCGCGGGACTCGACTCGCCGCCGGAGATGACGTGCGGTACCACGGCCGCTGCGACCGCGGCGATTGCCGTGGCGATCGCCGTACCGATAATCACGACGGCACCGCGTGAGCGGCGGGTGTCGCGGGACTGTAGGTGGGCGCGGACATCGCCGGGGTGTGCTGCCTGATCGGCCAAGTGCTCGAGGGCATCGCGGAGGTCTTCTTCAGTACGCATGGTGGACGACCTCCGTCACAGGGTTGCTGGTGAACTCGATGCGCAGGGAGGCTAGAGCTCGTGAGGCGTGGGCGCGCACAGTGCCTGGCGAGCAGCCGATGGTTTCGGCGATTTCGTTGTCGGTGAGGCCGCCGTAGTACCGCAGTACCAGGACCGCCCGTTGCCGGCGCGGGAGTTTGGCCAGTTCACCGAGCAACTGGTCGCGGTCCGCGGTGCGGTCGGCATGGTCGGCAATGTGTTCGGCCGGGATGATCTCCGCCCGCGGCACGAACCTGGACCACTTGCGCCGCCAGTCCAGGTATTCGTTCACAGCCATTCGACGCAGGTACGCATCGGCATTGTCGGCCGCCTCGATCCGGGACCACTTCCGCTGCGCCTTGACAGCGACATCCTGGACCACGTCCTCGGCCAGGTGGGCCGAACCGCAGAGCGCCGTCGCGAACCGCAGCAGCGGCGGCAGCCCCGACCGGGTCCACTCCTCAAAGGTCACGTCATCACCTCGTCCCGGCCGGCGGGAACAGCCGGCCACACCACTACAGACGCCGGGAGAGCCCGATCTGCTGAGTGCGGTTCGTGAGCAATCGATTTCTCATCGACCCTCGATGTCGACGGCAGACGCCTCGCCAGCGTGCAAGCGGCACATCGACTGAATCCATCAAGATCAACATTCTGACGAATCTCAACCTGCTTCCCAGGGCAGCGGCTCACCAGCGGAAGATGTAACCGGAATTACCTGCAACTTCGGAGTACTTGATTTTGTCCGGTATGAACCACGGAACATCGATCTTCTTCCCTGCGAAGTTGGTCAGATCGACCTTGCCGAAGTCCACGCCCAAGAGGCCGAGCTTGTGTGTGTTCGAGGGCCGCCCCGTATCCGGATCCACTCCGACCTGCACGCTTATCGACCCGGTGTTGAACCGCCCCAGCCCGGGGAAACGCTTCGTCTCCGCTCGCACGTTGCCCGCCATGCGATTCATGGCCGTCGCGCCACTAGTGCTGTGCCGAAGATCGAGGCCGAACGAGCCGCCGATCTTCGGAGACACCTCCGCCGAGGCATTGCCGTTCACCGTGACTCCGTGTATGTCCACGGAGACACACCCTTCGGCCGAAGCGCCACCGAATATTACGGCACCTACCGAGCCGCAGAGAGAAATCGACGCATGTTCACGTCGCGCCAGATAGTCGTCGTACCTGCCGGTCACAATTTGGTCTGCGCGCCGTATCTGGTCAGGCGTGCAGTAGCCGGAAGTACTGTAGATTCCGCTTGTGCTGGCACAGGCCCAGTCGACGGGTACGGGCGCCGGCTCGTTCGGTATGTAAACGAGGTCCGGTGTGCCCTCTAGTGAGTATCGCTTGTCCCGCAGCGCTGCACGCTTGGCAAGGTCACTCAGGCTCTTCTGATAGGCGGTGTTCTTCGTCGCACGGGTCTGTGCTCGGTCGATGGACCCACCGCTGCTAGTGGCTGGCGCGACCACACTCCTGTTGGCCGCAGCGCCCGGCGCGGTGGAGTTGCCGTCCGTCTCGAGGAAATAGAACATCCCGCTCGGGTCGCTGAATGTCGTCGGGTTGCTGTTCGCGTACGCGTAACCGTTCATCTGTTGCGGATCACTCGGATCGAGCACCGGATCGACCGAGATGAATCGACCGAGCGCGGGATCGTAGTCGCGCGCGCCGAGGTGCGTTAGGCCGGATGATGAGCTGTCGACGGTACCGCCGACGAATCCACGGTCACCTCGCCACGATGCCGGCACTGAACCGCGGCTGTTTCCGAACGGATCGCTGCGGCGGATCGATACGGCTTGGCTCGCGGTGTCGATGGCGACGTTGTCCGTACCGTGATAGTCGGCAGCGAGCCAAGTCAGTCCAGTGGCTGTGCGCACCGCAACCGAGGATCCACCGTGTTCGTAGTAGCGCGTCGCAGTCTTGGCACCAGTCGCCTGATCTACGTGCAGTTCCTGGCCAGGCAGGTAGAGGGTCGCGCCCGTTGCGTCGCGACTCATCAGTCGTGATCCAGATGAGTCGTAGACATACGATGTCGTCTTGCCGACCGCGGTGACGCTGGACAGATGACCTTCAGGATCCCAGGTGACGGTCTGTCCAGCGCGCGAAGTCAGATCACCTGACGCGTCATAGCGATAGGTGCTGACTGTGGTCCCCGACGGCGCGCTGACTGACAGTGCAGTCAGCGTGTGTGGTGAGGAGGCGCCGCCGTCGATGGGATAGGTGTAGGTCGAGGTGGTATTGCCGGTTGCTACGTGCACTGTGGAGCTGCGGCGGTTGCCATTCAGGTCATACGTGAAGGACTGCCAGTAGGGCGCCGGTCCTGACACGGCCGACATGCTCGGATCGGCCGCACAGCCGTTACCCGGCGTCCACGCTTCGGTGAGTCGGCGCAGGTAGTCGTAACGGAAGCACTGCGTGTCCGCAGCGCGATCGAGCGTGGTGTCGGCGACCCTCGTGACATTGCCCGCCAGGTCGTAGCCGTAATTCAGATCGAGTTGCATCGGGTGTGCAACCTCAGCGTCGACGATCGACCGGGTGATGCGCCTGGTCTGATCGTCCATGTAGTAGGACAGCCAGACTCGCTTTGTGTCCCTGCCCAATTCCAACCGCTGTGGCTCGCCGTAGCGCGAGTAGACGGTGGAGTTGACATAGAACGTCGTTCCGGCAGATCCGCCGGTAGTCTGCGTCGGAAGGCCGAGCTCGTCGAACGCATGCGAGACAACCTCGGCGGGCAGGTCACCGATCGCTGGCATCTCCTCCGTCGAGATGGTGCCGTCGACGTTGTAGCCCAGCGCCAGCGGGTACGTGCCCGCAAGCAGGCCCTCCGATTGCGGGATTGTCACGGACGTGTCGAGTGGCTTGTTCAGCGCAGTGTAGCTGCCGGTCTGGCTGATATAGGCGTTACCGGCATCGTCATAACGAGTCCCTGTAGCGGGGAGTCCCTTTCCATAAATCGCGGTGTCGTAGCTCCAGCTCGCGAGTATCTGGCCGCTCGATCCGCGGCGTTCCTCAATCATGCGGCCGAGCTTGTCGTAGTTGTAGGCGAGGGTTACCCCGCGAGCATCCGTATGGGTCTTCACCCGCCCATTAGCGTCATACGTCATGCTCTCGTGGCCCTTGTCGACGTCGTCCGAGCTGGTCTGGCGGCCATGCAAGTCGTACGTGTAGCTCCACGTATTTCCTGCCGCGTCAGAGATCGCCGCAAGCCTCCCATCCGGCTCGTACGTGTACGTCGTCCGGTCAAATGCGCCTGTGGCCTGCGCACCGTGGTGCTGCAGCAAAGCGATGGTGCGACCGCGGGCATCCGTGACCGTTGTGGTTGGCGTACCCCCAGCCGGTGGCGTGACGCTAACTCGGTCGCCGTCGTAGGTCGCGTCGGTGTGCCACAGAGGCGTGCCGTTGCCCTTGAACGTCTCCGTGGCGAGGCGCCCGGCACTGTCGTACCTCAACTCGGTAAGGCCGGGGATCGCTATGTCCGCAGCGAGCCAGATGCTGCCGTCGGGTGCGCTGTTGTTGAAATATGGGTTGGTGGTTTGGTATGGACGTCCCTGCGAGTCGTATCGGGTGTCGACGACCAATCGGCCGCCGCCCTCGGCAGGTGACTGCGTCTGCCGCTGACGAAGCAAGCCGTCATAGAGAACGTTGCGGTTTGTGTAGTGACCGCTGGCATTGAGCGCCTGGCTGGTCACGACGGTTGGCGCATCGCTGTGGATCGAGTAGCTGAACTTGTAACTGCCAGACGTGGGGTAGGTGGCTCGCTTTCGGTTCGGCAGCCACACCTGCGTCAACTCGCCAAGTGCATCGTAGATCGACTCGGTCTTGCGGCCATTCGGGTCGTTCTCCACCGTGGGCAGGCCTCGGGCCGGCTGGAGGATCGTCGTCGTCGCAAACCCGTTCGGGTAAGCGGCGGTGCCGGGAGTAATCTTCACGGTCTGGGTTACCGGCCCGGCGAGCGCGGGTGTGTACGCGGTCTTCGTCGCGTTGCCTAGGGCGTCTGTGCTCTCGGTGACGCGCCCCCGGCGGTCGTAGGTCGCACTCGAGTCGCGGGTGTACTTGGCGGCGCCCTCAGCGGGGTATTGGTCGAGGCGGTCGATAGCACTGACGTCCCCACGACTCGGCGGGGTACTCCATGCGAGCTGATCATAAGACCACCGAGTGCCTGACACAGCATCGTGTGGATACGTTGGCGTCACGTCACAGTTCACCGCCACGGTCTCCGTTTGCACCGGTAGCGATCGCAGCCAAACCGAGTCATTGCGTACATAGACCGTGTTCGTGCACAGGTCGTCGGTGGCGGTCGCTGCGTCGCCGAAGTCGTTGACCTGAGTGGGTTGGCCGGCGACGTCGTAGGTCGTGACGGTACGCGTCGTGCGCCAGCCGCCGGCCTTCAGCGCAGTGAACGCGCGCACGGTTCCCGGCGCAACGAAGTAGGCCTGGTAGACGCCGCGGGTCGCTGTTGGACCGCGCCAAACCGGATCGGTGATTGACTTCTCGACCACGTTTTCGCCAGTGCCGTCGTGCGTGCTCGTCTCGTAGTCGAAACCGTTGAGCCAGTCGGAATCGGCGCGGGCTCCGCCTTCGGAGTCGGTGACGATCGCCGCTCGGGTGCCGACGGGCAGATGGTCGCCGTCCATGCCGCGGTAGTACCGCTGCTCGGTCATAGTGACTGGGCCGGAGGGATCATTCGCCGAACCGTTGCGGATTCGGACGCGGCCGAAACCGCGGAACTCATTCCAGGTTTTCTTAGCGGCTGGTGTGAACTCCGACATGTCGTAGTGCCACCCAGCACCATCGAGGTATTCGTAGCTGCGCACCTGCGCTGTCGTGCTCGTGAGCCGGTCGGACGAGACGACCGATGCGACGACGTACTTGTGGAAGTAGTCCGTGCGGTCGTTGCCTAGCCGGTCGGACCAGTTGACCGGGAAGCATCGGCGCGTGTTCGTCTGCGGGTTGGCCGGCAACGATGTCGGCGAGCAGTCAGGCTGGGCATAGTTCACTGACGTGAGGCCGCCAGCCTCGGACATGATGCCAGTGATCCGGTACCGGAGCAGCGGGGCGATGCCGTCTACCGGAGCCACTCGGTTGGCCATTGCGGAGCCCATGAACGTGACGGGCGGTAGCGTAATGGGCGTACCGACGAGGCCGGTATGGCTGACTGCGTGCAACCATAGTGAGGCCTTCTCGCCGTCGCCAGGGTCGGGGTATTGGTAGTCGAGCGTCCACGCGTCGACATTGTCGTACGCAGTGCCATTCCAGACGCCTGTAGTGACCGTCGCCAGCCGCTTGGTCGACCAGAACGTCGGGGCATAGTTGCCGTGACAAGTCGCGGTCGTGCAACTGGCAGTCCAGGGCACGTCCGGCCAGTTCTCCTTCATGGTCGGCGTGCAGTTGCTGCCAGGCACGCACCGATCGGCATAGCCGAAGACAACCCTGCCGCTGGCGTGGATTGACGCCTCGTCGGCTCGAAGGCCGTACTCGATCTCGCGCAACGTACCAGAGCGGGTGTAGGAGACGGCGGAGTCTTGCAGGTTGCGTCCGTAGGAGTTCTTCTCGGCGTCGTAGGAGAAGATCGTCATGTTGCCGTGCCTGTCGATGATCTTGTCGAGATTCCACCGCCAGCCCTGCATGCACGACGACGCCGCGAATCCGGCACCACTGTTGCACGGCTCGCCGGCATCGTCACCGAACACAGGCGCGGTCCAAGTTGAGTTCGACTCCGGACGCGATCCGAAGTAGTACTGCGTTCCATCGGCCGTGATGATCCGCCAGCACTCATTGTCGTTGTCACCGTTGCCGGGGCAACTGGTCAGGTGATCAACGCGGGATCCATCGTCGTTCTTTGCATGCCAACCGAGGCTGCCCCCGTTGATCAAGGCGCCACCGCCGCCCGGGTAGGACGCGGTCGCATTGTCGGACCGCCAGCACAGGTCGCCAGTCTTCGGCGCCGTCGTGCCGCCTGCCGTATCGTCGGCGCACCCGCCGTAGCTTCGCTCCACGAAACCACCAGCGCCAAGTTCCCACCCGTCGCCGACCACCGAAGCCTGGTTGTTCGTCGCGTTGGTTCGGCCGTCCACTGCGGATGATGTGTACGACAGAGTGACACTCGGGTCGAGTCCACCAGGCGACGGCGGCACCTCCATCGGATAGGACCAGGAGAAGGTTCCGGTCTGCGGTGACACCTTCCAGTCCGCTGACGCCGCCAGCGAGGTCGCCTGGTAGTTGCTGGCGCCATCGGAGGCCTGACGCGGAGCCTGGTCACCCTGCAGCGTCGCCGAACTAGCACCGTCGATCGGGGCCGGTGACATCGACTGCTCGCTCTGCGCCACCGACGCGGTCTGCTGCAGCGGGATGGAAGGACCGGAGGATGCGCGAGCGGCAGGAGGCGCCGCGAGCGCGATAAGCGAAGCGAGTAGAGTCCCGGCCGACAGAACCGCGACACTTTGGCGCGCTGGCAAACGTAAACGCATGATCTCTCCTCGGACGGTTCGGCTCACCGGTCAGGAGGGAGCCGGTGAGCCGAACCCGCTTTTGTCTCGCCGGGGGTGATAGGCAAGGTCCGACGACTACTGAGTCGCACCTCGCCGTCTGAAGTGCAGACTCATTCGAGTGACGTGTCGGGTGGTGATACCAGGACGTAGCCGAGCAGCGTCTTGATCGGGGCGCCCTCGCACATTGGGTCGAGTGAAGTCATACGGTCGCCGTCGGCCAACGTGCATTGGTACAACGCCCGGCGGTTCGGATCCGTCGGCGTACTGGCGCCCGTGAAGATGTATCCAACATTGCCGCGGAACTCGTTGCCGGCACAGGCCGGGTCAAGCGAGAGAAAGTACTCAACGCCGTCGACGCAATTGACGAGCAGCTGCGTGCCGGCGAGCGGAACCATAGACAGCCAGCCTTGTGAACCTTCGAAGTGGTAGCTCGGCGGTGTCCCGTTGGTCGTACTGATGTGATCGTTGCCGTACTTGATGTAGTAGCGAGCCAATTGCTGGTACGCCGGCAGATACCCGAGCAGCCCGAGATCGGTCAGGCCCTCGCAGATCGTTCCGTCCGCTGATTCGAACGTATCGCCGCCACTCTGACATTGATGCAACGCGATCGTCGGGAGATTCGTCGGTGCCACCGTGTAGATCGAGCCGATCTCACCGAGCACCGTGTTCCCATCGCAGTTCGGGTCGACAGAGGTGAACCCGTCGGTGCCGTTCTGGCATGAGTACAGCGCCCGGGTATTCGGGGCACCAGCCGGCGCAGACATGCCCATCGGGCCCTCGAACCAGTACCCCGCACGTGGCGGTGCATCGGTGCCCGCCGTGTAGTGATCGCCCAACTTGACGAATCGGCCGATCGAGCCGGACGGCGCCGCAGGATAACCTCCAGTCTCGGCGATCTCGGCATCGTTGGCGGCCCCAGTCAGCGTGCGTACCTCATCGATCGTGCCACCGAAGAAATCGCTCGGCACACCCCGATAGAGGTCACGTCCGATGGTGAACACCCCTGAGCTGCGCCAAAGTGTCACGCCATCCTTGATGCCGGCCAGCGACCCGTTGACGTACAACCGCAGCTGGCGGGCGGTCACGTCATAGACTCCGGTGAGGTGCGTCCAGGTGCCCAGCGCCGCGGGCTCGCCAGAAGTCGCGTAGGTGAACGTTGCACTGTCGGAGTCTTGTGTTGCACCTCCGAACGTCCAGCGGTCGATGTTCGGCCTGTACTGCAAGGCGAACCCGCTCATCCGCGTGCCGTCCTGGGCGAGCACTGTCGCGACATGATCCTTGCGGGTGAGCATCGCCCAGGCCGAGACTGTGAAGGAGTCGGTCGTCGCCTCGCCTATGTAGCGCGCCGTCGCGGCGCCGGTGGTGCCGTCGAGTTGCAGTCCTGTCGAGTAATAGGCGCCGGGCCCGTATACGCCCGGACCGAACGACGTACCTGACGCCGTCAGTGTGGCGTCATTGCGGCGCCAGCTGTAGGAGCGGGCGGTGCTGTCATCGAAGCGCCAGTGGTCGAGCAGGCTCGCGGGTGCGTCGTCGTGGATCTGGCGAATCTGCGAGTCGGCCAACGACTGGTTGAACACGCGCACCTCGTCGACCACACCGGAGTCGAACTCACATGAGGCTCCACCGCACTTGGCCCGTCCGATCGTGAATGCGCCGGAAGAGGTCTGCGGAACGACACCGGTACGCGCTCCGGACAGCAGGCCGTTGACGTACAACCGAAGCTGCTGCGTGGTGGCGTCGTATACGACGCCGAGGTGGGTCCAGCCGTCGGCGGCTGCGGGGCTCACCGATGTAACCGCCGGACTGCCCGGCACGAGTGCCGCCCACTTGCCCAATGCCGCGTTGTACTGCAGCCGGAACGCGCTGTCGGTCACGCTGTCCTGAGCGAGGATCGTCTCATTGCCCGGACCATAGCGGTCCATGTACACCCATGACGTGGCACTCCAACTGGCGCTCGGCGCCGTGTTGAGCACTGGCCCAGTGGTCGCCGCGTAGCCATTCGACGTACCGTCGAATCGCGTTGCACTGTTGCCGACTCGCCCGCTCGTCCACGACGCGCCCGAACCCAGACTGGCGTCGCGGTGGTGCGCCGTCGCATCGCCCGTCGTCGTGCCAGAGCCCTCTTCGAACGACCAGTGCGCCTCGTCACCTGTCGCCGGTCCGGCGCCGGGACGTTTGCCGCTATAGGAGTTGTAGAGGTTGGTGACCCGGTCGGAGTCGAGCATCCCGGTGTACACCCGGACATCGTCGATGCTGCCCGGCCAGTAGTCGGTGTCCTGGTCGGCCGTGCGCCCGCGGCCGATCTGCAACCCGGCCGTGGCCCTCCACGGATTATCGATCGTGCCATCACCCTTGCGGGTGCCGTTCACATAGAGCCAGAGGCGTCCGGCCGTCGGGTCGTATGTGCCGACGAGATGCACCCACTGATTGAAGTCGGTAGATCGTGCCGAGACAGCCGCCTTGAGTACGAAAGCATCAGGAGCGTCCGAGTTCGGCATCTCGAAGAACCAGCGGCCCGGCGCGATGCTGTTATCGTCGTCGACCACGTGGCCGAGTCGAAACTTGCTGTTGTGTACGCCGTCGCGACTGACCGCGACCTGCTTACAGAATGGGCGGTTGTCGAGGTCGCAATCCATCGCCGACGATGGCAGCCACACCCATGCCGAGACGCTGAAGCTCTGATCGGTCGGTGCGTCAAGGCCGGTCGTCGACACGACACCGTTCGCTCCGTTGAAGGCAACAGCGTTGCCGACGCGGCCAGGCACATGTGTTACCCCGCTCGAGAGGGCGCCGCTTCGCGCACCCGTGGCGTCCGCCGCATGCGTACCGCTCGACTCGTCCAGGCGCCACGAATGCACCAGGTTGAGATCGCGTCCAACGAGCTTGGTGATCTCGTCGCCGAACAGCACTCGACGGTACGCGTTCACGTCGTCGACCGCCCCCGGGAAGAAGTCGGCAGCGGAACCGCTCTTCTTGGCCCGCCCGATCACGAACGAGCCGGCGCCGTTGACTGTGGCATCCGGGCTGCCGTTGCGGGTCTTCGTGCCGGCGAGAACGCCGTTGACGTAAAGCCGGATCTGGTTGCGCGGCGCATCCCATACACCCACGAGGCTGGTCCATACTCCCAACTGCGCGATCCCGCCGACGACCCGGTCACCTGGCGCTGTTCCGGTCTGATCGTGGTTCTCTACGAAGAAGGCCCAGTGACCGTCGTTGGTCGCTTGCAGATTGAAGGCACTCGCCTGTGGGTTGTCCTGCGACACAGCCGTCGACCAAGCTCCGGTTCGATCCAGCCGGACCCATGCCGTGACCGAAAAGCCTTCCGCTGAATTGACCGCGTGTGGAGCGGAGATCGCAGCGTTCGTGCCGTTGAGTTGCGCGGCGAGATCTGTCGCGTCGGGCACGTCGGAGTGTCCAGCGGTCCATGACATGTCGCCCTGCGCCGTTCCGTTGAATCGACCGTTGGCGTCGTCACCGTTCCCGTTGAGATGCCAGGTTCCCTCGGTCACGCCGTCCTGACCCACCAGGCCGCGGATCTCAGCATCGGTCAAACCACGGCCGTATAGGCGGATGTTATCGATCGAACCCGACCAGTGATCGTGGTCAACGTTCGAGCCCCATCTGGAGCGCCCCATCTGGAACGGGCCAGTCGCGTCCCAGTCGGGAGCCGTGCGCTGCGCCGTCCCGGCCAGAACGCCGTCGACGTAGAGGCGCAGCACACGGGCCGTGGCGTCATAGACCCCGACAAGGTGGGTCCTGCGAGCGGGATCCTTGGATGCAGGCGTACTCGCCCAAGCCGAGTCAGTGCCTTGGTCGGATGTGTCCGATTTCGGCATCCCGAACATCCACCTGCCGCCGTTCTCGGGCCGGTACCATAGCGCGAAGCCGGGGAATAGTTGACCCTCCTGGCTGAGCACCGCCCTAGGGATGTCGTACTTGTCGAGCGTCACCCACGCCGACACTGTGAAGCTCTGGCTGGTGTGCAGCTCCGGAGCGTTTGTCGTCGCGTAGCCACCGTTCGAGCCATCGAGGATTAGCGAGCCATCGCCCATCATCGCCGGTTTGGCGATTCGCGCAGTGCCGTTCAGGACAGCCGAGTCAGCCCCGACCTCGTTGGGAGTCGTTGAGCCATTGGCCTGGTCGAGCTTCCAGTAATCGACCTGACTCGGGCCACCGTCTTGTCCGTTATCGCCGCTAGCAGCGGCAATCTCATCGACCGAGAGCGCCCGGTCATAGAGCTTCACCTCATCGATCGAGCCTTTCCATCTGTCGGTGTCCTCGATGCCGTTCCACTTGATCGCGCCGATCTCAACCGGCCCGGTCGCGTTCCACGGAGTGCCCACTCGCGGCACCGGAGTGCCTTGCAGGACGCCGTTCACATACAGGCGGAGCTGCCCGGCGATCGCGTCATAGACTCCGTCCAGATGGGTCCAGGTGTCGAATTGTGCGACGTCCGTCGACCACGCGCCAGGCATGGCACTGTCGTCCACAGTTGGCATATTGAACACCCACCGGTTGCCGCGCACTGAGTCATGGCGATACCACAGGTTGAATCCGCCGTAAGACGGCCCGTCCTGTGTCGCGACACCTCTGGCACAGTCGACGCAATGCGGGTCGGGAAGCTTCACCCACGCGGATACGGTGAAACTGGCCGCGGTGTTGACGGCGTTCGGCGCTGTGAACTTGGTGCCCACGGCGCCATCGAGCAATAACCCCGACCCAATGGCGCCTGACCCGAAGGCGGCATGAGCCTGCAAGGTCCCGTCGTGATCGCCGAGGTAGGCGCTGTCCTTCGTGTCCCCCTCGAATGACCACTGCGCCGCCGGTCCACTGCCCGGTCGCGCGTAGAAGCGGTACGAACTGATCGGGCTCAGGTGGCCGGCCCGGTCGACCGAACGCACGAACAGGGTCTGCGGGCCGTCGCCGGGGGGCGCGAGGGCAACGCCCACAGTACCGTTCAGCGACGGTGCGTCGACTGATGTAGTTGGAGGTGACTGCCAGCCGTAGAGGTAGCGATCAACGTCGCGCTGGTTCGCGGGTGTGTTGCTGGCGGGCGAGAAGGTAAATGTTCCTGGCACGCCTGCTCCACCGTGCCAACTGTTGTCTGGTCGATACAGCTCGCTGTTCACCGTGGGGGCGAGGCTCAGACCCACCAGATCGACAGTGAACGAACTTGGTCCGCTCGCAGTTGGACTCAGGTCACGGCCGTCGCTGCCACTTGCCTTCCAAGTGATGGTTTTGCCATCGACCGCCGTCAAATCGAACGGGTCTGACGTGAAGTCGCCGGGCGCGTGGGTCGCCTCGGTCCGGGGACCCAGCGCATCGCCGATCAGGTCCCACGTCGGGGTGATCGAATCGCCATCCCAGTCAGCCATGAACCCGTACAGCTGGATGCTCGTGCTGCCGTAGTACCGCTTCCCGCCACAGTTGTGACACGGCGCGGCCAGCGGCGGAACGGTGGTCAAGTTGGTCGGGATGAGTGGGGGACGGTTGTAGTCGATGGTGAGACTCGCGCTGTTCGGGTCGAACTTGCGCCAGGCCAAGCCGTCGCCCTCGTTCTGGGCTTTGAGAAAGTACGTCGAGGTCGCGTTGAGAGTGACACTCGTGCCGGCCGCGAAGCCGACCGACTGCCAGTTGCACGGCCCGTTGTGATTGTTCACGTTCGGCACGGACGTCGTGCTGAGCTTGCTACCCGACGGATTGTTGATCGTCGAGCCAGACCCGATGCCCCCACTCGCGCGATAGAGATCGATCGGGCGGTTCGAGGCCGAATTGCCGCATGTCCAACTCGGCCCGTAGACCGTCGTAATGTTCATCGTGACGTTCTTGACGATGGCGTCCGCCGCGAAGCCCGTCGTGTCGAACATGAAGTAGGACCAGCCATTGGTCAGGCCGGCGCAGGCCGCTGACGGGTAGCAAAGGCCCACCTGTGCCCAGGTGCCGTCTGGGCTGCGGTCCAGCCCGGGGGCGGCCTGCGGGAACACTGAGTTCCAGTGCATCCTGCCACGAGTCCAGAAGGGGTCGATCACGACGGGGAACCGTGTCGACCGTGCGGTCAACAACTTGCGATCTGGCACGATGGTCAGGGCGTCAGCGTCGACGGCGATCCGGGCGACAGCACGGTGCGCTGACTTGGTGGAGTCCCACATCGCCAGTGGCGGTGCCGATCTCACAACCTCGCCCTTGGTGTCCCTGGTCTCGAGACCGCCCGCCGGCGTCGCCCGCAGCCGCAGGCCATCGGATTGCGTCGTGAGCCGGATCCTCGCCAGCGCGGGATTCTTCGCGGCCAACGCGTTCTTCACGACAATGTCTTCCTCGTGGCCCGAAGCAAGCGCCCGGATGACCAGGTCAACGCCTGGCAACACGTTGACATAGGTGGCCTTCGACCCTCTCAGAGTCGGAGCCGGCAGCTTGCCCGGCCAGGAAAGGGCAAGCCGCTGGCCCTTGCCGCCGAAGCTCACCAGTGGCGCTCGGTCACCGCCGGGCGACAGCGACAGGCCCTCCGACGAGGCTCGCGGACCGATCGTGCCATTGGCACGACGCACGAGGGTGGTGTCGACCTGGACCCACTTGCCGCCCTGCTTCACCCGCACCGGACGGGCGTGGATCACGGCTGATGACGTGCCATCGGGATTCGCGTAAGTCTCGCTGGACTCGCGCCGCTCACTGATCACCTCGACACGCGAACCCTGCACCCGAGCCGCCCGCATCGCCGACACGGCATCGGCTGCCGCGGCAACCGGCTGCGGCTTCGGGTGCGACCCGGCGTGATGCGCAACACTGACAACTGCGGTCACCATGGCGGCGACGATCGCGAACGCAACGCCCAAAGTGACCGCGTGCCTGGATCTGGTCAAGGGTCTGTTCCCAACTGTGATGTCTGCGTGACGCAAGCGAGGCGTCGACACCCGCGGGGCTTCATGCCTCGAACGCAGAGTTGCAGGCCCAGCATTCAGATCAGCTTCATCACGCCGACCCTGGGAAGGGTAGGTCCGTAGAGCGGAAAGTCTTGTAAGTAAGAGCGAACGGTGACTGCATCAGCTTCCGCAGACATGTGGGCGCCACCGGCGGAACGTGCGCCGGCCAGGGCTTCGCCGCCGGGCGATTGTCTACCACGATCTGCTCGACGCCGCCGTGTACATGGCGTCGATCTGGACGACGTAGGGATCCTGCGCGACCACGGCGAGGTCGGTGAGCGGCGCCGCTAGGCGCTGCACCCGGCCCGGTCAGCCTGACCTCGTCGCCGCGGAACCGAACCAGGTGTAGTGGTGGGACACGAGTCCGCAGTCCTGGCCGAGCAGTTGCTCGCTGACTCGATCACCAAGCACGGCATCGACGCCGATCAGCTGACCCTGCATGCCGACAACGGCTCCTCGACGGCCTCGGAACTGGTCGCATTCCTATTCGCCGACCTCGGCATGACCAAGACTCAGTCCCGGCCCCACACCTCCAACGACAACCGCTCAACTGCGGCATCGGCTATCCCACCCCGTCGACGTCCAACACACATGCGCCCAGGCCGCCCGAGACGCTCGCGCGGACATACCGACCGACACCGACCAGCGAGCCGAGAACGCTGGTGCGCAAGCACCCCCGAATCGCCCGCCCTGCCCACCACCGCCTGGATCGACAAACCCCCACCGAACCTGAAAGCAGGGGACAGCGACCGGTTGACTCGACGAATCACTAGCAAATCGTCTGAAAATCTTCACGCGCGGCGGTCGCCGAAGAAAGAGAGCTGATCGAATAGATTCTACGGTCAATCGAGGTCGGCGCGTGCCGGTGGTATGAAGCCGCGGTTGTGGTGTCGATTCCACGCCTGCCCGGCTAGCAGGCTAACGCCCACCCCAATGAGACCCATTACGCCAACAGCCGCCGACGGAGTGAGCAGATCGGCGACGGCGCCAGCGATTGCGATGCCTAGGCCTTGCGCCGCGAGCAGGCCGGCCCCGGCGAGCCCGAGCGCACGACCACGCCGATCGTCCGGAATTGCCTGCACAAACAGTGCTTGCGCGATAAATGTGTAAGAGGCCAAGCAACCGGTCAGAGTCCACATCGCGAGCACGATCGGCAAAGTCGGAACCAATGAGCTGACCAGCAGCGGGACCCCGGACAGCACGGCCAGCGGTGCAAGCACGCGCTCGCGGGCATCGGCATTGATCCGAGTCATCAGCCACGATCCAACCCCCGCCCCCACGGGGTCGGCAGCCATCAATAGTCCTACGGCGACGGCGCCGAGGCCAAGCTCGGCAGCGTACGGCGAGGCGAGACCCTCCGGCGCAATGTAGAACCCATAGCTGTAAAGGAGTCCAAGGAGATATCGCAGCCGCCTGTCCGTCCAGAGAATCTTCACACCACTCCACGGCGACAACTTGACCGTCGCCTCGGTTGACTCGGCCGATTGTGGATGATGCCGCCCCACACCAAAAAATACGACAGCCGCAGACACCGCGAACGTAGCTGCATCGAGAAGGAGCACGCCGCGCGGCCTGATGATGCCAACCAGTGCGCCACCGGCTGCGAATCCGCCAACTTGGACGAAGTTGTCAGTCATCGTCACGATGCTCAGGCCAGTGACATAGCTCTCTCCCTCAAGCACGTTAGGCAGTACAGCGTTTCGCGCGGCGCTATAGAGCGGCTGTAGTGACACGATCACGACAAGGAGAGCCGCCAGCGCCACCAGCGGCAGCCATGGTAGCGCCATCACTCCGACCACCACTGCCCTGCAGATCTCCGTCGTCACCATCACCGCCCGCCGCGAGTAGCGATCAGCCAAGCCGGACAGGAGCGGCGCGCTAATCAACGGCGGCAACAATGTCAGCGCGTAGGTAACAGTTGTCAGCGCCGCGGATGAGGTTCGCTCGAAGACCAGGATCGAGATCGCCACTCTGGCGAGTTGATCCCCGAGCCGGGACTGCGCATGCGCAATCCACAGTGCCCGAAATTCACCAACGGCAACAGCAGATCGAAACCCCACCTCGCCAGGTGACGGCATCAACTGTGGGTGGTGGATGGCATCTGCTACTGGTGGACCCAGGTCGCATCCGTTTCCGCAAGACGCAGCTCGCGGGTGCCGGCCCGCAGCTCGCGGGTGCCGGCCCGCAGCTCGCGGGTGCCGGCCCGCAGCTCGCGGGTGCCGGCCCGCAGCTCGCGGGTGAGCGGCGGTGCTGGGGTCGTCTGGAACCACTCCCTCTCAAGCGCTCCAAGCTGGCGAGTTGACCGACTGAGCAGACAGGTTGAAATCGTCATACCGAAAGGATGGCCTACCGCGGCTTCACTTTGACTTCATCTTGTCGCGCGGCGGCGATATCAAGTGGCTAAGCACCACCCGGCGCTGAGGTTTGTTTCGGTCTCGGCGACACCTGCCAGTTCACGAGGGGTATATGTGCATATCTCAACTGAACTTCGACATCGCCCGGGCTGTGTTACGGCGCATACCGCGACATCGGCGAACCGGCCAAGGACACCGGCGTCGTCGATGCTGGCCGGCCCACGCCTTGTCTTTGGCAGGTGATCAGGGTCGACCTACCGGTCTGGCGCAGCACACCCGATGCAGCGATCCGACCACTCTCAGCCCGGTCCCGGGCGAACCTGCCACGTCGAAACCGACGATCCGGTCGCGCACTACGTCGAGGTACCTCCAGCCCGACGCGTCAATCTGGCAACCGCCGTCAGTGCAGACTCCGAATCCTCTCCGAACCCATGTGCCTGTCTCGCCGGAGAAGGCGTGTCCTCCGGACGTCTGACTCAGATCCCGCTCGCCCGAGCCCTCCAAGTTTCTCGGCAACTCACGCGTGGCAGAATCAGAAGGTTCGTCCCAGACATAGAGGGCTTCTGCATCGGCGGAGCTAGTTGGCGGTTGCACCTGTGGACCTGGTTCGTGCTCCTCGCCAACTCCTCGATGGGTATCGGGAATGTGCGCGCCATCGAGTTGGCGCAATTTGGTTCGGACTCCGTCCGCAGCCCGATGCCGAAGATCGGTCAGGATCTCCAGTGCCACGACCCAGACCTTCCTCGCCGCCATCTTGTCGCCGGCGGCGAGGTGACAGTCGGCAAGTCGCGTACGACTAGCCGATACTGTCCCAGGCGGCGGCCACACCTGTACGGTCGCCACGATCACGCAGAAGCGCCAATGCGCCTCGACACTTTGTCTGGAGCCTGCTTGTAGTCACCAAGCGACGCATTGGCCCAGCTGATCGACTTTAGAGCACGGGCCTCACCGGTGAAGTCGCCCACGGTCACGAACAGGTCCCGGGCCCTCAGTGCTTGAAGCAGTGCTTCGTGGTGGCGTCCTTGCGCATCGAGCAGGTGGCCGATTGTCTGGTGAGTGCGGGCTAGATCGCGTTGATCGCCAACCCGCTCCGAAAGCCGCAAGGCCAGTCTGCAATGCATCTCGGCGTCGCCGAAGCGGCTGAGCCGGACATACGCCCGGGCCAGTTCGCGATGCCCACGGGCTTGGTCCGCCTCAGAGCCTCGGCTGGTTGCGAGATCCAGCGCTGATCGTGCGATTACGAGCCAGTCACGCTCGTCTCCATGACGAGAGAGGAATTCGTTGGCAGCCCACGACATCAGCCAGGCATGCTCGGCCAAATCCTCGTTGACAGCCTGTCGGATCGCGGCGATCAGAACAGCGTGCTCGGCGTCCCACCACGCATGGGCATCTTTCGCGTCGGCCAACCGATCGATGACGACTCCCGTCCCGACCGGCCGCGAGGGAGCCTGTTCCCACAATTCCACGTGCTCGGTTGCGGCGAGTGCTGTCCCCAGGTAGTGATCCAGCAGTCGGCGTATTGCCTTCCGTTTACTCGCCTCGGTGTCGACTGCTACGGCCAACTCGACGCCGTACGCACGCAACAGGTCGTGGAAGACGTATCGACCGGGCACGTGTTCGGTGACGAGGTGGGAGGTGCAGAGCTCGGCCAACAACGGCCTGACTTCGAGCGGAGCAAGGCCGACCGTACTCGCCGCTGCGTTCAATGCAACGTCCGGTCCAGGATGAAGGCTTAGCAGCCTGAAGAGACGTGCAGCCTGGTCGCTGAGAGCGTTGTATGACCAGGAGAACACCGCCCGAACCTCAGTCGGCTCATCCAGGCTCGCGAATCCATCGAGACTCCCCCGCGTGGCGCGTATCTCCGCTGCCAGTGCCGACAACGGGAAGTCCGGACTCGCGACAGCCCGCGCGGCGGTGACCACGAGCGCGAGCGGCAGCCGCGCGCAGAGCTCGATGATCTCATCGACCGCAGCAGATTCGGCAACCACTCGTCCAGCGCCAATGCGGTCAGCAAACATGCGGCCGGCTTCAGTACGGGTAGGCAGACCAAGCTCCACCAGCGCCGCACCTTCCTTCGCCACCAGGCCGATCATCTGATCCCGACTGGTGACGATGACCGTGTTGGCAGACCCGGGGATCAGGGGCCTGACCTGTTCGGGGCTGCGTGCGTTGTCGAGCACTACCAGCATCTGCTGACCGTCCATCAGCGAGCGGTACAAACCCATCCGATCATCCAACTCGGCAGGAATCTCGTCGTCTGGCAGCCCCAGGGCACGCAGAAGCCGCTTCAAGACGGACTTCGGCCGGAGTGGAGGCTCAGCGCCGAAGCCTCGCAGGTTGACCCAAAGCTGACCATCTGGAAACTGGTCGGCGACCCGACGCGACCAATGGGCAACCAACGAGGTCTTCCCCATGCCTGCGCTGCCAGACACGATCGCCACTCCACCGGTATCTCGAGCCTGGAAGCTGTCGAGCAACGCGAGCTCGCGCGACCGACCGGAGAAGGCCGGTATATCTGGTGGCAGCTGCCGCGGAACCGGTACTGAACGAATGGCAGCGCCGCCGATGTCGGCGACCGGCTGCGTTCGACCGGTCAGCACTGCTGCGTGCAGGGTCTGCAGCTCGTCCCCAGGATCGATGCCGAGTTCGTCGGTTAGCCGTCGCCTCACACCGTGATAGGCCTCAAGGGCGTCGGCTCGCCTGCCCGCACGGAAGAGGGCAAGGATCAGCTGCGCCGAGAGGCGTTCTCGCAATGGATAGTGCGCGGTCAGCGACGTGAGCTCCCCGATCACTTCCGCATGCCTGCCACGTAAGAGCTCGACGTCGAAGTAACGCTCGAGTGCCTGGGCCCTCTCCTCGACAAGTAGCGGAACGACCTCACGCTGGAGGAAGTCCGATGGCACATCCGCAAGCGGCGCCCCTCGCCACTCAGCCAACGCCTCACCGAGTAGCGAGGACTCCAGCTCCAAATCTTCATGATCCGCTGCCCGTCTAGCACGCTCCAAGCGAGAGCGGAAGCGTCCGAGATCTACGCTGGCCGCCTCCACATCCATCCGGTATGCACTCGGAGTGGTGGTGATGGAGATCGTCGGTGCCGCGACCCGAATGATGGCTCGCAATCGAGCTATGTAGAGCTGGACAGCACGCTGCGGATCATCGGGACCGTCGTTTCCCCATATCGCCTCCGCTAGCTCGACGACGGCGACCGACCGCCCGGCATGGACCAGCAACATGGTGAGGAGGATGCGATGCTTGGGAGAGGTGACCTCCAAGCTCCTGCCATTCACCCGGATTTCGAAGGTCCCCAGGATATGGAAATCGACTCCACCGCTTCTGCAGTCCGTCGCCGCCGGGACATCTGTGTCGTGCAGCACGGGTTCTGCCACCTCGCATTCACCGACGAGCACTGTTCACCGATACGGACCCCGATGTGCTGGTGTTTATCCATATGCGCATCCTCAGGGCCTCCTCGCAGAGCTGTCTGTTTTCCCTGCGCTTGCCCTAGGGCTAGTTGCTGCACACAGCCCACCGAAGGATCCCCACGTCACCACAGACCCGGCCAATTTCTCCGCCGGCAACGCGGATCGCACGATCGCACGAGATGGACATCCATGTGTAGAGGCGAACCCGCGAATAGTCCCGAGTCCCCGGTTCACCAACTCGACTTCGAAGTCTTTCCTCGCGGGGACCAACGACGACTCACGGGCGTCACCGATCAGCGCTCGGCACTGCCGCTGGGCGACCTCGAGTGCCATATTCCCGCCGATTCCGCCTACCGGCGGCGTGTAGTGGACTGCATCTCCTAGATGAGTGATGTTGATGGTCGCCCAGGGCTTCACCCTCGCGGCAGCGGAGAAGTCAGACTGACGTACTGTGCCCGACCCCTCCAGCAGCTGCTGCAGGGCTGGACGCCAACGGTCCATCCGGAGTCGAACGGTCCCAAGCAACGCCTGGCCGTGGGGATTCTCGATGCCGTGTGGATACGCATCTCCATGAGCGCCGCAGGCCCACATGGTGTAGTCGTTGTCCTTGACCTTCCGCACAAGCGCCTCGATGTCCAGACCAACTGCATTCAGTCGGATTCCGATACGCTCCACTATTGTGAGGATCCGGTTCTTCGTAGCGGTGATTGCTGAAGGCAACCAAGCGATGGTGTCGTCAAGACGCGGGAGCGTCTCATCCACTCCAATCGCGGGAGCGTCTGTGCGATGTGCGTCAGGCAACAACTGTGCGCGGACTCGGGATCGAGCGCCGTCCGGCCTTTGGCCGGCAACTGAGCTCGCATCCACGAAGAAGGCCGTCACTGTTCTGCCGACTGACGACCGCTCGAACTGAGTGAACCCTCCGTCAAAATCCGCCACATCGTCGAGGCTCGCGAGCAGTACTCGGCACAGCATTCGCCGGCTAACTGCGTGAGACCCGTTCGAGGGATCGATTGCCCCCGCCCGTGGATCCTCCTGCACGAACTCATTCAGCGCGCCTCGTCCTACCCACCCAACCGCTCACCAGGATCTCCTGATGCCGCGACCAGAACATGCCACAGCGTTCCAGGCACACGCTGAAGGGGAGTCCGACGTCCCGGAGGCTTGACGCTGAGCGGCTCGCCCTGAAGTTGAGCGCCAGTGTCCGATGACTCTCAAAGACGCTCGCTGTCGCCACAGCCTTCTTAAGGCCTTGCGCAAGAAGGCGCCCGCTGATGCCGTCAACCACAATCGTTGCTCGCATCTGGACCAACCACACGCGCCGCCCCTTTCATCCGGACCCGTCATCGGTCGCCCACCGCAACCTATGAGCGGCGTGCCTGCCAACATGACGCCTCTCAGGCGCGTGGACTGGCAACGATTCGGTCCTCGTCGAATCCCTGTCGGCCCAAGAGGCGCCTCCTGGCCTCACAGGCCCTGAGGAGCACGCCGTTGGCGACGCGCTGCCACGAGCTCCGGGACTCAGCGACGACGCCCGCTTCGGCACTCCGCGGTACGTCGAGAAACCCGTACGGAGAAGGCCTTTCCTTCGAGCCGAGTGCCTTCACGATCTCGAGCCAGCTCGCCGGCTTCGGACTTTGCCGCTCTCGACCGAGCTGCAGGTTGGTGGCTGCCCGACTGCACGATCCTCATGTCCGCTTGGGGCGGTCCGACGCCGATCGTCGGGCGATGCGACGGCCGGTGTCGGACTGCCAATACAGGACCGACCGGCCTGAGCGACGGCGCTCCAGCAGGCCGGCGTCGGTCAGGACGCGCAGATGGTCGGAGATTGTCGCCAGTGACAGACCGGTCGTGGCGACCAGCAATGTGGTGCTGACCGGTTCGGCCGCCTCGACCAGGATGCGCGCGCGGTTGCGGCCGAGCAGCTGCACGAGCGGCTCATCCGGCACGGCCGTCGTGGCGAGGACGCCCGTCACGGGATAGGCCAGGGCGAACCGGTCCGGCAGCCGCCAGCTGACGTTCACCCCCTGGGTGTGTGCGGCGATGAACATCAGATCCTGGCCCCGCACGTCCGTCACCGGGTAGTCCCAGCGATCCACCTGGAGCCGGCCGTCACCGAGCCATCGCACGTCGCGTCCAAGTCTGCGCAGTACGCCAGACCAACCCTGCTCGCTGAGCCGCGCCGTCCGCGACACGATGTCCGCCTGCAGAATCCGCAACCGCCGCGGCCAGTCCGGCTCAACGGTCGCGGTCCATACCCAGCGCAGCAACTCAGCCGCCTCCGCAGCCAGCCCATCAGTGTCGAGCAGGATCGCCGGCAGCGGCGTACGTACGACGCTCAGATCGGCACGGATCTTGTCGTCGGAGAGCCCCAATAGGAGCTCCAGCTCGTCGTCCAGCGCGAGGTTCGGCTCGAGCGGCGGAACGGTGAAGAAGTCCGCCGCCCAGCTCCGCCCGAAAGCACTGTCGACGAGCGCCGACCACACCGGATGTGACTTCAGCTGAGCCTCGAACGCATCCCTATATGCATCCCGCCACTGCCGGAACCACGGCTCCGACGGCGACAGCAGCACCTTCAGCGCGGACACACTTTCGGTGAACTGCGACGTACCGAACCGCGCGTTCGCCAGGGTGTCCGCATCGACCAGGAACTCGGACAACGCTTCGCCTCCACCCGAAACTGTAGACCGTGGCGCGGGCACCGTCGATCGTGTGGCGTCATGAGCACCTACCGGGAGATCTTCGCCAACCGCGAGTTCCGCAACCTGTGGATCGGCGGCGCGATCGGTAACGCGTCGGGCACGATGACCGGCCTGACGCTCGGGATCGTGGTCGACGCCGCAACCGGCTCGGCACTGCTCGTGGCGATGATGATGTTCGGTCCGTCGCTGGCGCAAGTCCTCGGCGTGTCGACGCTGATGTCGGCCGCCGACACTACCCGGCCCCGGCGCGTGCTCACGTTCCTAGCCGTCCTCTCAACCCTCGCAATCGCGGTCCAGGCAGCCTTCGACCTGAACGCCGGTCTCCGCCTCCTGCTGGCGCTCGCAGTAGCCTACGGATTGTCGATCGGTTCCGGTGTCCGCTGGGGCCTGCTGAGCGAGGTCGTCCACGAGGACCAGTTCGTTCTCGGCCGCTCAGCGATGAACCTGTCTGTTGGCGCGATGCAGATCGCGGGCTTCGGCATTGCGGGCGTCCTGCTGCAAGCCGTCAGCCCGGCGACAGTCCTTTGGCTGGCGACCGGCTTCTCGGCCCTTGCCGTCCCGGTCATCCGCTTCGGCCTCCGCGACCGTTCGCCACGCCGAATCGCGCGGACCGGCCTCGCCGAGACCTGGCGCGGCAACCGCACGCTCCTCGCTCAGGCCCGCATCCGTCCTTTGCTCTTGGCGCTGACGCTCCCATACGGTCTGATCGTCGGCTGCGAGGCCTTGTTCGTCCCGTACGCCGGCTTACGCGCCGGCTGGCTGCTCGCCGCTGGAGCCGCCGGGATGATGACCGGCGACCTCGTGGTCGGGCGGTTCCTCACCCGCAAAGGCCGCCGGATCGCGGCTCACTGGCTGCGGTTCATGCTCGCGATACCGTTTCTCGGCTTCGCATTCGACCTGCCGATCGCAGTTCTGTCGATCCTCGTCGCCATCGGCAGTTCTGGCTACTCGGCATCGCTGGCGCAGCAAGAGGTGCTGGTCGACCTGACACCGGCCGATCTCCGCGGTCAGGTCCTCGGCCTGGAGTCCGCTCTCCGCGTGACCGCATTCGGCGTGGTCGCAGCCCTGGCCGGTGCCCTCGCCGACCTAACTGCCGCCGCACCCGCGATGACCGTCTGCGCGGCCGCGTCCCTGCTCGTCTCCGCACTCATCAGCCGCCCCCTGATCCGGGTGATGAACGCCCAGCCGAGAATAGACCCGCCGAATGGGAGCGGTCCGGCCGCAAAGGGTCTCGATGCGGAACGGGCGGCGCGAGATCCTGGCGGCGCCGACCTGCCGGGTGAACGCGAATGAGCAGCTGCGCCAACAGCTCCGCCGAGTCCACGGTGCTCAAGATGTTGTCGTACTCGGTCGTATGACTGGAGTCGTCCCGAGCACGAGCGCCACGGTGACAACGCCGCGCTCCATCGTCACGCCGCCGCCCGGCAGCGCAAGCGCAGATAGGTGCAACCTGCGGGTTGCGCGTTTGGGTTTCATGCCCTACCGTAATACGCAACCAAAGGTTGCGATTCGAAGGAGTAGGTTATGCGCTACGAAAGCATCGAGCGAGAGCATCACATCGAGGCCAGGCCGGAGTCGGTATACGAAGCAATCACAACGTCGGACCACCTGCGCAGATGGTGGCCCGACGAGGCGGACATCCAGCCAGTGCCGGGTACGAGCGGGGTCGTCTCATTTGGCGATGCCTCGAACGCTCAGGCAAAGGTCGTACCACTCACCGTGGTAGAGGCGAACCCGCCTAAGCGCTTCTCGTTCAGGTGGGCCTATGACATGGGTCAGACCGCGGCCGCGGGCAACTCGCTCCTCGTCACTTTTGACCTCGTCCGATCGGGACGCGGCACGCTCCTCCGCTTCATCGAGACGGGGTTTCAGGAGATGGGCTGGGATGAGGCAGTACTGAAGGGCCGGCATCACGACCACGCCAGCGGATGGGATCACTTCCTCCCTCGACTCGTCACATACGCCGGTGGACTGGTCTCGACGCGATGAGTTCGCAACAGACGACCCGCTCTGGTCGGCGATCGACGATCCCGATCTGAGACGCGCGGCTGACCCAGTCGAACAGATCGCGGAAAGCAGGTCGGCACACCTACACGCTGACCTACGTACAAGTCACGACGAGCGCGGCCACGATCGTAGTGGCGCGCCGGGCAACCACGCTCACATGCAAAGGAGAAATCGACATGGTGGACATCCTGCACAGGATCGGCGTCACGGGATCCTCACCCAGCGCCGTCTACGAAACCTTGACGACGATCGACGGACTCGCGAAATGGTGGACTGAAGACACCGTCGGCGACGACAGCGTCGGCGGGGTGATCCGGTTCCGCTTCGGCGAGGCCGGCGGCTTCGACATGAAGGTCATCGAGAACCAGCCCGACGAGCTAGTCCGCTGGGAGGTCGTCGAGGGTCCCGAGGAATGGATCGGCACCCAGGTCCGGTTCGAGCTCAAGCAGGAAGACGGCTTCGCGATCGTGCTGTTCAGCCACGAGGGGTGGAAGGAACCGGTGGAGTTCATGAACCACTGCAGCACAAAGTGGGCCGTCTTCCTGATGAGCCTCAAGAAGCTGCTCGAGACCGGTGAGGGCGATCCTGCGCCGAACGACGTCAAGATCAGCAACTGGCACTAGATCGAGAAGGTGAACCGTCCAACCGTTCGTGCCGTCAGGTCCTTCGCCTGGCAGCACGAACGGCCCCGGCTGCATTCTCGAACACTAGCGTGGACAGTTCGCCGCAACGCACGCGAGCTGGTCGACGACGAGCTGCACGAGAAGTGCGACTCGAGATCTGGAATGTGACACGCGCCCGGAAGAAGTCGGGGTCGGGTGGATTGCCGAGCGGGACGAGTTCGCAGAGCTCATCCAGGCGCTGCGCTGCCGCTCCGTGGTACGGCGCAACTGTGACGGCGATGCCAACTCGCCACTCACCTGACTCGCGCCAGCTGGCAGCGCTCGGGCTCAGGGCGGGCGCCGAGCAGATACATGACGCATTTCTGGACGAACCGGACGTGCCCGACCCCGCCCCGATGTACGGCGTAACCGTTTGCCCCGGGCAAGGACCTGGTCGGGGCTGAACCTCTCCGAGGTCACCGGCGATGGGCGCAACCTTCAGCACGACTACCGGCAGAAGCACTGGCACTCGCTACCCCCGTGGAAGTTGTCCCAGGCGGCGGTCCTGCGCTCATCACCCATCGCAGCGCGCAGCCCCTCGACGTGCGAGGCGGCTCAAGCTGCCGCGCATCGACGGCATCGTGGTCGCGCACGCGTCGCCGTTGCTGGACGCCCTGATCGCGCTGTTCGAGACGCTGTGGGCCGCAGCCACGCCCTGCCGCTCGCGATCGAAGTCGTTCCTAGCCGACGCCTGGCGCTGACTGCCGACCCATATGCGCAGGGTTAATGTCCGACGCGGATCACAGCGGTCGTCGGCACCGCGCATCGCGCTCATCAACCTGAACACGAGACAATGCTCCCGAAGACACGATCGATTGGACGCCTGCTCACCCCGTCGCTCGGTGATCGAGTGGGCGCTGGGGATTCGAGTCAGCTCGAATCGTGGCGCCAGGGAGCACCAGGCGCGGATCGTCGGTGCCATGTTCAGCACAGCGGTACTCCCCAGACCTCGTCTCGGGCTGTTCGTGGCCGTGCTACTGGCTGCCGGCGTCCTGGTGATGCCGTCCGCGCGGTCGGCCACCGCTCACAGCGAATTGCAGTGGGGAGCGTGCCCGGACGATCTCGCCGGCCCGTTCCCGTCCCTGGTCTGCACAACAATGACAGTGCCCCTGGACTACGCGCATCCTCATGGCCGCAGCATCCAGTTGGTCGTGTCCAAGCACCTGGCCACCGATCCAGCGCGGCGCCGGGGTGTGCTGTTCGTGGACAACGGCGGCCCCGGCGGCAGCGCCGCGATGTACGCCGGGGCGCTGTCGACGCCGAACGTAAACGGGTACACCCGGCTCTCGGCCGACGTATTGGCGACGTACGACGTCATCGGGATGGATCCGCGCGGAGTTGTCCACAGCACGCCGCTGCACTGCGCCGCACCGGACTACTTCAAGCCTCCGCAACCAGACCCGGACGACCCTGCTATGCGAGATGAGCTGTGGTCGATCTGGCACGGGTACGCGCAGCAATGTGAGCAGAGTGCGGGCTGGTTGCTGCCATACGTCGGCACGGTGAATGTTGCCCGCGACATGGATCGGCTGCGCGCTGCGCTGGGTGAGTCGAAGATCAGCTACTTCGGAGTGTCGTACGGGAGCTACCTAGGTGCTGCGTACGGTCAACTGTTTCCGAAGCGCGTGGACCGAATGATCGTGGACGCGCTGCTGGACTTCACCCCGGAGCATCTGTGGTACGAGGTCGCGCATACGCAGGCGCAGGGACTGCAGCAGCGGCTCGACTCGACGCACGACTGGTCCTTCTTCAACTGGATCGCCCGATACGACAGCGTCTTCCACCTCGGCAACCAGGACCAGGTCCGGGCCTCCTTCAACCGGCTGCTGGCGGACTGGCGGGCTCATCCGCACGGTGCGGTCGGTGCGAGCGAGTTGCTCGGGCTGATGTACCCGGTGATGTTCTCGGAGGCGTTGTGGATCCCGGTCGCGCAGGCGTTGAGTGCCGCGGTCCACGGCGACGATAGCCAACTCGTTGCCTTCGCGACACCGGGTCTGGACGCCGCGTCCGAGCAAGGCGTCGCGATCTCGAACGCCGTCGAGTGCGTGGACGATTCATGGCCGCACCTCCGGTCGCGCTGGGAGGCCGACACGGCCCGCGAGGCGCAGACGTCGCAGTTCGCGTGGTGGCTGATGTTCTCCGAGTCGGTCTGTCAGGACTGGCCGGCACCGCAGCACGACGCCTTGCACATCACCGGTCGCGGGATGCCGCGGATCCTGATGTTCAACAGTGTCGGCGACCCGGCGACGGTGTACTCGGGCGCGCTGAACGTGCATCGGCGACTATCGAACTCCGTGCTCGTGACCGAGCGGAACGCCGGCAAGCACGTGGTGTTCGCCAACACCGAGGCGGCCGCCAATACGGAGGCCAACGCGATCGGCTCTCGGTACCTGGTGGCGGGCTCGTTGCCCGCGCACGACGTCTCGGTGGGGCCGCACCCGTTACCTGTCCCGGCCGCGGCCGCAGTGTCCGCCACCACGGCCCTGCGCCAGCTGACCGACGAGCGCTGACCGATCTGCCGCGCAGTCCCCATTCCCTCCTGTGGGGACTGCGCGGTCTTCGTCACTGCGGAGATGAGATGTCCTGACCGCTGCGGTCGGGCTAGAGCTCCAGGCCGGTTAGGCGATGGTGTCGAAGCCATCATCGCAACACAGCTCAGCGGAGAGGCACCGTTTGATGATCGCACCAGTTGAGCAGCTGCTCGGTCGCGAACTGCGGTTAAGCGGCGATCAACGCAGGCGGACGCCCCCGCATCGCGACTGTCGCCGCCTCAAGATCATCGGTAGAGAGGCACTCACGGTGAGATCCGGATCCGGAGCAGCTAATCCGGTTGCCCTTGCGTCTTTCATCATGACGGCGACGAGAGGCGGCTGAGGTGGGATCGCGAAGACGTAGTGGGGTTGGGCTGGCTGTGGTGTGTGTGGTGGTTTGTGCGGTGGCCTTCGCGGGGGCGATCCGGGTGCTGATGCCGGGAGGCCGGCAGGAGGCTCCGGTGGTGGCCGCGGAGACGCCGAGGGCGGTGGTGCCGTCGGCTGCGTCTCCGAGTGCGGTGAAGGCGACGCCGGTCGCCGGGACTGGGACGTATCAGTGCCGGGGGTTCAGTGGGATCGAGGCGAACGTGCCGCTCGCGATGATGATGCGGGATACGTTTGCTTGGGGCAATGATCCGGCGTACAAGGTGGGGGACGCCTCCGGGGACATCCGGTGGCGGTCCGATCCGTATCACGAGCCGAGTTGGTACATGTGGCTGCATTCGTTGCGGTGGTTGGGGCACGGGATCATCGCGGCCCGGGGCGGCGATCGGAACGCGTTGACGCATACGATGGCGATCATCCAGGACTGGGTGAAGGACAATCCGTACCCGTGGAAGGGCGATGTCGGCGCGTGGGAGTCGACGATGCATCGCACCAACGTGCTGATCTGTGCCCGGCAGGCCGTGCTGACCGGACTGCATGTCCGCAAGCTGCCGGCGCAGTACGCCTGGCTCGACGAGTCCCTGCTCGACCACGCGAAGTTCATGACCGAGAACTGGAGCGGGCCCTCGAACCATGGGACGGACGAGAGCATCGCGCTGTTCGGCGTCGGCTGCACTCTCGGCCGCAGCGACCTGAAGGACCGCGCGGTCGAACGGTTGACCAAGGCAATCACCACCGCGATCGACCCGCAGGGATCGACGAACGAGCAGTCGATCGGGTACGCGATGTTCAACTACCAGCTGTGGGGTAAGGCGGTCACCGCACTGCAACGCTGCGGCGCCGATCCGGGGTCCGTCATCGAGCAGCGACGACACGCGCTCGCCGAGTTCCTCGCGCTCGCCACCACTGCAGCTGGTGAGATCCCGCAGGTCGGCGACGCGGAACGCCAGAAGCCGCAGGCCGCGGCCGGTACGTCGTTAAAGTACGCCGCCACCCTCGGGGCACGGGGCACGAAGCCGCCCAAGCGGACCGCGGTCTTCGACGCCGGGTACGTCTTCGGCCGGACCGGATGGGGCGAGACGAGGCCGTTCACGCAGGAGTCGACGTACAGCATCCGGTTCGGGCCGGCCCGCCGGTACCACGGGCACGACGACCACATGTCGATCACCTACAACTCGCACGGCCGCGACATCCTGATCGACCCGGGCCATCCCGGATACCGGCTCGACAAGTGGCAGGAGTGGACCAGGAGCCAGGCATCCCACAACGTGATGACGATCCCGTCGGCCCAGGGCGCACCCGTCGAGACGAAACTGGTGAGCGCGGCGATGACGCCGACCTCGGAGTACTACGAGTTCCGCGACACCCCCGCGGCCGGGGTGGAACGGACCAGGGACGTTCTCGTACTGAAGGATCCCGATCTGATCGTCGCGCTGGACCGCGGCAAGTCGGCCGGCAGTGAGCGGTACGAGACGTTGTGGCACCTGCCGCCGGGCCAGAAGGTGACTGTGCAGTCCCCGACTACGGCGGTCGCCGCGAAACCTGGTGACGGCACGAAGACGTACTTGCTGCAGATCCCTTACGGGCAGGGGCTTCCGGCCGACGCGATCACGGTCGAGCAGGGCAAGCAGGATCCCGTCCAGGGCTGGTACTTCCCCGACATCTTCCACCGCGTGCCGGCACCCGTGGTCAAGTTCAACCGCAGTGGATCGACCGCATCGATCCTGTCGGTCGTCGTACCTGCCGCGGGCACCGAGAAAGTTGCCTTCAGCACCAGAACCGTGGGATCCATGCTGCTGGTCGACCTGACCGTCGGCGCGCGGCAGACCACCGTCCGGGTGACGCCGAACGGCCGGCTCTCCCGCATCCGCTGAGTCCAGATCCGGTCATCGCCATCACTGCGATCGGCAACAACGCGTTGAGCTCCGCCAGCACCTCCACCTGCTCCCCGGCACGGGCTGCTCGATGAGCTCGACACCGGCCGCCGCCAGGGAGGCAGGTAGGTCTTGGAGATGGTCAGATCCCTGCGTGCGTTGAGATCCACGCGCATGCCGGACGATCCACACAGCCCTCCGCGATCGCGCAGACCCGTGGGTGTCGGCCTCCGGATCGAGGACCCATCTTCAGCCTGAAGCGCAGCTCTGCGTCCGAATGTCTCCGCGTGCAGCTGGCCGTGGCAGCCGGGGCATGTGTAGTCGTTGCGCGTCAACAGCCAGCCGGGCGAACCTGCTCCAACAGTTCTACGTCGACGAGAACAACGCCGCGGAGCTGAAGGAGCCGGGCTACAACGCCGCCCCGACCAACGTCGCGCCGGCGGTGATCCCCCGGGCCGTGCTCGATGGACAGAAAGGACGCCGACCCAGTGGGCAGCTTCGGCTGTTCAAGTTGTGTCTGACCGAACTACGAACGCTGACTCGGGCGCCGATATGTGCCGCGTGCCCGAGGTGCAGCGTGCCTTCGTCGACGGCGGCCGACGCCAACGGCAGACGTGGAGGTCTCGATGGACACCCGTCTCTCGTAGTCACAGGTGGCGACGGCCGGGCCATCGTTCGACGCCTAGCCCAGGACGGATGCGTCGTCGTGGTCGACGTCGCCACCGCGTTGGAGTGGGACGACCCGGCCGTCCAACTCGTTAATGGGGACGCCCGCATCCCGATCGTCGCCCAGGAGGCCGCTGCTTGCGCCGAGAAGGCTGACCCACTATCGCGACGGCGAGATTCGCGGTTGTCAACACAGGACTACCTGCACCACCACCGGCTGGGCCATCTCGTCTATGTCTCATCTCATCAGGCTCAGCGTCCGATGCGAGGCGCGCTTCCCATGCCACAGGTAAAGCGGTCGAAGGCTCACCCACGCCGTCGCAGTCGGCCACGGCCCCAAGGCACCCGCACATACCCGGTTGCGTTGGCCTCCGCCAGGAAGCAGCGCACGGCGGCGGCAGGCCGGCCTTCCGCGACCACCGTCCGCAGCCCGTCGTCGAGGTCGCTCGCGATCAGCCGCGTGTCGTCTACGACACATGGAATCTCGTGGATGGTCAGGGAGCGGACCGTGTCGGGGTGCCGTCGCGCAAATTCCAGAGCGACCTGCACGCCGCAGGAGATGCCGTACAGGTCAACGGCCCCATCAACTTGCTGAATCACTACATGCAGGTCCTGCTCACCCGCGGCGCCGTTGGGGTTGGGGCGTTGGCCCCGATCACACAACGCTCCATCAACCAGGACTAGATGCAGACCGCTGCCCGCCATTGTGAGTGCGATGCGGGTTCGTCGCGCGACGTGACCTCTATTGAAACCTCCGGCCTACTCCGTGGAACAAGTCCGTTCCAGCGTGCCCGTGTGCGCCCTGCGGAGCCAGACACATTCGTCTGGATCGGCGATGACGACCGCCACGGCGACCGATTGACGAGTGTCACGCTGCAGTCGGCTGTCCGACAGTCGGACTGGCGATCATCCGGAGTCGGCGGCGTCGTGCGGCGCCCGGGCCAGATAGCATCACGCGCGGCACAAGGTCGCGCTCCACCAGCGCTTTCAACGCACTCGACACGAATGAGCCCGCCGCTGCGGTCGGCCACCCACGGACAAGCTCGCCGCCAGACCCAGAGTGGCAAGTCTCGACACCTGGACTTACGTTGTGCTCTCTTTCCAGGGCAAGAAGTCGAGCTCCACTATCGTCAACTGCTCCTCATTCCACTCAAACATGATCCGGCGATCCTGCTCCACTTCCTTCGCGGTCAAGGTCGTGGACACATCGCAAATCTCCAAGCTACGGGCCGCGCCTGAGACCGTTGACCTTGGCAACGAACAGGTCGAGGTGCGCCGGCCACGCCGCCAGGACCACGGTGGAAGAACAGTCCGCATCGGGTCTCACATGAGTGAGCAACCGAACAACCGCTCCGACGGCTTAACTCCAACGAGCCCCGAATGGACTTCAGCGTTACGCAGCCAGTACTGTGCCCCGACCGCGATGAGGGTACCATCGGCGACCACTTTGTTGGTCAAGGCAACAGGAGCCGGCTCCCCTACAACACCGCAGTCGGCGGTGAATTCCGTCACGTCCTCGAGAGACTGGACCTGCACCTTCGACGGGACGGTCTCGAGAATCTCACCCACGAGGCCTACCGGTCGGCTATGCGAGGCGAGCACCGCGTCCACGAAGAACTGGCGCAACCCCTGCCGGACTCGCTAGGCAGCGTCCGGCATCTAACGCGAGTTACTGGCACAGGAACGTGCAGGCTCACTGACATCATCACCTACCGATATCATGCTACGATATCGGTCGCGCCATTGCGATCGGAGAGCCTGATGCCTGGTGAGTGAGATACGCCCGCCCACTGACGAGAGTGTCGCGTCGATGACCGCGTTCCCCAATCAGCCACACCGTCTCGCACGATGGATCGCGGCGAATGTTGGCACGGCGGTTCCTCAGTCGATGGCGCCCATCACCTTTGGGCTGGCGACGCTGTCGCTGGGTGACCTCGACGGAGGTGCCCTCATGATGACCGCGATGACCGCCGCGCAATTGCTCGGCGCCGTGCCGATCGCCGCCGCGGGGCGACGGTTCTCCGCTACCACATACGCCCGAATCCTCGTCGCGTTCCGGACGCTCGCTTTGATCGGACTGATTCTCGCCTTCGCACTGCGAGCGCCGCTCCTCGTCTTGGTAGGGGTCGCTGGACTCGCCGGGCTGGTCCACGGGGCGATCTTCGCCATGCTACGGGTGATCTTGAACGACTTCGTGGCCCCAAACAGGCTACCGCGCGCGCTTGGGATCGCGGCGACGGCCAACGAAGTCGTCTTCGTGAGCGGTCCGATTCTCGCGTCGGCGATCGGGAGCGCCTCAGTCGTCGCAGCAGTCAGCATCCTGGCGATCACCAGCGCGCTGCCCCTAGTGGCACTCCCTCGCATCCCGCATCGCTCGGCTCGCGGTGCCGGAGTCGGCCACATCCGACAAAAACCGATAGGTCTGCGCATGGCGCTGTGGATGCTCGCTGCGGCATCCACAGGGGTATGTGCCTACTCGATCGAAGTCGGCGCGGTGGCACTGGCGCTGCGCCATCAACTTGCGCCCAGCGCGGCGTTCCTGTTCACGGTTCCGCTATGTGTGGGATCCGTGCTCGGAGGCGTCTGGATAAGTATCCGAAACCGCCGCCCGCGGCAGCGGACCGTCGTCACGATGATTCTGCTGACCGCTGTCGGAACCCTCGCCGTCGCGTCGGACGCGTGGATCGGCTCCGCGATCGCCGGTGCCATCCTGATCGGCCTGTTCCACGCCCCACTCGCGATGTCGTTCTCGCTGTTCATCGACGATGTTCTCCCGCACACCCGGCGCGCCGAAGGATTTGCTCTGCTACGCGCATCAAGGTCCGTCGGCCTCGTCTTGGCGTCATCTGTACTCGCATTCGGCTCACTGGAGGCATCCTTCCTCGTCTCAGCCGCGCTTACTTTCGCGTCGGCGTTCACCATCGCCGTGCAGGCACTAGCCGATCGGAGGAAGCCTCCGAACAGACAACATTGGCCGAGTCTCGCGGAATCCGAGGCGGGGTGTCGGTCAGCCGAGCACCCCGCCAGCGGCGATTCGGTAGTCGGTCCGGCCGGACCGAGCGTCCGGCCGGATCGTGTCGACGACTAACGGATGGTGGCGAAGGTCGCCAGAGAGTCCTAGCCCGCGTGGATGACTTCGATGTGCAGGACTGCGCGCCTCGAGCTCGGCTCCAAGGTCACCTCCGACGGCGAGACCAGGTGTGCCGACCGTTGTGGCGTGACGAGCAGGACCCGACCGGCACCGACCCTTGATTTCGCTGCCCCTGTCGTTCGTCTGCTGGATCATCGGAGTGATTTGAGTGGTTGTGTGACAGCCGTGAGGTAATCCGGCCAGGCGGCATGTCGTCCTACATTCTGTGTCCGTTCCGGGCTAGGGACTGGCGCCGACGCTGGCGACGACGTACTGCTCGGTGGACGACCAGCTGAGCACGGTCCCTGTCGGCAGCGGATCACGGCCGTTGACCTGGACCGGCGCCATGGCGACCTCCCGGACGCCGAGGGCCCGGGTCGTGTCCGGAGAGATGATCAGCTGGACCGAGAGGCCGTTCTGCATAGGGTGGGTGAAGGCGATCCCGGTCCGTCCGTTCAGGTCGACCTGACCTGGTGACCTCACCACGCCGGGCATCTGGCCGATCGCCCGGTACAGGGCCGACCGGACTGCGGGCGTCAGCAGGGCGTCGGACCTGGACACCAGGTCCACGACTGCCTGGAAGGTCCGCTGATCGGTCGAGGGCTTACTGGACTTGGCGCCCGGATCGCCATAGGACTTGACGATCTCGGACCGCAGCAACGCCAGCAACGTGGTGGGATCGGTCGGCAACGAGATGAGGTACTCCTTGGTCGGGTGGGTCCAGTTCCCACCCGCGGGACCGGCAGCCGGACCCTTCTCGACACTCAGCGGGCCGGTGCGCACCGTCCGGTAATCCGAGCCGTAGGCGGTGAGCCGGGCCTCGTCCGCCTTCGTCAAGGGCCGGGCATCGAGCCCGCTGGTTTGGTCGATCCGTTCGACCTGCAGCCCGTTCGCAAACGCCCAGCTCTCGGTCAGGCGGGTGGCCGAGTATAGGGCTTCACCGGAGGCACCCGGCACCGAGTTCACAGTGTGTTCCTTGGTTCGGGTGTAGACGACCTGCTGGTCGGTCATTGCCAGCGGCTGGGCCCGGTCGGTCCGGGCTGCGACCAGGTTCAGCTCCGCGCCCGCAGGTGTCACGGCGCCAGGCACGGTCCCGGTTCCCGGATCTGCGCCCGGATCGGAAGGAGCGCCGCCTGGCAGCATGTAGGCACCCAGCGCGATCACCAGGATCCCGACCGCGGCGACCCCCAGACTGGGCACAACCACGAGCCGCCGCCGGCGCCGTACCGCAGATGGCCGGGAGCCGACGACCCGCTGCCGCACTGCGGCCAGTTTCTGCGCTGTCGGCTCTGGGGTCGCGTCGTAGTAGGTGTGGATCGCCGTGTCGATGGCTTCGTCAGTGAATTTCATGATCGTCAACTCCGGAAGAGGGAAGGGCGGCCAGGACAGGCCGGAGCCGGGCACGCGCCCGGTGGAGTCTGGACATCACCGTGCCGATCGGGATCCCCAGGGTCGCCGCGATATCGGCGTAGCTGAGGCCGGCCGCGAACAGGAAGAGAACGTCGCGCTGACGGGCGGGCATCCGGGCCAGCTCGGCGGACAGCGCACCGACCAGCAAGGCAGCATCGACGCGCGCGGCGAGCTGGTCGCTGAAGGCCAGTTCATGACCGGCCGGCGGAAGCCGGGCCATCGCCCGGTGGTGTCTCCGCTCGGCGAAGCGATGCCGGTGCACCACATTCGTAGCGATGCCGTACAGCCACGGCAAGGCGGTCATCCTGGCAGGGTCGAACTGCTCCCGGCGTTCGTAGGCGATCAGGAAGGTGTCCGCGACGACGTCGTCCACGACGTCCGGGCCGACCCTACGCAACCCGTACCGGTAGATGGCCCGCGCATGCCGGTCATAGATCAACCCGAAGTCGACCATCGAGCCAGCCATCAGATCAGCATCGCTGCGGTCCGCCGCGCTGGTGACCGAGTGAAGGTTCATACCCCTCTTTCGAGCCCCGGGCCCGTCCTATTCCATCCGGGTCTCAGTGACGGGCGGACTACGGAGGGCGCCGGCTGACAAAGAGAGGTGACGACAACATCTGAGGAGGACGAATGAGACGATTGCCCCACCTCGCCGCCGCATTGTTCATCGTGACAGCCGTGACGGTCACCGCCACCCTGGCCGACGGCCGGCGGGCCGATTCCGCCACCGGCACCGCCGCCGACCCGGCTCGACCGCTGGCCGCACCAACACAGGGCACCTGGGTGACCCTGATCGCCGGTGACCGGGTAATGAGCTCGACCCTGGCCGTGGATCCGGCACAACGCTCCAGCCCGGTCGCTTATCAGCAATTGACCCGCAAGGGCGACAACTACGTCATACCGGCGGATGCGGCGGAATTGCTGCAGGCCGGGAAGCTTGACTGGCAGCTGTTCAACATCAGCGGGCTGGTTCGGCAGGAGTACGACGACGCACACCGCACCGAGCTGCCACTGCTGGTCCGCTACGACGGCGAGCAACGCGCAATGCGGTCCACCGCCGCACTGGCGGACGCCTCGGTCGAACGGGTCCTGCCGGCGGTGACGATGGCCTCTCTCGAAGCGAAGAAATCCAGAGCCGCCCGGCTGTGGAACCAGCTGCGGCCCAGGCAAGGGCTGTCCTTCGCGGGCGGCATCGGCAAGGTGTGGCTGAACGCGAAGGTGAAGGCCAGTCTGGATGTCAGCGTGCCGCAGATCGGCGCTCCGACAGCGTGGGCGAAGGGGCTGACCGGCGCCGGCGTGACCGTAGCGGTCCTGGACACCGGGATCGACACCGATCACCCGGACCTGACCGGCCGGATCGGCGACAGCCAGGACTTCAGCGGTAAAGGCACCGTTGAGATGGCAACGGTCATGGCACGTCGCCTCCACAGTGGCTGGAACCGGCGCAGCTTCGGGCGGTCGGTACCGCGGCGTCGCGCCGGCCGCTTCGCTTGCTATCGGCAAGGTTCTAGATGACTCGGGCAACGGCACGGCCGAATCCGTCATCGCCGGGATGCTGTGGGCGGCGACCGAGGTCAAGGCAAAGGTGGTCAACCTGAGCCTGGGCAGTGAACCAGCCGACGGTACCGACCCACTCTCGGAGGCCGTCGATACATTGTCTCGCGAGCACGGCACGTTGTTTGTCGCCGCAGCGGGTAACGCCGGTGAGGACGAGAACGTAGCTTCGCCGGCCGCCGCCGACGAGGCCCTCGCGGTAGGGAGCGTGAATCGTGACGAGGTCCCGAGCGGGTTCTCCAACCGTGGCCCGAGGCTCGGGGACAGCATGGTCAAGCCCGAACTCGTCGCGCCCGGCGAAGGCATAGCGGCTGCGCGCCCGACGGACGTACCTCCCCTGGGTGAACCAGTCGATGCTGCCTACCAACGACTGGACGGCACCTCGATGGCGACACCACACGTGACCGGATCCGCCGCACTGGTGGCACAGCAGCATCCGTCCTGGACGGGACGCAGCTCAAGTCTGCCCTGATGAGTAAGGCGGCCGCGATCGCCAACGCCGACGTGTACACGGTCGGCACAGGCCGGGTCGATGTGGGCAAAGCAACGGCTCAGCCGGTGACGGCCACGGGAAGCCTCGCGGCCGATCTGCCCTGGCCGAACCAGGGTGCCCGTGCGACCCGAACTGTCAGCTGGCGCAACACAAGCAGCGCACCCGTCTCTCTCACGGTCGACATACAGCTGACCGATCAAGACGGGGCTGCTGCGCCGGAAGGCCTCGCCACTCTGTCGGCGAGCACTGTCACGGTTCCTGCCGACGGCACTGCTGCCATTGACATCATCATCGCCGCCCAGGACGTCAAGGTCTGGGGCTTCCTGAATCGCCGACGCCAACCTCGAGCAGCAGGGTGGACGCCGTGTACGGAGGCGAGGGGACATCCGAGGATCTTGCGGAGATCGATGCCCGCGGCAAGCTCGTACTGATCGAGCTGCCCGCCGGCAGGACGTACGGCGAGGCCTTCGAGCGAACCGCTGCCATCAAGGCAGCCGGTGCCACCGTGGCGATGATCGTCGTCAAGCCGGGAGCAGCCCTGATCTCCGGCACCGCAGAAGGGGAGGAGCCGGCGCCGGCACTGCCCACCTTGGACGGCAACAGCGTGACCGGCCGCCGATTTGCCGCCCTAGTCAAGGCCGGTCCGGTGAAAGCGTCGTACGTGATCAATGCGCAGCCGTCGCTCCGCTACGAGCTGGCGTACGGCGTCAAGCGGGCGGTCGAGTCGGCCCAGGTCTACCGGCCGCGTCCGCAGGATCTGGCGGCCGTCCGGACTAGCTACCACGACAACGTGAGCTCGATCCGCGAGCTGCACGCGAGCTATGGGTTCTTCGGCGACAGCGTCGGGATCGTGTGGAGCCAGCCGGTGACGGCGCCACAGACCCGCACAGAATACTTCACCCCGGGCAGCTGGACCTTGGCAGCCTCGGGACTATCGACCGCCCTCGAACTGTCGCCGGGACAGACCTCGATCGCGTGGTACAAAGCGGTCGCCGGTCCCACCTTCCGGGGCACGACGACCTCTAAGGTCAAAGGTGAAGGCGATCGGGCCTGGGCCCGACGGAAGAACGACTCCATCGACGTCATCCTGCCGATGTTCGGCGACTCCGCCGGACGCCCACAGGTGCCGCTGCCCGCCCTCGGCATCGATACCGGGTCGATCGAACTCCGTCGGGACGGACAGCTCGTAGAGAAAGTGGAGGAGCCAGATGCCGCACAGATCCCGGTTCCGGATGAGGCGGCGACATACCAACTGACCGCCAAAGCGACTCGTGCGGCGACCTGGTGGCCGCTGTCGACAAAGGTCGCGGCCAGCTGGACGTTCCGTTCATCGGCCGAGCAGGAAGGTGCGGCCTTGCCGCTGCTAACAGTGAGGTTCGCCCCGGCAGTCGACATCCGCAACCGGGCGCCGGGCGGCGCGTTCAAGATTCCAGTCTACGTGGAGCGCCAGGGGGAAGAGCACCCGAAGATCACTCGCCTGACGGTGGGGGTGTCGTACGACGACGGGGCCCGTTGGCAAGCCACTTCGATCTCCCGAAGCGAGGACCACTGGACGATCGCGTTGCAGCAGCCGAAGACGGGGTTCGTCTCGCTGCGGGCGAAGGCGGCCGACGACGCGGACAACACGCTGAACCAAACCGTGATCCGCGGCTACGAGATCGGTGGCAAGACGCGCTAAGGGCATCCGGACAGACCAGTTCCTGTAGACGCCACTTAATACACAAGAACTCCGGCTCGGAGCCGTCCCACGCCGAGCGGTCCGAGCCGGAGGGCTCTCGGGTGTTACCTCAAGATGCGACGCGCATTTGCAGGTGTGGACGGTTGCCGCCTTACCGAAGCGGATCGACCCCGTCAGCCCAGAGTTGGCTGACGGGGAACGCTCCGTCGCGTCCGGGTAGGAGCTCACAGGCCTCCGCGACGAGTATGCGAACGTGCATGCCCATGCGGTTCCGTCCGTCGCTCAATCAAGCCCGAGCAGGGACTCGAATCCGTAGGTGAAACCGCGACGGTTCACGACCGCCTTCGCCACACGCAGCGCTCCGTTCGCGTAGGGCTCACGGCTCCACGGCGTCAGCACAATCGTCATCGTCTCGCCGGGCAGCGAAAAGCGGATCTCCTCAAAGCCCGGTCCGCCCCATTGCCGCAGGGAGTGGACACGGATGCCGTCAATCTCGCCGCCTCTCGCACCGGGGATGATTTCGCGTGACGCCGCTTTCGGAGATGAAGCGCCCACCCTCGCGAGTTCCTGCGCAGTACGGACGCACGTACCGCTCGGGGCGTCCGCCTTCGTCGGTGGGTGCGTTTCGGAGAGCTCGACGTTCGGGATGTAACGAGCGGCGATCTTTGCGATATGCCGCCCGACAGCGTCAGTCACCGAGAAGGCGTCCCCCACGAACATGTTGGCTGGACCTGCCTCAGCGCGAGACCTCAGCTCGGCGAGATCCTCCGCGCCGATGCCCGTCGTGCCGATGGCCGAATGCACACCATGATCGAGGAACCAACGGGCATTGCCCATGACGGAGTCGGGGCTTGTGAACTCCAACGCGACGTCCACGTTCGCATCGAGCAGCGTCTCAAGTCGGTCTGAGAGCCGAACATCCGTGTCGGGCCGACCGACGAGCTCCGCCACGCGCATGCCTGTCTTCGATCGTCCGATCGCGGCCACGAGCTCGATGTCCGGGTCGTCGAGAGCGGCGATGCACAGTGCTCTTCCCATCTTGCCGGCCGCGCCGACGATGCCGACGCGAATCACGTTGTGCCCACCCGTCGTCCACGGCAGGCACGTCCCGCACGCACTCGTTCCGCCCGGACCGGATCCGCAAGTCGACGTCCTTGCTCGCCTAATCCGCGGCGCCGACGAACACCAACGGCGCAGGTTCCGCCGATACAGGCATCACCTCGCCGACGGCCTTGATCATGTCTGACATTCTCCATACCGCAGACCTTACATCGAACTAGCGGACTACGCTATCGTCTGTCGATAACAGAGGATAGCACTGACCTCTGAAGAGCCCATCGGGCGCACGGGGAAGGAGTCTCGGTGGCTAACCTTGGATCCACAGCACCCGACGTTGTCGTGATCGGCGGCGGGATCGCGGGGATCGCGACCTCGCTCCAGCTCCAGCGCACAGGTCGCCGAGTCATGATCCTCGAGCGGGCAACCCCGGGAAACGAAGCCTCCGGGCACAACGGCGGCATGTTCTCTGGGGACGTTGTGCCCGTCGGCGTGCCCGAGGTCATCAAGGAGCTACCTCACTTGCTCTTCGGTGCTGACGCGACGCTCAGTATCAAGGGTCGCTACCTCCCCCGCCTCGCGCCATGGCTCCTACGCTTCGCGTGGTGCTGCCGGTCGTCGCAGGTCGAGCGCATTTCGACCGCACTCGCCAGCATCACCATCCCCGGCCTCGACGCGTACCGGCCGCTAGTCGCCGGCACCGGCGCGGAGGAAGTATTCGGCAATCGAGGCTGCCTGTTCTGCTACATCCGCGGCGCGTCGCTCGATCCGAACGGGTATTCGCTTCAGTTACGCAAGCGCAGGGGCATGGCGTATGAGCTCCTCGACCGGCAGGGACTTCGCCGCGTTAGCCCAAATCTCGACGATCGATTCGAGGCCGGTCTCTTCTTTCCGGACTCCTTCTACACCAGAGACCCCCGAGCGTTCACTCGCACGCTCCTCGCCGACTTCCTTGCGAAGGGCGGCAGCATCGAGCAGGCCGAGGTGACGAGCTTTGAGACCACCGCGCGTCGGGTCACGAACGTCCGAACCCGAGCCGGTCAGGTGCGCGCCGGTGAGGTGGTCCTAGCGGCCGGGCCATGGTCGCGCGGACTGCTTCGGCAGCTGGGTACAAGGGTGCCGCTCGAAGCCGAGCGCGGCTACGGCGTCGATATCCCCGACCCAAGAGTCGAGATCGATCTGCCTATCGTGATCGGCGACAACCACACCGCGCTCACACCGTTTCGGACAGGCGTACGGATCACGACGATCGACGAGCTCGCGAGCGTCGACGCGCCAGTCGACCAGAACCTCATCGATCAGACGGTCCGTCGCCTGAAGGACATCTACCCGACCATCAACATGGACGGTGCCACCTCGTGGATGCGGAGCCGTCCCTCATTGCCCGACTCGCTTCCGGTCATCGGGCGCGCACCAAAGTTCGACAATGTGTTCCTGAACTTCGGCCATGGCCACAAGGGTCTCGGCATCGGCGCTTTCACCGGGAAGCTGGTGACCGAGCTCATGACAGGCACCCCGCCGAGCGTCGATCTGCACCCATTCCGGCCCACGCGCTTCGCGTTCGGGGAGAAAGGAACTTCCGCCAAATGAGTCTACGAATGGCGATCTAACGCCTCCTCCAAGCCGACGCCAAGCCATCCAACGCGGTTACAGCGCCTCCATGCGGCGGCTGATACCTGCAAAGGAACGGCGGTCGGAGTCACCGACCTGCGCAATAGCCGCCTTGTCTCCCGGCGGGCCTCGGCGGACAACATGGCGGATCCGATCCCTTTCCTTCCCAACACCGGAGGTAGATACCTTCATGCACGCGGTGCAGATCAACCGTTTCGGCGGTCCAGAAGTCCTGGAAGTCCAGGAGGTAGACCCACCCGTCGTACGCGATGGAGAGGTTCTGGTGCGCACCGTAGCCACCAGCATCAATCCGATCGATCGCAAACTGCGGATAAAGGACCGGGAACTCGGATTCCCGCTCACCCTCGGATGGGACCTAGCCGGAGTGGTCGTCGAGAGTTCGGCGGTTGAGTTCGGCCCAGGAGATCGAGTGATAGGGATGTCAAACGTCCTCAACACGCGCAACGGCACCTGGGCCGACCTGGTTGCGATGCCGGCAGCGGACCTAGCTCCGGCACCGGAGAGCGCCAGTCTGATCGAAGCCGCCACGCTGCCGCTCGCCGGGCTCACTGCCCTTCAGACCTGGCGGTCTCTCGAGCCGAGGGACGGCCACCCCGCGAAGGTCCTGGTGATCGGAGCGGCTGGGGCCATCGGTGCCATCCTGGTCCAGCTGGCCGTTCATGCCGGCGTGGTCGTGGACGGCGTCGTATCACGACCCGAGCATCTGGACCCGGTCACGGATCTCGGGGCCGTCACCGTGACCATGGAATCCGCGAAACTTCCCGCCGGCAGCTACGCCGCCATCATCGACACCGTCGGTCTGCCGCAATCGGGGGTGGACGCCTCCAAGCTCCTGACGGCGTCTGGCCGGTACGTCGCGGTACCATCGGTGGCGGAGCTCCCTACGGATGCGGATGCTCGGAAGCTCTTGGTTGAGCGCGACCCCGCTGGGCTAAAGGAGCTCAGTCAAATGGTTGACGAAGACATCGTGCGCCTGCGTGTCGCCGGCGCCTACCCGTTGCGAGATATTCGTACGGCGCATACCCGCTTCGAATCGGGTGGGCTACTCGGCAAGATCGTAGTTGTTTTCTGATTCTGCATTCCGCCTTGCCGGACTCGCTTGGTACTTGAGCACAGCAACAAGTCGGGCAAGGTGCACCCATAGCCCGCACACGACATCCAGAGGGCTCTCCGCAGCGCCGCTGGTGCTGTGGACCGACCGGACCCCGGCTTCGATTGCCGCCAGCAACAGTTCTGACGTGGAACCGGCGTGCGTGAAGTCCACCAGTACATCAGCGCCGGCCAGCCGGTCGGCGACGTCGTCAGCGCACCGGATACCGCCGACCACGGAAATGCCCCGCTCTTGCGGTAGGCGTTCGCTCATCACTCGCCCATGTGGCAGTCAGGACCAGCGATGACGACCCGGATATTGTTCTCCGTCGATCTATTTCCCGTCACCGTTATGCCCTTCGTGGTCAACTCGAATCCCGACACACTCCGGCCGGAAGCGGTCAATCAGTCCACGGCCTCGCACATCAATTCCTCAACCTCGCTGGACTTCTCGACCGCATCGGTATACAGGGAGATGACATGGTTGAGGTCGTTGGTGATCCAGCGCTCGACAATTTTCCACTCTCCGTCGATCTTCGCGAGCCGTCGAAGGTCTGTTCCGGCGACGGCAAGCGTCTGACCGTCCTTGACCAACATTGCGTAGTGATATGCAGTTACATACGCTTCCCCAGCCGTCACGAAACGTACGAGTACATTCGTCCAGAAATGGCGCGCCGAGACCCAGTAGTTGAACAACAGTCGGTAGTTGTCTCGAATAGCTGCAGTACCGGAGACCTTGCCGCGAGGATTCGTGATGACGCAGTCGACGGCGAAGAAGCCCATGACCGTTTCCAAGTCACGGTTGTCGAAGGCGTAGCCATAGGCAGTGAAGTCATCACGAATAGCGTTCTCTTCATCCCTTAGGCCAGCCCGTACGACATGGGAGACCCCTTCTGGCCACCGCGGTAGTGCGACTACGGCCTGCAAGTTCGTCAGCCCGCCATCGCTGATCGTCAGCACCATTCACGACTCCTCTATAGCGATCGTTCGCCTCATCTCGAACTCATGTTCGTGCGGCGGGCCCCACGGCGGCTCGTCTGAGATATTGATATCATAGCTCGATATCGCATGGTGGAGAAGAAGTGCGACTGTTGGATCGACGGGTTGCCTGGTACCCGCAGCGGTCCGGCCGGAACGTCGGAGTGATCGCACGCGACGTGCCCGGCGACTCCACCTCCGGTCACGACGGAGGCGTAAGCGGTGGCTGAGTTCGTTGAGGCGGGTACGCCAGGAGTCCTGCGCGCCGTACCCCGAGTGCTTATCCATCCACTGTGCCATTGGCGATTCGGTGGTCCAGGTGCCCCAGCTCGCTCACACCCATGGCTGACGCACTTCCCGTGAGCGAGCCAGCCGCGACGCGTCAAGTACATCGCACGCACGAGCTATCAGGTGACCCCGCTCGCAGTCGAGTCGCATCAACGCCGCTGGCCGGCTCAGAGGCAGATCGCCTCGTGATGGTGGCCGAAACTCCGGCGTTGGCAGCGGCCGTCAGGGCCTACGGCCAATGCGGGCAACAGCTGTGCGTACTGTGTTCGCGAGATGCTTGCCATGGGCATCAATTCGGTTGACGGCAAGTTGGTCATCGTATCCGGTTCCGAAACGTAGCGACGTACATGATCGAAGGGCCCACGTCTGGGACGTACCGACCCAGGTCGCATGGCCGTGCGCAACGCAGAACGTGCTCGATGAGTCGGACACCCGGACGCTGATTCGCAACGGCTGCATCGCGGTCGGCGAGGGCGGAGCCATCGGCCTGTTCCAGGACGCGGGGTCGCCTTCGCACCCGACAACGCGGTGAACGCCTGCGTGCTCGCTGCGTCCGCGGTTGAGGTGCAGCAGATCGCGAGCCGCGAATCGTTCACGTTCAGGCAGACAAGGACCGGCCGGCCGCGATCGACATCCAGCGGCGCTGCCACGAGACAGCCGAGGAGAGGAGTACGGCGCCCGGGCAACTATGCGCTAGGCGCCAACAACGCCGGCTTCCTGCCGGTTGCGGAGACATTGCTCGCACTTGGTCGTCTACGACTGCGTCACTATCATTATCGATGTACGATATAGACATGACTGTGACCACACAATCCGCTCGACTGACCCCCGCCGCCGCCACAAAGCTGAAGGAGCTTGACGGCGGCGCCAAGCCGATCCTGCATCTGTACGCGGTCGGGGAGACCTGCTGCGGCGTACGGTTCGAGATCGCATTCGCCGACCAGGTCGGAGACGGATTCTCGGTCAGCGAGCTCGATGGCGTCCGGCTCGTCGTCGATCCGACGAGCGCACCCTACTGCGCGGGCGCGACGGTGGACTTCCTTGAGACGCCGGAGGGCGCAGGCTTCACCGTCAACGCCCCCGGCAGCGGCACATGCGGCTGCCCGGGGCGTTGACGAGCGTCACTTTCCCGGCGCCTCGGTGCCCGGGACGTCGAAGCGAAGCTCGATCTGCAATGTGTCAGCCTCGAATCGCAACGCGTGCTGCTCGCCCGCACGAGTCTGGTACCACTGACCGGGGCCGACCTTACGCTCACCCGAGTCAGTGACGAGCACCATGCCGCCCGCGATGATCACCGTCGCATTGTCGGTGGTGTGATCGTGCGACGGCAACTCCGCGCCCGCCCGAGCGGTGACGAACAGAATCTCGCACCCGTCCGCGGCTAACCGCCGGGCCCGGATGTCGTCGCCCGAGACCTGCAGCGCCCGGATCGACGTGGGCAGACCAGATTCCAACTCCACCATTCCCCATCCACGTGTTCGTCGCTTGCGGTTCATTGCCGGCCGACCTGGCCGTTACCCGAGGGAGCGTCGGCTGCCGGCTCCATGGCGCCCAGGTGCAGGCCTTTCGGTGGCTCACCGGGCAACTCCCAGCGGATGTACGAATAGCCTGACTCGCCGTGCAGCGAGTTGGCCATGTCAGTGGCCGCCTGGAATGCCGCCTCGAGCGCCTCCAGATCCTGCGCCTCCATCGCGGCCAGTACCGGCGGCACCGCCTGCCGCTGGAACCGCGCCATTCGCTCCCGGTGTTTGGGTCGCAGGGTCACCAGGGTGTTCTCCAGCTTCACCACCCGGCGCAGGTAGTAGTCGGCGAGGCCCCAGTTGCCGCCTCGCGCCGCGTAGATGAGGTGCCACCAGCACTCTCCGACCCGAGTCATGATCGTCGCGGTGTCAGGCAGCGCTTCGGACATCTCCGCCAATGAGAGCTCGTTGTCCTTCGTCGGGACCTTGACGTCCGAGACGAATGGGAACTCAGCCATGTCTTCAAGCCTCCTTGCCGCCTGCGCCTCAGGCGGACACTCAGTCTTTAATATCGTTTAGTGATAAGGAATCCCGCGAGCACCTCACCGTCCACTGCACGCCTTGTGCAGCGGTGGTTCCTCATGCCATGAACAGGACGGGTTCGGCGATCACCTCCGCCAGCCGAGCCAGGAAACGCCGTCCCATCGCACCGTCGACGACCCGATGGTCGTACGACAGCGACACCGGCATCAGCGGAGCGACCGCCAGTTGCCCGTCGCGCACGACCGGCTTGTCGGTCGCCCGTCCGAGCGAGAGAATCGCGGTCGTGCCCGGCGGAACCAGCGGCGTGCCATACCCGGTACCGCCCACGGCACCGATGTTGGACAGCGTGAACGTCTGGCCGGTCATTTCGGCTGCGCCCAGCTTGCGAGCGCGCGCACCCTCGCCAAGCCGCACGACCTCGTCGGCGAGGCCGAACAAGCTTCTGGCGGACGCGTCCCGGACCACCGCAACCATCAGACCGTCCGGTGTGTCGACCGCCAGGCCGATGTCGTGCCGGCTGTGCACGACCAGCGTGTCGCCGTCGAGCGAGCTGTTGAACTCCGGGAACTCGCGCAGCACCGGCAGCACCGATGCCACCAGCAGCGCGTCAAACGGCACCGGCTTGCCGTAATGTCGCGACAGCGTCTTGCGTGCCGCCAGCAACCGGCCGACCTCGTGATCGTCGAATGCCGTCACCATCGGGATCTCCGACCAGGCCCGACTCAGGTTCGCCGCGATCGTCCTCCGCATTGCACTGAACTGCCGCCGCTCGTCCCCGGCGCCTCGGTGCTCGGGCGCCGCTGATGGCATGCCGCGGCCGTTGGATGCCGCGGGCCGCAATGCACGGGCAGCAGCCTGTACGTCGTCCCGGGTGATCCGCCCGTTCGGACCGGACCCTGTCAGCGACTGCAGCTCGACCCCGAGGTCCCCCGCGAGCTTGCGCACGAGTGGTACCGCTCGGGCTCGCCCAGCTACCGCCATACGCACCACCGGAGTGAGATCGACCGCCTCCTCCGACAGGCTCCCGACGATCGGCGCCACCGACTCACCAGGGACGCCCGCGACCGACGTGGCCGAGCCGGTGGACGCGGTGGTCGCACCTGTGCTCCAGGACTCGTCAGGGGTGCCGATGGCAGCCACGAGGTCACCGACCTCGAGCATGGAGCCCTCCTGGCCGCCGACGTGCAGGACCGTGCCAGCGTAAGGACTGGGCAACTCGACGACGGACTTGGCGGTCTCCACCTCGACCAGCGGTTGGTCCACGGCGACCTGATCGCCGACCGACACCAGCCAGCGCACGACCTCGGCCTCGGTCAGCCCTTCGCCGATGTCGGCCAGGCGGAACTCGCTCGCCATCACGCCTCCACGGCGTTGCGCGCACCGGCGACGATGCGCGCGGTGGTGGGCAGGTAGTGGTGTTCGGCACGTTTCAGCGGGACCACGGTGTCCCAGCCGGTCACCCGAACGACGGGTGCGAGCAGGTCGTAGAGGCAGTGCTCCTGAATGAGCGCAGTAATCTCGGCAGCGAAGCCCGCTGTTCGTGGCGCCTCGTGGACGACGACCGCGCGGCCCGTCCTGCTGACGGACGTACAGATGGTCTCGAGGTCGAGCGGTACCAGGCTGCGCACGTCGACGACCTCGGCTGACGTCCCCGAGGCGGCGAGGCCGTCGGCCGCGGCCCGGGTCTCCTTCATCATCGCGCCCCAGGACAGAAGGGTGACGTCACTGCCTTCGCGCTCGATCGACGCGCTACCGAGCGGCGTCCGGAACGACTCCACGGGGACGTCCTCCTTCACCGCGCGGTACAGCCGGATCGGCTCTAGGAAGATGACCGGATCGGGGTCCTCGACAGCCGCGCGCAACAGGCCGGCGGCGTCCCTCGGCCGCGACGGTACGACGACCTTGAGACCCGGCACATGTGTGTAGAGCGCCTCAGTCGACTCCGAATGGTGCTCGGCCGCGCCGATTCCGCCGCCGTACGGGATCCGGATCACCAAGGGTGCGGTGAAGCGGCTCCGAGACCTGTTCCGGATGCGGCTGATGTGACTGATCACCTGGTCGAATGCCGGATAGGAGAAGCCCATGAATTGCATCTCCAGCACTGGCCGCAGGCCACCGACGGCCATCCCGAGTCCGACGCCCGCGATCGCCGACTCAGCGACCGGCGTGTCGATCACCCGGTCGCCACTGAACTTGTCCCGTAGCCCGTCGGTGACGCGGAATACGCCGCCTGTCAGGCCGATGTCCTCCCCCATGAGCACCACGTCATCGAGTTCGTCCAGGGCCCGGGCGAGTGACTGGTTGATCGCCTGGGCAAGCGTCATCGTGGGCAACTCAAACCTCCTCTGCCGATAGCGATGCCTGCCGTGCAGCCAGTTCCCGCTGAGCGGACAGTGACGACGGCAAGTCGGCGTACATGGCGTCGAAGATCTCGCCGGCGCCGAACGCGGGGAGCGCCTCGGCCGCGGTGATGGCACGCTCGACCTCGGCAGCCGACTCCTGTTCGGTCTGTCGCTGCAACTCGGCACTCCATGAACCGGATGCCTCCAGATGGCGACGGAGCCGGTCGATGGGGTCCCGCCGTCGCCAACTGTCGGTCAGCTCGGTACTGCGGTAGCGGCTCGGGTCGTCGGCGCTGCTGTGCGGCCCGATGCGGTATGTCATGGCCTCGATCAGCGTCGGCCCGCCACCGGCGCGAGCACGCTCGACCGCATCGCGGGTCGCGGCATAGACGGCGAGCACGTCGTTTCCATCGACCTGAACACCGGGCATGCCATATCCCGCGGCCTTGTCGGCGATGCGTTCGGCAGCAGTCTGCTGCGATGTCGCCATCGAGATCGCCCAACCATTGTTCTGGCAAACGAAGACGCACCCGACACGGAACACACCGGCGAAGTTCATCGCCTCGTGGAAGTCGCCCTCAGAGGTGGCGCCGTCCCCGAACGACGTGAGCGCGATGCGCTGGCTGCCGCGGAGCCGCTCGGCCCAGGCCAATCCGACCGCATGCACCATGTGCCCACCGACCGTGATCGAGGGCGGCAGCACGTTGACGGCTTGGGGCGGACAACCACCGAGTTCGTGGCCGGTGCGGCCTGCGAACAGCAGCTCCATTGGGTAGCCCTGCATCCACATCGCCGCTGCGTCGCGGTATGTAGCTACCAGCCAGTCGTCGGGCGCGAGCGCGGCGACGCTGCCGATCTGGACGGCCTCCTGGCCTTCGAAGGGCGCGTACGTCGCCAGACGGCCCTGCTTCTGCAGCGCGCTGCCCTTCCGGTCATATGCCCGAGCGGTGACCATCGAGCGCAGCAGCCGTACCGCTTCCTCTGTGCCCACAGGTGACTCAGCGACGAGCTCGCCGGCCGGGTTCAGGATCTGTTCCATACCTGAGCCGGGTCTCAACGGAACGCGTTCTGGCCGGTGAGGGCCTGGCCGATGACCAGAGTGTGCACCTCGACCGTGCCCTCGTAGGTGAGTACGGACTCGAGGTTTGCCATGTGCCGCATCACCGGGTACTCCTGCATGATGCCGTTGGCACCGAGCACGGTGCGGGCGGTGCGGCAGACCTCGAGGGCCGCCCGGACGTTGTTGAGCTTGCCGACACTGAGCTGCTCGGGCCGCAGACGGCCGGACTCCTTGAGCCGTCCGAGGTGCAGGGCCAGCAAGGTTGCCTTCTGCAGCTCCAGCAGCATCTCGACCAGCTTCTGCTGGGTGAGCTGGAAGCCGCCGATCGGCTTGCCGAACTGGGTCCGCGTGGCCGCGTAGTCGACTGCGGTCCGCAACGCCTCGCGTGCCGCGCCGAGGACACCGAACACGATGCCGAACCTGGCCTCGCCCAGACAGGACAGCGGCCCGCGCAGCCCCCGGGCGCCCGGAAGTTGCGCGCTGGCCGGCAGCCGCACGTTGTCGAGGATGAGCTCGGAGGTGATGGACGCCCGCATCGACAGCTTGCCCCGCATGTGCGGTGCGGTCAGACCGGGCGTGCCGGCGGGCACGAGGAACCCGCGGACACCGTCGTCAGTCCTGGCCCATACTACGGCGATGTCCGCGATCGAGCCGTTGGTGATCCACATCTTGGTGCCGTTGAGCACCCAGTCCGACCTGTCCCGGCGGGCGACGGCACGCATGCTGCCGGGATCACTACCGGAGTCCGGTTCGGTCAGGCCGAAACACCCGAGCACTTCGCCAGCCGCCATCCGAGGCAGCCAGGTCTGCTTCTGCTCCTCGGACCCGAATTTGCGGATCGCGGACATCGCCAGCGAACCCTGCACCGACACCATGCTGCGCAATCCGCTGTCGATCGCCTCCAGCTCGGTGCAGGCAAGACCGTAGCTCACGGCGCCTAGTCCGGGACAGCCGTAGCCCTCCAGGTGCATGCCCAGCACGCCGAGCTTGCCGAACTCCAGCATCAGGTCGCGCGCATCCTGCTCGGGCAGGCCGTGCTCGAACCAATTCGGCACCACATCACGCAGCCGCTTGTCGCAGAAACCGCGGACGAGCTCACGAGCGTCGAGCTCGTCTCGGCTGAGCAGGCTGTCGAGGTCGAGATAGTCGTTCACTGCGCTGGTGTCGCCCGATTGTTGGGAGGCAGGAGAAGTCTTCATATCGTGTTACGATACCAACTCCCGATAGCGATGTCGATGAGAGGACCCCGTGAGGTGACCGCGAGCTTGAGCGTCCCGACCGCCGAACGGATCGAGGCCGGTCGGTTGCACGAGTTCGGCCTGCAGGTGTTCGAGAAGTGCGGGATGCCGCCCGCGGATGCGCAGATCCTGGTCGACCATCTCGTCTGGGCCGACTTGCGCGGCATCTCCGGTCTGGGTGCGAACAAGATCCCGGAGTACGTCGCCAGACTCAACGCTGGCGTCATCTCCGCCACCGGTGGGGCACTGCGGATCGCCTTCCAGCGTGGCGGTTTTCTGGTGGTCGACGCCGAGGACTCCTTCGGGCATGTTGTCGGCTACCGGGTGATGCAGCAGGTGATCGCGACCGCGAGGTCGACCAGGGTCAGCGCCGCCTTGATCCGCAACACCACCTCGACCGGCGCCCTCGGCTACTTCGCGTCCATGGCCGTGCCGAAGCAAATGATCGGTCTCGCCATCAAGAACCGTCCGTCACTCCAACCATCATCGGGTCCCACCGAGAAGGTAGAGGGCAACCAGGAGTTCGCGGTGGCGAGTCCCGCGGGCGACAAACCGCCGCTGCTACTTGACATGGCAACGTCCGCGATCACGCTGGCCCGGATCCACGACGTCGAGCAGCGCGGCGAGCTACTTCCGGAAGGCGTAGCGATGACCGCCGATGGGAGGCCGACCACCGATCCGGTCGAGGCACTCGACGGGATGCTCCTGCCGATGAGCGGCGACCGCGGCTTCGGGCTCGCGCCTCTCTGGAAGGTTCTCACCGGCGTACTGTCCGCCAACGCGATGTACTCGACCGCTGTCACGTCAACAGCCGACACCAGCCGTCCGCAGCCTGTGAGCATGCTGCTGCTCGTGGTCGACCCGACAGTGTCCATGCCCTACGAGACGTTCGCTGCCCGCGTCGACGACCTCATCAGCCGGATCCACGACTCGCACTGGATTGGGAGGACAGAACCATTCCGGCTACACGATGAACGCAGCGCAGGCTCCGCAAGTATGCGCCGTGCAGCGAGCATCCAACTGCCTGCCACGTTGCGCGAGACGCTGGCGGCCATCGCTGCCGACCTCGGTGTCGCCCCGTTGTGACCGATCGACCCCAGCACGAAGGAGTTATCACGACCATGACGACCCACCAGCGCGGCGATGTGTCGGGCACAGCCGAGGAGGCCGGGCCGGAGACACTGACAAGCCCGCCGCGAGGATCCCTGCTCGAGGTGCTACTCGTGGCAACGCGGCTCGGGCTCACCAGTTTCGGCGGACCGATTGCGCATCTCGGCTACTTCCGCGACGAGTACGTGGTCAAGCGGCGCTGGCTCGACGACAAGAGCTATGCCGACCTCGTTGCGTTGTGCCAGTTCTTGCCCGGTGCAGCGAGCAGCAAGCTCGGTATGTCGATCGGCATCCTGCGCGCCGGCCCGCTCGGTGGGATCGTCGCCTGGATCGGGTTCACGCTGCCCTCCGCAATCGCGCTCACCGTCGCCGCGCTGGTGCTCGGCGGTGCCAGTGGCGACACGATCAACCTGCTGCACGGCCTGAAGGTTGTCGCGGTGGCGGTCGTCGCTCAGGCGGTGTGGGGCATGGCGCGCAACCTCGCACCGGACAAGCCTCGGGCCACGATCGCGGTACTGTCGGCCGCAGCCGTTCTCCTGCTCCCGGTGCAACTCGGCCAGATCACCGTCATCGTCGTCGGGGGTCTGGTCGGCTGGCGGCTGCTGCGTTCGGACGATACCGCCAGCGGGCCCGGAGTACGTGTCCCCATCCCGCGCTGGTTCGGCATCGCGTGCTTCGCGACCCTGCTCGTGCTGCTGGCCGGACTGCCGCTGCTGCGGGCTGCCGTCAACGCACAGGGGATATCGTTGTTCGACAGCGTCTACCGGTCCGGTGCGTTGGTCTTCGGCGGCGGCCACGTCGTGCTACCTCTACTCCAGGCCGGAGCGGTGTCGCCCGGCTGGATCTCGCAGGACCAGTTCCTCGCCGGCTACGGCCTGGCGCAGGCCGTCCCCGGGCCATTGTTCACCTTTGGCGCGTATCTGGGTGCCGCCATGGGACCGGAGCCCAATGGCATACCGGGGGCGGCCATAGCACTGGTCGCGATCTTCCTTCCCTCAATACTGCTCGCGTACGGCGCACTGCCCTTCTGGGGTGTGCTGCGCACCCGGCCTGCCGCACAGGCCGCGCTTCGCGGGATCAACGCCGGCGTGGTCGGCATCCTGCTCGCCGCGCTGTACAACCCGGTGTGGACCAGCGCGATCCTGCGCCCGGTCGACTTCGTCATCGCGTCGTGCAGCTTCGCGCTGCTCACGGTTTGGAAGGCTCCGCCTTGGGTGGTCGTCGTCCTCGCCGGCGTCGCCGGAGCTCTGGTGGCATGAGCTCGCCTGCCGAGGTAGACACAGATCTGCTGATTGTCGGCGCGGGGCCTGTCGGCTTGTACGGCGCCTACTACGCTGGTTTCCGCGGCCTCCGCACCACCGTGATCGACGCCCTGCCTGAACTCGGTGGTCAGATCACCGCGATGTACCCCGAGAAGCTCATCCACGACATCGCCGGTTTTCCGGCGGTCCGCGGCCGCGACCTCGTCGACGGCCTGGTCGCACAGGCGACCCCGTTCTCCCCCACTTACCTACTGGGCGAGACCGCGACCTCCCTGGACTACGACGGGGACCAGCCCGTGCTGGAGACCTCCACAGGGCGCACGATCCGCTGCCAAGCCGTCATTGTCACCGGAGGCATCGGCAGGTTTGATCCGAGACCGTTGCCGGTCGGCAACGAGTTCGCCGGGCGAGGGCTGGCGTACTTCGTACCGCAGATCGCGGACTACGCGGACCTGGACGTCCTGGTCGTGGGCGGCGGCGACAGTGCCGTCGACTGGGCCACCACCCTGCTGCCGGTGTCTCGCTCGATCACGCTGGTGCACCGGCGCGAGCGGTTCCGCGCGCACGAGCACTCCGTCATCGAATTGCGAGAGTCCGCGGTCAGGATCCTCACCAGCAGCGAGGTCTGCGCCGTACACGGGAACGGACGGGTCGAGGCCGTCGAGGTCGTGCACAAGCCAACCGAGGTGGTGGAACGCATCCCCGCGCAGGCAATCGTGGCCGCGCTGGGATTCGTCGCCGACCTCGGTCCGCTCGAGCAGTGGGGACTCGGGATCAAGGCACGGCGGATTGAGGTGGCGACGACGATGGCGACCAATCTGCCGCGCGTCTACGCCGCTGGCGACATCGTCGCCTACCCCGGCAAGGTCCGCTTGATCGCAGTCGGATTCGGTGAGGTCGCCCTCGCCGTCAACAACGCCGCGGTCGCCATCGATCCCTCACTCGACCTGTTTCCAGGTCACTCGACCCAGACCCTGTAGCTGGAGCGGTCGAGCCCGCTGGCAAGGCGGCGCAGCAGGCTCGACCGGTCTGTGGGAACTCAGCGCCGCAAGGAGAATCGCTCGGGCCGGTACGGCGCGAGGTCAAAGCTCGATTCGTTGCCGTCAGCAAGGTCACTGATCAGCCGACCCGTGATCGCGGCCTGGGCGATACCCCTGTGACCGTGTCCGAAGGCCAGATAGGCGTTGCTGTACCGCGGCGCGCGTCCGATCACGGGCAAGGAGTCCGGCATTGAGGGCCGGTAGCTCATCCACCACGGCGCTCCCTTCGTCGAGAGCTCCGGAAAGATCCGTCTTGCCGCGGCCTCGAGACGCTGGGCCCGCTCGCGCTTCGGCGGTGCGGTGAGTCCGCCGAACTCCACCGTGCCGACGATCCGTATACCACGCAACTCCGGCGACAGTGCGATGTGGTAGTCGCCGGAGATAACCGGGAAGCGCAGTCCAAAACCCGCGCCCGGCACCCGCACTCCGTAGCCGCGTTCGGTGTCCAGCGGGACGCGGGCACCGAGTTGGCGCGCCAGGTCCCGGGACCAGGCCCCGGCCGCGAGCACCACTTCCCCTGCCAAACGCCGGCCCGACGTGGTATTCACCCCCTCGATCACATCGCCGTTTGTCTCGAAACCTGTCACCGTCGCGATCTCGAGTTGTCCGCCGCCGTCCAGGAAGACCCTCGCGAGCGCCCGGGTGAACTCACCCGGCTCGGGCGTGTGGTGCGCGTCCGGCAGGTAGACGCCGTGCCTAAAACGGCCGGCGAGCAAGGGGTCGAGGGTGGTGATGGCCTCATCGTCAAGGACTTTGACTGACAGGCCCTGACGCTCTCGCAGCCCGATTCCGTACTGCGCGGCCGCGAACGACTCGTCCGTGGCGTAGCCGTACAGTAGGCCGCCCGGGCGGAACCACGGTTCGGCCTCGGTGCCAGTGATCAAGGCCCGGTACGACGGCAGCGCGGCGTCCATCAGCGCGGCGATGGCTGCGGCGATCCGCTCCACCTCGGCCCGCCGCCCGGCGCGTATGAACCGGAGCAGCCAGGGACTGATCCGGGGCAGGTAAGGCCAACTGATCGCGAAAGGCGACAATGGGTCGCGCAGCATCCGGGGCACCGATCCGAGCACGCCAGGCATCGCGATCGGCGCGCAGTCCCCGATCGAGAGCACGCCGCCGTTGTGCCCCGACGCACCGTCACCGGGAAGCGTCCGCTCAAGGACAGTCACCGAGCGTCCGCTGCGCTGCAGGCATAACGCCACGCAGATGCCCACCACACCGCCACCCACCACGATCGTGTCCGGCGGACCATGACGTCCGTCACCCGATGTCCGCACGACGGCCTCCTACAGGGTACGAGATTGCAGAATCGCTTTACGATATCGTACTCCGTTAGTAATGTGGTGGATATGACGCGAGCCGCTCCGTTGAGCCGAGACCTGCTGATGCGCTACCTGGAGCACCAGGGTGTCGAGTACATCTTCGGTAATCCGGGCACCACCGAACTGCCGTTCGTCGATGCCTGCGACGCCCATCCGACCATCCGGTACGTGCTGTCGCTGCACGAGGACGTGGCCGTCGCCCAGGCCACGGGGTATGCCCGCGCCTCCGGCAAGATCGGCGTGGTAAACCTGCACGTCGCACCCGGCCTAGCGCACGGACTAGGTAACCTGTACAACGCCTTCCGGGCGCGGGTGCCACTTCTCGTCACCGCCGGACAGCAGCACACCGGCCTGATGATCCAGGACCCGATCCTGACCGCCGACCTCGCTGGTATGGTGCGGCCGTTCACAAAATGGGCCTACGAGGTCACTCGTCTCGACGACCTGCCGATCGCGCTGCAGCGCGCGTTCAAGGAGCTGACGACCCCGCCGTACGGCCCGGTCTTCCTCTCCTTTCCGATGAACATGCTGCTGGAGGAGCAGGCGGACCTGCCAACCGCGCGGATCAGCCGGGTTGCCCCGGTTTGCCCCGACCAGTCCGGGATCGACGAGTCCGCCGCGATCCTGTCCGGGTCGAGCATGCCGATCGTCATCGCCGGCGACGGTGTCGGGCACTCGGGCGCCTGGGACGAGATCACCGCCCTGGCCGAGGCCATCGGCGCCCCGATCTACTCCGAGGGCTACTCGACGCTCTGGAACTGTCCCTCGGATCACCCGCTGTTCTGCGGCCCGATGCCGAACCAGTCCGCGGCGATGCGCAACCGCTTCGAGGACTTCGACACCGCCGTTCTGTGCGGCGTCACCTCGCAGGCGCCGGTGTCCCGGTATGACAACGGTGGCCCCCTGGTGCCCTGGCGGCTACGCACCATCGCCGTAGACGACAGCCCTTGGGAGATCGGGAAGAACCAGCCGGTTGAGGTCGGGCTGATCGGCGAGGTGAAGGGCACGCTCGGCCGGCTCGTCGAGGCACTACACCACACACCCGTCGCGTCGACCGTCCTGGCTGCACGAACGGACGCGGCACGAGTTACTGCCGCAGAGCGGATCCGAAACTGGGAGTCGAAGGTGGAGACCGCCCGGTCGGCCACCACGATCTCGCCGACACTGGTTGCCGCCGAACTGCGCGATCTGCTCCCGGACGACGCCGTCTTCGTCGACGAGTCGATCTCCAACCGCCCGTCATTCGTCAACGTACTGCGATTCGGAGACCCGCTGTCCTACTTCGCTGCCAACGGCCTGTCGCTCGGCTACTCCGCCGGCGTGGCGTGCGGGATCAAGATGGCACAGCCCCAGCGCCAGGTCGTCAACGTCGTCGGTGACGGCTCGTTGATGTACTACCCGCAGGCGCTGTGGAACGCCGCACACGAGGAGATACCGGTCCTGTTCGTGGTGCTGAACAACGGCGAGTACCGGGTGCTGAAGCAGATCGTCGACCGGATGGGCGGTCCGTGGGGCGAGAGCACAGACATGCCGGTCAGCCTGAACATCGAGAAGCCGGCGATCGACTTCGTCAACCTCGCCAGGTCGCTGGGTCTCGAGGCGGAGCGGGTCAGTTCCCCGGCCGAGCTGCGGCCGGCCCTGACCCGCGGCATCGACTCCGGCGAGGCCTATCTGGTCGAGGTCATCGTCGAGCAGACCTACCGCGAGTCCGCGTGACCTCGCCCGAGCTGACAGGAGACACACCGATGACGATGACGCAGGAGCGCACGAAGCTGCGGACGCTGATCGAGGAGGCGACCGCAGATCCGCACTGGCTCGAGTCCGCCGCACACCGGGCGGCGGTCGAGGACACCATCGCGGCGGTCGACCGCGGTCGGCTGCGGATGGCTGAGAGGACCGGCGACGGATGGACCGTGAACGGCTGGATCCAGCAGGCGATCCTGCTGTACTTCCAGCTGACCGAGATGCAGACGATGCACGCGGGACCGATCGAGTTCTACGACCGGATCCCTCTCAAGCAGGACCTCGCCGAGCAGGGGATTCGGGTGATCCCGGGTGGCATCGCCCGATACGGCGCACACATCGAGCCCGGAGCGGTGCTCATGCCGGGCTTCGTAAACATTGGGGCGTACGTCGCCTCCGGATCGATGGTGGACACCTGGGCGACCGTCGGCAGCGGTGCCCAGATCGGCCGCAACGTCCACCTGTCCGGCGGTGTCGGTATCGGCGGAGTTCTCGAGCCGGTCGGCGCCCGGCCGGTGATCATCGAGGACGACGCCTTCATCGGCTCGCGCTGCATCATCGTCGAGGGGGTCATCGTGGAGGAGGGCGCTGTTCTCGCATCCCAGGTCTCGCTGTCCGCCTCGACCCACATCATCGACGTGACCGGCGACGAACCGGTGACCCACAAGGGCCGGGTGCCGGCCGGGTCCATTGTCATCCCGGGCACGCGGCCGAGGGCATTTGCAGCCGGGGAATTCGAGGTGGCGTGCGCCCTGATCATCGGCCGGCGCAACGAGCAGACCGATCAGAAGTTGCAGCCGATGGATGCCGCCCGCGCCTTCGGATTCTCTGTGTGAGGACCACATGACACGGGAGCCGCTGCTCGCCGGTTCCCGCGCAGTCGTGTTCCGGTCTCCTTCCGGACGACCACCCGGCGCGTCGAGGGGCCCGAGACCGTACCTGACCGACTGCTGCCGGGCCGCGAACAGGTCCCAGCATCAGTGACCCCCTCCCGTCCGGTCCAGCCGCCGCCTCCCCTCCTGGGTGGCGGCTGGACCCATGCCAGCAACACCGACAGGACGGTTAGCCATGGTGCGACGCACCGGTTGCCTCGCCGGCGTTCTCATCGCGATCGCGACCGCATTCGGACTGTGGTGGCTGGTCGCCAGCCACCTCGGCACGGGCGACGACGGGCCTATCGGATTCCCCCATGCGCTCCCTCACGGAGGCCTGATGCTGTACGACTTCCTGTACTGGACTCTCCTCGGCGCATGTGTGGCCGGGGGAATCCCGCGGATGCTGGCGGCCTACGGCAAGTTGCAGCTGGGCCTGCCTGCGATTGCACCATGTTCCTCGGATGGCACCCCAACAGCCTGATCCTGTTCATCACCGGCGCAGCGTCAATCGCCGTCGCGGTGTTTGGTCCGTGGCCACGGCGCTGCTCCCCAGATACCACACGGCGTCCGATCGGTATGCCGCGCCGCTGCCGAATCGTCGCGATTGCGATCCGTCGGGGGCACGTGCGGGCAGTCCTGTCAGGGGCGCCGGAAATGCGGTCCTCGAACAAGTACGTCCGGTGCCAGAGGTTCTGGACCGGCAACGTACCGGACAACCGCAACCCCCGGCTACCACTCAATCGTGTCCTGCAGCGAGCCCGGCGTTCGTCGAGACCACCCACTGCGAGGACTTCCCGATCCCGATCCCGATCCCGATCGCCAGCCGTAGCGCCGCCCACGGATGCTAGATACAGATTGCGTCACAATGGCCAGCGCAGCTTCCAAGAGATCGCGACCGCTCGGCTAGATATGCCAGGTGATGGCCGCTCGTGGCAGCAGGACGCCGGCAGCGATGTCTTGGGCCGTCGTCGTCGCGCTCCGCGCGGACAGCGCTCGTCCGATGGCTCCGCGGTTGCCGCGACGCGACCACGCAATCAGCTCCCGAGCTCGTCGATCTGACCCAGCACGCCGTCTGCAATCAAATCCCGTATGATATCGAATCATGATATCGTACTGTGATTTTATCGCCTGACATCGTCAGTCAGCCAGACGTGAGACGTTTCTCGAGAATCTCGGCGTCGCCTTCGTGGACGACCTCATTGACCAGCTCAAGCGCCTTCAGCCGGGCCTCTTTCAGCGCCCGGCGACCCAGTGGCGTGATGGTGTAGTACTTGCGCACTTTGCCGTTGACGACATGGTCCTCGCGCTCGAGAAAGCCTTCTGCGGTCAGATTGTGCAGCAGCGGATACAGGGTCCCCCACGACAACTTGTAGCCGTGGTGCTCCAGCTCCGCAGAGATTCCCGAGCCGTAGATGGCTTCGATGCTCGCATGGTGCAGCACGTGAACACGGACAAATCCGAGCATGAGGTCGCGGAACATCTTGGAGTGCAACTCCACGGCCTCGTGAACCTCTTCAGGAGCCTTCTTCTTCGCCATAGGTCACCGCATTCTCGAATATCGATATCCGCACAGGGTAGGTTACACGTGACCCAGAAGCCGATCCACCGCGATGCACCCGCCTAGTCGGTCAACGAACAGCGACAACTCCAGAATCTCGAACATCGCCACGCCGCCATCGGTGAAGTTGAGCAGCCCGACCGCGCCGAGTGCCCGCTGTCCGGCCACCCGGCTGACACACTTCGGGCACGCCGGGCTCGGTGGCTGCCCACGTGGGAGACCGTCCCCATGGCTCGCCGAACCTTCTCGGTGTGACGGCATCCCGAAGGCCCGCGCCGCCCAGTTCGAGCAGGCTACCCGGCGGTGTGGCGATCTCCGACGCCGGCGGCCGGCCGAGGTTGTGCACGGCTTCTGATGCACCGACCACCCGCGACCCGGGCGAGGCTCGCGACCTGGTCGCCTTCGGTCGGCGTGACAAAGGGATTGCCGTCATTACCGCTCGAGAAGTAACGCACCGCCAGCACCCGGAGCCAGTTCGGTGAACCGGTCGAGCAGGCCTCGGCAATATCACATCGGCCCTCATCTAGGCCTTCCTCCAACCTCCGCCCTTCTAGTATCATATCACGATAACGTTACCCGAGATGACGAGGAGGTGGCGCGATGGCGGACGTTGCGTCCAGCGATCTCACCGAGCGCACGATCGGCGACCTGACTCTGCGCATCGACCGTTCCTTGTGCGTCGGCTTCGCCCAATGCATCGACGAGTCCGAACTGGCCTTCGTGATGCCAGACGAGGACGACGTGGTCAGCTTCAACCGGCCAGAGGACGAGACTCGCGACCGGCTGCTGCAGGCATGCCGAGCCTGTCCGGTCGAGGCACTCGTCGTACTCGATGCCGAGGGCAACCAGCAGGTCCCATGACAGCCGTCATCGACGACGACCGACCGTCGACGCGGTCATCGCGGGACCGGACGACCGGATGGGCAGGATGTGCCTTGACTGGCTTCCAGACCCGGACATCGACATGGTGACCGGCCCACGCCGCGCTGGTGGTGTCGAGGGTGACGTCGGCGTCGGTGGCATGCGTCTGCCCGGCGTGCGGTCGCGGCACAAGACCGTGTTCTCCGGCGACCAGGAGCTGTTGATCATCCGGCACGAAGACTTCGGCCCTACGGCGTACGCGCCGCTGGCGGCAAGGTGCGCAAGCGGTGCGATGCGGCCTGGGGGCACCGGCCTGACAGCGGCATCGAGGCCGCGATGGGCCTGACCCACGGCTAGCTGGAGCGCAGCACGTGAATATCCCGATTAGCGTCGACCGAATGGCAGCCGTGCCGATCCACCGTCAGTTGTACGACGTTCTTCGTACCGCAATTCTCAGCGGCAAGCTGGCGCCCGGCAGCCGGGTGGCGTCCAGCCGGCAGCTGGCGCGACAGCTCCACGTCGCACGCACCACGGTGATGACTGCCTTCGACCAACTCATCGCCGATGGCTACCTCGAGGCCCGCCACGGTGCCTGGACATCCGTCGCGCACAACCTACCTGCCGACCTGACGTTCGAACGCGGGCGGCTCCGGTCGTACTCGGCAGACGCCACACCGCGGATCACAGCGCGCGCAGCAGATCTGGTGGCACGGTCGGCAACGTTCACCGCGTTCCAGGACGACGTCCCGTACAACTTTTGCCGCCCGTTCATGCCTGCCGTCGACGTGTTCCCGGCGAAGCAGTGGCGGCGGCTGGTGATCGAGCACTGGTCCAGGTCGACTCCAGATGACCTGGCCAGGGTCAACCCGGTCGGCGTACCAGCACTGCGCCACGAACTAACCGGACACCTCCGGACGACCCGCGGCATCGACTGCGACCCCGGCCAGATCATCATCACGACGGGCAGCGAGCAAGCGGTCGATGTATTGGCCAGGATCATGCTGGAGCCAGGTGATCGGGTCGCGATCGAGGAGCCCTCGAACGTCACAGTCCGGCAGTTGTTCCGGTCGCACGGGGCGGGGCTGGTGCCAGTGCGGATCGACCGTGACGGTCTCGTCGTCGACGACCTGGTCCATGCGCCGGGTCGGCCACCCGTGCTCGTTCACGTCATGCCGGCGCACCAGTATCCGACCGGGGTGATGCTGACCCTGCGGCGCCGACTGGACCTGCTGCAGTGGGCGCGGCAGTACCGCGCGCTAATCGTCGAGGACGACCATGCCAGCGAATACAGCTACGAGGGCGCAACTCTCGAATCGCTGCAGGCGCTCGACTCCGCCGGCGTAGTCGCGTATGTGGGCACGTTCACCAAGATGCTCAACCCGTCGATCCAGATCGGATACCTCATCGTGCCTCCGTCGCTCATCGCTGCGGCCCGGGCAGCGCACCGGCTGGCGACACGGCAGGCAGAGACGGTGCAACAGCACGTGCTCGCACGATTCATGCACGAGGGCGGGCTGACACGCCACCTGCGGCGATTGCAGCGCGTCCATAGGTCCAGGCGCGACACACTGATGCAGGCTCTGCACGAAACCTTCGGCGACGACGTGGTGATCGGGCCGGCCACGTCGGGTCTCCAGTTGCACGTCCGATGGCCCGGGCGTTCGGTCACTACCGAGGTCATGGACGAATGGCAGCGTGTGGGCGTCGCCGTCGGCGCCGTACGGCCCCTGTATCAGCGGGCGGTCGCTGCCGACTGTGGGGTGGTGATGTCGTTCGCCAGCCTGCACGAGGCGCAGATCGTCGCCGGGGTGGCCATTCTCGGCAAGGCGCTCGGCGCCTGACTGGACTGGTCGGAGAGATCCGTAAGTGGCAGTGGGCACCGGCCTGCTGAGCTCCTACCGTCGAAGGGCAAGCCAGTTGCCGCGTCGAGAGATGACCCGAACGCACCTGGCGGCAGCGCTGATCCCGATCTAAGATATCGACTGTCGATATGTGCACGCCGACATTGCGCCGCGCATGTGTACATCGTAAGGAGACGCAGTGACCGAACCGCTGATCGCCAACAATCTCAAGGCGGAACGCGTCGCCGCCGGCTTCGCCACGGTCGAGGAGCTGGCCGAGCGGGCCGGCATCGATGCGGCCTGGTGCTCCTACATCGAGGACGGCAAAGTGCTCGCGACTCGGGAGGAGTACCAGCGGCTGCTCGACGCCCTCGGCGGTATCCCGGCCAACCGGATCTACGAGCTGACCTGGCGTCAGCTGACCTTGATCGACCAGGACGGCCCGATGCCCAGCATGGAGTGGGCCACCGAAATGTGGCTGGGCTACCGGGACGCAGGCCACCTACTAATGGCTCGGGACGAGCTGAACTTCTATGACAAGCAGCCTGGGCTGGATCACCAGGCCGAGGTGTACCTCAACATGAGCTGCGGGACCCAGCGCAGCCCGCACCTACTGCAGGACACCGTCAGCGTGTTCGAGGCACTTGGCATCAGTTTCGTCGCCGCGGCAGGCCCCGGTGCCGCATGCTGTGGCAAGCCGATCGCCATTGGCAAATCGGAGGAGTCCTTCGAGCGCCACCGGCAGAGCCGGCTCGACCGCTCCCAGGCCTGGGGTGCGACGACGCAGGTGAACTGGTGCGGTGCCTGTCAGCAGACCGGGACCGCCGCCGCGGCCCGGCACGAACTCGCCGACGGCCTCGTGTCCCCGGTTCGTGAAATCCAGCTCATCCCGTTCTTGGAGGAACGGATCCGCGCGCTCGGCGACAAGGTGCCGTGGAAGCAGGAGGTACGCCGCCGGGTCATCGCCGAGGGACATCCCGGTAACAGCAACGTGCACTATCACGCTCAGCAGGTGATGCCGCGGCTGCTGTCGATGGTGCCCGGCGTCCAGGTGATGGGATACTACGACGGCTGGTGGGAGCTGAGCCCGTGTGCGACCTTCGGGCTGGAAGGCTCGCGCCCGCCGGCCTGGACCGAGCGCCCGGAGACGCCGGCGGAGCTCGACGACCATCGAGCCCGACTCGCGGCGGACATCCGAAGGCGTGGCGGGGACACTGTCAGCACGATGCACTTCAACTGCCACCAGATGTGGTCGCGGTACGCCACCGAAGGGATGGACGTCGTACACGCCATCTCGATCCTGGCCGAAGCGCTCGACTGCACTCACCCCGACAGGTTCCAAGACGCGGTCCAGCACGGTGATCCGCAACGCCTGGTCGAGGAATCCCGGCCGCGCTGGCAGTCCTGGGGCATGACCGAGGCGCGGGCGACCCAGATGGCGCGGTCGATCTGCGATCAAGCCGCCGGGACCAACTATGCCAACGAAGGGCTGGACGATGCGGACGGGCAGTCGTACGCGATGACGCGGCGGGTGAACGCCGGCTCGTTCTGCGGAGGCTGCGGTGGTGGCGGGTGCCAGACGCACGGCAACCCCTCCCGATCGATGGCGAGCTCACATAACCGAGCGAGCTGATCCGGCGACGCTGACCGCGACGGCTCATGCGAGAGGAGTACCACGTTTGCCGTTGCTCCTGGCGCCCGGGTGTTTGTGACCGGCGCATGGGTGCGATCGATGGTTTGGCGCGTCCGACTTGCCGCGCACAGGCAGGTAGGCCGACAGCCTGGTCACGACCCCGACTGCGTTGACCTGGTCCGGATCCTGGGTGCCGGGATCGCCACGCAGGAACCCGCGTACCTGCCGAGGGCGGCGTACGACGCGATCCTCGAAACTAGCCCCGCCGACGCGGGGGTGTCGACATACGAGGGCTCGTCACTGGCGAAGGCCCGTACATGGCGACCGCGCACGATGAGTCGCGGATTCCCAACGACAGAATCATCATGTGATATCGCTCTTTGATATCATAGCCGTGAGAGATCAGACGTGGATGATGGAGGTACAGCGGATATGAGCAACCAGTCGCCGGACGAGCCCAGGGTCTCCGACATCACCTTCCAGGAGTTCTACTTGGCGATGGTGGAGCGCGAACGCCTGCAGGTGTCACGAGAGGAGGCGGTCTGGACAGAGGACGGCGGTCCGCCGAAGCGGCAGGTCGAGGTACTGCTGAACTTCGGCTGTAACGTGCGGCAATCCCCGCATTTGCAGCGGGAGGCGGTGGCTGTCCTCGAGGTGCTCGGCGTGGACTTCGCCGCGGTGGCCGGGCAGAAGTACTGCTGCGGCAAGATCTACAAGGCCTACGGTTTCCAGGAGTCGTCGACGCAGATCATCAACAAGTCGGTCCAGCGCCTGGCGGCCTACGAGCCGCAGCGCACCCTGCAGTGGTGCTCTGCGTGCGAGATGCAGTTCACCGACGTCGTGCACTCGAACGAGGAGTACGACTTCAAGTCCGAGGGCTTCGCGGCGTTCCTAGTCGAGCGGCTCGAGGAGCTGGGCGACAACGTTCCGTGGCAGTCGGACGTCGACCTGTCTGCGCTCGTGCACGGTCACCTCGGCGAGCACCCAGTCCGCGACGCGCATCCGCCGATCGTGATGGACCTGCTGCGGCGAATCCCCGGTGTGAAGGTACTCGGCTACGCGAAGTCACCGGCGCTCGACCTGTGCGACAACGCCGGACCAAAGATCGCAACAATCGGCACCGAAGAGTACCGCAGAGCCCAAGCCGAACTGGAGGGGTTCCTGGCTGAGGAGGGCGCTGACGCGCTGGTGACGATGTACCACGGCTGCACGCGCGAGCTCAGCAAGTTCGCCAGCCAAAGTCTCAGGATCGAGCACTATGTGTCGCTGCTCGCCCGGGCGCTTGGTGTGGGCAAGCCGGACCGCTTCTCGGAATACTGGCGGCTCGCCGACCCACAGAAGGTGATGGAAGCCTCTCGACCGAACTGGTCCACGTGGGGCATCACTGAGCAGGAGGCGTTGCAGCTCGCGCACAAGTACTTCGTGCCCAGTTATGCGGTGAACGTGCCCGACTGCCCATGCAACGGTGCGTGCACCGCGACTGGGGCAGCCTGGCTGATGCCGCAGAGCAAGGCTGCGAACAGCGGAGGCGGAATGGGGGCAGCGGCAGCCAAAGTCCTCCCCCGGCCGGCCGGCCAGAGCTGACCGATCCGATCGCGTCGGAGTGTTGTGCGGCAAGCAGGGCGCGCCGATCCCTACGAGCACCCCGCCCCTCGGCGCTCCTCAGGCTGCGGGTGGCGCCCAGCCCATGGACAGCCGCTGCGCCAGCGGAGCGAACGTCTCCGTCCGGTCCTGATTAATGACACCGTAATAGTGCCGATCCACATCGGGCCGATCGCGTCGGCAGAGAGCAGGTTCTTGACATGCAGGGCGAACCTGAGCCGCGCATCGCCGACATATCTTGATCTAGCATATCGATAACAAATTTCGATACCACTACCGTATATTCCGCCGGAGGCAGGTGTGTTGCTTGTGACGGGCAACGATTCGAGCAACGTGGACTGGCGTGAGGGCATCATGCAGCGTGCCAACCAGCTCGGGCGGTACGTCGCGGGGCGCTTCCTCGCGGCCGCCGGTCCGGGCGACGAGGCGATCCCGGCCGCCCGCTTTCTCGACGACGACTATCTCGAGGACTGCATGACCCAGGCCGCCGGCGCAGAGGCCGCCGCCTCCATCGCAGCCGGGCACACGGGTCCCGCCGCCCTGGAGATCCATGCGGGGGCGTCCCGATTCGTGCGCCACTACGCCGTATCACTGTCGGTCCCTACGCTCATCGGGATGGCCGAGGGGGTCGGGCTCGACGCGTCACCGGCACAGTGCACGCTGGTCATGTGGAAGGGCATTCCATATCGGATCATGCTCTCCGGTAGTGAGGTTCTGCATTGTGCGGTGCGTCCGGCATCATGGCCAGGTGGTGAGAGCCGGGCTGTGAAGTCGCTGGATGAGTTCCGGGCTGAGGTGGGACGACGGCTGTACGGTGAGCACCTCGCACCGCTGATCGCTCGGGTCGCCGCAATCACCGGGATCTCCGCCTCGCTGCTATGGACCAACGCCGCCGAAGCGGTCGCCATGATCTCGGAGTCGGCGCTGGAGTACCTCGGCGACGAAGCCGCCCGCCCGTACCTGGAAGACCGCCGAGCGCTCCTCGATGCCGATCGCCTGCCCGGCCTCGACGATGTCGAGAATCCGATGGAAGGCCGGATGCACTGGATCGCGCTGGACCGTGACACCTACCCGTACGGGCTCGAAACCAGGAGCCTGTGCTGCCTCACCTACATGCTCGACGACCGGCTCGGACGGCTGTGCAGCAACTGCCCGCACCTCCCGGACGATGAGAAGCTCGCTCTGCTCCTGGAACGGCACGATGCACCGGTCGGCGGACCGAGCGGCGAGGCCGAGCAAAAGGCGATCCAGCGCGGTCTGCAGCGGCCGTCGATGCGCCGTGCGCTGCGGGCGAAGGAATCCCGGTCCATCGACCAGCCCCGGCCCGATGAGTGACGACTCTCGGTACGCCGGCGAACCCACTCTCATCTGCCCCCGAGCCAGATTCGATGTCTATCCAGGCGCCCGAACGCTGGCGGCACCCAACCGCTCGTGCAGCTGGTCGGCTACTCACGAGCACTAGATATAGGACTGACAGAGGCTGCTGACAGTCCGGGTCTCTGAATCTAGGTAGACTGCGTGACTGAACGAGAACTTGAGCGGCGGGCCAGACACAAGCTTGCGGTCCTCAAACACGTCGAGGAGGTCTGCGGCAGTGTCGCGGCGATCTGCGGCGCGTGGCTGCGGGACTAACCCGAACTGCCGGGCGCACCAGCACCCTTGTCGACGTGCAGGCCGTCGCGCCAGATCAGCTGAAGATCCGCCCTTCTGGCGTGTGGCGGATCCTGCACCGAGCCAGCCTGAACCGATTGCCGGCCTGACAGCGTTAGATGCGCCGAGAGACCCGCTGGGATCACCACAAGAAGCAGCCTCCAGGCCAGCAATTGCAGGTCGACGTCAATTTCATCGAGCTCTTAGGCCGGCAGGGCATGCGGAAGCGGTACTGCCAGGACACCTCCATTGACGGCTGCGAGTACTTCGCGCCCACCCACGCAATGACCAGCAGACAGCGATCGCGTTTGTCGTACAACTGGAGCTCTGCGCGACCACCCGGTGGGTGGAGGCGGACGAGGCGAAGGAGCTCGGTCTGGCGAACATCGTCGTACCGCCGGAGGAGCTCGCCGGGACGGTCAAGGATCTGACCGAGGCGCTGCTGTCGCCGCTGCCAGGAGCGATCCGCGAGACCAAGGCATTGCTCCTCGGTGCCGCGGACCGTTCCTACCAGGACCAGCTGAAAGCCGAGCGGGAGGCCCAGGAGCGCCGGCTCAAGGAGCTCCTGGCAACCCTGGCCTGAGGCCTAGTGCCCTGCGTCGGAGAGCACTAGTGCCAGTTGCTGATCTGTACGTCGCGGGGAGCGGGGTCGCCCGTACCGGTCTCGACGTACTTCTTCAGGCTCAGCAGGTACGAGTCCCACTTGGTGCTGCAGTGGTACATGAACTCGACCGGCTCCTTCCAGCCTTCGTGCTTGAACAGGACGATCGTGTAGTCGTCGGTCGTGCTGAGGTCGAAGCGGACCTCGGTGCCGACCCATTCCTCGGGACCGTGCACGACCTCCCAGCGGACGAGTTCGCCGGGCCTGGTCTCCAGCACCTTCATGCCGAACGAGCCGCCGGCGACGGGGAAGTGGAAGTCGATCACGCCGCCGACGGAGTCGTCGCCTTGCGTGTCGTCGGTCCACCAGCCCGCGAGGCCGGGGATCGTGGTGAGGGCCTTGGAGACGTCCTCGGGGGACGCCGTGATTCCGACGCGGTGCAAGATGTCGACCATGGGAGTGCCTCTCGTTCAGGTGTCTGTGCTGCGTTGAATGGATTCGGCGATCCGCTCCTCGTCCTGCGGACGTTCGCGGTTGTAGTGGTCGCAATCGTGCCGATGTCGACCAGTCGTCGTCCTGAATCTCGGAGACCAATCCCTCCAGCGTGGAATGCGGCCCAGCCATCGGCCGCCAGCACAGTCAGTCCGCGTCAGTCGCGGCCGTCCTATCACTGCCATCTCGACCTGTCGATGCCGCGCGCAACACTGCCGAGAGCGAGGGCGTAACGCCGCGCGAGTCGCGTCTACGTTACTTGCCTAGGACAACGAAGTGACTCATTTGTGGTAAAACGTCATCGGGAGCGAGTTGAGGGGGGTGGCGAGCCTACTGACCGAGTTCACCATCCTGGCAGGGACGTTCCCAAGGTCGTTCTTTGCCAGATGAACGGCGGCTCCGGCCAGTCCAAATCCGAGCACTCCGATAGTGAACACCTGGTCGGCGCACAGCTTGAAAAGCTCCTGGCCCATGCGGTTTCGCTCGGCCTCGTCGGCTACCGAATCGGCCTTAGTGTAGAGATCCATGGCGTCTTTCAGCGCCTGCAGCGACGCCGGAGGTTCGACGCCGGCCTTTCCGTCGGAACCGAACCATCTGCCGTACGGAATCCCAATCATGCCAGCGTAGGCGTTCGTCACCAGCGGAAGCAGACCCGACGACGTCGCGAGGAACGGATCGTCGACGCCTTGGAAGAAGCCGGAGATCATTAGCTCGTTGGCCACGGCACGCTGGATGAGCAGTGCCGGTGAGATTGACCGGACCGTGAGGTCGATACCGATCTTGGACCACTGCCTCTTGATCATCTCACCCATACCGGTGAAGTCCATGCGACCATCGGTGGACTGGTAGTCCAACTGGATCCGGCCCCTGCCGTCCGCCCGCCGTCGATAGCCGGCGCTGTCGCGTTGCGTCAGACCAAGCTTGTCCAGGAGTTGGTTGGCCTGATCCGGATCGTACGTCGCCCACTTGGTCCGCCACTCCGGACCAGGGAAGTACGGGCTGTCATCCGGCGGGATCGTCGCTGACGGCTTGCTGAGTCCTAGGAAGAAGGCCTCGTTGATCTCATCGCGCCTGATCCCCAGCGACAACGCACGCCGGAAGTCTGTCGTCCGCAGCAGATCCCCGATGGCATTGTCCTCGGCGTAGGCAAGGTTGATCCGGATCGTATAGTCCATGTCACTGCTCGGCGCCCGGTGGATCGTGTATTGACCCTTCGGCTGATTCTGCAGCAAGACCGGCAGGCTCGACGTGTCGAGCTGTCGGTCTTGCACGTCGTAGTCGCCGGACCCGGCGTGCAGCACGACCACCTCACGGTTCTCGACGTTGCTCATCGTGATCTTGCCGATGTACGGTAATTGGTTCCCGTCAGTGTCGACCCAGATGCTGTATGGGTTGGCCGACAACTCCCATGGCGGTGTGTTCATTGGCCTCGTCGTTACCCACGGCGTCGTCGAGGGCAGCTCAGGATTCGTGTACCACTTGCATCGATCTTGGAAGTACGTAACCCAGCCCTTGAAGCCGGCCGCCTTCGCGGCCCGATCGACAGTGTCGACGGACGAGTACTTCGGGTGGAACCTCGAGAGGTAGTGCTTCGGCGCGTAGGCTCCGCTGCCGACCGACAAGTAGCCAGCTGCGAAGGTGAGATCAGCACCCGCGGCAAACCGACCCGGCAGGAACGGATTCGGCTCGCCGGCCACGTACTGCACGGTGAAATCGTCGATCTTCTTCACCAGCACACGCTGGCCACCTGAGAAAAGTAGCTTTGTGCGCACGCCGAGATCAGGATGGAGGTCGATGTCCTCGGACCAGAACAGGATGTCATCCGCGGTCAACGGCTCGCCGTCGGACCATCTCATCCCCCGGCGCAGGTGCAAAGTCAGGACCTTCTGGTCGGCACTCATCTCGAAGGCCCGCGCGATGTTAGGGATCACCTTCTTGCCCTGCGCGTCGAAGTACAGCAGGTTGTCCGGACCCGAGGCCAGGGTCATTCCGTTCTGGATGTCACCGGTGCCGATGAAGGCCCGCCGGATCACACCGCCGTATTTGCCGGTCTCGTGCACAGGCTTGATGACGAGCGGATCCCTGCCGATCCGATCGGCCACCTTCGGCAACGCACCACTGGCCACCTGCTGGGCGAACTCGGGTGACTCCTTGAACACCTTCGGGAACTGTGCCGGATCGGTGATCACCGTCCCGGACTCGATCGGCGGGAACCCGCCTACCGACGAGCCCTTAGGAGTGGCTCCACCGGATCCTGGCCCACTCTTGCAGGCGGCGAGCAGCATCGCGCCACCACCGATGACGAGGCCACCTTGCAGCACCTCACGACGACTACGCCCCGCCGCCGACCCAGCTGACACGTTCATGCGATTCCTTCGTCTCTCTAGATCCTATTTGGCATCGGTGCCGCGTCCCGGATGAGCTACACGTGATCGGTCAGGCTCGGGACTTGGCAGGCGCCGGTCAGGCGCTGACCTCCGAAGGCGATATCGGGTCACGGTATCGCACCATGAATCAACCGTCAACGAATGATGCCGAGATCGCCCGGGCGGGCGTCACAGCGGGTCGCCAGCCGTCGAGGGACTGTTCGACGACGTCGGGATCCGCCCACGCCAGGCCCGTGCGAACCTGGCCGACGTGGAATATCCGACACCCTCAAGGTCGTCGATGAGCAAGACTGATACCACCCGGGTCCTCTACGTCGCTGCACGCCGCCCTTGGCCGGATAGGCCTTGTGCGGCGCGCGTATCGCCACCCAGCAAGCGGTCATGAATGCTGCACTCGCCGGCCTCCTTCTGAAGGAGCGGGCGCATCATCCACCCCGGCCCGTGCTCAGAACCAAGGAGCGAGTCATAGCTACAGACCCACGGAGTCCGTCAACATCACTGTCTGGATCGCGATGGCTACCGCGCCGATCTCTTGGGCACCAGACGAATCCTCGTGCCGGATCGTCAGCAGCCCGTCATCGTCGGTGAAGATGATCCCGCATCAGGAGATGGGCGCAGCCATTTGGTGCACACTCTTGCGCACCGGTACGCAGCCCCCGCGGCCACCGTGCGCGCCGTCCACACGGACGGTCCGTCCGGCTTGCCTCGCGTGCCGGGCAGGACCGAGTCGAGGTGCCCAGGACGGTCCTGCCACCACCGCCACCGGCATCGCGTCGTACGCCGCCTCGAAATCGCCGCCAGCGAATGAGTCCCCGAGTCCGAGTGGGCAGGCCAGTTCGAAGCTCACGTCGACCTCGGACCGGCGCTCGTACAGCGACTCGACGACGCGCCGTTCCGCGATCTTTCCTGGCTTGACGACCAGAATCACCCTCCAGGAAGTTTGCCGCTGGCAACAACACGTCGCTGTGCCTGCCCGTCGGTGTGTGGAACAGCTCCGCCTGGGCAACGAACCCCAGCTGCCTGAACGGATCGGTCGCCGGCGCGCCGTTCGCTGGCACCCTCTCCACGGATCGGATCGAGGTCGTCACCGGTCGCGGTGAGTCGCCGACCGCCTTGCTGATCAGGCCGGACGGGTACGTCGCCTGGGCCGCAGACCACGACGGTATCGCGGAGCAGGAGGGCCTGCGTACGGCGCTGGCCCAGTGGTTCGGCGTACACGCGGATCAGGAACGGCCCTTGACCAGCGCGACCAGATAGCGGCACGGAGCCGTCGCCGGATTGTGCAACTTGGTCGGCGTCGGCGGCCCGAGCTGAAGGCAGTCGCCGGTCAGTAGATCGTGGATCACCGGGCCCTCGTGGAAACGGAGATGGCCGTCGAGGATCCAGAGCTGCTGGTACTTGAAGATGTAGGCGTCAGCCGGATACGAGACCGAGGCACCGGGCGGCAACTCGACCTCCACCAGCTCGAGTGGGCCGTCGGTGATTGGCGACACCGCGCGGCGGTGATACCCGGTCATCGGATCCGTCCACACCGGTTGGTCGGCAGCGCGGCGGAGCAGGTCGCCGGTGTTCTCGGCACGGGCGACCAGCTCGGACAGCGTCATACCGAGGGCACCGGACAGCCGGCCGAGCAGGACCGCGGTCGGCTGCGCCTCGCCCCGCTCGATCTTGCCGATCATCGCGCGCGACACCCCGGACCGATCGGCCAGCGCGTTCACGGACAGGTCCTGCGCGACCCGGGCAGCCTGCACGGTCGCGGCCAGCGAAGCGGAGAGTTCGTCAATCACGCTTACATCCCAACGCCTTGACCCAATCTTATCGATGTATGATATCGCCAGGTGAGTCCAACCGCGCGGAAGCGAGCAGGCGACTCTCTCGAGGGCACTCGGCGATGCGAGAGGGCAAAGCGGTCGGCGGTGCCGTCTTCGAGCACGCTGGCATGCCGCCCGCGACGCCGCCCTGCTCGCTGATCAGCTGGTCTGGGCCGACCTCAGACGTATCCCCCGGCACTAGGAGTCGCGAAGTTGGGCGGACGAGGCGTCCAGACCGCAGGGCGTCAGCCTGCTGATGATCGCGATCGACCTCTCTGTCGCCATGCCGTTCGCCGAGTACAGGTCGCGGGGATGACCAACTGGTCGACCGGATCCACCATAGCCGCCCCTGCGGCGGGCTCGGACCGACCGTCGGTTCCGGGGGAACGCAGTGCCACACGGATGGCCCGACGCGCGAAGCCGATGGCGTACCGATCCCGTCGGCGCTGTGGACCGAGCTCACCGCGATCGGTGACGAGGCCGGGATCACCCGTAGGACCTGCGCTGGCTGATGTCTCAGCTCACCATGCCGACCAGATCGAGCTCCTTCGCACGATGACAGCGCGCCATACGGCCAGGCGCGACTTCCTCCCAGTGCGGGCGTTCCACCTTGCACTTGTCGATCGCGAATGGGCAGCGCGGGTGGAAGTAGCAGCCGGATGGCGGGTTCGCCGGGTCGGCGATCCTTCCCTTCGGCGGCACGAACTCCGTGCGGGCGGCCGGATCGGGTCGCGGTACCGCCGTGAGCAGGGTCGAGGTGTACGGGTGCAGTGGCTTGTGCACGACCTCGTCACGGCTGCCGAGCTCGACCATCTGACCGACGTACATCACGGCGATCCGGTCGCTGATGTGCTTGACCACGCTGATGTCGTGCGACACGAAGAGGTACGTCAGGTCGAGCCGGTCCTGCAGCTCCATCAGCAGATTGAGGATCTGCGCCTGCACGGACACGTCGAGCGCCGACACAGGCTCGTCCGCGACGATCAGGCGGGGGTTCAGCGCCAGTGCCCGGGCTATGCCAATGCGCTGCCGCTGTCCGCCGCTGAACGCGTGCGGGTAGCGGCGCATGTATTCGGTGCGGAGACCGACGAGGCCGAGGAGCTCGGCGACCCGGTCGGCCCGTTTCTTCTTGTCGTGTACGCCGTTGACCAGCAACGGTTCGGCGATGAGGTCGAGCACCGTCATTCTCGGGTTCAGCGAGGAGAACGGGTCCTGGAAGATCATCTGCAACTCGGACCGTAGCGGCCGGACATCGCGCCGGCGGAGCCCGGCCAGGTCGACAACATCACCCCCCGACTTACGGAACCTGATCGTCCCCGAGTCGGGATCGAGGGCACGCAGGATGGCCCGCGCCGTCGTCGTCTTACCAGACCCGCTCTCGCCCACCAATGCAAGCGTCTCGCCAGTGTGCAGCTCGAACGACACCTCGTCGACTGCCCGCACCTGACCGCGCACCCGGTTCAGCAGGCCGGAGCGAATCGGAAAGAACTTCGAGAGGTGGTCCACCTCGAGTAGCAGTGGGCCTCTGGTCCGCTCGGCCGGCACCGGCACGATCTCGTCTGTGGTCTGCTCGGCGGACGGCCCGAACTCGACCAGCGGCAGCGGCATCGCCCGGCCACTCTCGACCGCCCCGTTGTACAGGTGGCAGAAGACCTCGTGCCGCGTGCCCACGACCTGGCTGCCCGGCTCGGTGGTGTCGCACACCCCCGCAACCGCGTGCCCGCAGCGAGTGTTGAACGCGCAGCCCGAGGGCCGGTTGAACGGATGCGGGATGGAGCCCGCGATCGTGGGCAGCTTTCCCCGGGCGGCGCGCTGGGTGCTCGGGATCGAGCTCAGCAACGCCTGGGTGTACGGGTGCCGGGGAGACCGGAAGATTTCCTCCACAGGCCCCTGCTCGACCACCTTGCCGAGGTAGATGACCAAGACCTCGTCGGCCATCTCGGCGACCACGCCCAGGTCGTGCGTGATTAGCATGATCGCCATCCCGGTCCGGCCCTGCAGGTCCTTGATGAGGTGCAAGATCTGCGCCTGGGTGGTGACGTCCAGTGCGGTGGTTGGCTCGTCGGCGATCAGCAGCCGGGGCCGGCCAGCCAGCGCCATCGCGATCATCGAGCGCTGCCGCTGGCCACCGGACAGCTGCCACACATAGCGGTCGATGATGTTCTCCGGCTGTGGGAACCCGACGTTGCGCAGCAGGTGTATCGAGCGCTCGCGGGACTCCTTCTTACCTGTCCCGCAGTGCAGCCGCACTGCCTCGATGATCTGCGAGCCCACCGTGTGCACGGGGCTGAACGAGCTCATCGGCTCCTGGAAGACCAGGCCGATGTCGCCGCCGCGGACCTGGCGCATCTCCTGGCCGTTCCGCGGCAACTTGGCGAGGTCGACCCATCCGTCGTCGCGCTTCAACAGGAGCTCCCCGTCGATCACCTTCCCGGGCGGATCGATGATTCCCAGCAGGGACCGGGCCGTGATGCTCTTGCCGCATCCGGTCTCGCCGACGATGCCCAACGTCTTGCCGCTGCTGACGTCGAAGCTGACACCGTCCACTGCCCGAGTGGTGCCCTCGTCGGTGACGAAATGCGTCCTCAGGCCCCGCACCGACAACAGCGTATCGTCGTCCGGTGGGACCAGATCGACGGTCACCGGGGCTACCTTCTCAACTGTCATAAGGGTCCGCCGCATCTCGCAGTCCGTCTCCGAGGAAGTTGAAGGCAAGGATGGCGAGGATCACCGGGATGACCGGGAACAGGAGCCACGGTGACAGCGCCAGCGCCTGGACGTTCTGGGCCTGCTGAAGCATCACGCCCCACGAAATCGCCGGCGCCCGCAGGCCGAGTCCGAGGAAGCTCAGCGAGGTCTCGGCGACGATCATCAGCGGTAGCGCCAGGGTCGTCGCCGCGATGATGTGACTGGCGAACAACGGCACCATGTGGACGAAAATCACCCGCCGCGGCCTGCTGCCCACGAGTTCGGCCGCGGTCACAAAGTCCTCGCCGCGGATCTGCATCATCCGGCCGCGCACGACCCGCCCCAGCTCTGTCCAGCCGATCAGCGACAAGATCAGGGTCATCGCGAAGTACACCTGCTGCACGCTCCACCCCTTGGGCATCGCCGCCGCCAAGCCCATCCACAATGGAATGATCGGGATCGAGCGCAGGATCTCGATCAACCGCTGGATGATCGTGTCGAGAACCCCGCCGTAGTAGCCGGAGACACCGCCGAGCAGTACCCCGACAACGATGCTGAGCGAAACACCAGCGATGCCGATCAGCAGAGACGTCCGGGTGGCGACCAGCAGCCGCGAGTAGAGGTCGCGGCCCTGTTGGTCGGTGCCGAAAAAGGCCAACGCGTTCTCGGATGGGACACCGTTGGTTCCGATGATGTGCCGGTCCGTCTTGAACAGGCCAAGAAACTTGTACTCGTACCCGCGCGCGAACAAGGTGACAGGAATCTTCTGGGCCGGATCCACAGTGTAGACCCGCTGCAAGCTGATCGGATCCCGCTCACTGCGGACTCCGTACACATGCGGTGATAGTCCCCCGTCGAACAGATGCACCGACTGCGGCGGCAGCAACGACCGCTGGCCGTCGCTCGCGAGCGGGTCGGAGGTGGCGAGGAAGTCTGCGAACGCCGCGACGAGGTAGAAGAGCAGCACCACCACGGCACCCGCCATGGCCAGCTTGTGCCGGCGGAACCGCCACCAGATCAGCTGCCGCTGGCTGGCGACAGAGACTCGCTCCTCGTCCTTCGCCTCCGGGCTGGAGTCCGGCAAGCCAGTCGGCTGCTCGTCCACCGTGCTCGGCTCGGTCTCCACCGCGCTCGTAGTGGCCGTCACGTCATCGGGCATGGCGAATCCTCGGGTCGAGCCACATCAGGACAAGGTCGGATATCAGCGTGCCGATGACGGTCAGTACGCCGAGCATCAGCACGATCGCACCGGCCAGGAACATGTCCTGGGCCTGTAGTGCCGCCAGCAGCAGCGGCCCGACCGTCGGCAGACTGAGCACGATCGAGACCACGACCGCGCCAGAGACGATCTGCGGGAACAGGAAGCCAATCGAGCTGGCGAACGGGTTCAGCGCCACCCTGACCGGGTATTTGGCGATCAGCCGGCGCTCGGACAGCCCCTTGGCGCGGGCGGTCACCACGTACGGCTTCTTCAACTCATCGAGAAGGTTCGCGCGCATGACTCGGACCAGTTGCGCCGTACCGGCGAGCCCCAGCACGATCGCCGGCACCCACAGATGTTGCAGCAGGTCGGCGGCCTTGGCGATGCTCCAGGGCGCAGTCTCGAACTCGGCCGAGTACAGTCCGCCAACATTGGCATCGAGCACAGCGAAGCCGAAGTACATGACGATCAGGGCGAAGAGGAAGTTCGGGATCGCGAGTCCCAGGAACCCCAGGAATGTCAGGGCGTAGTCACCGAGGGAGTACTTGCGCACGGCCGAGTAGACCCCAATCGGCAACGCCAGCATCCAGGTGAAAGCGATCGCAACCAGCGAGACGACCACGGTCGTCGGCAAGCGGTCACCGATCACGTCCGCGACCGGCCTGTTGTAGTCCAGTGACACGCCCAGATCACCGTGCAGCAACGAGCCGAGCCATTTCAGGTACTGCACGTAGATGGGCTGGTCGAGCCCGAACTGCGCCCGGATCTGTTCGGCCTCCGCCGAGGCGGCCGCACCGGAGTCGGCCAGTCGGGCCAGGTAAGTCGTCGCGAAGTCTCCCGGTGGGAGCTGGATGATGGCGAAGCTCAGCACTGAGACTGCCCAGATCGTGAACAGGCCGAGGAGCATTCTGCGTCCGACGTAGCTCAGCATCGTTTCACCATTCCCATCAGACGCCCTGCCCGCTACTTCCGGCCACTGGCGCGGTCAGCCTGAGCTGTTGTCCGGATCCGCTGCCGCAACCGGCTCCGCCGCAGTCGCAGTGGTGCAGGTCTGCGGCATACCTCGGCACGAAGTGCCGGGTCGCGGCTTCGAGGGCCTCCTGTTCGGTCAGCCCCCACGATTGCCACTCCGGCCTGGCCTGCTCGACGACCTCGGCCGGATCACCCAGGTGCCAGTAGGTCGTGAAGCGATCCGCGTAACCGACGCCGAGCGCCTCGGCCAGCACGGACATCCACTCGCGGACCGCGAGCCGCCGGCTGGAGAGCTTCGACCATTCCATCTGGCATCTGTGGTAGGCCGTCACCACCGTGTCCACGCCCAGGGCCCGCCCCTGGCCCTCGAGTTCGGCTACGCAGAGGCGGTACTGCGTGCTGTCGAGCGCGTTGAGGACGCTCACCGCGGTAGGCCCGGTGAGGTCACAGGGCGACCCTGCCGACGGGGGCTGGATCGCCCCGGCGTACTCCACTCCTGGGATCATATCCAGGATCGCCAGGATGTAGCTCAGGTCGGTCCGCTGCTGCGGGTGGTCATCGTGCGCATGGATTGCGAACCGGGCAGGGACCTCATACTTGAACGGAACCGCGTCACCCAGCTCGCGTAGCCGCTCGGCCACGTAGCGCGTCACGTGGACGACGTCGAACGGGGCGTCGGTCTGCTTGCTGATCACGTCCTGGTACTGGATCATGCACGCTCCGCACCATTGCACCGTGGTCTGCGGCTCATATCGCACAATGCGCTCGTACGACTTGGCCGAGATCCGGGCCGCCGCCTCGTCGCTGCCACCGAGCCGCTGGAACGGCCTGCCGCAACAAAACTGTCGTCCGGTCACCGCGACGTAGTCGATCCCGAGTATCTCGAAGACAGCCGTAGCCTCGAGCATCAGATGCGGAGTGTGTTGCACCGCGCAGCCGAACGCCAGCAGAGCCTCGACCGGCCGGTCCGGCTCGGCGAAGGTCTCGGTCCAGCGCAGGTCCTCGCGCCGCACCAGCAGCGATTTGCTCTCGCGCATAGCGTCGTAGAAGCCCCTGGCGTCGAACCCGATCGGGTCGATCATCCGACTACTCCTCGCGATCGGCGGGTCCGATGGAGATGGTCTTGCCCTCTGTGTAGAACTGCCGCGCGGCCTTGCCGAGCTCCCGGTCCCCCGAGCCGCTGTCCTGGATCCCCCCGAACGGCACGTGGTACTCGTTGGCTGAGGTTGGCTGATTCACCTTCACGATCCCGGCCCGGCTCTGCTCTGTGAACTGCAGTGCGGCGCCGAGATCGCTGGTGAACAGACTCGCCGCCAAGCCGTATGGCGTGTCGTTGGCAAAGGCAACGGCCTGGTCGAACGAGTCGACGGCCTGCACCGTCAGCACCGGCCCGAAGACCTCGTCGCGAACGATCGCGTGACCTGGTTCGACGCCGACCAGCACTGTCGGCGGCACGTAGTAGCCCTTGGCGAGGATTCCACCGAGCCGGGCACCGCCCGCGACAACCCGGGCGCCGTCGCGGCGCGCTCCGGCCAGGTAGCCGAGCACCGTCCGCGTCTGGTCAGCCGACGAGAGGGGGCCAACCCGGGTCTCGGGGTCGAGCGGATCGCCCACCTGCCAGGCCTTCGCCTGCGCCGTCAGCCGCTCGACCAGTTCGTCGGCGATCGACCGGTGAGCGATGACCCTGCTCGTGGCGGTGCACTTCTGCCCGCTGGCGCCGAACGCCGCGGTCGCGATGTGCGCGGCGGCCTGGTCGAGTGCCGCATCGGCGAGCACGACAGCGGGGTTCTTGCCGCCAAGTTCGAGCTGGACCTTCTTGCCGGCCTCGATCGCTTTCGAGTGCACCAGCCGGCCGATCTGGTTGGACCCCGTGAACGTCACGGCGGCGACCGCCGGGTGCCTCACCAGGACCTCGCCCACCTCGGAACCCTTGCCCAGCACGAGATTCAGTACGCCTTCCGGCAGCCCCGCGTCGACCAATGCGTTCACTAGGTGTACGGACGTGAGGGGCACGATCTCGGCGGGTTTCCACACCACAGTGTTGCCGAACGCAACCGCCGGCGCGATCTTCCATGCCGGGTCGGAGATTGGGAAGTTCCAGGGCGTGATCACGCTGACGACGCCGACCGGATCCTGCCTAGTGAACAGCAGCACACCGGGTTGCTGCGAAGGGAAGGTCTCGCCGTGCGGGTCGAGGGCCTGGGCGGCGTAGTACCGCAGGATCTTCGCCGATAGCTGTGTCTCCCGCACACTCTCGGCGAGGGTCTTGCCCTCCTCCCTCGTGAGGTCCCGGCCGATCTGCTCGGCTCGTTGCTCGAGCAGGTCGGCGGCCGTGCGTAACACCTCCACACGGACACCCGGCGACGTCGCGGACCATGGCCCTGCCGCTGCAGCGGCGGCGTCGACGGCGGTAGTCGCCGCGCCCGAGTCGGCCAACGAGACCGTGGCGACCAGCTCGGACGGATCAGCCGGGCTCGTGTCCGGGACAGCAGCCCCACGGGACACCCACTCGCCGCCGATGAAGGAACTCAGCTCGGGTACGGAGAGCTGATGGTCGGTGGCCGCCATCTGGATCCTTCCGGTCGGTGGGGCTCAAGGCAGTCGCTGCATCGAAATCCTAAGGCGATATCGAGCTACGGTAACGCGCATGGCCATGCTGGTCAACGAATGACTCCCGGCATTCAGGCTCACGCCATCGATGTCGGCTCATCTAAGTAGTCGCTGGCAATATCGAAGCTTGATATCGTCTGACGCCATGACACTTCTCCACGACGAGGCAGGCCAGGAAGTTCCGCGGCGGATCCGCGCCCGGCTCGAGCGGCGCACAGACCAGATGGCGCTCCTGCTGGGTCAGCTGGTACGGATCGAGTCCGGCTCCGATGACCCCGCAGGGCTGAACAAGCTCGCAATCCTGCTTGCAGGACTGTTCGGCGAGTTCGGACCGGTCGAATGGCATGACGCTGGCGACGAAGGCACCAGCCATCTGGTGCTGACCGTGCAGGGCGACGACCCCAGCGCCGAACACATCGCCGTGCTCGGTCACTACGACACGGTGTGGCCTGCGGGGACCCTCGAGCGGATGCCGGCCGCGGTGGCGAACGGGGCACTGAGCGGCCCGGGATCCTTCGACATGAAGGGGGGCCTGGTGCAGCTCTACTACGCCCTCAACGAGCTGCGCGCGCTGGACAGCCGGCCTCGGCGCCCGCTGCGGATCCTGTTCAGCTGCGACGAGGAGGTGCGCAGTCGCACCTCGCGACCACTCATCACTGGGCTCGCCCAGCACGCCGCGGCCGCGCTGGTGCTCGAATCCCCGCTTCCCGGTGGCGCGCTGAAGACCTCCAGGAAAGGCACCGGCACGTATCACCTGGCCATTGAGGGACGCGCCGCCCACGCCGGAATTGAACCCGACAAGGGCGTCAGCGCCGTGCTTGAGCTAGCCCACCAGATCCAGGTCCTCCACGAACTCAACCACGCCGAACGCGGGACCACGGTGAACGTCGGGGTCGTCAACGGCGGCACGCGGCCGAACGTCGTACCGGCCCGGGCGGCAGCCCAGGTCGACGTACGCGTCACGACGGCGCCGGAGGCCGAGCGGGTCGACGAGGCAATCCAGCGACTCCAGCCAGTCGTCCCCGGCGCCCGGCTCACGGTGACGCCGGACCTGCGGCGGCCGCCGATGGAACCTACCGACGCAAGCCGAGCACTGTTCGCGAGGGCCCAGGCGGTCGCGGCCGCTGTCGGCATGCCCGGGCTTGGCGAGGGAGCGACCGGCGGCGCGAGCGACGCGAACCTGATCTCCGCGCTCGGCGTGCCGACGTTGGACGGGCTCGGGCCGGAGGGAGCCGGCGCGCACGCAGATCACGAGCACGTGCTGATCGAGAGCATGCCCAGAAGAACAGCTCTGCTCGCCGGCCTGCTCATGGAGCTGTGATCCGCCGGGCGGATCGCTGCGGGCAGCCGCCGTCAAAGTTAGTAGACGGTCATCGGGGAGGACTCCCCCGCGCCGGTCGACGCGGCCGAGTGACCGTCTGACAGCAACCTGCTGGCCGACAAGCTCGAATGGACGCCGCATGAGGGCGATGGCGTTCCTGAATCTCGTGCAACTGCTGCGGCCAGCTCCCAGAACCCCCCGCACGTGCCGATCGACGAAGGGTTGGATTGAGCTGGAACGGCATCGCGACTCGCAGTCTGATCGCGGCCCGCTGAACAACGGGTGATTACTTGCGCGAGCCTGGCTAGAGCGGTAGCTAGCATTATCGAGATGCGATATCGTCTTGGACTATAATGCTGCCCACGAAAGCGACGAAGGCCATGGACGTACCCAAGAGCAAGCGCCTGCTGGAGCTCCCGCCGTTCCTGTTCATGGAGACCAGGAGGCGGATCGGCGAGGCCCAGGCCAGAGGGGTCGATGTGATCAGCCTCGGCATCGGTGACCCCGACGGACCGACTCCGGTGCACATCGTCGATGCCCTCGCGCGCGCCGCCACCGATCCCGCCAATCACAAGTACCCACCGGGGTCCAGCCGTGGCATGACCGCGTTCCGCGAGGCGGTGGCCGGCTGGTACGACCGCCGGTTCGGCGTACAACTCGATCCGGGCAACGAGGTGCTCGCGCTGATTGGGAGCAAGGAGGCGAACGTGCACCTCGCCCTCGGCCTGCTGAACCCGGGCGACCTGGCGATCGTTCCCGACCCCGGCTACCCGGCGTACGAGTCTGGCGCAATCCTGGCCGGCGCCCAGACGCTGCGGATGCCGCTACGAGCCCAGAACGGATTCCTGCCTGTGTTCGACGCAATGCTGAGCCTCGATGTCTCGGCGAGCAAGGTGGTCTGGCTCAGCTACCCAAACAACCCCACCACCGCGGTGGCTCCGTTGGCCTTCTTCCGCCGTGCTGTGGAGTTCGCCCACAGGCACGGCGTGCTGCTCGTCAACGACAATCCGTACTCCGAGATCTCGTTCGACGGTGTCAGGGTGCCGAGCATCCTCGAGGTCGACGGCGCTAAGGAGGTCGCGATCGAGTTCAGCAGCCTGTCGAAGACCTACAGTATGGCGGGTTGGCGACTCGGTATGGCGGCTGGCAACAAGTCCGCGCTGGCGGCGATCAGACAGGTCAAAGAAAACACCGACGTCGGCCCTTTTCCGGCCGTACAACTCGCCGGCGTGGCCGCGCTCGAAGGACCGCAGACGGCTGTCGCCCAGCAGAACGCCGTCTACCAGCAGCGCCGTGACCGCGTGATCGAGACGCTGCGCGGCATCGGTCTCACAGCCGATCCGCCGAAGGCCACGTTCTACGTATGGGCCAAGCTGCCGGACAATGTGCGCAGCACCGAGTTCGCTGCCGCCCTATTGGAGGCCACCGGGGTCGTAGTGACGCCGGGGATCGGGTACGGCAGTCAGGGCGAAGGCTACATCCGGATCTCACTGGCCACACCTGATGACCGGCTCGACGAGGCGATGCACCGGATCAAAGAATCTGCCGGCCGTCTGCCGCTACAACCAGTCGTCTGAGGAGTCCCTATGGCTATGCGCGCAGCCCAGATCGGCGAGCTCGGCGGCGCGAGTCGCTAGCCGGCGCGCATGTCACCGCCGACAGCCTGCATCTGACCGCCTGCGCGGCGTGCTACTCAGTTGTACGCCGGAAGATTTCTCGTGTCCGACCTAGGCGTCCCGCCACCGAGGTGCAGAACTCATGCTCGTCGACTCGTCAAGAGAACCGTCGCCCCACAGACTGCAGACCACTCTAGGTCGCCTGATCGCGGTGCTTGACGACGCCACTCGGCTGCCGCCCTGACGACATACCCGCACAGCACGATTCGGCCTGGGCAGAATGGTGGTGCAGCGCTGCTTGGATCACTCACTCTGCTTCACGGGCGACGTTGTTGGGAATCCTGCGCACGGGACATGCAGGCCCGTCCTCTCAGTTGAGGAGCCCAGATTGGCGCGGCCAGCGGCGTCCCCCGACTAACGCCGCTGGCCGTGCACTCCCTGACACAGGCGCTAGCATCACTGCCTGTCGGATGCGCTCCTAGCCCGCTTGTCCGGCAATAACCGGACCGTGAAGCGATAGGCGAATCGCCTCGATCCTGGGCGCCGTAGTGCAGAGCGGCTAGCACTCTCAGCGCCTGATCAACGGGTACGTGTTCGACAACCCATCACGACGCAGCGAGAGCACCGATTGTGCGGCACCTCGCGCGTCGCCTCCCAGATGTGCGTATCGATGCGGCCTGAACACACAGACGACTGAGGTAGCTTCAGGATCGACGTCAAATGCACTGACCACGGTCGAGTCCCTGCGCGAGTACTGATGTGGCCGGCAGCCCGAGCGGTGACGCACCGATCACGTGGCAGATCGTCGACGTTGCCTTCGGCATCTAGCTACTCACAAGATCAGCTAGCGGGATCCGGGAAGGCAGCGGTCTAGCAAGGCAAGAGCTTCCTCGATGTCGTCGACGGGCAGAGCACCGTAGCCAAGGACGAGACCGGCGGCTTTGGGTTTCAGGGTAACCGAGTGAAACGAGAGCGGGCGGACCGCGACGCCTAGCGCTGCGGCCTTGATGGCCATAGTGACATCGTCGAAGGATGATTCGGGCGACACGACCGATACATGCAGCCCGGCAAGACTCGGCACCAGGCTGAGTGTGCGATCGAAGGCGCCGTGGAGCAGAGTCTGGAGGCGGTGGTGCCGCTCGGCATAGATCCGCCGCATCCGGCGTAGGTGTCGAGCCAACTGCCCATCCTCGATGAATCGAGCCAGCGCACCTTGTAGAGGGACCACCGAGTGCCAGTCTGCGACCCACTTCGCCTTGCGCAGTGCTCGACACAAGGCGGGGGGTGCGATGAGGAAACCAAGTCTGATAGTCGGAAGCATCACCTTCGAGAATGACCCGACATACAGCACGGTTCCGTGCCGGTCCAAACTCTGCAGCGGTTCGAGTGGCCGCCCGCCGAACCTGAACTCGCTGTCGTAGTCGTCCTCAATGATGATGGCCCCAGTCCGGGCGGCCCACTCAAGCAGGGCGAGACGACGCGGCAACGACATCGGTACACCGAGCGGAAACTGATGCGCGGGTGTCACGTAAACCAGGCGAGCGTTGTCCGGCAATGCGTCAACTACCAGCCCTTTGTCGTCCACGGGTACGCCCACTATCGACAACCCCAGTGAGCGGAAGAGCATTCGCGGTGGCCCGTAGCCGGGATCCTCAACAGCGACAACGTCGCCAGGCTCCAGCAACACTCGACAGATCAGGTCGATTGCCTGTTGGATTCCACTGGTGATGAGCACATCCTCAGGTCCACACCGCACGGACCGGGAAACCACGATGTGCCGCGCAACAGCGACTCGCAGCCTAGGATCACCCACCGGATCCCCGTACGCCCCGGTGCCGACGGCAGTCGAGCGCAACTGGTCCGAAACCGCCGCTCGCCAACTGGCAAACGGGAAAGAATGCGTATCCGGTATGCCAGCCCGGAAGTCGAAGCGGGGTGTCCAAGCCGACAGGTCAGGGGGATCGGGAATCTGATTCCAGACCGCGCGCACTCGAGGACCTACGTTGGATGGAACGACAGCCGATGACTGCAACTGCCCGACGGACAGCGAGCTGACGAATGTGCCCACTCCGGCTCGCGTTTTGACGAAGCCCTCCCAAACGAGCCGTTCGTATGCCAAGGCCACGGTGTTGCGGGAAAGTGCCAGCTGGGCCGCGAGTTCCCGGCTCGACGGCAGGGCTTCGCCCGAACGAAGCATGCCGCTCGTGACCAAGTCCACGATCTGCCGATAGAGCTGCCCGGCGAGATCTCCACGCCCATCCAGCTCGATCCGAAGGTCCACCGACCCAACGTACCGGCGTTCTGATTCAAAACAGAAGGACAACCCGGGCCGCGAGAGACCCGGTGTTGCAGATCGCACAACGGTCCCAGATACGAGACATGGACCAAGGCGACCAGCATGTTCGCCCCCGCGTTGCGCGTCGGACTAGGCGACGTGCTTAGCTCGGCGCAGCGGTGGCTGGGTCGCGATCCAGACTGCAAACCTCGGCCAGCAGCGCCGCCGCCAAACCCGTCCGTTGATAGAGCACGCGGCGGCCGTCCCGACGGGCCGTCAGCAGTCCCGACGCGGTGAGAATAGACAAGTGATCACTGACGGCCGCCGGCGACAGCCGCAGGTGGTCGGCGAGGCCAGTCGTGCTGCGGGGAATGTCGAGGTGCTGCAGGACCGCTGCCCTCGAGCGGCCGAGCAGTGCCGCCAGCCGACTACCGCTATCGGAGTCATCCGTCTCCCACACAAGACCAGCGCCGCGGGCCGCGTAGCTGATCACCGGGGCCTGGCCGACCGGATCGACCGCGACCCATGGCCAGCGAAACACTGAGGGCACCAACCAAACCCCCTGTCCCGTACCGTGGACGGACAATTCCGTGTTGTGCATGTCCACCCGAAGTGCGCCATCCGCGTAGCTGAGCTCGTCATGAGCCCGCCCGATCGCCCGGCCGAGTCCCTCGCCCGCAATCGCGGTCGCCAACCTGGCGATGTCGGCCCCGGCTATCGCCTCCACCCGCTCCCACAAGGGCGATAGCACCTGGCGCCAGTACTCGGTCAGGGTGCTCGTCGTCCGCTCAAAGAGTTCATCAACGCTCATGCGGGCGATTCGGCCACCCGGGTTGAGCCGCCGATACTGTTCCAAGTCACTCGCGACGACTGCCGGATCCGTGGCACGCAACCGGTCGAACTGCTCCAGAGGTGATGGAGGTTTCGCCGTCGGCTGCGGACCGAGCAAGTCCGGCATCCACTGCGGACTCGCAAACAAATCCAGCAGCAGCGCCAGATCGAACCGCGGATGAGCTGGTATCCGGTCCTGAAGCCGCGAGTGAAGTGGGTGATGCCCGGGGCGTGCGAGAACCCTCAAGCTGGCAGCCGTCTCCCAGACTGCGTCCGTCGTGCACCTCACCTGAGCCAGGTCGCCCATCCCAAACTCGATGCTGATCATCCGTGCACCCTTCACAATCGGCTCACCAGGCGCCGCAAGCGTAGATATGCCAGCAGCCGACGCGAAGATCCACCAACATCAAATCTGCACTGGGCCGGTAACGGCCTGGTCACGACGACGCCCCACAGGCAGCACAGAGCATCTGGTCGACCGTGAACCGTCGAGGAGCGCGCGGGCCTCAGGCGATCAGGTCGATGCGCGCTCAGAGCGAGTTCCAGTCCGGCGGCGTTGAGCGCGAACAGGTCCACGACTGGAACCGGCCGATGCGGTGCTCGTAGCGGCACGGACCGCGCGGGTCATGGTGAACCCCGAGCAAGGACCCTACGTCCAAGTTCTGATTACGCAGAGCGTGCAGGTACGCCAGCCAGTCTCTGGTGTGACGTCCGTGAAAAGGCAAATACGTGCAACTCTAGGGTTGCGCATAGTCTTACCATGTGCAACCCTAGAGTTGCACGCATAGAGATGGAGCAACCTGATGAACGTGGACAGGATAGAACGCGACACGCTGATCGCGGCATCGCTCGAACGGGTCTGGTCATTGGTGTCCGAGCCCGGTTTCTGGATCACCGTCGAGAAGGACCTCGCCCGTATCCCCGCCGACGAGGGCACTGACTTCCCTGTGGTGGTGGCGAAGTCCGAGCCACCGACGTACGTGGCATACCGCTGGGCCAGCCAGTACCACGGCGAGGACGTGCGTGACGACAACAGCACCCTCGTCGAGTTCACGCTCAGCCGCGAGGGCGACAAGACCCGGCTGCGCGTCGTCGAGAGCGGATTCGCAGCGCTGAGCATCCCGCCGGACAAGCACCGGCGGGCGGTTGAGGGCAACACCGAGGGCTGGACCCGCGTGCTCGGCGCACTCCGGACCCAGTTCGAATCGACAGCGTGATGAACGAGCGTTCCGATACCGCAGTCATCGATGGCGTGATCTCCGCCCTCGCCGACCGGACGCGTCGCCAACTGCTCGACCGGCTCGCCGTTCGCGGTGAGGTCACCGCGACCCAGCTCGCCGAGGACCTCCCGGTCTCACGGCAGGCGATCGTTAAGCACCTCAACGTCCTCGAAGCCGCCGGGCTGGTGTCCGGCAACCGGGTCGGCCGCGAGATGCGGTACACGGTCCAGGCCGATGCCCTGGATACCACCGCTCGCTGGATGTCCTCCCTCGCGGCCGACTGGGACCGGCGGCTCGCCACCGTGAAGCGTCTCGCCGAAGTAGTCGAGGCTCTCGAGCGCGACTAACGACACATTTCCGCCAACTACGGGACCTGGTCCCGCGATGGCCCCTGCCCCGAAACACACCCTGCAACCGCTGAATCACGTTGAATCGCCAACTAGAGAAGGAAGATCGCTATGAAATCGCAACGAGCAAATCTCGCCCTGGCTGCACTGTTCTTGGGCACTTTCGTGCTCGGAACGGCTGAGCTGATCGTGGTCGGGGTGCTGAACTTGATCGCCACCGACCTGCACGTGTCCGTCCCCATGGCCGGGACACTGGTGACCGCCAACGCGCTCGGCCTCGCGCTCGGTGGCCCGGTGCTGACGGCGCTGACGATCAAGCTGAACCGGCGTACCGTCCTGGTCGGCGCGACGGCCGTGTTCATCGCGGCCAACCTGGTGCCCTTGCTGACTTCCACCTTCGGCCTGTTCGTAGCCGCACGCAGCGTCGCCGGCGCGGTCCAAGGGCTGTTCATCGCGGCCGCGTTCGGGGCCGGGATCGCGGTGGTACCCCCGGATCGGATGGGCCGCGCGTTCTCGGTCGTCATCTCTGGTGTCGCCGTCTCTGCTGCCCTCGGCGTACCGCTGGGCACACTGGTCGGCCAGGCCGTCGGCTGGCGCGGCGCCTTCGTCGGAGTCGTCGTACTCGCGGTGCTCGCGCTGATGGCGGTGGCAGTGCTCATCCCGTCCGTTCAAAGCACGGGTGGCGGCGCCGGGAACCAGGCCAGGTACGCGTTCGCACCGCGGGTGCTAGCCGTGCTCGGCCTCAACTTCCTCGTGTTCGCTGCGCTCTTTGCCACCATCACCTACATCGTGCCGTTCCTGTCCAGCATCACCGGCATCTCCGGCCCGATGCTCAGCGTGTTCCTGCTGGCATACGGCCTGGCCACGGCGATCGGTTCGTTCGGCGGCGGTCGGTTCGCGGACAGCAACGCAGCCCGCACCCTCACGGTCGGGACAGTTGGCGTCGCCGCTGCTCTGCTGGCGCTGTACGTCGTCGGCACTGTCGCGTTCCTGGTGGCGCTGGCCCTGCTGGCGCTGGGCCTCTCCGGCTTCGTCATGGCGCCCTCGCTCCAGTACCGCGTCGTCGAGCTGGCCGGGCCTGGCGCCCAGCTGGCCCAGTCGCTACCCGCCTCCGCAATCAACCTCGGAGTCGCATTCGGATCCGCTGCGGGCGGTGTCGCGATCGGCAGCCACACCGCCTCCGCGCCGGTCCTGACCAGCCTGGTCCTCGCCGTCGTCGCCGTCCCGGTCGCCTGGTCGACCAGCCGTCTCCGCCCGCCGGCCACCTCGGTCCAGACCAACTCGGCACCTGCCTCCCAACCCGCCGGCGCCGCGGCATGACCACAGGTTCAGAACACAGCCGCGGCATGACCACAGGTTCAGAACACAAAGGAGAAGTGTCATGAACGACCTGTCCGGAAACAGCACGATTGTCGTCGGCGCCAGCCGCGGCCTAGGCCGTGGCATCGCTACCGCCTTCGCCGAGGCTGGCGGACCGGTGGTCGTCGTATCCCGCACCGCGGTCGAGGCCGAAGGTATCGAGGCAGTTCTCGCTGACGCCGGCGACGCCACACTGCCAGCCCGGCTGTACGACCGCTACGAACCGAAGACGATCGTCCTCGTTGCCGGTGCAACCCCGCACATGCGACGGTTACAGGACCAGACCTGGGAGACCTTCTCGGTCAACTGGGACACCGATGTACGGATCGCGTTTCACTGGCTGCGCGAGGCCCTGCTCACTCCGCTGGCCCCGGGCAGCAAGGTGATCGTGATGAGCAGCGGCGCCGCCCTGAACAAGAACGGCTCACCGCTAAGCGGCGGGTACGCCGGAGCCAAGGCGACCCAGCGCCTCATCGCCGCCTACGCCCAGGATGAGTCCGAACGAAACGGTCTCGGCATCGCCTTCACCACCATCATGTCGCGGTTCGCACCACAGACCGGTGTCGGCCGCCCGGCAGTCCAGGCGTACGCCGCACGCGCCGGCCAGTCAGTCGATGACTATCTCGCACCGCTAGGCCCGTTGCTCACACCGGAAATCGCCGGCACCGCCCTCGTCGACCTGGTCCGGCGGGACCGAATCGCGCCTACCTACATGCTCGACGGATCCGGATTGGAGGAGATCTAGAAGGCGACGCGGAACTCAGCAGCATGCTCGGACCAGGCCGCGGGCATCTCCTCCCACGAGGCGGTGCCCGCGGAGACGACTCTGTCACGTCGCGATGACATCGAGGACGGTCCGCACTGACCTCCGCATGCCCCCGATGTAGGCAGCAACTCGTTCGGCGACCTCGTCGGCCTCCGTCTCGGTGAGCTCGGCCGGTCCGCACCGTCGCCGCGCTGTCTCGGCGTACGCCCAATCCAGCGCCCCCTGCACGGGGCTGTGCACACCGCGCGAACGCGAATGGGCGGTCAAGGTCCTCAGGGACATGCACAAGGCCGCTCCCGTCCAATATGGCCCGGGTCAATCGACTGTCGTCCCGGTCGGCGGCGCGACGGTTCGTGATCACTGGCGACATACCGGGATCCCGTGACCGTTGCCTGGGTTACCCAAGACCCCACCGTGCTGGCCGCCAGTGCGACCACATCCGCCGGCAGCGCCCGAGAGCCGGATCGTTTCGTTGCCCAGGTATGGCAAATACCCACGACCGACGATCCCGGTCGCCGCAGGTCATGTCGCCACTTGCCAGCAGCAACCAAGCGCATCCCAGCCAGTCGCGCCGCACCGCGATTTCGGCAGTTCCCTGTCCCTGCTCGGCTGAGCACTCTGAATCCAGCTCGCCAACCCAGAGTGTGTCGCCAAGACCGTACAGTCCTGGAGCATGACTGAGAACAGGATCGGCTGTACGCGCTGCTCGGCGACAAGCAAGACCTAATCGCCACACACCAAGCCCTGGCTGAGCTCAGCGTCGCGGGGTCGGATCTTCCTGGGCGGGACCCCCGCGCGCAGGGCGCACGAGCCTACGGACGTGGTGTATTCGCCATCGCCGTCGTCCATGGAGATCACAACAAGGGTGTCGAGGACGCGAGTTCAGCGATCGGGTTGAATCGGTTCGGAGCGCAGCTGGCTCCAACCATGAGCAGCAGCGCTCCAAGGTGTGCCTCCACCTTGCAGTGCTCGCTCCGACCCAGTCTAAGCCTGGATCCACCGATGTTGAGGTATGGGTGAGTGGGTCGTAACGCGAGAATGCCCTTACCTGCTGGGAAAGTTGGACTTGTCTAAGGTCCCAAAATTCGCAGCCGGAAGGGCATCTCTGAGGTGCAACTCTCTCATACTCCGCGGGCGATCTCGGCGGTGTTCGACGATCCGAATCTCGTGTCGGCTGCTGGGCTGGTGCCGATCGTTGCGTTGGCTGAGCGGGCTGGGCTGCGGTGGCTGGCCGATGAGCGTTTGAGTGTGCCGACCGACAAGGGCGCCAACGCCGGGTTGAAGGTGGCTTCGTTGGTCGCGGGGATGGTGGCCGGCGCGGACAGCATCGATGACCTGGGCCTGTTGCGGCACGGCGGCATGGACCGGGTCTTCGAGGGTGCGTATGCGCCGTCGACGTTGGGCTCGTTCCTGCGTACGTTCACCTTCGGCCACGTCCGCCAGCTCGACGCGGTCGCCTCCCGGTTCCTGACCGCACTGTCGGATCACACCCCGCTGGTCGCCGGCACCGGCGAGGACGACTGTCAGGTTCTGGTCGACATCGATGACACGATCGTTGAGTCCACGGCTATGGCAAACAGGGCTCGGGCTACGGCTACTCCGGGGTCCGGGGCCTGAACGTTCTGCTCGCGACCCTCAGCACCGGGCAGGCCGCACCAGTGATCGTGGCGCAACGACTCCGCCGCGGGTCGTGTGGGTCGCCACGCGGCGCGGAACGTCTGGTCGCCGACGCGCTGGCGACGGTGAAGAAACTGGGCGCCGCCCGCGGCGCGGTCAAGCCGCTGCTGCGGGCCGATTCGGCGTTCTACGGGCATCCGACGGTGTCGGCCGCGATCAGGGCGGGCGCGGACGTGTCGGTCACCGTCCGCCTCGACAAACGCGTCAGAGCAGCCATCGCCACCTTCGACGACGACGCCTGGCAGACGATCCAGTACACCGACGCGGTCTTCGACGAGACCACCAACACCTGGATCTCACGCGCCGAGGTCGCCGAACTCGACTTCACCGCGTTCACCTCGAAGAAGAAAGCCGATCAAGTCCCCGGCCGGCTCGTGGTGCGCCGGATCCCTGACCTCAACCCGAAAGCCGCCGCCGGCCAGGCCACCTTGTTCGATACCTGGCGCTTCCACGCCTTCTTCACCACTAGCGCCCCAGACACCACCGACACCGTGACCGCCGACAAGACCCACCGCGGTCATGCGATCGTCGAGCAGGTCAACGCGGACCTGAAGAACTCCGCACTGGCTCACCTACCCTCGGGCAACTTCTGCGCCAACGCGGCCTGGCTGGTGCTTGCCTGCATCGCGTTCAACCTCAGCCGCGCCGCCGCCACGCTCACCGGCCCGAATCTGGCCAAGGCGACCACCGCAACGATCCGCCGCAAACTCATCTCCGTGCCAGCCCGGATCGCCACCTCGGCACGCCGACCGACCCTCCACCTACCAACCGGCTGGCCCTGGGAAGCCGACTGGACCCAACTGTTCACCCGCATCTGCGGACCACCCAGACCCGCAACCACCTGACCACCCAGCCGGCAACGGTGCGACCCGACAAACCAGTGGAACACCTCCGCAGCGAGGCGGAGCAACTCACCGCGCCAACCACCACCATCCAAACGTCCCGAACCAGAACCCACGCCCACCACCGGCTCATCGGTGGATCGAGGCTAAGCGCACGACGAGCGAGCGATCCTCGACCAGTCGGTGATGCCGTCGAGGGCGGCGGTCGATGGACGGAGTCGTGGCGTCATCGGTCGGTTTGCCAGACGTCGTCGCGGACTGGAGAGAAGACAAGCCCCGAATGTTTTCGGTCGGCCTTGATGGCCGCGATCACAGCGGCCGCCCGCCTGTACGTCTCGCCCTGCAGGTTGGGCCCGAAGCTCACCCTGGCCACTCCCAGGGCGGCCAAGTCTGCGACCGTCTGCCTGCCCTGACGGCTGTAGCCGACGTTGACCGGGCGGCCGTCCATCGCCTCTACGAGAGTCCGGATCACCGTGGGATTCGCTACCGCGATCGGATACACACAGTCCACCCCTGCCGCGAGGTACCGAACACCGCGGTCGATCCCGGCGTCGAGTAGCTCGCGGTGACTGCCGGCGCCGCGCAAGAACACATCGATCCGCGCGTTGATAACCAAGTCCACCCCGGCGGACACCGCCGCTTCTCGAACAGCGGCAAGGAACTCTGCCTGCTTCCGAGCATGGACCATGTCGCCTGTTGGCGGGTCCGAGTCCTCGAGGTTCAACCCCGCCGCACCGGTCGCTACAAATCGTTCCACCAGTTCGGTCGGCTCAAGGCCGTAGCCGCGCTCAAAGTCCACAGTCACCGGATGGTCCACAACACGAGTGATACGCGCAGCTGCCGCCAACATTTCCTCGACGGGCATGGACTCACCATCGTCGTAGCCGAGCACGGTCGACACCGCCAAACTCGACGTCGCAACGACCGGGAAACCGGCTGCCACAACAGCTTTAGCCGACGCCGCGTCCCAGGCGTTCGGCAACACAAGAGGATCGCCAGGCACGTGCAGCGCCCGCAGCGCTGACGCCAAGTTGGATGACTTCCTGGGCAGATCGCTCATGCGCTACTCCGAACAAGAGGTGCTGGATGGTTGTATGAGTTGGGCTATGCCGGCTCAGGAGCTTGCTCAGCCGTCGTGGCCGGCTGTGCGGCTTGGTCGATGACCGGTGGTTTGAGGAAACTAGTGCCCCAAGCGACCACGATGGCCAAACCAGCGATGATCAGGCCGGTTACTACCACGGACGAGGCGCTGAAGTTGCCGATCGCCAAGCCACCCGCGAACGAACCAAACGCGATGCCGACGTTAGCCGCCGAAGCAGGCAATGACTGCGCCAGCGCGCCGCCGGGTCCGGCCAGGCTGATCACGCGGTACTGGAGTGAGGGCACCATGCCGAAGCTGAAAAGACCCCACGCAACCAGGACCAGCGCCACCAGGACCGCGATCGCACCAACGAGGTAGAGCGCCATCAAGGAGACCGCGACGCCAATGGTCCCGACGATCAAAGTGCGTGCGGCGTTCTTGTCAGCGAACCGACCACCGCCGAACGAGCCCACCGCCGTGGCCACACCATAGGCGAGCAGGAACACACTGATCAGCGCGCCAGAGATTCCCGTGACGCTCTCCAGGAACGGCACGATATAGGTCAGAGCCGCATACAGCGTCGCGAATGCCAGGAAGTTGAGGACCAGCAAGGCGAGCACTCGAGGCGCGAACGCGTATTTGGCCTGGCTACCGGCGCCGGCGCCGGTGCTGGGCACGGACGGGACCAGCGTCAGCGTGGCGATCAGCGCGATCACAGTGACAACGACGACCGCGGTGAACGCGCCGCGCCAGCCAAGCGTCTGGCCGACCAGCGTGCCCAGAGGCACGCCCAGCGCGGCCGACACCGCGACACCGGAGACGACGATGGAGATCGCCCGCCCCATTCGCTCCGGGGGGACGACCGAGATACCAGCAACGAACGCTGCGGCGATGAACAGGCCTTGCAACGCGCCGACGATGATACGCGCCGCCAGGAAGAGGCCGTAGCTGGAAGTCAGCACGCCGATCAGGTTGCCCACTATGCACAGAACAAGCGCGCCGACGAGGACCGTCCGCCTGTTCAGCCTGATCGTCAGCAGAGTCAGAATCGGACCGCCGATGGCCAGGCCAAGCGCGTAGACGGTCACAAGCCTGCCAGCTGCTGGAATAGAGACCTGAAGGTCGGCGGCGATCAGATTCAGCACGCCGACCACAAGCAGTTCGGCACTCCCCAGCACAAACATGCCCGAAAATAGCGTGGCCAGAACGAGGTTCGCCCTGCGCGGACTCACTGCCGCTTGCTCACTTCCCATATTTGCACCCTTACTTGGCTGGACGACAGCGTCAGAACAGACCGCCGCGGATTTTGATCTGCCGGCTGGTGATGCATGACCGCGTCATGTGACGACGGCCAGTCCCTTGCGCTCGCCGAGCAGAGCTGCCTGGCTCGGCGGCCTCGATGCGCGCAGCAACTACTGGAGACCGGTTGTCCTCGAACGTCCGGTGGACCTCTGAATGACCTTCCCTGAGTCCGGTTTCGAATCTCAGGGCTGGACCCGGTGGCTCCGTTCTCGGGTACCTCCGACAGGCCTTGCCGGTGAGGTGCTGGCGCGGATCCACGCCAGCACCTACCGACCAAGTGTCGGGCGCATCGAGAGATCTGCAAGTATTCGGGCAGGAGCGAAACGTCGCCGGAGAGAGCGCCGACGGTCCCTGGCCTGACCTGACGCACGAGGTCGCTTTTGGTCGCAAGACCCCGCGCCGCGGATCGACCCCGACGATACGGCGCCGCGACGACGGATTGCCGTCAGCCCATCGCCAGGTCGGGCAGCGTGGCTGACGTGTTCGTTCCCCAGATGACGATGCAGTTGCTGCGGTCGACTTCCGGGGGCGAGCAGAGAGCGGACACGAGCCGCTGCAGCCGCGGCTCTGTCGGCCGCGCTCCGTGCCGCTCCCCGTCCCGCGACCGAAGGCGACGGGTCGCGGGCCCAACTCGGAGCAGATCCAGTCGAGTTCGTCGCGATCAGTTCGAGCGCCTTGTTCCGTGAGCATCGCTCCCAGCCGGGATCATCGTCGGTCTTCGGCCGGTACCTCGAAGCGGGTGGTTCACGCGATGCGGATGGTCGTGGATCTCCAGCACGGCCCTTTGAGCGTGCGATGCCAACACGCAGACGATCCCGATCAGCCTTGAGCTCCAACATCCTGTCGCCATCGACGGTGACCTGCGCCGGACAGCTGACACCACAGAGCGAACAGTACGAAGGGAGGACTTGAGCGGTCATCATTCGAACGCAGACGTGAGGTTGGTGGTCAGGTAAGCGTTCATACCGAGGGTATACAGGTCGAAGACAGGCCGGCCGGACACCCGCTTCACGATATGGCTGAAGGGTGCGAAGTTCGCACACTCGAGTACGAAGGCGCCGACATCGGGTCGCTCGGCCATAACTCGCGCGGTCAGCACTTCGACCTCCAGTTCGAGCTGTGCGATGTCGGCTGTGGTGGCGTTGCCGACGAAGGTCTCCACGAAGTGACTGCCTGCGTCAGGTGCCGCCTGGATGACCGGGATCTCGTCCGTCGACCAGCCGGAGCCCGTGAAGTGGCGCTCCCCCAGCACCGTCTTCGCAGTCAGGATGACGATCGGACGGCCGGGTCGCAACGCGGCCGCGAGCGGTACCTGGAGCAGTGGCGAGGCAAACACCGGGATCGGTACGACGGCACTCAGCTCGCGCTGGTACGCCGCCAGGAATCCACAGCTCGTGGTGATCGCGCGGACGCCTAGATCGGCCAGCTCTCGCGCTGCGGAAACGAACGGCTCGAGTAGCTCTGGATCTGCTTCCGGCTGAGCCATCCGGGCCGGCAGTGCGCCGTGCACGATCCGGTAGGCCACCGGGAAGGGCCAGGTCCGCGCGTGTCCGACATCACCGACCAGGCGTGGGAACTTGGTGTCCAGCATCAAGATGCCCAGGCCTAGCCCATACAGCGTCTGCCCGCCGGTGAGACAGGCCGCCGAATGGCCCGGATCGGTCGTCAGCATGAGGTACCACCTTTCTATCGGCGCACGATATCGCTTTGTGAGCATACACACAAGCCAACACTCGACCACGGCGCAGTCGGTCGCCGATGCGGGACGGTAGGCCTGACAGGACTACTGGTCGGCGTACTCATGCTGATCATCTTCATCACCGTCGTGTCCACGATCACGGTGATCTACGCGCTGCCGCAGATCGTGTCGGACCTTCGAGGCTCAGCCGGACGACTCACCCTCATCGTCAGACTCCTCAGGCCCCGGCCAGGGTTACACCCCTGGCAGGCGACGCACGGCATGGATAATATTGACTCGTGATATCGTAGTTCGATATACAGTGAGGCGACACGTTCTGGCGACGCTTCACTCGGTTGATGTGGAATGCCGATACCAAATATCGATATTATGAGAGGGTCAGGCATGACCGAGCCAACCTCTGTCCAGGAATCGGTTCTCGAGGCTAATCGGCTGCGGCGCTTCGCTCGCACCGTCTTCGAGAGGGCCGGCATGCCGCCCGACGATGCCGACATCCTCGCCGAACAACTCGTCTGGGCCGATCTCAGGGGCATCCCGGCCCTCGGGGTCGCGAAGATCCCGCAGTACCTGCCAAGACTACGGATGGGTGGCACGGCTGCCGTCGCAGAACCCTCCCTACTGGCCGAGAAAGGCGGGTTCCTCGTCTTTGACGGTCACGATGGCTTCGGGCAGGTGGTCGGCTTCAAGGTCATGCGGCAAGTCGTCCAGCGGGCACACACGACAGGCATCAGTTCCGCGGTCGTGCGGAATACGACCTCGGCCGGCGCGCTCGGGCGCTTCGCAATGCAGGCGGTTGACGAGCAGATGATCGGGCTTGCCATCAACAATGGGCCTGTGCTCATGACCGCACCCGGAGGTGCGGACAAGGTCGTCGGGAACCAGGCGTTCGCGATCGCGAGTCCCGCCGGCAACCATCACCCAATCGTCCTCGACATGGCTGTCTCCGGTATCGCCATGGCCAGAATCCATGAGTACGAGGCTCGCGGTGAGGACCTGCCGCCAGGACTCGCCGTAACCGTCGACGGTCTGCCTACAGTCGATCCGGCGGAGGCCTTGAAGGGCAGTCTGGTGCCGATGGGTGGGCATCGGGGATTCGGCCTGGCGTTCATGTGGGAGATGCTGACCGGAATCCTGTCCGGCGGACCCGGCTTCACCACCGAGCTCGGCTGGCCTGCCGAGTCTGCCAAGCCGCAGGGTGTCAGCATGTTGCTGATAGCAATCGACCCGTCGGTGTCGATCCCGTACACCGAGTACGCGGCAAGGGCGGACCAGTTGGTCGACAGGATCCACGACAGCCGCGCAGCGGCGGGATCCGGCCGGCCTACGGTGCCTGGCGAGCGCAGTGTCGAGCGGATGGCCCGCCGCCAGGCCGACGGCATTCCGATTCCTGCGAAGCTACTGACTGAGCTCACGAACATCGCTGAGGAAGCAGGGGTGACACTATGACGGGCTCCGTGACGGAATCTCTGACCGCCGGGTGGCGAGGGCATCAGAGACTGCGTCGACCAGCTCGGCCGGGAGGTGGACAAGCGATTCCTGCCCGCCTCTGACCCCGACGCCGAAACGGTGCCGGGCCGAGCGCTTCGGTGACGACGCGTACCTCGAGCAGGTCATGACGCAGGCCGCCTAAGCGGAGGCCGCCGAGGCGGGCCGCGATGGCAAGGCCGCACTGGAGCCGTTGCTGGTGGTCGTGGCGTTCAGCATAGGCAGCCTATCCAGCCTCTTACCGACACAGCCCTCCAAGGCCGTATCTCGCCCACGCACCGTGGTCGTAGTCACGCCAGCACCGCCCTGTGCGAAGGCACCCTCGGTGTGACCCGCGCCGACCTGGACTCGTGAACTTCGCAGTCGAGCACCGTCCCCGTCCCTCGGATTCGCCAAGTCGTACGAATTCGCGGCAGGAGCGGTCGCGGCCTGGCCAACCCGTCGTCGCAACTGCGACTACGCCCACCACGCTCCGGCGAGGATGCCCGCTCGGCTCCGTCGGCACCCAGCTCGCACCGCCCACCCCCTGAACATTGTTCTCGAGGACATCGGCGACCGTCACTGTCGCAGCCTCGACCCGCGAGGACGTTCGCGTTGGCACTGAGGCGTAACAGCCTGCAGTTCACTTCTCCGTCCTGGCTTGGAACTTGGAGAGCTGCCCGCACCAGCGGCGAGTAGAACCTGTTTCCGGAGCTGGCGCGTTGCAGGGGCGCCGCTGCGGGCGGGGGTTCGTTTCATCGAAGCGCAAGAGCTGTAACGAAAACGCCGCATCACAGCGTCTCTAAGGGCGTAGAGGGTGCAGACCTCGCGTAAACCTCGCCTGAGCCATTTGCGTCCTTATGGATAAGAAACGCCGCTCACTGTCCGCCGTTCGCTGCCGGCCAGGTCATCTCAGTTCGAAACTGGTCCAGCATGTCTGGAGGTGCTGTTGTGCTGACGTTGTGCTCGACTAGTCAGGTTCCGTTGACGATCGGCCAAGTAGAACCCCTGGAGTATCAAGCCGCAGCCAACCTTTATGGCGGACGAAGTTTCTTGCAGGTCCCGTCCTGGTCCGCAGTCAAGGCAGCCTGGACGTCTGAGCTCTTGGCATGGCGAGATGGTGACAACCGAGTCGTTGGGACATCGCTTGTACTGTTTCGCCGGCTACCAGGCTTCTCCCGATGGTATGCCTACCTCCCAGAAGGCCCGAACATCGACTGGACCGACCCGAACCTGGCTCGCTGGCTCGATCCGCTACTTGACTATCTTGAAAGGAACGGCGTCTTCGCGGTCCGGATGGGTCCGCCGGCCCCTTATCGGCGTTGGCAGGCAGCGACCTTGAAAGCGGCGGCCGGTCCTGGCCGGCGAGTCGACCACATCCTGCCTGACCTCGTGGAGCCCATCGGATCTGCGGCAGCCGATCGGCTGCGAGCGCTTGGATGGCGCCGCTGCGGTGAAGGAGGTTCGGCTGGCGACGCTCAGCCGCGATTCCTCTTCCAGGTGCCACTTGAGAAGCATTCCACGGACGATCTGTGGAATAGGCTTGGCAAAGACTGGAAACGCAACATCCTCAAGGCTACCAAAGCGGGGGTCGAGATCCGGCGTGGAAGCTGGAGCGACCTGGCTGCCTTCTACGAACTGTTGAGACAAACTGAACGACGCAACGGCTTCCAACTCGGTCGGTCGTTGGCTTACTTCCAACGTGAGTACCGCGCACTGAACAGCGAGATGCCCGGAATGATGCGTTTGTACCTGTCGACCTGCGATGACGAAGTCTTGGCTGCCCATACGATGATCGTGGTAGGTCGCCGTGCTTGGTATCAGACAGGCGGCTCGGCAGACCATCGCCGCGACGTCAGACCGAGCCACATCCTCCAGTGGTCGATGATCAGGGAGGCCAGCGAGCTCGGTGCTGAGCTGTATGACATGCGTGGCGTCTCCGGATGCCTAGACCCCGAAGATCGCGCGTTCGGACTTCTGCGGTGGAAACTCGGCACTGGGGGCGAGCTGGCTGAGACAGTCGGCGAATGGGAGCAAGTGCTGCCGGGGCCGATCAACGGCGTACTCCATCGTGCCATGGTCGCCTACCGCAACCGACGCGTCCGGAAAGGCCCGGGCGACCCATGAGTAGGCTGCTGTAGCAATCCGGGGCGATAGTCCAGTCGTCAGGTCGCTCCCTGTACCCACGGCGGCCCTGCAGCGACACTACTCCCAGCATCCCTCCACAAGGACCCGGTGAACGGGTCCGCGCCAAAGATCGAGTGCCTGCGCCAGCACCTGTCGCTCGGCCTCAGTACTAGTCGCAGACTCGGCGTCGCCCAGGATCCTCACAAAACGGAGGATGTCCACGTGGTCCGTTGGCAATCCGCAGCGTGTAGCCGGCCCGACGGTCTCGATGGACCCGGAACCAAGCTCAGAGTGAAGCCGGGCCGCATACAACTGCACCGCCTTGCGGGTGTCGGCAGGCTGCTCCTCGCCCAGATCCCAGCAGCGAGTTGATCGATCGAGACGTCCGATTGGCGGCTCGGCCAGAATGGCCAGCAGGGTCCGCAAGCGGTTTTCGGAAAGTTCGAGGAACGGCCGTCGGCAGCCACGCGCAGAGGCCCGAACAGATCCACCTCGAGCAGCCTCTACCTTACAACCTCACGCTGCCCCGAGGAGAGCTCAACATCCGGATCTCATCGACCCTCAGAGGAAAGCGACAATTGCCTCGGCGGTCTCTTCCGGTGCTTCCTCAGGCATGAAATGACCGACCGCGAGGGAGCCGCCAACGACGTCATCTGCCCAACGCTTCCAGACATCGAGGACGTCGTACCATCGGCCCACCGCGCTGGTCCGGGACCAGAGCGCAAGCACGGGGCACAGGATCCGTCTGCCTGCCTTCAGATCGATCAGGTCGTAGTTGTGATCCAATGTCGCGGCCGCTCGGTACGCCTCGCAGATCGCGTGCACGCTCGCCTGATCACGAAACGGATCGACGTACTCCGCCCGGACGGCCGCCGGAAACGCTCCGGGTACGTCGGACCACGTGTCGAGGATGTGATCCACGAACGTCTCCGGGGCAGCCGCGATCAAGGTCTCCGGAACGGGCTCCGGCGCCGCGAGGAATGACCAAACCCAGTCGAGGGAGAACTGCTTGTCGGCGAGATCGAACACCACGGCCGTCGGTACGACGTCCATAACTGCCAACTTCTCGACCACTTCCGGATGATCCAGCGCCATACGATAAGCGCAGCGGCCACCACGATCATGTCCTACTACCGAGAATCGCCCGTACCCGAGCGCAGCCATCACCTGGATCTGGTCTTGCGCCAGCGCCCGCATGCTGTATGGCGCATGATCCGGTGCGGACGGCGGCTTCCCGCTGCTGCCGGAGCCACGCAAATCGGTGACAACGACGCTGAACCGGTCGGCGAGCTGAGGCGCTATCCGACGCCACATCAGGTGTGTCTGCGGAATGCCATGCAGGAGAAGGACCGGCGGGCCTTGGCCTCCGCGGCGGCCACGAATCGTGGTCCCGGCCGTCTCGACCTCGAACTCCACGAACCCATCGAATCCCGCCATCGCCGCCAAATCGTCCGTAGCCATCTACTCCCCCTACCGGGTGACAGCGTCGCTCGATATCGGTCACCAGCCTAGGTATGCCCGACTTCAAAGCGCCGTCAGTCGATTGATGCCAGTCTGAACCCAGGTCCTTGAGACATTGCCGCCAAAGGCCAGCCAAGGGACCGGTCATGACACAGGCCACCGTCATCGGTGACGGGCAGCACTGACGGCCGGATCGCGATGCCCGGTGATCTGCGGCTGTACCGGGGTCCCGATCTGAAACGACTGGACTTCCACCCGATCGGGTACCCCGGCAGATCTGCGGCCAGTGGATCGACGACACCACATTCACCGCGGTGGGCTTCACAACCGCCGTCCCCAAGATCGAGCAGTTCGGTCCCTAGGTGCCGCGAGCCGATCTGCTCGTCTGCTCCGCCAAGGCACTCGACTGCCGGACGGTGGCCAAGTGCATCGCCCCGGACCCGGCCGGCACCAGCGGCATCAACGGCATCCACAAGCTCGACATCCCCGACGGCCGAACTGTCTTCGCCTAGCCAATCCTTGCTCGGGATCACGGTGGTTCGGGTCTGAGCCGTGCTCGAGCAAGTGCCGGACACCGTCGACCCGGCCATTGCCGGCAGCGACCCGTAGCGCCTGGCGACCCCACACTGCGTCCTCGGCATCGACCGGAGTACCTACCTCAAGCAGCGCGTCAATGACGGCCAGTCGTTGGTGATCGGCGGACATGACCACCGCGGGGACTCGATCTGCGAGCGGAGCGTCAGGGCCGAGCCAGCCGCTGACGTCGTCAGCAGCGGCAGCCACGGACAAGCTGGTGGCAGCGCGCCCGCCCCGGCCGGGACGTCGACGACCTCGGTGTTCCCGAAGACCGCTGCGTGCTGCAACGCGGTCGTGTTCGGCGGTGCCAGGCCGGTCTCGGCAGACGCCGCCTGACCTGTCGCACCTCAGTATCCAGACAACGCCGCGATCTTCCTCAATGAACCGGTCGATGTGGTCGTCTCGTTCGCGCCCCCATCATCTCGAGATACGACACGAGGATCGCGATGACATTGAATCCCGTCTCCCCACGGTGGCCGATCCCGACCGGACGGTCGTCTGGAGAACGTCTGTGATTTCGGTGGCCACCGCGAATGCGATGCGTCGATTGCTCCCGAGCAGCGATCGGCGCGCCAAACATCATCTCGGCCCATGGGTCCGATGAAAACAGCAGGCGGTGAGAGCAGCTGAATGAGATCTGAAGTCGAGCTGAAACCGAGCGGGACTACTTTGGCGTTTGGCCGACAACGGCCCGCCCACGATCCGAATGGGATCGGGATGGATCCGGAGGGTATCGGAATGGCGAACCGTCTGGCCGAAGGGCGATGGGTGCGTTCGCAAGCGATCCGAAAAGTTGCTATCGGTGCAGCCAAGGAGAAACCGGTCAGAATGGGTTGGATGAACGAGGAACGGCGGGGGGTCTACCCATTCTGCGGCCCGTGTACCAGGTCCTCGGTCGCCTGGCGTGCCGCGGACGTGGGCGGCGGCCCCATGGGGGAGCCGCTTCTACGGTCACCACGACGTGTGCGAGAACTGCGGGTCCTCGGTCCGCACGCTGTACAGCACCTTCCTGTGGATCCCGGTGTCGAAGCTCGGCCGGTTCCGGATCATCCCGACCGGCGGCCGCAGCTACATCGGCCGCCAAGTCGTTGCCCGGTCGATCGACACCGTCGTACCGGAGCCGGTGTCGGCACTGGTGAATCACCCGGAGCGCGACGGCGACCCGGCGTACAAGCTGGCCGAGGCTCATTGGGACGACAGCGAGCCGGTGGCCTTCGGTGCCGTCATGACCCGGCATCGAGACGTCTTGCATTGTGGCGCCGGGGGGCGCGGGGCTAAGTGGGGGGCTCAATCGTGCTTTGTGGGCGGATCGGAACGACAGTGTGCCGGGTGATTGGGGGCGTCGTCCTGCTGGTGGCGGGCGGCATTCTGGTGGCGCCGCGGATGTCGAACAACGAATACGGTCCGGCGTGGGTGCT
>NZ_JBICST010000006.1:582492-751638 GCF_043197265.1 Kribbella sp. NPDC049227 | reverse complement strand
AGTTTCCATGCCTGACATGACCGCGCAGCAGCGACGCTTGTCTCGCATCGTCAGGACGGACCTGGTCGATGCTGCCGCCTCGATCGCCGGCTTCACGATCACTCGTGCAGAGTTCGGGTCGGCTGCGAACATCTCCGGGATCCGCTCAAAGAATCTGATGTTCAGTCAGCGACAGGACAGCCGGACCCTGTTCGCCGTGGATGTCCGATACGGTCATCTGCGCAGGCTCGGTGCGTGGACCGGCGCAGACCGAACGGCGGTGGCTGCTTGCCGTCGCGTGCTCCGCGCGGCGAAGATCCCACCTCGCGAGATCGAGACCGTTGAGGTGCTTTCGGAGTACGGCCAGGTCGCGGAGCGGGTTTCGGACGAAGAGTTCCATCTTCACGAACCGTTGGTGATCCGGAAGGCGGCTCGGGCGAGGCGGACCGTGGACGGCGTTGTGGTCTGGTCGTCATACGCCACCGTCGGACTGACAGCCAAAGGAGACATCGGCAACGTCGAGTTGCATTGGCCGGACCTGTCCGCTGCTGTGGTGAAAGAGGCACAGATCCTTGGCACCCTGGTACGGCAGGGCTTCGAGCCCCCAGACCTTCCGGGCGCACGGCCTGAATCTGCCGAGGCGGGAGTCCTGCACTCACCGGCAATCGGCTTCTTCATGGACGTCGCCGCAGCGGTGCGTGTCGTGTACGTCAGCGAGGACCCGAGTTTGGGGCGCAAGGCAACAATCTACCTCGATCGTCACGGCGAGCCGGTCATCCGGCCGCGCGACATCGACCCGGCCAAGCCCGACACGATCGACCGCCCCGAGCCTGACGGGTGACCGGACAGCATGTCGACTGCGGCCATGGGCTGGCTCAACCCGCGCTCGGCGGGGGACCGCCGAGCGCGGTAGGGGTGAGGTCAGGTTCGGTAGCGGAAGATGATCCGGCCTCGGGTCAGGTCGTACGGGCTGAGCTCCACCAGGACGCGGTCTTCGGGGAGGATCTTGATGTAGTTCTTCCGGATCTTCCCGCTGATGTGGGCCAGGACCTGGTGGCCGTTGGTCAGTTCGACGCGGAAGTTGGCGTTGCGGAGGCACTCGACGACGGTGCCCTCGACCTCGATGCCGCCTGCTGTTCTGGCCATCGTCAGGCCTTTCCCGGCCGGTTGACCAGTTCCAGACTGCCTCCCGTACGGCGGCCGCCAAGCCCGTCGAACAGCGCCATCGCAGCCTCGTTGGTCTCGTCGATCTCCGCCGTGGCTGCTTCGAAACCGGAGCGGTGCAGCTCGCCCAGTACCCGGCTCAGCAACGCCCGGGCGATGCCGTGCCGTTGTTCGGCGGCCAGTACCGCGACCAGCCCGATCCGCGGGCACCGGGTCATCGTCGCCACCCGGACCAGCCCGACATACCGACCGTCCCGGACCGCGACGGTGTACTTCGACGGGTCGATCGGCCTCGTCCCGCCTTGCCAGGGCAACACTTCCGCCGGCATCGTCTGCCAACCGGCACCGGACTCGACCTCGGCGCGAATCGCCCGGTCCAACTCACGCAACGGAGCCTCGGCCACGTCGTCGGCGGTCGCGATCACTACCCCAGCAGGCGCAGCAGCCGTGGGAAGACTCGTGGGTACGACGAACTCCGACTCGCGGCGCCACGTCACGAACCCCGCACGTTCCCAACTGGCAATGAGGTCGTGGTCGGTCTCGTCGACGACCGTGTACCGCGGTGCCGGCTGATCGGCCATCATCGCGGTGGCGAGTTGGTCGAAGACAGTGTCGCGCCAGGTGTCGATACTGAGGAAGGTCCGGCCATCGAGCCGCCGCGAGGCGTGACCACGACCGACGACCAGGTCGTTCTCGATCGCGTGCCATTGATTGTCCGCGACGCGCGAGATCGTCACGGCGTGGGCACCGAGGCCGGGACTGAAAGGCAAAAGGTTCATAGGTGTTTCCTTTCGGGAGTGCCGAACTTCTCGAGGCGCTCCCGGCGACACCTACGTCAATCGTCCGCCCGTGACCACGAGACGGGGAGCACCCACTGCGTTTACAGCGTTCATGGGGTCTCACCTCCAGGCGTGATGTCACGGACCACGGCACAGTACCAACCGGTCCACTGCACCAACCAACCATTTATTGCTCGGTAGTGGGTGGTGCTGGCTGCGCTCCGTGTGGTTGTGCCTGTGGCTCGCGCATTCACGACGATCACCGGCAGCCCATGACCTCCGCTCCTCAGCCGCTGGACACCTGAACGTCGCAGCCGAAGAAGCGGGCGAGATAGACCTTGGAGCTGCCGTGGGGGTCGAGTTGGACCGGGGGGCCTCCCGGCTGTGTCCCACCGTAGTCAAGGGGGCGTCCGTCCGTGGCGTCGTGCAGCTCGAAGTCGCAACGACCGTAACTGTTGAAGGCGACGACGCGGACGATGGCTTTGTCGCCGGACGGCACCGTGAACGCGTCACTGTCACCGGTCGCGGCCTTCTGTGCGAAGGGAAGGGCGATCTGACCGGTACCTGCGGAATGCGTCACGATGCAGCGGGGATCGCTGGCGTTCGCACTGAACTTGCCGGTGTCCGCGATCTGAAAGGTCACAGGCCCCCAGAGATCGTCGAACACCTTCTGTTGGCCGCTGTCGACGTTCCTCACCGTGACGGTGCAGCCGTCGGCGCCGCGTACCCCGAGCCGCCACGGGGAGGCCTCGTTGAACTCGCCAGCCGCCGCTCCACCCCCTCCAGGCGGGTCGTTGTCGTTCACCAGCTGCAGGGCGACCACGATCCCGGCTGCGAGGATCACTCCTGCGCCGGACAGGTAAATCAGCCGCCGGCGCCACGACCGTACGTACCGGTCCTGGCGGGCCGGCTTCGGCTGTGGTTGCGGCTGCGGGCGCGGCTCTGGGGCGGCGGCACTCAGCGCTGCCGTCGCCGCGGCGGCCACCGAGCGGCTGTCGTCGTCCGCCAGACGCTCGAGGGCCACCCTGGCCGCCAGCGCCAACCCGGCATTCCTGCCCTGCAGCAGTCCGACGAGCTCCTGCACCGCGCCGCCCCGGACCGCGGCCAGCGGATGGTCGATCAGCTCGCGAAGCTCGGCCGGCAGCGGTGCCGGTACGGTGACCGGACGACTGCGGCGGGCAATGTACAGCTCACCCTGCATCTCCACGTCGCGGCTGGGGGTTTGGTGAGGATTCCGTTCGCGGACCCGGTCGAAGACGTAGTCGTAGAGCTCGTTGAGCGACACCCAGCCATCCTGGTCGAGGTCCGCGTCCCCGCTGGCCAGACCTTCCACCAAGGCAGCGGTGAACACCGACGGACTGCTGCGGTCATCGGCGAGCCGGTCACCTTCGAACGCGTACTCCGTCGCGCTCGAAGCTGTGATCACCGCGCGGCCGCGGCCACCGCCCAGCCTCCCACCGGAGAAGCTGTCCAGCACGTTGGCATCGCCCGCGGCCCGCACAGTCACGCCGCGGCCGAAAGCGCCGCCATAACAACAGTCCAGCAGCAACACGATGCTGCGCGACCTGCTCATCCGCAGACATCGCTGCACGAAGTCGGCGGACACAGCGGTGGAGCCCAGCCGGTTCGGCAGGGTGTTGCTCGCCGCGAAGAACAACTCCCCGGACTCGCTCTTGAGGCCGTGGCACGAGAAGTGCAGCAGCAACACGTCTTCGGGCCGACTGTCCGCGAACAAGTCCTCGACCCGCCCCTGGATCACGTGTGCCGACTCGTTGCGGACGACCTCCACGTCGAAACCACCGATCGCGGGGTCACCCAAAACACCGCCCAGAGCCTGCGCATCCGCCGCCGGCGCGCGAAGCCGCCCGAGCCCCTCGTGCTCATAGACGTCGTTCGCGACAATCAGCGCCTTGCGCCGCCCAGCCATCCAGCCGCCCTCCCCCTGCGCGGAGCGCCTCCTCACTCTCAGTGTCGGCCACCGTCGACCGCCCAGCCAGCCCCTGTGACAGTCTCTTCGCCACCTGCCACCGAACAGGAATTGGGCTGAGTGGCTGTCGCGGGCGTGGGGGCGACAGCAACCCGCCGTCGGTGAACTCGCAGAACCGCCAAGTCCACGAACGCCTCCAAGCGTCAACAACACCCAGACAACCAAAGGCGGCGACCATCACCACGCAGTGCGCGTGGGGTACGTCGTGGGGTCCGCGAATGGGGCCGCCTGTGGGCTGTCAGCGGTCGTACCTCGGTGCCGATGGCCGGCCCGTATCCGGTTAACGGACGCTTTCCCGCAGCCGGGATCGCAGTCCAGGCAACCCGGCTGATACTGGCGCCGTGGGGGCCGCAGTAGGGCACGACTCTGGGTTCGCCGGCCGAGCGGATGAGCAGGAGCTTCTCGCGAGCGCTTTGGAGGGGGCGGCGAGCGGGAAACCGTGCGCATTGGTGGTCGAAGGTGAGGCCGGCATTGGCAAGACAAGTCTGGTCCGCGACGCATGCAGTCAGGGGGAGCACGACTTCCAGGTGCTGTGGGGGACATGTGTGAACTTCGGAGCGGCCTCGGTTCCATTCGCGCCCATCATCGGTGCCCTGCGGACCTGGTTGACCCGCGCCGACCCGGTCCGTGCAGAGGCGCGATCGACGGCGGACGAGTTCACCCAGTTGGTATCGGCACTCGGGGGTGCTGAACCGACCGACCCAGGGAGATTGCTCGCCCGGATCGATCAGGCGGTCAATCGGCTCGCGCAACTCGCGCCGGTCGTTCTGGTGGTCGACGATCTTCAGTGGGCAGACTGTACGTCGCTCGACGTTCTTGCGTACCTGATCACCGGCTTCCAGGATCAGCGCCTGGCGTTGTTGATGACGTGTCGTGATGAGCATCGTGGCGAAGGTCATCCCCTGCACGGCTGGCTCGCCGACATGCGCCGGATGCCGCGGTTCGCGGAGGTCCGCCTGGACCGGCTGAGTGTCGACGACACAGAGGAGCAACTGAAGGAACTCCTCGGGGGCCCGGTGGACATTGGATACGCGACAGATGTGTACGAGCGTTCCGGCGGCAACCCGTACCTCACCGAGTTGCTGGTCCGTCATCGCGCCGACTCCGAGCTAAGGCTGCCGGCTAATGCTCCGACCGCCCTCCGCGACGCCCTGCTTGCGACCTGGCACGGGCTGTCAACCGGCTCACGGCAGATCACACGTGTACTAGCGGTCGGTGGCAGGCCTCTCGGACTTGCCACTCTGGCAGCGGTCGGAGTCGATCGCGACATCGATCCGGACCGGGTGCCCGAGTACCTGGTCGAGGCGGAGGAGCACGGCGTTGTGCGCCGCGACAACCAGGGTCGCCTGTGGTTCCGTCATCCGCTGCTCGCGGAAGTCCTCTACAACGCCTTGCCCCCGGGCGAGGCCGCCCGCATCCACGCCTCGTTCGTGCGGGTGCTCGAGTCCCAGGCCGACACGTCCCCGGATCAGGCCGCGTCCGATCTTGCAGTCCACAACCACCGATCGGGACGGGTAGATGAGGCGTACCGGTGGTCGCTCGTCGCTGCTGCCCGTGCATCCGAGCTCCGCGCGACAACCGTCGAGTCGCTCCACCTCGAGCGGGCCTGCTCACTATGGGATCAGTTGTCGCCAGAAGTCCGTGGCTCGCGACTCGACCACATCGATCTGCTTCGTCGAACGTCAGAGAGTTGCGGCACGGCCGGTCGGTACACCGCCGGTCTCGGTTTCGCGAGTCGAGCGATGGAGCTTGTCGACCGAGCTTCAGAACCTCTCCTGGCAAGCGAGATGCTGCTCGCCTCACAGGACTTCACGCACCCGCAGTCGGGCATGAAGGCGGTGAACGAGGATCTGATCGAGGCGCTCCGGCTGACTGATGACTATCCAGATTCTGCTGAGCGTTCTTTTGCGCTGGAGGCCCTCGCCTTTGCCGAATCCTTTGACTCGTTGAGCGACGCGGCGGCGGGCCGAAGTGCGTTGGCGCATGTCGAGGAGGCACTTCGAACGGCGCGTCTGTGCGGGAATGATGTTGCCTTGGCCGCGGCACACTCCACCCGCGCGTTCACCTACTTGACGACTGGCGCGGGTGATCCGATCCCGGACGCGATGGAAGCCGAACGTATCGGGCGACGGTGCGGTGACCCGACCCGCGTCGGAGTTGCGGTGACGTGGCATCTGAATGCCTTGGGCACCGTTGGCCGACGTGCTGAGGCCGCACAGTTGGCCGAGCAGGCGATGGAAGAGCTCCATGCCCTCGGGTCCGCGTGGGAACATTTCGTCGCCCAGCAGGCAGCTGATGTCTTCCTGATGGTCGGTCGCTGGCGCGAATGCCGCGAAGTCCTCCGGCGCGCGTTGGCGGCCCGTTGTGACGGCATCGTGGGTGCGTCGGTGAGATTGGCGTCGGCGACGCTCGCCGTTCGGACCGGACGGCTGGCCGACGCGAGGCTCCACCTCGATCGCGCGCTGGAGATGGTCTCCGAGAACTACGCGGGACTTCGAGATGACCTCAGCAGTGTGCCCGCGGAGATCATGCTGGCTGAGGGCGATGCGCAAGGCGCGCTCGACTGGCTGGTCGGTCGGGATGCCGAGATTCTGGGCACCGACGACCAGGGTGAGCTTGTCGCCGTTGCTCGTGCCGCCGCGGCCGCCGCCCGTGCTGCGCGGGATGCGGGCGATGAGGCGGCTGCAGCTCGGGCGGTCGCCGTGTTGGACGACCTTGTCCGAAAGCTGCCGGCTGCCCCGTTCACAACGTCACGCCTAAGCCCGGCCGGCAAGGCAAGGGTGACGGCGTTGTTCGAGGCTGAGGTTGCGAGAGCGCACGACGACGACGGCCAGGCGGAGTTGTGGCGCATTGCTGCGGAGCGGTGTGAGGCCGTCGGCGCGCCCTGGCAGGAGGCGATCGCACGCTTGCGTTGCGCAGAGGCGATGATCGCGGACGGGTCGCCGGGGTTCACTGTCAAGGATGAGTTACGGCGGGCGCATCTGATTGCTGTCGAGCTAGGGGCTGTCCCGCTGAAGGATGAGATCGAGTCATTGGCTCGAGTGGCTCGCGTCGATCTCCGGCGGCCAGTCGAATTGCCGGAAGTGCCGTCGAGGTCGGATGCGTTGGCAGGACTAACTCCCCGGGAACGAGAGGTACTCGCACATCTCGTGGCTGGCCGCTCGAATGGAGAGATCGCCAAGGAACTGGTCGTCAGCGTCAAGACGGTCAGCGTGCATGTGTCCAACATTTTGCGCAAGACAGGTACGTCGAGTCGCACAGAAGCGGCTGTCCTGGCGCAGCGGTTGGCCGCGAGGGAACCGGACTGTACCTGAGCTTGTCGGTGCGGTCCCCCGTGCGGCGACCGCACCCTCAGAGCCAATCCTGCAGCGCCCAGGGCGGCAGGTTCGCTCTGCTGGGGCCTGGTGCCGTGTCCGCCTGCTGCAGCCGACGGCTGGGCCTTGTTGCTTGTGGCCTCGTGGCGCCGATCACTGGGCGGCAGGCGGTACTCCGGGACCGGCGGGTCGTGCGGAGCGACGCTCCCGGACAGGTAGGTATCCGATAATGACCCGAAGGCCGCGCCTATGGTGAACGAGCCGGCGTTGACTGCCAGAACGAAGGCCGCCACGGCCGGGTAGAAGCGGTCCATGATCCCCTCCGGGAGGAGCAGCGGCGCCGATCGCCGCTCTCCTTTCACCGTCGGAGCACAGGTAGAGCCGACTCATCGATCGCGATACCTCAGATCCACTGGTTGGTTGCCTCAGATCTCACCGACCTACCTCAGAGCCCTCGGGCGTTAGGGTTGGGCGGCCGAGTCGTGCTACTCGTCGACGCGGCACGAGTGTCCTCGGGGCCGCGGTTGCCCCGGTCGGCGGTCGGTCTGGCGCGGGCAGTGGGGGATCGCTGCGAACGGAGGAATGTCGAAGCGCATCCCGGGGATGCCTCGCTGCGCTGCCTACGGCAGCCTAGGGGGCGATCAGCTGAAGGATTCGGGGCCGAAGCGGCCGATTGCCACGAAGATCGCAAGGGCGAGGTAGGCGACGTTCAGCACCGCGTGCGCGCTCTCGTGACGGCGGGAGGTCACGATCGCCGCGCCCACCATGATCGTCGCCAGTCCGACGGCGGCCAGCGGTGCGAGGACCGGAACGATGTCGAGAGCGGCCGGTACGATCAGGCCGATGGCCCCCAGGATCTCGACAATTCCGAGTCCCTTGACGAACCCTGGACTGAACTGGTTGACCCAGCCGCCACCGGGAGCCTTGGCCAGCTTCTCGTACGGGATGAACAGCTTGTTTGCGCCCGCGAAGACGAAGACGGCGGCCAGCAGGCCGGCGACGATCCACAGCGCGAGGTTCATGAGTTTCTCCTTGTCGGTTACCTCGGCCCTTCCGGGCCCGTCATCACCCATGACGGAACTTGTCGGTGGGAGGTAACAGATGACCGGATCGGACCGGGAGAACGCGGTCGCGGAAGCGTTCATGGAGGAGCGCGAGCGGCTGGTGGCGATGGCCTACCGGATGCTCGGCTCGCGGGCGGACGCCGAGGACGCCGTACAGGAGGCCTGGCTGCGGCTCGCGCGCCAGGACGCGGCCTCGATCGACAACCTGTCAGGCTGGCTGACCACCGTGGTCGGGCGGGTGTGCGTCGACGTGCTGCGCTCACGCAAGACCCGGCCGGTGGCGTCACACGACGACGGGCTGCCCGAGTTCTTCGTGACCGAGGACATCGTCTCGGCGCCTGAGGACGACGCGCTGCTCGCTGACTCGGTCGGGCTGGCACTGGTCGTGGTACTTGACAGCCTCGGTCCTGCCGAGCGGCTCGCCCTCGTGCTGCACGACATGTTCGCGGTGCCGTTCGAGGAGATCGGTCAGATCATCGGCAAGTCCACCGACGCCACCAAGATGCTTGCCAGCCGCGCTCGCCGGAAGGTCCAGGGCACACCTCGCCCGGACGGCGAACGACAGCAGCGGCGGGAGGTGCTGAATGCGTTTCTCGCCGCGGCGCGCGACGGAGACTTCGAAGGGCTGCTGCGGGTACTCGACCCGCAGGTGAAGTGGAGCACTCATACCGCGCACGGTGTGGTCGTCAAGCTCGGAGCGACCGAGGTGGCGACGAAGGCCCGGCGCGGGGGGTACGTCAAGGCAGCCGTGCAACCCGTCCTCGTCAACGGCGAGCCGGGAATCGTCGCCTGGTCCGCGAACGGCAAACCCCTGGGCGTGCTGGCGTGCACGGTCGTCGACGGGCGGATCGTGGAGATCACCTCACTACGCGACCCACACCGGCTTGCTGCGATGAACCTCCCCGAACGCCCCGCCTAGCCAGGTATGGATCTCGGGCAGCCGCGGTTGATGGCTCGGGTCGGTCGGGCCGGTCGGGCGACCCTGCCGGTGCTGGACGGTCGGAAGGCCCTAGTGAGCCGCGAGGTGGTTCGCTCCGCTTCGATCGCGATCGTGTTCTCCGCCTGGGGCATGTGCAGGGGCCAGGAGAAACACTGTTGATGGGGCTGTGCGCCGGGTTGTCGAGGGGTTCTGTGGTGGTGGTCGGCTAGCGTCGGGGCGTGTTGCTGCCTGAATTGCCGGTGCCGGGGGCGGATCTGCCTGTCCGGGCCGTTCTGCCTGCCACGGTCGATGCGGTGCGTTCGCACGGTACGGCGGTGTTGGTTGCGCCGCCTGGATCGGGCAAGACCTCGCTGCTGCCGCTTGCGCTGGGCGACGCGCTCGGGGGCACGATCATCGTCGCCGAGCCGCGAAGGATGGCAACCCGCGCGGCCGCGACCCGGCTGGCGATGCTGGTCGGCGAACCGCTCGGGCAGCGGATCGGCTACGCGATGCGCGGTGAACGCAGCGGCGGCAAAGGGCTCCGTGTCGAGGTGGTGACGACAGGGCTCCTCGTACGGCGTCTGCAGCAGAACCCGGAGCTGCCGGGGGTCGCCGCGATTGTGATCGACGAGTGCCACGAGCGGCACCTCGATGCCGATCTGCTGCTCGCGTTCTGCGTCGACATCCGCGCGAATCTCCGGGACGACCTGGCGATCGTCGCGACCTCGGCCACGGCGGACACGACCAGGCTGAGTCACGCCTTGGGCACCGACGTTCCGGCACCCGTGATCACCGCGTCTGCTGCGCTGTTCGACGTGGCGATCGAGTGGGCCCCGCCGCCGGTCCCCGTGCCGCTGCTTCCCGGTGGGCGGGTGGACCCGCGCCTGCTGGATCACGTCGCGGCGGTCGTACGGCGTGCACTGAGCGATAACGACGGCGACATCCTCGTGTTCGTCCCGGGGGAGGCCGAGATCAACGGTGTGACGCGCCGGTTGGCCGATCAGAATGTCCTGCCGTTGTTCGGTCGCCAATCCAGGGCTGAACAGGACCGTGCACTGGCGCCAGCCGCCACTCGCCGGATCGTGGTCACGACGTCGGTCGCGGAGAGTTCGCTGACTGTGCCCGGGGTCAGAGTGGTGGTCGACTCGGGTCTTGCCCGGGAGCCGCGGACCGATCAATCCCGTGGCCTCGGCGCGTTGGTCACCTGCCGGGTTTCGAAGTCGTCGGCCGACCAGCGAGCGGGTCGTGCCGGGCGGGAAGCGCCAGGCCGGGTCTATCGGTGCTGGTCTGCCACCGACCACTCGCATCTCGACGATCATCCTGCCCCGGAGATCGCGATCGCCGATCTGGCCGCCTTCGCCCTCGACCTTGCGGCGTGGGGTGCGCCCGCTGGTGACGGTCTGACCTTGCTCGAGGCGCCGCCGGCGGTGGCGATGACCGCGGCCACCGAATTGCTGCGCCGCCTCGATGCCCTTGACGACGGAGGCCGGATCACCGAGCGGGGACGGCGGATGGCGGCGATCGGGGCGCACCCTCGGTTGGCTCGTGCGTTGCTGGACGGGACGCCGCGGGTCGGCGCCGACCGGGCACGCGAGGTCGTCGCGATGCTCTCGGACGACTCCGGCCGCGACTTCGGCGATGACCTACCGGCCCGCTGGCGAGCCCTCCGCCGCGGCGATGATCGCGGAGCCACGGCCCGCTGGCGAGAAGAGACAAAGCGCCTCGGCAGGGGTACGACGACCGTCGACCCGTCTGGCGGGGATGGAATGCGACCGGCGGTTGGTGGGTCGACTGGTCGCGGGACGCGCGTAGTACCGGATGACCTTGCGGCGGGGGTCGTGGTGGGGTTGGCGTATCCGGATCGGATTGCGCGGATCCGGTCGGCCGATTCCGCGACGTACCAGATGTCTGGTGGCACTGGTGCCGCGCTGGATCCGGAGTCGCCGTTGCGGACCACGCCCTGGCTGGCGATCGCGGTCGCCGACCGGGCCCCCGGTCGCGCCGACGCCAGGATCCGCTCAGCGGCGCCGATCGATGAGCAGACCGCGCGCGACATTGCCGGCGACCTCGTCTCGACCACCGACCAGATCCGCTGGGACGACGGCCGGATCGTGACGCGGCGCGTCGAGGCACTGGGCGCGATCGTGCTCAACGACGTCCCGCTGGCAAAGCCCGACCGGCTGCTCGTCCAAGCGGCCGTCCGCGACGGTATCCGGCGCAGCGGTCTGTCTGTACTGCGCTGGTCGGAGGCTGCTCTCGCCTTGCGGGAGCGGCTTGCGTTCTGCCACGCCCACCTCGGAGCCCCATGGCCTGCGGTCGATGACGAAGCACTCCTGGCCGATCTCGACGAATGGCTGGGTAACGAGCTCGCCTCGGTGCGCGGCTCGCGCGATCTTGCCCACATCGACGTTGCTTCGGCGCTCCGGCGACTGCTGCCATGGCCCGCAGCAACCCGGTTCGGCGAACTCGCACCGGAACGGCTCCGGGTCCCATCGGGCTCCGAGGTGCGACTCGCGTACAACGGTGTCGAGCCGCCGGTCCTCGCCGTGAAGCTGCAGGAGGTATTCGGCTGGACTGCCACTCCGGCCGTCGCGGACGCTCGTGTCCCAGTCGTTCTGCACCTACTGTCGCCCGCACGGCGCCCGGTCGCGATCACGAGCGACCTCGCCTCTTTCTGGAAGCAGGGCTACCCCCAGGTCCGAGCCGACCTGCGAGCGCGCTACCCCCGCCATCCGTGGCCGGAAGATCCACTCACTGCCGTCCCTACCAAGCGACTGAAACCTCGCCAGTAAACCGACCTGCCCTGGGCAGTGTGTATGTACTGTCCGCGCCGTTCCGGACTCGCCAAGGCTGCGCGATGCCGCAACTGAGCCGACGGGCAAGAACTACGAGATGCCAGCTCCCCGGACACCGATGCGATGATGCGGGCGGGCGCTTGGTCGGTTGCGTGCTGGCCGGCGCATTGTGGTGGACTGCCTGAGCGACGCGCAGGTCGCCCCGTCCTCCGTGCCGCGGTCAGAACAGTGACGAGCCGGCTGTCCCGGGCTGTGCGGGGCGATGGTCAATCCGCCCGGACTAACCTCCTCTAGTGCGCTGGAGCGGACAAGCGTTAGGCCGCCAGTCGAAGCTCTGCGTGCAGAGCGAGCTCGGGTGCGTGGACGAGAAGGGTGTTCTAGGGGTGCACGCACCTTGACCGCACGAGCCCCCTGACTCATCCCAGTCACGCCCGCCGAGGGTCGGTCGGGGCGGCGCAAGCCGCAGGGGTCGGCGGTAGCCGACGAGATGCGCTGCTGCAGCTCGGGGGTGGGAGCACGCGTAGCGGTCGCGTTGAGGAGCGGAGCGACGAAGGTAGCGGCCGCGGGAGCGAGCGCGGGCTCTTCACGGAAGATGGTGTCCGAGGAGGAACACGCACCTTAGCCACACGCCTCGGCCTCGACCCTGATGCCGCCGGTCGAACCCCGTAACCGCCGATTTCCAGCCGAGACTGACCGCAGTTCGCCGATGACTGGCGAGATCGCTTGCTGGTAAGAGATTCGTGGATGGTCTCTTGCTCGTCGGTTCCCATTGCTTACCATCCTTTCGCGTTGATTGAGGTGCGTAAGGAGGCGCGTCCCGAGAAGGCGTGCTTGGGTGGACGGTCACTTCAATGGAACAGTCTTGGCCAATGGCGCCGTCACGCTTCCGGTCGAAGCAAAGCGCCTACGCCTCGACGGTAGCGGCCGACCTGCCATCTGGCCGCGGAGGGGCCAGGTGGGAGTCCCCGAAGCATCTCGCACGAGTCGCGCCGCACCTGTGTGGTTGACCCGGTAGGTGAAGTCCGATCGTGCCGCCACGTCGATGCCAGAAGCTGCACTGAAGCCTCAGGGCGGGTTGAAGCCGTCCTCGAAGCGATGTTCACAGATCGTCCCGGTCGTGGTCGGCGAGCGCGGCGCGGTCAGGATGTGCTCGGTGCCGTTCTCGCGGCAGATCCGGTCGAACAGCACCTCGACCGGGCGGACGATGCGTTCACTGCTGTGCGTTCAGCTCGCCAGCGGCTGAAAGCAATGGGTGCGCCGACGTACCAGAACGATGGCGATCCACCATCTCCGAACGTGCGCCCGCCAACGCGCACGGGCACGCGACGGCGATGCCGAGTCCGTCTCTTCTCGGTTCAAGTGCGCGCCTTCTGCGCGGGTGGCGAGCTCATGCGGCCTGCCGGACGAACCTCGCCCACGCCACGCGGAGACGGACCGTTGGACCTTGTGTTCGAAGATCCACCCGGCGTTGGTCCGAGTTCGCCTTTGACGCCGGTTGGCACCGTCCCCTTGCCGGTCGATGGTCCGGCCACCACGACACGCGTCAAGAGCGTTTCGCGTCCTGCGGGATCGGCAAGCCGACCCTTGACGCGTATGGACAGCGAGCCGATGCGCACACTAAGACTCCGATAGAGCCAAGGTCCGGGGCGACCGCGCTTTCAGCGAGATCGCTGCATTCGAACGTTTTGAGCAAGCCCGATCATGGATTCCCGAAACTTGTATCACCGAGCCCGGTCGGCGCTCCGTCCTATTACAGCCCGCCTGTCGCATGCAGGCCGGATCAGCGGAGGGGGAGATCACGTGACATCAAGCAGCAGCGACCAGCCGAAGGCAGAGCAGGTCGACTACGAAGTGAGCCGCCTCCTCGAGGAGATTCGGTACATCCGTGAGCTTGCACGAGAGCGTGGGCTGGCGTTCTCGAGCCTTGACCGCGAGCAGTTGGAGCGGAAGATTCGCGGCGAGACGACGAACTCGCCGTTCATCTATGCGCAGGCGTGGGTCAGTGGCACGTCCCAGGGCAGCTCAGCCTATTACGCCGTCTACGTGTCCAATCCTGACCCAGTCGGCTACTTTCCATTCTACGTCACGATCTTCTTTGGTCTTGGCAATTTCAGCGAGACTGACGAAGCCTGGTCCGGCCGAGATAACCGTTGGCCGGCTCTGTCGTCCGATCGAATGTTCCTGGCGGCCGGAGCATCGACCAGCTTCCAGGTCGACTATACGACGCCGATCGGCGTGACCCCGGGCACGTACAACGGAAACTCTGTCCTCTGGGAAGGCAACTGGCACGACGTCGGCCGGTCCTTCGACCGGGGCAGCTTCGACGTCAAGGTGTCGTAATACCGATACGCGTCTCACCCGGCCGATCACGCTCGATCATCGCCTTGGCATACTCGCCCCCTATCCCTACTCCGGCGGTGTGTTATGACCACGACAATGCCACCCACTGGTGCCGTACCCGCGGAGGTAACCAGCGACCTCGAACGCATCAGTACAGCGTTGGATTCGGCGATTCCGCGCAAGACAAACGACAATTTGCTGATTGGGACCTGGAATATCCGCGCCTTCGGAAATCTAACAGACAAATGGGACGCGACCCCACAAGACAGTCCAAAACGAGATTGGCATGCCGTCATGTGTCTCGCAGCCGTGATGGACAGGTTCGACGTGACAGCAGTGCAGGAGACCCGCCGCGACACCACAGCACTATCCGCGTTGCTGGGCCGCCTCGGGCCTCAATACCATGTCATCGTATCGGATGTCGCCGAGGACAGCTCAGGCAACGGTGAACGGCTTGCCTATGTCTACGACAGCGAACGGATCAGGCCTTCCGGTCTGGACGGCGAGATCGTTATTCCAACTGAGGCCATGAACCCAGTCGAGCAGTTCGCCCGCACACCGTACGCCGCCAGCTTCGTGCGCGGGAACGTCGAATTCATCCTGACCACGTTGCATGTCCGATGGGGTCAGAAGCGGGCCGACCGGATCGACGAGCTGTCGGCCTTCGCGCAGTGGATGCGCGGTTGGGCCGATCGCCTGACAGACCGGAACCGCAACCTGTTGGTCCTCGGTGACTTCAACCTCGACCGACTTGACGATCCGCGCTTCTCCGCATTTGTCTGGAATGGTCTGTGGCCCCCCTCGGAACTGGACGTCATCCGCCGGACCATCTTCGACGATGACCGCGATCGCCATTTCTACGACCAGATCGCCTGGTTCAGCGATCCGACCGAACCTGGCGCACCCTCACTACTAAATGGACTCACCTACTCGCATCGCGGCGGCAACTTCGACTTCGTCCCGCACGTGCTCAATGGAATCAGCAGACAACAGATGGGCTGGCGCATCTCAGACCATTACCCGCTCTGGGTCGAGTTCAAGATTTGAGATGGGTTGTTCATGACGACACCGGGAACCTCACGGATACAGGTCGCGCGCGGAGATCTGTTCGATAGCAGGGCCGATGTCCTTGTCGTTCCCTGCAGCACATCTGGCTCGATGACGACAGGCGTCCGACGGCGGGTCGAGGAGTTGGGCGTGACCCTGGCCACAAAGCGCAGGCTCAAACTCGGCGAGGTTGTCGCCGGAGTGATAGACGGCGAAAGACCCGAACAGACCGTCCTGTTCGCGGCAGTGGTGCCCGCAGGTAATACGACCAACGCCAACGTCGTCGAGTCGGCAGCGCGGCAAGTCGGAGAGTTGGTGGCCGATGCGGCCCGCAGCACGGCATTTCCACTGCTGGGTACGGGAGCCGGCGGACTGTCCGCTAGCGTCGCGCTGGCAGCCATCACTGCGGGATTCCAGAGCACAGCTCCCCCGAACGCATTGGCGACGGTCTACGTGATCGATGAGGCCCTGATGGACGAACTCGGTCCAACACGTACCCTCGAACCGCCGCCCGGCCTCTCACTGACTGTGCGACAAGCAGCCGCGGCGCTCCAGGTACTGGGTGCCGTGCCGGCAGGCTCCCTGGTCCAGGAGATTCTGAAGCATCACAGCGAATACGGTGACAATACGGCCAGCTCGGTCCGGATCACGACTCCGGAAGACGCGACCCGAAAAGCAGTGCGTGAGTGGCTGGCCGACGTCCGCCTGTTATTTGACCCGGCGCGCTCGCCGAGTTTGCACGGTCGCCACGTGATCATCGGATTGAGCCAGCTCGACCCGGCGCTGCGCACCGCGCTCGATCGCGACGGCTTCAGGCAGCGTCTCATCGCCGAGCTCGAGGAACCTCTAAGCACGCTCCTGACCGTGCCGGACAACGGTGTCCCGACGCACGCCGATATCTCAGCGATAGAAGGGGTCAATCTGCGCGCCAACTATGCCGCCGACTCCGCCGCGGCCGCCGGGCTGCTCGACGAGCGTGGCGACGATCTCGGCATCCGGGCGGACGTGGACATGCTCGCGAAGCTGATTGCCTCGAAGGATGCACACCCACCGCTCTCGATCGGCCTGTTTGGACCGTGGGGGTCGGGCAAGAGCTTCCTCATGCGCCAGGTGCAGCTGCGCATCGCAAACCTCGCCGACCGGTCCCGGGACTCGCCCGACGAATCCACCGGCTACCTGAGCGAGATCGTCTCTGTCGAGTTCAACGCGTGGCAATACGCGCGCGGCAGTGCGCTGTGGGCGAGTCTCATCAACCGGGTGTTCGAAGGGATCCAGGAGAAGCTGGGAGGGGACGAGCGCTACCAGCGGGTGCTGCGTGATATTGCTGCCAAGAATGCTGGCGTCGAGCAGGCGCAACTGACGCTCGAGACTGCACGCGCCAAGGTCGAGCAGAGGCAAGACGCTGCTGGCGATCGCCCAATCCAGGAAGTGGCTGACCGGCACGACGACATACCCGATGAGGCGACGACGACGCTGACTGAGACCCTCGATCTCGACGCCGTCACGTGTCAGGTGAGCGATCTCCGGAACGAAGTCGATGCGCTGGCAACAACCACCGCGCGGCTGCGCAAGGGCTGGTCCACCGCGTCTAAGGCCAGGAAGGTCGTGGTCGTCAGCGCGGTGATCGTAGGTCTCGTCCTGCTCGGTCTGATGACCTTCGTTCCGTCAGTCCTCCAACCGGTAGGTGCGCTGCTCGCGACGGTCGGCTCGATCGTGACGGCGGCAACGCAGGTGCTCAGACCGGTCAACCAAGGGCTCAAACAAGCCGTCAAGCTGCTTCGTGCGGACGACGCGGACAAGCAGGAGCTGCAGCAGGCACAGGACGACCTCGCCGAGGCGACCCAACAGCTAGCAGCGGCCAAGGCGTCGGGGCTCGCGGGCCTGTATGGCTTCGTCAGCGACCGCAGCACGGCTGAGGAGTACCGCCGGCACCTCGGCATGGCACCGATGATCCGCGACGACCTTAGGCGGCTCGCCGACATGTCGCAGAAGGTCGACGGTCTCCCCGGTATCGAGCGCATCATCATCTTCATCGACGACCTGGACCGATGTCCGGCCTCCGAGGTCGTCAGAGTACTCGAGGCGGTGAACCTGCTGTTCGGCTTCGAACTCTTCGTGGTGGTCGTCGCTGTCGACTCACGGTGGCTGCTGCGGTCTCTCACGAGAACGTTCAGCGAGGCGTTCGATGCCGAGGAAGGCCCCGCGCCGACGCCACAGAACTACCTCGAGAAGATCATCCAAATCCCCTTCTGGCTACGCCCGATGCAACCGAAGGGGTTCGAACGGCTCGTGACGAGCCTTGCCGGCGAGGTGGGCGGCGCACCGGACCGCACCGGACCTGACACCGGGCACCGATACGGTTCCGAGTCCGAGCCGCTCCGGGCGGGTCCGGGACAGGCCGTCACTGCGTTCCAGGTTGAGGATGCCGGCGAGGGCCATGTCCGCGAGGACGATGCGTCGGCGACAGCCTTCGTTGGCCCTGCCCTTGAGCCGGGCAAGGAGAAGACGGCCGAGGACAACCCCGAGGACGACCTCAATCCTCAGGCCTTGCGGCTCACGCAGGAAGAGCGCGACTTCATGCTGGACTTCCTGCCGCTCGTCGGGACGCCGCGCGCGGTCAAGAGGTTCATGAACACCTACCAGCTCCTCCGCGTCTCTGTCGACGACGTCGATGCGTTCCTAGGCCGCGCGGAGTACCAGCCGGTGCTGATCCTGCTGGCGTTGATGACCGGAACGGCGCGAATCACCGACCAGATGATCAACGAGCTACTTTCCATGAACGACGCGACCTTCGCGGACTTCCTCCAGCGAGCCGGAGCCGAACAGAACGTCGCCGACCCGGAGGCTCCTTATCAGGGCCGATCCGGGGACTGGCGTCAGATCGTCGCCGCCTGCGAGGTCCTCCCCACCGCAACCTTGGATCCCGCAGTCATCGAGGCATGGTTGCCGAAGGTTGCACGCTACTCCTTCCACCCCGTCGAAGTGTGAGCGACGACGCCACCGGTGGTATGCGTCGTGGCCTACCGTCGCACGACAGTCGAACGAGGAAGCCTTGACCGTTTCGGCTCGGGTTTCTCGTCGCTTCACCCAGCAATCGCTTACATTGCGGCAACGCCTGACCGCGTCAATCGAGTGTGCGAAGCGATGAAATGGCCTGCTCGGTCAGATTTCGCCGAGAACGCCGGCGGTTGCGACTCATCAAGCGCCGAGGCTCTGTGGCCGCGCTTCTTTGGTCGCGGTGGTTGGACTCGAGCCAACGATCCAGGGATTGTGAGTCCGACGGCCGTTGCCACAGGGCCTGCTTCACGCCCCGCGCAGCCAGGCTCACGGCCACCGCCAGCGGGGCCAGGCCTTAGCTGTCCCGGGCGGTCGAAGTGTTGGACGTAGACCTTCGTTCCCCGGTCCGGGCAGTCGTACAGCTCCTGGACGTAGATCTCCTCGGTCTGCTCGACCGTGCAGCCGGTGGTCGGCGCGCCGCCGGCCGGCGCCGGGCGTCCTTGCCGTCACCGCCGCTGCAGCAGCTCGCTAGTGCGAGCGACGCGGGCACGGCGACCGTAGCGAGGAGCCTGCGAACGTTGGTGCTCATGACATCTTCTTCGCGCGCTGGTCACAGTGTTGGCAGTGCGGCAAGTGCCGCTCATCGCCGACCGGCTCGTGCCAGTCCTCGGTGTAGTCCGGACGGTCGCCCGTCAAGTGCTCGCACCCCTTCAGATGCAGTCGCCGCGGCGGGTGGTGGTGGTCAGTCACGAACCAGACCGGCTCAGGTGTCGTCGTCATTGCGTGTCACCTCCCTGGGTTCCCTCGATCATTCTCTCGCCGGGCGCGGGTTCGCCTGAGCTGCTGCTATGGACCACGCCATCAGTCGAGTCCAGGATCTCGATCCGGGTCAGCTCGCCCCGCAGCCAGCTCGACGACGAGCGGCCAGATCGCGGGCGCGACCCGGACCGAGGTGACGGGCTGCGGCCGCGCGCGGCTCGGGGCTGCACGCGGGCGGCTGCTTGAGTCTCGGGCGACACTGCACTATTGGCCGGGGGGAGATGAGTGGTGACCAGTCGACGAGGGACGCCGGGGGGGTGTTGGCAGATCTACGCAAGGGGTCGTATTGCCATGTTCGACGAGATCGAGGGCCCCGTCGTGCTGGCGCAAATGATTGACGAAATGGTTGATGAAGTCGCCGACGGGGCCGGGGTGCGACGTCAACCCAAGCAACCGCCACCCTCACGGAATCTGCTCCGGCAGGAGACCGTCGCGATGACGGTCTTCACCCAGGGATCCGATCGTCATCAATCCGAACGGACCGGTGCTGACCGCGATCTCTGTTCCGGCCGACCGTTTGCAGCATGGGCCGCGAAGCCACCGGTTCCATGTGGTCGAGGTGCAGGTCGGTACCAACGAGACGTTCCCGCCGGTGGTTCTCCATGATGAGGGCAATCCCTGGAATTACACCGACCGGTGGTCGGACAGCACGCACCTCGAACCTGACAAGCTGGCCGAGGATCGCGAGTTCCGGGCGCAGAACGTGTTCGCCGTCGCGGCGCATCCGTTGGCGTTGTTCGAGCAGCATCTCGGCCGGCCGATTCCGTGGAGTTCCGGTTATCCCCAGCTGTTCCTGACTCCGGCCGCCAGAGTGGAGGCGAACGCCTTCTACTCGCGACAGCGCAATGGGGTGCTGTTCGGCTGGCTGCCGGCGACCGACGGGCAACCGTCGATGCATACGGCGCTCTCGTTCGACATCGTCGCGCATGAGGTCAGTCATGCGGTCCTGGACGGACTCCGGCCGCGGTACATCGAGCCGAGTCTCCCTGATCAACTGGCGTTCCACGAAGCGCTCGCCGATCTGGTGGCGATGTTCTCCGTCTTCGACCTGAAGGACGTTCCGGAGCATCTGCTGGACGCGGATGGAAACGGCAAGTTCAAGTTCCCGTCTGACGCCGCCGCGAAGAAGATCGCGGATCTTCTTCTCAGCTTGCCGTAGGGTCTCGCGGGTTTGCTCAAGCTGTTCGTTGAGCCTGACCAGGTCGGCTTTGAGATCTGTGATCCGGTGCTGAAGCGCGTCGAGCAGTTGCTCCTTCTGGTCGCGGTCTGCCTCGGCTTCGGCGTAGTCGGCCTCGGCCTGACCGATCCGCTGCTGCGCGGTCGACGTTGCTCAAGGATCCGATCAGCCCGTGGCCGGTTCGCGGCAGGCGGGGGTTTGCGCCTCGAGGTCTTCGGGACGCGGGCTGGGCGAGGAGCTGAGAGCGTCGTACGACGCGAGGTCGCACGTGGGCGAGCGGGACCGGGTCTCCGTTCTCGTCTACGACCCCGAAGCCGACGTGACACAACGCGCTGGTTAGCTGCCCGGTCCGGAGCAGCTGGGCGGCGTCGAGCGTCTCGGTTAGCCGCTCTGCGGTCTGCACGGTCACACGCCGGCCGACCGAGGCTTGGTCCCGGGCGATCTTGACCAGCTGCGCGACCAGGTCGTGCCGCTGCCGGGTGAGCTCGCGCCCGCTCGTCGTAAGTCTCGCCCTCGGTCTGGGCCCCTCGATGTTCGCTTCGATGATTCGCCCTGCGCTGTCACCCCACACCAACCACGTGCTCGGGGGCGCGTGGGCTTCTCTGGCGACGGATGGATCCAACCCCAGGTCGCGGACGGGCTGGGCCAGGCAGCCACCGCCAAGGTGGACCGGGGAGGGAGTCTGCTGAGTTCCACACTCCGGGCGCTCTCTCCCCGTTGCATCCACCATCCGTCAGTTAGACCGCTCTCGTGGCGTGCGATGACTCGCCAGATCTCCACTTCAATCGTTCCGGTCACTTGTCTGGCCAGGGTCCTCGCGCGGGGAGATCCGTTGTCCCGGCCGGCCATAACGTGATGCCGCTGTTCGCCAACCATCAGCGGTGGACCGCGGCCCTCATCGGTCACCTCGCGGCGCTCGAAATGACGACCACCCTCATGGCATGCGTGTGTGGTCCGGGCCGTGTGTCGTGCGCACGCACGCAGCCGGTCCATCGCATCCTTGCCGAAGAACGCCCGACCGGGTTCGGCGACTCGGCGAGTCTCCGGCCGGTAGGCCTAGGTGCTCAGAGCATCGACCGCCGCGCGCGCCCGCTCGCGCACCTCCTCCAGGTCGTCCGGAGCTGGCACGATCACAGACGAGAAGGCAGCGATCTCCACGTCGGAAAACTTCGGCCACCAACGTTCTCAAGCGCAATGCTGTCGCCCACCTCGGCGATCGCCGGCAATGAGGGCGTGGTGTTCCTCGGCCCGCCTGGCCGATGCCCGGCACGCCGGCAACATCCTGGACGAACTGCCGGCCTGGGCTGTGGACATATTGTGAATCTGGCGCTGAGACCGTGATTACCGCGCGTCACGGATGCACGGGTTGCCGATCTGGGTGACCGTGCTGGTGCTCTGGGCAACTGTCCGAGCAGTAAGTCGTTCCGCTGCTGGGCGTAGCGTGCCTGGACCACGCAAACGATCTCGGTGCCGCCCGACGTCAGGTTCCCGACTGTCTGGTCTGATACCTCCAGGACGTCCGCATCCGCTCAACGCAGACCGTCCGTCGACATGCACGATCGCACGATCCCGTTCGTTCAGTCCGCCCGTCATGGTGACTCACAGCTCGTCCACAGGCGCAGCTTCTCCGGGTTGCGGATGGCCCAGATCCGCCGGATCCGGTCGTCGGCGATCTCGAAGGCGTAAACCGCCGCGATCGTTCTGTCATGGATCGCGGCCAGGCCGGGCTGCCCGTTGACGGTGCGCTCGAGCAGCGTCAGCTCACCGGCGAGGCTGGCGAGCTCGATAAAGTACCGCGCGACCTCGTCGCGGCCTTCGATCGGGTACCACGCGGCGCTGACGACGCCACCGCCGTCGGCCACCGTGACCGCTGCCGGATCGAGCAGGCGGACAAGGGCGCTCACGTCCTTGGCCTCCCAGGCCTCCCGAAAGCCCCGGATCAGGTCCGCCCGCCGGGCTGTCATCACCTCGGCGGGACGCTCGGGGATCCGGCGACGCGCCGAGTACGCGAGCTGTCGGCAGGCGGCAGGTGTACGCCCTACCATCTCGGCGATCTCGGCGAACGGGAACCGGAAGACGTCATGAAGCAGGAACGTCACTCGCTCCGGAGGCGTCATCGCCTCCAGGACGATCAGAAAGGCCATGTCGACGGATTCGTCGAGTGTGATGCGCTCGGCTGGGTCCGTGGTTCGGGTGTCCGGGCCGCAGGACCACTCGGTCAGGTCAGGCACAGGCTCAGGTAACCAGGGGCCGACGTACCGCTCTCGCTTCGCCCGGGCAGATCCGAGCTGGTCGAGGCAGACGCGGCTCACCACCGTGCTCAGCCACGCGTTGGGGGACTCGATCGACTCCTGTTGCTCCGGTGCCAGCGCGCACCAGCGGGTGAAAGTCTCCTGCACGGCGTCCTCGGCATCCGTGACCGAGCCGAGCAGCCGGTAGGCGATATTCATCAGCCGCCGCCGGTCGCCGACGACCGTGCTGAGCCTGTCCACCTGGCGCCTCCGAAAGTAGTTCCATTGTGGAATGATCTTTCCAAGCTAACAGGTGGTTCCGAAATGGAACAAGTAGTGTGATCGACATGACTGCCTCGTCCAACCGGGAGATCGTCCGGGATCGGTTCCAGCGGATGCTGCCGCGGCTGCTCCTGCTGTACGCCGACGTGGCGAAGAGTGCCGGGATCCCGGAGGTAGCTCTGCAGGCGCTGCATGTGCTGACGTTGCATGACGGCGCAATGTATCCCGCGGAGCTGAGTGCGCAGACGGGTCTGCCCCGCAGCACCGTCACCCGCGTACTGGACACTCTCGAGGAGGCCGGGTTCGTCGAGCGCGTACGGACGCCCGACGATGGTCGTCGGTTCGCGGTCCACGTCCGGAGCGACCGCGTCGCCCCGATCAGCGCGCGCTTCGACCTGTACGCCGACGCGATGACCGAGACCACGCTCGGCTTCACCGAAGCTGAGCTGTCCGTCATCGCGCGCTATTGGGAGGAACTGAACCGCGCAGTCGACTCTCGCCAGCCGTCGCCGTCCCCGTCCCCGTAGCCGAGCCCCTCAGCTCTGCTGGACGGCCTCCATTCGGAGCCTGACCGAGATCTTGTCCGCGATCGCGAACCCGCCGCCATGGGGATGCCGAGGCCGAACTCCCGGCGGCTGATCTGCCCGCCGGCCGAGAGAGACGCCCGCCAGTTGCCCGCCGTGTCGGTTGTGAAGCGGTCGAGCTCGACGCGTAGCTGCACGGCCCGGGTCGTGCCGTGCAGCTCGAGCTCACCGTCGACGACCAGCCCGTCGGCCGTGTGCCGGACACCGGTCGACCGGTAGCGCATCGCCGGGTACCCGCGGACGTTGAGGAAGCCGCGGCCACGCAGATGCTTGTCGCGGGTCGGGTTTCCGGTATCGATCGATGTGAGGTCGATCATCGCGGTCACCGAGGATCCGGCGATGTCTTCGGTGGCGACACCCGCCACGTCGTAGTTGGTGAACTGTCCGCGGGCCTGGGTCGCCAGCTGATGGATCGAGAACTCGATTCTGGAGCTCTCGGCGTCGACCTTCCAGACGCCGGGCCGGTATCCCGGAGGGTTGGGCATCTTCACTGCTGCTCCTGATCTGCTCGTGGTCGGTTTCTTGACGATCGATCTCGCGCGAATGTCAGGCGGCGGCTGACGCGTGCTCGGCCCGCCTGACATTCCGGCCGGCTGCTTCGTCCTAGAGCGAGATGCAACCGGTGTGTCCGCACCGGGTTCGTGATGATGAGGAAGAGAGCGATGACTGACTTTCAGGCTGTAGCCGACCGGGTGGAGATCGAGGCCCTGCGGGGTGAGTTCAGCGACGCGGCGATGATGGGGGACTACGACCGGTTCGCGGAGCTGTTCACCGAGGACGGGGTGTACAAGATCCCGGACGCGCACGTCGTGCAGACCGGGCGGGAGGAGATCCGGGCCGGGACCGAGCGGTTGGCGGACGAGTGGGAGTTCTTCGTCCAAACCACGCACACGGGCTCGATCGAGCTCGACGGCGACACCGCGTCCGGCCGCGCGTACGTGTGCGAGCTCGGCCGGCTCCGCAACGGCACCTCGATCTACAACTACGCGTTCTTCAACGACCGCTACCGCCGCACCGCGGACGGCTGGAAGTTCACCGAGCGCATCTTCGAGGTCAGGTACTTCGACACCACCCCACTTCCGGGCTCGCCACTCGTGGCCTTGCCTGCGGTGGCCGGCGAGCCGTCGCCGGAAGCAGCGAAGTAGCGCGAGCCGGTAGCCAGAGCCATGAAACGTGAATCGCCCGGACCGTTGGGCTGGTGTTTGCCGGGCTGATGGTCGCGATGCTGCTGGCATCGCTGGACCAGATGATCTTCAGTACTGCGCTGCCGACGATCGTCGGGGACCTGCACGGTGTGAACCAGATGCTGTGGGTCACTACCGCTTACACGCTGGCCTCGACCGTGATGATGCCGATCTACGGCAAGGCGGGTGACCTGATCGGCCGAAAGATCATCTTCGTCGCGGCGACGGCGGTGTTCATGGCCGGCTCCGTTCTCGGCGGGCTGGCCGGCGGCATGACCGTGCTCGTCATCGGACGTGCGGTTCAGGGAGTGGGTGGCGGTGGCCTGATCATCCTTGCGCAGGCGATCGTCGCGGACGTCATACCGGCGCGGCAGCGGGGCCGGTACATGGGAATCATGGGCGGCGTCTTCGCTCTGTCGTCCGTAGCCGGTCCGCTGCTCGGAGGATTCTTCACCGAAGCGGTCGGATGGCGCTGGGCGTTCTGGATCAACCTTCCGCTCGGCGCTCTCTCGGTCGCCGCCGCCATGCTCTTCCTGCGCCGTCCCAGGCGCGATCGCGGCCGGTCACGAGTCGACGTGTCCGGGACGATCCTGCTCGGCCTCGCTTCCGCGTGTCTGGTCCTCGCGTCGGTCTGGGGCGGGACGAGGTACGCGTGGGGCTCGGCCGTCATCGTGGCTCTGATCGCGCTGACCGTGTTCGCCGCTGTCGGGTTCGTGCTGGCCGAGCGGCGGGCGGCTGAGCCGGTCATGCCGCTGAAGCTGTTCCGCGAGCGCAACTTCGTTCTTGCCACCGGCGCCGGGCTGCTGATCGGGATCGCGATATTCGGGGCTTTCGCCTACATGCCGACGTATCTGCAGATGGTCACTGGTTGCGGCGCAACCACGGCAGGCCTGTTGATGCTTCCGATGTGGGCCGGGCTGCTCGTGACGTCAGTGCTCTCGGGGCGCGCGGTGAGCAGAACCGGCCGCTACAAGCGGCTCCCGATCGCCGGCTCGGTCGTTGTCGGTCTGGCTCTAGGTGCGATCTCGACCATGACGGCTGGCACAGCTGTGGCGATCGTCTGCGTCTACCTCGGCATCCTGGGTGTGGGGCTGGGCCTCAGCAGCCAGATCCTGGTGCTGATCGTGCAGAACACCTTCCCGGCTCGGGACGTCGGCACCGCCACGGCAGCGAACAGCTACTTCCGCCAGATCGGCGCCTCGCTCGGCTCGGCCGTCGTCGGGACCGTCTTCGCCTCTCGGCTGACGGACCTTCTCGCCGGACACAGCGCCGAAGCCGCCGATGTGAACGCATTGACGCCCGACGCGGTTCGGCATCTTCCGGCGGCCGCGCATCACCTGGTCGTGAACGCGTACAGCGATGCATTGACCCCGGTGTTCCGGTATCTGACGCCTCTTGCGGGCGTCGCAGCTGCGCTGCTGGCGTTCATCACGGAGAAGCCGCTCGCGACGACCATCGACGGCGCGGTCGAGGGAACGACAGAAGCACCCGTTGCTGACGCAGTCGTCGGCTGACGAACAGAACAGTCGGAGATCGAGACGTTGACGGATCGAAGGGATGTCGCGATGGAGAGACGTGTTGGCCGGCGGGCTGTGCTGGCGGGCGCCGGCGGAGTGGTTGCTTCGGTGGAGCTGGGAGTTTCGGCGTACGCGAACGAGGCCGCGCGGCGACCGCCGTCAGGCGAGCTCGTTGATGTCCAGTTGCTGAACATCACCGACTTTCACGGCAACAACCGGACACCGACGGCCCAGATCGACGGGTACCTGCCGGGGCCTCATGGCCAGGACACTCTGCACGTCGGTGGCGCGGCGTACCTGGCGACCCACCTGGACGGGCTCAGGGCGCGCAAGAACTCGATCTTCTTCAGCGCCGGGGACAACTTCGGCGGGCAGCCGCTGGACAACAAGATGCTGTCGGACGAGTCGACGATGGAGGTGCTGAACGCGCTCGGCCTGCAGTTCTCTGCCCTCGGCAACCATGAGTTCGACACCGGTGTCGACTACCTGATCGATCACATGATGAAGGCGAAGCCGATCGGGGTGCCGGGGCGTGACTCCAGCTTCCGCGACTCCACCGGCCATCCGTACCAGGGCATCAAGTTCGGCTATTACTCGGCCAGTATCCTGTGGCGGAAGTCCGCTCAGCCGGTGTTCGCGCCGTACAACGTGGAGTGGGTGACCCATGGCGCCCGCCGGTACCCCATCGGATTCATCCATCTGACTGTGGCCGACACCCCGACCGGTTCGACCTCGTACAACCCGAAGCTGGACAGCATCGAGACGACGGTTGCCGGCAACCAGACCGCTGCTTTCCTGAAACGCCGTGGCGTGCGTGCGTTGGTAGTCGTGGTGCACGACGGCGCCCAGCAGGCCGACAAACTGGCACGCCCGATCAACGGCGCGAACCTTGCTACCGGGCCGGCGATCAAGCTCGCTGCCGATCTCACTCCGGACATCTGCGCGATCGTCACCGGTCACTGGCACTGGTGGTTCAACGCGATGCTTCCCGATGCGAACGGTGTTCCTCGTCCGATTGTCGAGGCGGGCCACGCCGGGCAGATCATCAACGAGATCAGGCTCAAGCTGGATCCGCGGACGGGCGAGGTGGTCCGCGATCTGACGGTGTCGACGAATCATCCGGTCACGCTCGACGTGGCCCCCGATCCGCGGATCGCTCGGATCGTCGACTACTGGACCGCGTTCGGCGAGCGGCGGTACGGAATCGTGGCCGGTCACCTCGACGGAGACTTCACACCGGCTCTCTCGGCCTCAGGTGAGAGCACGATGGCTGAGCTCGGCGCGGACCTGTGCCTGTGGTCCGCGAGGCGCAAGTCACCTGTCGACTTCGCTCTCGTCGCGGCCAAGCCGATCACCGGCTCGAACGCGGTGGCCGGCTCCCTGCTGTACGCCAAGGCCGGCAACATGGACGACGCCGACGGCGTCATCCTGTACGGCGAGGCGTACTCGCAGCTTGGCTACGAGAACCCGGTTCTGACCGTCTCCCTGACCGGGCAGCAGATTCATGACGCACTGGAGCAGCAGTGGCAGACGGCTGCTGACGGGACCGTCCGTTACAGTCCCCTGAACTTCTCCGCGAACGTGCTAGCGACCTTCGATGCCCGCCGTGACGTCGGTGACAGGGTCGACCCGGCCGGCTTCCGCATCGACGACGTACCGCTGGATCTGACCAAGACCTACCGGGTGGCGGCGCTGGCGTACACCCTGATCGGGGCGGACGGTTACAAGGCACTCAGCGGCTTCGCCGTCCCGTATCGCAACGGACGGGATCACGAGGAGTTCATCGACTATCTCCGCGCCCACCCCGTCATCACACCATCGGCTCGGGACCGGATCACGCTGCTGTCGTAGCGAGCTTCGAACACAGGAAGGAACGGAATGTCCGCCGCATCGTTCCCGGCCGGATATGTCTGGCCGGTGCTGGAGGGCTGTCTGGTGCGGCTCGAGCCCCTCGGGCACGGGCACGCCGCGGATCTGGCGATGGCGTGCGAGGAGGACCGCTCCTCGTACGGGTTCACCTGGGTGCCAGTTGCCGACGGCATCGAGCGGTACATCGATGACCGGTTGGCCGGAGCTGCGGCACGCAGGCTGGTGCCATACGCGGTGGTGGACCGGTGCTCCGGTCGGGCGGTCGGCGTGACGGCATACTGGGATGTGCGGCGATCACCCGACGGGGACCGGCTCTGTGCCGTTGAGATCGGGTCGACCTGGCTGGGGGCTTCGGCACAAGGGCGGGGGATCAACACCGAGTGCAAGTTGCTGCTCTTCGAGCACGCCTTCGCTGTGCTCGGGGTGATCCGCATCGATCTCACGACCGATGCGCGCAACCACCGTTCGCGAGCAGCGATCGAGGGTGTCGGCGCAACCTTCGAAGGAGTGCTGCGCCGGTGGTCGGAGTCGCGGGTTCGAGGTGAGGAGGGGCTGCTGCGGGACACCGCGATCTACTCGATCCTGAGCGAGGAGTGGCCAGACCGGCGAGCCCGACTGGCCACTCGGCTCGCTCAGCGCCAGCGGGGGAAGAACGGGAGATCGATGTAGACCCGGCCGGCGGCCGCGAGGATCTTCTCGGCGCCGATCGGCGTGAGGATCCTGTCGAGCTCGACGGTGGCGAGGTCCAGGTCCGGTTCGTACAGCCTCGGCCTCAGCACCAGTTGCTCGTTGGGGGCGATCACGGTGATGCGCAGATCCGCGTGACCGCGTGCGAGTGCCGCTCCCGCCGCGCTCCACACACCCGCGAAACCGGCTCCGACGACGACTATGTGTCCCACGTGCTCTGTCCTCTTTCCCTGTCGATTTGCAGGGAAACAAGACAGCCCCGTCAGATGTGACCGAGCTTGTCCGGGTTCGCGAGGCGCCTCAGCTCGGTGATCCGGCCGTCGTGGATCTCGACGGTGTCCAGCCAGATCAGCCGTCCGCGCCGGTACGTTGCCAGCGCCGGGATGCCGTTCACCTCGACGATCCGGGAAGCGTCGGCCCGGGCGAGTCCGAGGATCCGAATCGCCAGCGCGGCGACCCGGTCGGCGCCTGACACCGGCTTCTGTGCGGTCCGGGCCTTGCCGCCGCCGTCGGCGACGTACACCAGGTCGGGATCCAGCAGCGCGACGAGACCTGCCAGGTCGCCTGTCTCGGTCGCAGCCCGGTACGCCAGCAGCAGCCGCTCGGTCTCCGCCCGCGACGCCGGCGGCCGATCCTTGAGCTTCGCAGTCGCGTCCGCGCGCGGGACGCGAGCTTCCGGCCGGCCGCGCTCGTCGTCCCAAGCACCTCGGCGATCCGGTCGAACGGAAGCTCGAAGACGTCGTGCATCATGAGCGCGACGCGCTCAGCGGGCGTCAGCGTCTCCATCACAACCAGCATCGCGGTGCTCAGAGACTCGTCCAGGAGCACCTTCGCCGCCGCATCCTCCCCGGTGAGCAACGGCTCCGCCAACCAGGGCCCGCTCGTCCCACTCTTCCACTGTCGGCCTCCGCGGCTAGTCGGCCGTCGCCAAGCCCAGGGCGAGCGCGAGCTCCACGACGGTGTCGGTGTCCTGCAGCGAGCGGCCGGTCAGCTCCTCGAAGCGCGACAGCCGGTACCGGAGCGTGTTGACGTGGACGTGCAACGCGGCGGCCGTGAGCGGGATGCTCCGCTCGTGCCTCAGGTAGCTGCGCAGTGCCTCGACGACCTGGTCACCGAACGGACCGATCTCCTGCAGGGGCCGAAGGTACCGCGCGCGCAGCAGCTCGTCCAACTCGCCCAGCGTCGGTACGGCGAGCCGCCAGCCGAGGCTCTCCACGGTGTGCACCCCGTCGTGGTGATGCAGAGCCGCGGCGACAAGCACTTGTTGTGCGGTCCGGTGCGACGCAACGAGCCGGTCGACCGGCAGCGGCGGCCCGACCGCGACCAGCACGTCGGGCACCGGGGACGGCTGGACCGCGATCAGCCCCAGCAGGCAGTCGTGAGCCGGTGCCATCAGAACGTTGTCGCCATACCGCTCGGTCAGGAGCCGCTGAGTGCGCCAGATGGTCGGCTCGGCGGCCGGTGCCGTACAGAACGCGCGGTACGGCGTATCCCGGCGCAAGCGGTAAATGGTGTAGCCGCGCTCCAGTTCCGCCAGGCTGAGCTCACCCGCGAGTACGCCCCCGATCCACTCGTCGCGGCGGCGTTGGTCGGCGACGGCGTGGGCCAGACCGAGCTGATGGTAGTCGGCCGCGGCGCGGGCCGAGAACAGGTCGCTCAGCTTCCAGACGAGCGCCGTCAGTTTGACGACATCCGATCCGCTGACCTGGTGCTCGGTCGCGAGCTCGACCAACCGGTGCTGCAGCGTCCAGATCGTGATCCGGAACCCCGACAGGATGTCTTCGATCGGTACGCCGGCGTTCAGCCGCTCCACGGTCGCACGCTCGGCCTCCCACAGCTCGTCGGCCGCCGGTACCTCACCGATCGCGAGCGTGCGGCAGACGCGGGCGCGGATTCGCCGGATGCTGGCCACAATCTGGTCCCGCTCGACGGCGTCGTAGCTGGGCAGCTCGGCCCGGACGCGTTCGAGGATCGGCTCCACGACCCCGTCGTCGTCCTCCAGGGCCGCGACGAGCCGGACCATCCGATCAGGGACCCCGTCGACCATGACGTCATCTTGCCCCACCTCGGCGTACGACGGTGGTAGCGCGTGGCTTGTGACGTCGCTCGCAATGCCTGACATCTCTCGCGCACCGCTCGTCATCCCTCACGAAGGAACGGACCAAGTAGAGAGATCATCAGATGAGAATCGCAGTCATCCTGGGCAGCACCCGCCCGAACCGGGTCGGCGCACAGGTCGCCGAGTGGGTGTGCGGCGTGGCCGCCGAACGCGGCGACGCCGAGTTCGAGCTGGTCGACCTGCGTGACCACCCGCTGCCGTACCTGGACGAGCCGGTGCCGCCGATGTTCGGTCAGTACCAGAACGAGCACACCAAGGCCTGGGGCCGGTTGATCGAGTCGTTCGACGGTTACGTCATCATCACTCCCGAGTACAACAACTCGCTGCCCGCAGTGCTGAAGAACGCCCTCGACTTCACCTTCACCGAGTGGCGCACCAAGGCGCTCGGCGTGGTCTCGTACGGCAGCGCCGGCGGGACCGGCGCGGCCGCCCAGCTGCGCTCGTTCGCCGGCCTGCTTGGAATGGCCGACGTACCCCGGCAGGTCTTCCTGTCGCTGCACGCGGATTTCGAGAGCTTCAGGACCCTCAAACCGGGCGACCGCGCCGTCGCCGGGCTGGCCGGCATGCTCGACGACGTCGTTGCCTGGAGCAACGCGCTGGCCCCGCTCCGGGCTGCAGCCGTCGCTTCGTAGCCCGCTACGAAGCCGTGGCGCTGACATTGGAGCCCGATGCGTAGCGACCCGGACGAGGTGCGACGGATGCTCGACGCAGTTCACCTCACCAATTCAGCACAGTGTGCCGGGAGGGTCGCAATGAGCGCATCAGCCGCGAGCAGTCGGGTCTGGGTCGTCGGCGTCGGTATGACCACCTTCGGGGTCCACTGCGAGCTGACCAACCACGAACTCGCGCGCTGGGCGATCCGGGACGCTTTGTCCGACGCCGGCGCCGACCCTGGAGTCGTGGACGTGGTGTTCTACGGGACCGCTACCCACGGGTTTCTCGAGCGGCAGGTGATGGTGTCCGGCCAGATCGCGTTGCGGTCGGCGGGCTTCGAGGCCATCCCGGTGCACAACGTCGAGAACGCCTGCGCGACCGGTGCGTCGGCGCTGAGCCTCGCGGTTGCACAGGTCCGGTCGGGTGATGCGGCGGTTGCGCTCGCGGTGGGTGCCGAGAAGATGCACGTCGGTGATCCCGAGCGCACGATGGCGCTGTTCGACACGGCGTACGACGTCTCGGATCCCGGCGCGCTGCTCCGCACGCTGAAGGAGCTAGGTGGCGAGGTTGATGAGACCGAGCTGGGCCGGCGGTCGATCTTCATGGACATCTACGCCGCGCTGGCCCGTAACCACATGCGGCAGTACGGCACAACGCAGGCTCAGCTAGCCGCGGTGGCCTCGAAGAACCACGCTCATGCAGCAGACAACGCCCGTGCCCACTACCGCGGTTCGCTGACCGTTCCGGTCGTCCTGGCAGCTCGCCAGCTGGCCTATCCGCTAACTGTGCCGATGTGTGCACCGGTCACGGATGGCGCGGCCGCGGTAGTGGTTTGCAACGAGGAAGGTCTGCGACGGCTGGGTAGCGAACGAGCTGTTGAGGTCCTCGCGGCGGTTGTCGGCACCGGGCCGGACGTCACCAGACAGGTCGCGGCCCGCGCCTATGACCGTGCCGGAGTCGGGCCAGAGGATGTGGACGTCGCCGAGGTTCACGACGCGACGGCGTTCGGGGAAGTACTGCAAACCGAACTGCTCGGGCTGGTTCCGGCCGGCGAGGGTGGGCCGGCGGCCTGGCGGGGTGAGACGACGCTGGGCGGGCGGATCCCGGTGAACCCGTCCGGTGGTCTGGAGTCGAAGGGACATCCGCTCGCGGCGACCGGGCTCGGGCAGGTGTTCGAGCTGACCGAGCAGCTACGCGGTGCCTGCGGTAGCCGGCAGGTGCTGGGGGCGCGGATCGCGCTCGCCGAGAACGGCGGCGGATTCCATCTCGGCGAGGAGGCCGTTGCCTCCGTCATCATCTTGGGGAGGCGCTGAGCCATGGCAATTGTCGACTTCTTCGACCGGGGGTGGCGAATCAACCCGACTGGCGTGGCGTACCGCTTGGCGACGGAGCTGTGGACCTACGACCAGGCGCACCAGATCTCGTGCCGGATCGCCAACGGGCTGCTCGCGGCCGGACTGGTGCGTGAAACCAAGGTCGCGGTGCTTGCGCCGAACACGCCGTTGGCATGGATCTGTGTGCTGGGAATCTGGCGGGCAGGCGGTGCCTGGGTACCGCTCAACCCGGGGCATCCGGTGAAGCAGACGGCGGCGCTGCTGCATCGCTTCGATGTCGAGCTGGTCTTCTACGACACGACACTTGCAGAGCAGGTGGACGAGCTGCGGGGCCAGCTCGGGCACGTGGTCTTCATCGCGCTCGGCGCCGGTACCGAGGACTTCGACTTCGGCTCGTGGGTCGCGCAGTTCCCCGACACTGGGCCGGACATCTTGTACGCGATGGACGACGTGGTGGCGATCGCCCCGACCGGCGGTACGACCGGGCTGCCGAAGGGGGTCATGAACACTCACCGCACACTGTCGGCGATGGTCGCGCACCAGCTGCTGGCGGTGAGTTACCCAGAAGGTGCGGAGATCGTCAATCTCGCCGCGGCTCCGATGACACACACCGGGGGGCTGCTGACGCTGCAGACGAGCGCCCGTGGCGGGACAGTCGCGATCCTGCCGCGAGCGACGCCGGTAGACATCCTGGTGGCGATCGAGATGTACGGCGTGACCGAAGTGTTCCTTCCGCCGACGGTGATCTACCGGCTGCTCGACGTACTCGAAGGGGTGGAAGCGGACACGTCGTCACTGCACTATCTCATCTACGGAGCTGCGCCGATGTCCGTCGACCGGCTGCGCCGCGGCATCGAGCGGCTCGGTCCGATCTTCCTCGAGGGGTACGGGCAGATGGAGGCACCGGCGGCAATCAGCTTCCTACGACCGCAGGAACATCCGGAGCGGCTCGCGTCCTGCGGACGGCCGTACCCGCTGGTGTCGGTCAGAGTGAAGGACCCGACAACGGGCGCGGAACTGGGTGTGGGGGAGACGGGGGAGATCTGCGTCCGCGGCGAGCTGGTCATGAAGGGGTACTACCGGGATCCGGAGCGCACCGATGAGGTGCTCCGCGGTGGTTGGCTGCACACCGGAGACCTTGGCCACCTGGACGAAGCCGGCTACCTCTATCTGACTGGGCGGTTGAAGGACCTGATCATCACGGGCGGGTTCAACGTCTACCCGGGGGAGGTCGAGCAGGTCATCTGGAGCCACCCGGCGGTTGAGGACTGCGCGGTCGTTGGCGCGCCCGACGACGACTGGGGCGAGCGGGTGACGGCTGTTGTCGAGCTGAAGCCGGGGATGTCGGTAGCCGCTGACGAGTTGCTGCTGCGCTGCCGCGAGGCGCTCGGACCGGTCCGGGCGCCGAAAGATGTCGTCTTCGTCGACCAGCTGCCGAGGAGCGTGAACGGCAAGGTCTTGAAGAAGGACGTTCGGGCCGGGTTCTGGGCCGATCGCGACCGAACCATCTGAGAGGAGATGTGATGAGGCTGTTGGAGGACAAGGTCGCCGTGGTGATGGGGGCCGGCTCGATTGCGGCCGGCTGGGGCAACGGGAAGGCGACCGCGGTGACGTTCGCGCGCGCGGGCGCGGCTGTTGTTTGCGTGGATGTGAATCTCGAGGCTGCTGAGGAGACGGCCGCGATCGTCACTGGTGAGGGCGGCCGGGCGATCGCAATGCGGGCCGATGTGACGAGTAGCGACGATGTGGCGGCGGTGTTCGCTGTGGTCGCCTCGGAGTACGGGCGGCTCGATGTACTGGACAACAATGTCGGCATCGGCACGCTCGGCGGGGTGGTCGAGACGTCGCGCGCGGACTGGGACCGGGTCCTTGCGGTGAATGTGAAGAGCGCGTATCTGGCAATGCAGGCAGCGCTTCCGCTGCTGCGTGGTGCCGGTGGCGGGTCGGTCGTCAACATCTCGTCGGTCACGTCGTTGCGCCACAGCGGAATCCCGTACATCTCGTACGCCGCGTCGAAGGCCGCGTTGAACGAGCTGACGAGAGTGAGTGCGGCGCGGTACGCCAGGGACAGGATCAGGGTCAATGCCGTGGTACCGGGGTTGATGAAGACGCCGATGATCGCGGCGCAGGCCGGCGTGGTGGACGCGTACGCGTCGGGGGATGTGGATGAGATGTGGCGGCGGCGGGCGCGTCAGGTGCCGATGGGCCGGATGGGAGATGCGTGGGATGTCGCGAACGCGGTGCTCTTCCTCGCCGGCCCGGAGTCGTGTCACGTCAGCGGTGTCGAGTTGGTGGTCGACGGCGGTATGACGTTGTGCTGGCCGTCCGGGGAGGATGCGGTATGAAGCGGCTGGACGGAAGAATCGCAGTGGTCGTCGGAGCGGAGTCGGGGACCGGCCGGCAGCTGGCGGAGACCTTCGCGGGGGAGGGGGCGTACGTCGTACGCGTTCATGCGGACCGTACGTCGGAGGAACAGCTTGCGGAGGTCTTCGGCCAGGTTGCGGGCGAGCTGGGCCGGGTCGATCTACTCAGCAACGCTCTGCGCGCGCCGGAGGTCGCCGACGCGTCCGAGAAGCAGTGGGACCACGCGATGGCGGTGAACGTCACGACTGCCTTCCTCGCGATGAAGCATGCCGTACCACTGATGCCCGAGGCGGGCGGATCGGTCGTCAACGTATCGACGGCCGGCTCGGCGCGAGACGTGGCGAGTGCCGCGTCGATGGCGGCGCTGAACCATCTGACCCGGGTGACCGCGGCCGAGTACGCGCCGCGGCAGATCCGGGTGAACACTGTCTTGGCAGACCGCCTGGCCACCCCGGTCGATGTGGCGCAAGCTGCGTTGTTTCTGGCTGGGGACGGCGCGGGCTTTGTCACTGGTGTCGAGCTTGTCGTTGGCGGGGTGCTGTGATGGACGTTCCCGTTTCGGGAGCCAGCGTCGCCGGGCCGGTGCTTGCCTACTGGTTGGCTCGGCACGGATTCCGGGTCACGGTGGTTGAGCGGGCGGTGTCGCCGCGGAAGACCGGCGGGCACTCGGTGGATCTGTTCCGGCCGGCGGTCGAGATCTCCTAGCAGATGGGAGTCCTGAAGCGCATCGAGGAGCTCGCGGTCGACACCGAGCGGATGACGCTGTACCGCGAGGGGGTCGAGCGTCCGGTCAAGGTCGATCTGGCGAAGGTGTTCGGGGCCATGTCGGACCGGCACGTCGAGATCATGCGCGACGATCTCAGCCAGGTCTACTGCGACGCCACGGGTGACGACGTCGAGTACGTCTACGGGGACTCGATCACGTCGATCTCGGGCTGATGGTGAGGTGTGCTTCGAGCGTGGTGCGCCGCGTCGTTTCGACCAGGTCATCGGCGCGGACGGGTTGCACTCCAACGTTCGGAGGCTCGTCTTCGGTGCGGAGGATCAGTTCACTGAGCCGGTCAGCCCGTACGGGGCACGGCATCTGGGGGAGGCACGGGCACTGTTCCTGTTCCGTGCAGGAGAGTTGAAGTATCACTACCGTGACGTACCGCGGCAGAAGTCTGTGGTCCGCGAGGCGTTCGTCGGCATGCACCCCGAGGTCGACCGCTGGCAGGCGGAGCTCGACCGGACGCCGGTGTTCTACTTCGACTCGGTCATACAGCTCCGAATGGACAGTTGGTCGCGCGGCCGGGTCACGCTGGTCGGCGACGCGGGCTACCGCCCCGGACCGGCGGTCGGCGGGAGCACCAGCCTGGCGGTCATCGGGGCGTAGGTCCTCGCGGGCGAACTGGCCCGCGTCAACGGCGATCACGAGCGTGCGTTCCCGGCGTACGAACGGGCGATGGCCCAGAACATCCAGGGCAGCCGAGAGGTAGCCCTGAGCGCGGCCAAGACCCTGGTCCCAACCTCGAGACTGGGCGTCGCGGGCCTCTCCCACGGCGCACGCCTGGTCTCCGCCCTCCCGACTGTCATGAGCTGCGCCGTTCGCCAACTCACCACGAAGAGCGCTCGCGTCTACAACTCCATGTCAGTAGAGCTCAACTGACATGCTCGCCAGGTTGACCCATGATCCGACCGTTTTCGGCGAGCTCGCCTTTCCTTTCCTGCAACGAGATACGGTGCTCAACATCACGATTCTCTCCAGAGTGAAAAATCGCACCGACTCGGTCGTTTTCGTGTCGGTTCACGATGCAGATGAGGTCGTGGGGGACAGCTCTCTTCACACCTGGCGACGGGATCGACCTCGGAGGTCTGCCCGCTGAGCTCGTCCCAGCCGTCGTCGAGGCCTTGATCGACGGCAGGCCGCAGACAGTCACCGGTCTGCCCGACGCGGCGCTCCGGTACGCCGAAACGACCTCGCAGCCCTTTCACGAGGTCGAGCGGACCCGGCTCCACAAGCTGGACGTGTTCGTTGCTCATGCGGCTGATGGTGCTGCAAGGCGTGCGGTCGCGGCTGACGTTGCGACGCTCGTCCCGCTGTTGGGCGCCTATCGCGCCGAGGTTGCCCGGGTGGGCAGCCCGGCTGAGGATCGGCGGTGGCTCGAGGACCGGATCCGCCGTGACCGGTTTGGGTCGACCGAGGTCGAGTCGTCGGGCTGGCCGGACATCAGAGCCCGGTGTTCGGAGCAGTGCGGATCGGTCCGGTGTACACGCCCCCGGAGTTTCGTGGTCACGGGTACGGCAGTGCGTTGACGGCCGCGGTGATGCAGTACCTGCGGGCGGCGGGAGATGACGTGTGCTTGTTCACTGATCTCGCCAGCCCACCCCGAACAAGATCTATGCCGCGATCAGGTTCCGGCCGGTTCGGGACTTTGTTGCTGAGGCATTTTCGTAGCGAGCCACGAAAGTGCGGCGGGAACGTCGTACAGAGGTTCGTAGCGGACTGGGTTGCATCCAACAGATCGTTGTGGCGTAAGGGAATACGGCAACTATAAGGAGAGTCATGACGTCTCGTAAGTCGGTCGGCGCAGTGGCGCTGGCGGTGGGGACTGTGGTCGCCGGGGCGACCGCGGCTCCGGCGTCCGCCCACACGACGCCGTTGTTCTGGGATCACATCTACTCGACCGGAGACTCCGGGACGGCTGGTGGCAAGGTGTTCGTCAAGGAGTATGACGACGACATCCGGGTGTGCGACAACGAAGCGGATGGGTACGGCGTCAGCGCGGCCATCTCGGTGCTCCCGTACCAGCCGCTGTACCAGCTGCATGCCGGCGGCAACGGTCAGTGCTCGGAGACCTGGTCGGCGATCCACAACCTGCCCGAGGGCACGACGATCTACGTCGAGGTGTGGCTGACCGGCAACAGCGGCGATCCGTACTACGGGTTGAAGCAGTACACGTACCTGAACGACCACTAGTAGTGGGCGGGGCCCGGCCGGGCCCCGCCCACTCAGTTGAGGTGGTCGGCGAGGAAGGCGACGACCTCGGCGCGGGCGGGTTTCGCCTGCGGTACGACCCCCGGCATGCTCAGGAACGCGTGGGTCGCGCCCCGGTACTCCGTCAGCTTCGACGGCGTACCCGCGTCCTCCAGGCGACGCGCGTAGGCGCGGGCCTGGTCCGACACCGGATCGAAGGTCGGCACGATCAGCAGGGCCGGTGCCAGCTTGCTCAGGTCGTTCGCCTGCAACGGCGAGACCGGCCGGGGGTCAGTGTCATTGGGTACGGCGAGCCGGCAGAACAGGTCCATTTGCGCGGTGGTGAGGGTGGGGCTGTCGCCGTGCTCAGTCATCGAGGGCAGGGCGTAGAGGGCGGGTGTGAGGTCGAGGCACGCGTTGACCAAGACCTGGGCGCGCAGCTCCACCGTCACCTCCCGCGCGCGAAGTGCCGCGAGCGCGGCGACCAGGCCGCCGGTGCTCTCACCGAACACGGCAACTCGCCCCGGGTCGACGCCCCACGCGGCGGCGTCCTCGAGCACCTGGGCGAGCACGTCCCACCCGTCGTCGACCGCGGCCGTGATCGGAGTGTCGAAGTCCAGCAGCCGGTGCTCGACCGAGACGACGACCGCGGGCACCTGCGCCGCGATCCGGCTGTTCACCCAGTCACTCTGCGCAGCCGTACCGACGAACCCTCCGCCGTGCACGTGGAGCACCAGCGGCAGCGTACGGTCGTCGGCCGACCGGTAGACCCGCACCGGCAGCTCCCGATCTCCCAGCGGCACCGTGCGCCACTCGATCCCAACCCCTCGGTCCGGAAATCCGGTGATGAGCCGTGCAGTCTTGGACTTCCGCTTTCGATCCTCGGCGGCGCTCAGTACCGCGAGCTCCTCCCGCGTGATCGTCGCCCAGTCGGGTTCCTTGCCGAGGGCATGCATGAGTCGGATGCCGAAAGGCGGCCTGTCGGCGTGCTGCCTAGCCATGTCTGTCTCCAGTGCGATCGATGGTCTCGTACCTTTCGAGCATCGATCGCCCCCACGCCGGTTCGCTACGAATACCGCTCCAACGTTGCCCAGTCCTATTGGTAGCCACCTACGAGCCGCCCGAACCCGCAGCTCCGGCGGTGCTGCGGGTCACTCAGCCGCTCCCACCATCACGCCGAGAGGCGTTGCGGGTATCGAGGAAGTCCCACCGCCCACCCCTGCCCGGCTAGCTACAAAGCTGGCTCCAACTCTCGCCGTCCGAGTTGGAAGTCAGCCGGTCGACGAGGGCTCCAGCATTGGCGTGCAGGCCAGCAAGAGTTCATGCTTGCCCCGTCCATCGGGCGTCGCGGTCATAATTTGCGCCCCGAGAGGCCCCCAATGAAGCTCGAAGTGCGCGCGCCGGACGCTTGGTGGCAATCAGCCAGCCGTGCCGTCCCACTTCACCTCGTAGCGCGATCCGCCTGGCAGGGCATTCGGACTGGGGATTTGATCGACCGATCGCGCCAGGGCTACTTCGATCGGCCCGGCCAGATCGGCCGGGATCCGGACCTCGCTCGGTTCAGTGTGTCGTCTGGCCGGAGAACGCACTCCTTGCGGCAGATGACTCAGCGGATCGGCAGTCGGAACGGTTGCGGGTGCTTCGGGTACAGCCACGCCGAACAGATAGTCGACGTGGAGATCGACCCGTTGGCCGATCGTGTGGATAAGTCGCGTGTCCGAGGAGGAACACGCACCTTGACCACATGCATCGGCCTGGAGAGCTGAGCCACCTGATGCCCGATGTCGTAGTCGCTGGCCGTCGCCATCTCATTCACCGAGTTGCCGAGCGTGGTTGCCCGTAGTCGTTCAGGGGCGGCGGACGTAGTACTCGGTGAACTCACGGCAGCGTCCTTCGCCGTCGAAGCGCATGATGAAGCAGTTCTCGTAGGTGCGGACGATGGGTCCGTCCGGCACTTCGCGATACCGCGACGTGCCGGTGGCCACCACGGCGTCGTCGTCGACCGCGACCGGAGAGTACTTGGCCTCGTAGGTGCCGGGCGCGTCGCGGGTGGAGGCGCCGCCCGACGAGCTCTGTCCGAGCCAAGATGCGACGACCGCGACCTCGATCTTGCCGCCGTCTGCCGAGTTGCCCCCAACTGTGTACGGTCGCCACGCTCTGTTGATCGTCTTGCAACTGATGGGCACCTCGGAGGTGTCTGCTGACCTGTGCTCGGCGGCCGTGACCTTGTGCACCGGCGTTGAGGCTCTCGCCGTGCGATCATCAACGGATGGATGTCTCGTCGATCGACGATTTGGCTGCCGAGCGGCTTGCCAAGGCAGCGTCGGCCGAGAGTGGGCGCAGCTCGGTCACGGTCTACAGCAGGCCTGGTGCCCGTCTCCGGCAGACGCTCACGGCGCTTGCCGCAGGTCGGGTGATGGGCGAGCACAAGAGTCCCGGGGATGCCTCGCTGCTCTGCCTACGTGGCCGTGTCCGGGTCCGTGCGGGTGACGCGGAGGTCGAGCTCGGTCCAGGTGATCTGGTCGCGGTGCCGCCGCAGCGCCATGATGTCGAAGCCCTGGAATCGTCCGTCCTACTGCTCTCGGTCGCTTTGCACTGATCCTCTCGCGCTGAGCCCCGAGTCCGGATCGTGCGATTGCTGACGGCAACTGATTCCCTCTGCGAGGAGGAACACGCACCTCAACCCCACGCTGGCATGGGGCATGAGGTACGCGGGGTCATGCTGGTCGACGTCCGCCGATCAGGCGTTGGCGGAGGCCGGTTGCGCGTAGTGCTCGGTGGCCCATGGCCAGGCGTACGGAGGTTTCGTTCCCGATGACGCGTAGTCGGTCTTGGGCACGGGTTATGGCTGTGTAGAAGAGTTCGCGAGTGAGTAGCCGGGACTCTTCGCCTGGCATCAGGACGGTGACTTCGGCGGCCTGGCTGCCTTGGGCTTTGTGGATGGTCATCGCGTGGAGCGTTTCGATGTTGCCGAGTCTGTTGGGTGAGAGGTCGAGGCGGCCGCGGGAGCTGTCGATGCAGACGCGTAGGGAGCCGTCGGGGCGTCGCAGTGTCACTCCGACATCGCCGTTGTAGATGCCCAGGGCGTAGTCGTTGGCGGTCACCAGCACCGGTCGGCCGACGTACCAGGTGTCCCAGAGTGGGTCCTCGGTTTCTTCGGTGATCCATCGCTCGATGGTTCGGTTCCAGTGGTCGACGCCCCACGGACCTTCTCGGTGCGCGCAGAGGAGGCGGTGCCGGTCGAGTGCGGCCAGTGCGGCGTCGGGGTCGCCGGCTTCGGCGGCAGTCCGGATCGCGAGTACGTCGGGAAGCAGCGCGGAGCGCAGGCTCTCACGTGGGTCGTCGTCCTCGACGAAGTGGACCCGTTCGCCGCCGCTGCGGAGTACAGCAAGGACATCCTCGGGCCGGTCTTCGCGCACGGCCAGAGCCAGCTCACCGATCTCGCTGCCGAAGCGGTGCGAGGTGCGTAGCTCGGCTCCTTCGATGTGCCCGCCGGCGACCAGCCCGTCGACGAGGTCCGCGAGTACCGCGCCGGCTTCGATGGATGCGAGCTGGTCGGGGTCGCCAACCAGTACGAGCCGGGCCTCCGGTCGCACCGCCTCCAGCAAGCGCCCCATCATCGTCAGCGAGACCATCGAGGTCTCGTCGACGACGATGATGTCGTGCGGCAGCCGGTTCTCTCGGTCATGGCGGAATCGGGTGGACGAGTCGGGGCGCCGGCCGAGCAGCATGTGCAGGGTACGGGCATGGAAGTCGCCCAGCCTCTCGGTGTCCTGTTCGGAAAGGCGGTCGGACATCTCGCGCCGTACCGCTTCTTCGAGCCGGGCTGCGGCTTTGCCGGTTGGTGCGGTCAGCGCGATCCACGGGCGGCGGTGCCCGGCGATCTCGGCCTGCTCCGCGAGCAGAGCCAGCAGGCCGGCGACGGTGGTGGTCTTGCCGGTGCCAGGGCCACCGGTGAGAACTGTCGTCCATTGCCGGGCTGCGGTCTGGGCAGCGGTGCGCTGCTCGTCGTACGAACTACCTGCGAAGAGCCGGTCGAGCCCTGCGACCAGTGCAGCTTCATTGGCGATCTGTGGCGCCGGCTGAGCGGCGCGGCGGCGAAGGTCCTGCTCGACCTGCTCCTCTTCGCGCCAGTAGCGATCGAAGTACAGACGCGCGTCCTCGAGGCGCAGTGGATGTGGAGCGGCGAGCAGAGGGCTGGCCGCGAGTGCCGCCAGCCATTCGTCCAGGACGGGCCAGGCCAGCTCGTCGCCGTCATCGCCGACTTCGTTGCGGACCGCGGCGAGGTCGAGGCAGATGGATCCGGCCCGGACGGCTCGCGCTACCAGCGCACACGCGAGTGCCACCGACTCGTTGGTTTCGTTCAGCATGGTCGTCAGACGGGACGCGACATGGACGTCGGCGGCCAGGATCACGCCGGCCTGGTTGAAATCGCGCAAGATCCCGGTAGCGGCGAGCGCAAAGGCCGAGTCGAACTCGTCGACGGTCGCGGTCATGCCGTCCTCCCATCGAGCAGGTCGGACAGGGCGAGTACGAGCGTCGTCGGTAGCGGCCAGCTGAAGACCCCGGACGGGTGCCCGTCTACGAGAGGCGTCTCCGGGCCGCACATGCCGCGCAGGTAGAGATAGATGACCCCACCGAGATGCACCTCAGGGTTGTACGCCGGCAGCCGCCAGCGGAGGTATCGGTGCAGCACGACCGAATAGAGCATCGCCTGCAAGGGATAGTCGGAGTGCAGCATCGCGGCGCTCAGCTGAGCTGGTCCGTATTCCGCCGACGTAGCAGGCTGCTCGGGGTCGCCGAGCCGGTTGGTCTTGTAGTCGACCACGACGAATCGGTGGCTGTCACCGTGGGGGACACGCAGGACGACGTCGATCGATCCGGTGAGATAGCCACGCAAACTCTGCCGGCCGAGCAGCGGTTGTTCGAGTCGGTCGGCGTACGCAAGGAGCGGGTCGTCGGCCGGCAGATGAGTGCGTAGCAGTGGCGCCAACCCGGCCAGCCGTACTTCGGCGGCCACCGCGTGATCGCCTCCGGCCAACGGGATCTCGAAGTCGAGTTCGCGGAGCCGGTCGGCGCGGCCGAGGTCGCCGAGGGTCAGCCCAGGAACGAGCGGACCGAGCGGCGTGGTGTGCAGCGGCAGCATCGCCGTGGCCAGGGCATCGGGTGTCACATCGACGCGCCAGAGCCGCAACTGGTCGCGGACCTGTGCAGCCAGTTCAGCCTGCAGATCGGGTGCGTGCGGGTCGGCCTCCTCGAGCACTGCATGCACCAGCGACCCAAACGTCGCCCCGACCGGCAGTCCGTCCATCGGAGACGGCAGCGCATCGGCCGGCGGGTTCTCCGGTGTCGGTACTGGATCCACCGACTCGTCCTCGAGTTGGCTCTCCTCCTGTTCGCTGACTACACCGCCCACCTGCTGGTCGGCCGCCCGGATCAGCCCGGAGTACGACGTACGGCGCCAGGCTAGGTCGACCTCGCGGGAGAAGGTCCCCACTGCGAGCCCGCTGGGCAAGTCCTCGCCCGGGGGCTCGGCATGCTCGGCGATCACCGACTCCTCGACGACCGGGCCGCCGGCCTGCTGCCAACGGCGCAGCCAGATCAGCACCTCGTCGTCGGACGCTGCCCTGTCCAGGCTGTCGGGTACGACCGGTTCGCCCTGCTTGCGACCGCGCAGGAGGCGGGAGACTCCGCCGTTGACCTCGTCCCAGGACGGCGCCCACCAGGCCACTACCTGTGACTGGGCGCGGGTCAGCGCGACGTACGTGAGCCGGATGTCGTCACCGGCGACCTCGGTCCGCCAGAGTTTCTCGTTGGCGCGGTAGCCGGTGCGGTTCTTGCCGCCGATGTCGAGACTGCGGACGCCGTTCTCGTGGAAGAGGAGTAGTTCGTCATCGTCGAAGATGTGCCGGTTGAACCCGAACGGCAGGTAGACGACGGGGTACTGCAAGCCCTTGCTCACCCACACCGTCATGATCTGCACCGCCGCCGCGTCGCTGTCGAGCCGGCGAGTTCGCTCCGTCGTACGCCCCTTGCCGGAGCACTCCTCGCGCAGCCAGTCGAGCAGCGCGGGCAGTCCGAACCCCTCGCGGTGCGCGGTCTCGTGCAGCAGTTCGGCGAGGTGTGCGAGGTCGGTCACATCGCGTTCGCCGCCGCGCCAGGCAAGCACTCGTTGCGCCATTCCCTTCACCTGGGCGGCTTCGAACACGGCGGCCACACCACGGGTGCGGAGGTGGTCGGCCCACCCGCGCAGGGTTTGCCCGATCCGGTCGGTGAGGTCGTCCCCACCGGCCTGCAGGGTGGCCGCGGTCTCCCCGAAGAACATCGTCGTCGCAGCAGCCCGGACCAAGCCGGATCGGTGCGGTTGCTCGAAGGCCTCGAGCAGGCACAGCCAGTCCTGGGCGGCCTGCGACGAGAAGATGTCGAGATCGCCGGAGTAGACCGCGGGAATGCCGGCCTGTGCGAGTGCCTCCCGGCAGGCCCGCGCGTCCTTGTGTGCCTCGACGATCACCGCGATGTCACCGGCCCGGAGCGGCCGTTCGTCGTACGTCGCGTCGGCCGCGAGTAGTTGACCGATGTCGGAGGCGAGATCGCGAGCGATGTGGTCGCGCAGGTCGTCCATGGGGATGCTCTTGCGTGTCGCCGATCCGAACTGCTCCCGTCGCACGACCCTCAGCCGGACTGGCGCGCCGGACGGTGCGCCGGTCAGCCGGCTTCCCCGGTGATGGGCCCTGACCTGGTGGACGACGATGTCCGAGTGGCCGAGCCGGGCGCCGCCGAGCACCACTTGCAGGCAATCGACCAGCGGCTGGTCGCTGCGCCAGTTGATACCGAGAGTGCGCCGCTGACCCGCGGTTTGCGCCGCCGCGAGGTACGTCGCGATGTCGCCACCGCGGAACGCATAGATCGCCTGCTTGGGGTCGCCGATCAGCACCAACGTGCTGTGACCGTTGAAGGCGGCGTCGATCACCCTCCACTGCACCGGATCGGTGTCCTGGAACTCGTCGACCATCACCACCGACCAGTGGCGCTGCATCCGCCGGCGGGCGGGGGCGTGGGGATCCTCCAGCGCGGTGGCCAACCGGGTCAGCAGGTCGTCGTACCCGAGGATGCCGAGGCGGCGTTTGCGGCGCTCCAGCTCGGCCACGACGGCCTTCGCGAACTCGACGCGGATGCCCTCCGGCGAGGATTCGTCGTACTGCTCGGGCACCAGCCGGGTGTGCGGGTTGCCGACGACCTTGAGGGCGAGCTCCAGGGCCGTGGAGCGGGTGATCGGCGGTTGCTCCGCGGAACCTCCGAAGCGATTGAGGTAAAGGTCGTCGACGACCTCGGCGACAAGCTCTCCGAGGTCGTCGACCAAGGTGACGCCGGCGTCGGTGTCACCGGCAACGCCGAGCGAACGCAGTACGAGCTGGCAGAACTGGTGGGTCGTCGCGATGGTGGCGGCGTCGAAGTTGGCCAGCGCGTCCCGAAGACGGCTGTGTCGTACGGCGACGTCGGCAGCGTTGCCGTCGACGAGGTGACCGAGCAGACCGGGGTCGTCGCGCCAGCGGTCCGGATCCGCAAGGGCACGTTCGGCTTCGAGCAACTGGGAGCGGACGCGTTCACGAAGCTCCTGGCTGGCGGCGCGGCCGAAGGTGATCAGCAGCATCTCGTCCAGGCGGGCGGCGCCCTCTGCGACGTAGCGGGTGACCAGACCGGCGAGGGCGTAGGTCTTGCCGGTGCCGGCGCTCGCCTCCAGCACCGTGGTGCCCGTCGGCAGTGGACCCAGGAGGTCGAAGGGTTCCATCACGGCGCCCCTTGCTCGAAGCGCAGCATCGGTTCCCAGACCCGTTTCGCATAGGCGCCGAGCCGGGTCGGCTCGCCCGGCCGTTCCTCACCGGGCCGAGCCGGCTCGAGAAGAACCTTGAGCTGTGTGTTGGGTCCCCAGACGCGGACGTGTGCGGGATCAGAGTTCTCGCCGTCATAGTTCGCGGGGCGCCACCGACGCCCGGCAGCGACGATCGGGTCCTCGTCCGTTCGGCGCGCCTGGCACCAGGCGAACGAGGTCTTGAGCGGTAGCGGCAACGGTTCGCGGCGACCGGCGTCGTAGACCGCGACCAGGTCGGCGAGCAGGTCGCGGCCGAGCGGCCCGACCGGCCCGAACAATCGAGTCGCGGGGTTGCGACCGCTGCGCGGGCGGCCGATGGCCAGACCCGTCCAGTTGTGGTCTTCGTCATCGGCGGACAGCGCGAGCAGTTGAATCCAGGAGGTCAACAGTTGCTTGGCGTCGAGCCGTGAGTAGCTCACCGAGACGAGCCGGTAGGCATACACGCCTGGAACTGTCCCGGTGAGGCGCCTGCCGCCGCCGAGGTCGACGTCTACATCGAACGCCTGTGGACTCGTCTGCCGATGCGGGTACGCACTGATCGCGAGACCTCGAGCGATGTCACGGATCTCGGTCGCGGTCCGCCAGCCCAGCCGTCCCGGTGGGAGAACGCCCCGCCGCCACTCTGCTTGGAGGGCCGCGTCGGGGTGGATGCCTGCAAGCATGTCGCGGAGCATCCGGTCGCCGACCGACCACTTCTGCAGGTTGTCGATCTCCACCGGCATCACGTCGGAGACGCCGTCGACCTCCCACGGCAGGGTCAGGTCGAGTGCCCGGAAGTACCCCTTCACCGGATCGCGGAAGAACGCCAGGAGATCTGACAACGCGACATCGTCATCTGCCGGCAGTGTCAACTGCCCTGTGATGAACTCCGGGCGTGGCGGCCGGGAACCCGCCGCCGCCCGCGCCGCGACCAAAGCGGTCGGGTCGAACGTGAAGGGCCCCGTCGTACCAAGACGACCAGCCTCCAGGTTCTTCCGATCGAAGGGCTGGAGCGGGTGCTTCACCACGACAGCTTGCCGAACCTCCGACTCGGTGGTGCGGTCGAGGACATCGAGCAGCTCACCCAGCGGCACGGCGGGCGGCCGTGGCTGACCGGAGTACTCGTTGGCGCCGGTGTAGGTGATCACCAGCGACTCGGTGGCGGCGAGGATCGCGTCGAGCATCAGTTGGCGGTCTTCGCTGCGGACGTCGCGCTCCCCGGTGACCGGTGACCTGGCCAGTACGTCGTCACCGTCAGCGAGGCCGAAGCGTGGGAACACACCGTCGTCGAGGCCCAGCAGGCAGACCACCCGGTGCGGCACCGAGCGCATCGGCACCATCGTGCAGACGGTCAGCGTGCCGGTCCGGAAGTTCGCGCGGGTCGGCCGCCCGGCCAGATGGGTCGACAACAGGGCCCGGACGTCCGGCAACGTCAGCGAGGTCGCGGCCAGGGGACCGGCCTCGGCCGCGACCTCGGCGAACTCGCGATGCACCTGGCCGACCTGCCAGCCGTCGTCGCGACCGACCCGGGTCAGCTGGTCGATCCCCTGGCCGAGCGCGTCCAGCCAGTCCGCGAGCGGCCGGGTGCCGCTGAGCCGATCAGTTGCCGCCAGCAACCGGTCGACGTACTCGGAGAACCGGCCGGCCAGCTCGATGCGAGTGCTGCCCACGTCGTCGAGCGGCAATGTCGTGTCGATCCACGCGTGCGCGTCGGCCGACATCGTGACGCCCGCGAGTACTCGATCAAGGCCGAAGCGCCAGGTGTTCTGCGGGTAGCCGGCCAAGCCGAACGGGTCGCGGTGGTCCTGGTCGAACGCCCACCGCACGCCTGATTCGCGTACCCAGGCGGTGGCGATGTCGATGTCGTCATCGGTGAACCGGAAGCGGCGCCGTACCGGCTCGGTCTCGGCGAGATCCAGCACCTGGCTCGCCGTTGCTCTGCTGCCGGCGAGGTCGAGCAGCTGAGCGGCGACACCGAGCAGCGGATTCGTCTGGGTCAGCGACCGGTCAGCCAGTTGGACTCGAAGCCGATGCGCCGGATGGCCGTCGTTGTCGACCTCTCCGAGGCCGAAGCGGGCGCTGATCAACGGTGCGTAGGTCTCGATGTCGGGGCACATGACGAGAATGTCGCGCGGCTCGAGCGTCGGGTCTGCCTGGAGCTTCCCGAGCAGCACCTCGCGCAGTACGTCGACCTGCCGGGCGGTGCCGTGGCAGGCGTGTACCTGCACGCTGCGATCGTCGGCGGCGAGGTGGCGACCCTTGGCGGCGACGGTGTTGCCGCGCAGGTCATGCTGCAGCCAGCCGAGAAGTGTGTGGGGCGTCGCTGGAGACGCAAGGTGGCGGTCAACGGCCGGCGCTGCGGCGAGGCCCAATTGCAGCTCGCGGCTGTCCCGCCCCAGGGTGGTGAGCAGCGGGTTGTCGGCCTCTTCATGGCTTGTGTCGGCGGCTCGGTCGCCCGCGGTAGAACCCGCTGTCCTCAGCCGTTCCCAGAGCGCGCCGCTGGGGTGGGGGAGCCAGAGGTGTACCTCGCGGGGTTCGGCCAGGGCGGAGAGCAGCTCGATCTCCGTGAGCGGCAGTCGAGTGTGTCCGAACAGTGAGAGGCGTTCCGGTAGATCGAAAGACTCCGGCTGATCCCGGAGCCGGCCGAGCGTGTCGGCGTGGCGAGTGTTCGGTGGCTGTGCATCGATGCGGCCGACCAGCCGCCGCCAGAGCTCGGGTTGCCAGTTCAGGTCATCGTCGATCGGCACTCCGCGACCGTCGGTGTCGCGACCTTCGCTCCAGTCAGCGAGAAGGGTCGGCCGTTGGACGGCGTACGTCGCGAAGAGCCGAGCCAACCGCGCTGCGACGGCGTACCTGCGCCCCTGGCGCAACTCGGCTTCGGCTCCGGCGTCGAAATGGCCGAGGTGCCGCGCGACAGGCTCGCACCAGACCTCGTCGAGAGAATCGTCGAGCACGGCCAGCAGCGGCCAAGTCATCGCCTCCGCGGCCCAGGGGTCGTCGTCTGCGAGGCCCAGCACCGCGGACACCAGCGAGCGCGGTGTCGCAAATCGGACCCCGGCGCACACTCCGTCGCCTCGCCCCGCGGCAGCGCCCAAACGGTGTGCGAGTCGCTGGGAGAGCCACCGCTCAACACCCTTGGCGGGCACCACCACCAGCTCCTCGGCGAATGGATCGGCCAGGGGAGCGGCGAGCAAGTCACCCAGCCCGTCGGCGAGCACGTCTGTGCGCTCGGCACGGTGCAGATACAGGACCACCGACGCAGCATGCCACGTGGCGCCTGCGCCTCGTGGCACATCCGCCGACCCACGCTTGACCAACGAACCAGCAGCACCTCGCGAAGAACCTCGCTCGGCGCCAGGAGGCGGGCCACTCGGCCCGCGCGGTGGTTGGGGGCCGCCGCGCGGGCTTCGTGCTGTGCAGATGTCAGCCGGCGATCGAGCGGGCGTACTCACCGATCTGCAGGACACCTTCCGGGTCGTACTTCCGGCTCACCTCGGGGATGCGCCGAAGTGTCTCCTCGTCGTACGCGCGACGGGCCGTCCGGACGTCGTGCGGGGTCCGAAGTTCGGCCAGACACCGCCGGTGTCCCATTCGGACAACGCCGCGTACAGGCGGTCCCAGTGCGGTAGGACGCGGGGGTCTTCCGCGATGCCGACGGCGAGCACGCTGAACCCGGCGGCGCGGTGCGAGAAGGCGTTCGGGTGCTCGGTTTCCCGGGCGTAGGCGCCACCCAGCTGGCGAACCTCGACCATCAACTGTGGTGACCCGGAGTCGTAGCCGGCCACATCGAGCAGGCGCTTCGCAGTCACGTCGGTGAACTCGGTGAGCAGCATGGCCGGGTCGACAACCGGCATCGGGTCGACCGGGTCGGCGTGCGGCCCGCCAGGGCCACCTGCAGGTACGCCGCCTTCGGGGCGGTGCGTGTGAGGATGCGCCGGCGGGGTAGTGTCTCGCTCCGATGCCTCCAACCCGCGCTCGCCGTCCTCGTCCGGCCGACATGCCAGTCCCGGTCGGCGCGCGCAGGGTGTTCACCGACGGTGCCTGCTCGGGTAACCCTGGACCTGGAGGCTGGGCGTGGGCGCTGTCGACGGCCGAGTACGCCGCTGGTCATGAGGCTGCCTCCACGAACCAGCGGATGGAGATCCGTGCCGCCCTCGAGGCCGTGCAGGCGAACGACGGTCCCCTGCTGGTCGTCTCGGATTCGACGTACGTCGTCAACTGCTTCCGCGACGGATGGCACACAGGTTGGCTCGAGCGAGGCTGGCTCACCTCGGCAAAGAAGCCGGTCGCCAACAGGGATCTATGGGAGCCTCTGGTGGCGTTGGTGATCAAGCGCGGGGATGTCGCCTTCCAGTGGATCAAGGGACATTCCGGCCACGAGATGAACGACTTCGTGGATGGCCTAGCCGTCGCTGCCTGCTTCCCAGAGCATTGAACCGGAGCTCTTTCTGTCGTGCGGAGGCACGCCGGGTTCGAGCTCTACTGTGACCACCGGGATGTTGCCACCGCGGACGTCCTGCTGGGGGTACCCCGCCTTCTAGTTCGGCTTGATGATGACTTTGAGGGCCTCGTTCGCGGCCGCGTTCTTGAACACGTCGTAGGCTTCCGCGATTTCGTCGAACGTGAATGTGTGGGTCCCCATCTTCTCCGATGGGATCCGGCCGCTGGCTACCATCTTCAGCAGGGTCGGGATGGATACGGTGTCCACTAGACCCATGGTCAGCGTGACGTTCTGGATCCACATGTCCTGCATGGGCAGTTCGACCGGCGTGCCATGCACACCGATGTTGGCGATGTGGCCGCCAGGACGCACCAGCTGTGCGGCGGTGAGCAGGGTCTCCGGGTAGCCCACTGCCTCGATGGACACGTCGACGCCGAGTCCGTCGGTGAGCGCGGCAACCTCGGCGACGATGTTCGGACCGGCCTCAACCGCATCGGTAGCGCCGAATTCCAGCGCCTTGGTCAGCCGGAACTTGTTCGTGTCGACGGCGATGACCTTCGAAGCTCCCCATAGCCCGGTCGTCAGGATCGCGGACAGACCGACCGCACCGGCGCCCACCACGGCCACCGTGTCACCCGGGCGGACGTTGCCGGCCAGGACCCCGACCTCGTACCCGGTGGGCAGGGAGTCGGCCAGGAAGATCGCCTGCTGGTCGGTCACACCGTCGGGGACCGCGTACAGCGACGTGTCGGCATAGGGCACGCGGACCAACTCGGCCTGGGTGCCGTCGATCAGGTGGCCGAAGATCCAGCCGATGCCACCGACGGTCTGGCAGTGCGACGGCATGTTGCGCTGGCAGTAGACGCAGCGGCCACACTTCGTGATCGCCGGCACCAGAACGCGGTCACCGACGTGGAATCCCGTCACGGCGCTGCCGACCGCGGTGATCGTCCCGACCGCCTCGTGGCCGAGGATACGGCCGTCGGTCACCGCCGCCACATCGCCCTGCAGGATGTGCAGGTCCGTGCCGCAGATCGTCGTTGTGTCCACCCGCACCACTACGTCGGTGGGGTCCTGGACGGCCGCGTCGGGAACGTCTTCCCACGCCTTCTTCCCGGGGCCGTGATAGACAAGAGCCTTCATCTCCGGATCCTCCTCGATCCTCCACTGGCCTGGAGACAGGTCCGGTCCACCATCTACACGGCCCATCGCTCGACGCCAACGACAGTAATGTTGATCCGCGCGCAGGACCGTCTCAAAATCAGACCATCCACCCGTGCCCGCGACGAGCAGCCACTCCATCTCCGTGATCGAGGGTCCACCCGGCACCGGCAAGACCGAGACGATCTTGAACCTCATCGCCAACGCATTCAGTCGCTTGTGAGGTTGTTGCTGTAGGCAATCAATCGTGATCGGCCACACTCGGTCGCGTTGGAGATCCGCGATGCCTTGACATCACCTATGACCCTCCGTAGCGTCGTTAGCTGGGGGTTTTATCAGGCCTGTTCACCTCGTTCGGTGATCGACACTTCGCGCCTGAAGGGGGATGCATGTCTGACGCGGCGTCCTCCTTGCTCGCCCCGGCCGATTCAGCCGGCTGCGCCGCGAACTGGCGGCGCCCATTCCAGCGCCTGGACAGGCTACTGGCCGCGGCTGTGGTCGAGGCTCGAGTACGGTTCGGTGCCGAAGCGGGGCGCGACTCGTTCCGGGGGCTTTACATCACCGATGAGCTCGCCGCCGCCGCTCTGAACGGTCCGCTGGGCGAACCGCTGCGCACGCGCAGAGAGAGTACGCTCGCGCCGGGCTGGGCCGAGCTGGCGTCGTCGGACGGCGGGTGGGCCTGGCTGCAGCGCACCTACGCCCTGACCGACGACGAACTCGACGTGGTGCTGATCGCACTGGCCCCAGAGGTGGACCTGCGTTACGAACGGCTGTACGGCTACCTCCAGGACGACGTCAACCGGTGTCGCGCGACGGTGAACCTGATCCTCGACCTGATCAGCACGTCACCCGACGAGAAGCTGGTACGGCGGACCTTGTTCGCCGCTGACGCCCCACTGCTGCGAAACAACATCCTCCAACTTGTCAGCGAGGAGCGAGCGCATCCTCCACTCCTGGCGCAGGTGGTCGTCCTCGACGAGCAGATCACAGACGTCCTGCTGGCCGTCGACGGCCTCGACTCACAGCTGGCCGGGTACTGCCAGCTCGCCTACCCGCCTCCGGCGCGCTGGGCTGAGACGGCGCTCTCGCCGGCTGCCCGGCGAACGGTTCTGGATGCCGCGCGGGCCGCGCAGGGCCGCTACCCGTTGCGCATCCACCTGCACGGGCCAGTCGGGTCCGACCGCGCGGCTGCGGCGGTGGCTTTGGCGGGGGAGTTGCGCGCCCCCATCCTCACGCTCCGAGCAGCCGATCTGCAGGCCGGAGACGAGAAGGCGGCGCTCGTCGTGGCCCGCTCGTTCCGCGAGGCACTGCTCAAAGGGGCTGTGCTGTTTGTCGACGGCGAGAGTTTCCTGCCGGTCGGTTCGCGCGCGCGGTCGGCCTTGGTCGACGGCCTGGCTCAGCATGGTGGCATCACTGTGCTGGCCGGCACGCAGCCCTGGACTGCGGAAGGTGGGCCGCCGCTCGGTGTTCTCGATATCGCTGTAGGGCGACCGGATCTGGCCACTCGGCGCGCGGCGTGGGCGCGCGAGCTCGACGAGGCCGGGACGACCGCGTCGCCCGACCTGGTGGATACGCTCGCCGGTCGGTTCTCCTTCGGGCCGGCGCAGATTGCCGAGGCGGTCGCGAGCGCGGCGACCGCTGCCGGCGCGGACCGGGGACCGACCGCGAAAGAGGTGTTCGCGGGAGCCCGGCGGCAGACGAGTCAACGGCTGGCGACCTTGGCTCGCCGGATCGAGCCGACCTGCAGCTGGGCCGACATCGTGCTGCCTCCCGATACCACCGCGCAGCTGAAGGAGCTCTGCGCCCGGGTCGGCTTGCGCTCGACGGTTATGACCGAGTGGGGCTTCGAGCAGAAGCTGGCGCGTGGCCGAGGAACCACCGCCCTGTTCACGGGACCGCCGGGGACCGGCAAGACGACCGCCGCGGAGGTCGTGGCCGGTGAGCTCGGCTTGGACCTGTTCGCGATCGACCTGTCCGCGGTGGTCAGCAAGTACATCGGCGAGACCGAGAAGAACCTCGAGACGATCTTTTCGGCGGCCGCCGACGCGGACGCCATCTTGTTGTTCGACGAGGCCGATGCGCTGTTCGGTAAGCGGTCCGAGGTACACGACGCCCACGACCGGTACGCCAACATCGAGACGTCGTACCTGCTGCAGCGGATGGAGCAGTACGACGGCATCGCCGTCCTGGCCACCAACCTGCGGCAGAACCTGGACGAGGCGTTCACTCGTCGGCTGCAGTTCATCGTCGAGTTCCCCTTCCCCGACGACGAGCTGCGCGAGGGGATCTGGCGGATCGCCTTCCCGCCCGGCGCACCACTGGCGGAGACGCTGGACGTCGTTGGCCTGGCCCACGACTTCCGGCTCTCGGGTGCCAACATCAGGAATGCCGCGCTGCACGCGGCGTTCCTGGCTGCGGCCCGGAGCGAGTCGATCGGTACCGCGGACGTCCGGCAGGCGATCTGGCGTGAGTTCCAGAAGATGGGCCGGGTACCACCCGGTGCCACCGCGGAGCAGGTGTGGTGAGCTGCCGTGTTCCAAGACCTCGACGAGACACTGAAGGCGATCCTGGACGACGCCTCGGCGCCGGCCGACCTGCGTGCGGCCGACGTCAGCTTCGATACGCCGGACAAGAACTACAAACCGGCCGAGGCGACGGTGAACCTGTTCCTGCACGACGTCTCGGAGAACCGCAGCCTCCGAGACGACGCGCGGGTCATCACCAGGACGAACGACGGCTACGCCTCTCGGCTGCCGCCGTTGCGCGTCGACTGCAGCTACCTGGCCACCGCGTGGTCCGCTCAAGCCGGCGGGCTCAAGGCGGCGGAGGAACACAGGCTGCTGGGACTCACTCTGCTGTGGCTCAGCCGCTTCCCGGTCGTCGACGAACGCTTCCTCAGAGGCGCCCTGGCGACCCCACCGCAGCCCTATCCATTGCCGACCATGGTCGCGCAGGTGCAGGAGAACCGGTCGAGCGGTGAGTTCTGGACCGCGCTCGGGATCGCGCCGCGGCCGGCGTTCCCGATCACGGTGACGATCACGGTCGAGCCGTACGACGAGGTCGAGGAGTTCCCGCCGGTCCAGAAGATCGACGTGCGCAGCACGTCGGTCGAGCACCCGTTGTTCCGCGGTGTGGTGACCGACCAGTCGCTCGTACCGGTCCCGGCGGCCACAGTCTCCGTCACCGAGACCGGCGCCCAGGCGACCTCCGGTCCGGACGGGGAGTTCGCCGTACCCGGGCTCGAGTTCGGGACGTACACGTTGAAGGTGCGGGCGGCCGGGCGGCCCGACGAACAAGTCGCCGTGACCTATGCGGCCGACCATCAGACGCAGACGGTGGTCCTCTCCGGGCCGTAGGCCCCGGACGACGCGACCGACCGGCGAGCAGAACGGGAAAGGCGGAAGAGCAGCGATGGTCGACTACGCGACAGTAGCTCCCGGGATTCATCTAGAGGAAATCACCCCCGCGGGCCCTATCGCCGGCGCGGGGACGAGCGTTGCGGCGCTGATCGGCGTCACGGCGACGCTCCCGACCGGCGACGACCTGGGGAAGCCGGTGCCGGTCTCCAGCTGGAACGCGTACAAGGACAAGCTCGGTGAGTACAAGAGCGGGCTGAACCTCCCGTACGCGGTCCGCGGGTTCTTCGACAACGGCGGCACGTTCGCCTATGTGGTGCCGATCAAGAACATGGACGGTCTGGACGGCGCGTTGGCACAGCTCAGCCGCCTGCCCGATGTCGGTCTGGTGTGTGTGCCGGGGCTGGTGGACCCGGAACTGCAGAAGGACAAGGTGATCAAGCACTGTGAGGACCTGGGCGACCGGTTCGCGATCCTGGACGGCGTCCAGGACAAGGACCCGCTCAAACCCGGGAACCCGCTGCTCACCCAACGGGCCGGATTGTTGTCGGTCAACGGGTTCGGCGCGCTCTACTGGCCGTGGATCGTGATCCGTGACCCGGGCAGCACGACCGGGCAGACGATCCCGGTGCCGCCGTCCGGGCACATCGCCGGCATCATGGCGCGCTGCGACAGCACGGTCGGCGTACACAAGGCTCCTGCGAACGAGCAGATCCGTGGCGCCGTGAGCCTGGACTTCACGCTGAACGACACCGAGCAAGGCCAGCTGAACAAGCAGAACATCAACGCGTTGCGCACCTTCCCGGGTGGGCCGCCGCTGGTGTGGGGCGCGCGCACGCTGTCCGCCGACGTACCGTGGCAGTTCGTCAATGTCCGGCGGCTGGTGTCGTACGTCGAGGACTCGCTCGTGACCGAGTTGCGCTGGGCGGTGTTCGAGCCGAACACCACGGCGCTCTGGAAGGGGCTGGAGCGTTCGATCACCGAGTTCCTCACCCGGGTCTGGGAGGCGGGCGGGCTGTTCGGCCGGACCGCCAAGGAAGCGTTCTACGTGACGATCGACGAGTCCCTGAACCCCGCGCCGGTGCGGGAGCGCGGCGAGGTCATCGTCGAGATCGGCCTGGCCGTGACGCGGCCCGCCGAGCACATCGTCCTGCGCATCGGCCTGTGGGACGGCGGCGCCAAGGTCAGCGAGGGCTGATCCCACAAGGGCACCGGGCCAACGGCCTGGTGGAGTGGCAACTCGGGGTTGGGAGGCAAGGGGATGCCCCAGACAGGACAACGCGTCGACCCGTACCGCAGCTTCAACTTCCTGGTGGAGCTGGACGGGATCGCGCAGGCCAGCTTCACGGAGTGCAGTGGGCTCGGCTCCACCACGGAGGTGATCGAGAACCGCGAAGGCGGCGACAACACGACCGTGCGCAAGTTGCCCGGCAAGACGACGTACACCGACATCACGCTGAAGTGGGGCGCGACCACCTCGATCGAGCTGTGGGAGTGGCGGCTGCAGATCGTGCAGGGGCTGGTCGTCCGCAAGAACGGCTCGATCGTCGTCTTCGACCTGGCCAACCGCACCGAGGTCGTGCGGTGGAACTTCGACCGCGCCTGGCCGACCAAGTGGGAGGGTTCGGCGTTCAACGCGAAGGGCAGCGAGATTCTCGTCGAGACCTTGGTCCTCGCGCACGAGGGTCTGGCCCGGGTATGACCGGCCAACTGGTCACCGAGGTGTCCTTCGAGCTGCCCAAGGGGTACGTCGACGCCGAGGGGACGTTGCACCGGTCCGGGAGGATGCGGCTGGCGACCGCCGCGGACGAGATCTACCCGCTGCGTGATCCGCGCGTGCAGGGTTGGCCGGCGTACCTGATCGTGGTGCTGCTGGCCAGGGTGGTCACCAAGCTCGGCAGCCTGCCGGACGTGAACCCGGGTGTGGTCGAAGGCCTGTTCTCCGAGGACCTGGCGCATCTGCAGGACCTGTATAACCGGATCAACGGCCTGACGCCGCACGTGGTCGCCGTCGTCTGTCCGCACTGCGGTGGCGGCCACGAGGTGGAGGTGCCACTGCTGGGGGGATAACGGGCTACCCCTTGGACCGGGTCCACCAGGAGGCAGCCTTTCTCGGTCGGCACACGCACTGGACCCTGACGGAGGTGTTGACCCTGGACCATGCCCAGCGCCGGCAGTGGGTCCGCGAGGTGTCCGCTCAACTCGAGCTGAGCTGAGCGACGGGTGTTAGGAGGGGGACGGATGACCGATCCGGCAGGGCGTCCGCAGACGCTCGGGGAACGGCTGGCGCTGCTCGCCGAGCAGTTGCGCGTTCGCCACATCGCCACCTTCTCGTGGGAACCCGGGTTCGCTCAGGTGCTGCAGAGGTTGGATGCGCTCGACCAGTCGTGGGCGCAGCGGTTCGAGCGATGGGACGGCGCGGGGGAGTGGACCGAGCCCGGCGGACGGTTCTCTACCGAGCCGCCGACGGCGCGAGAGGGCGGCGAGAGGGCGACGGCCGGCGGAACCGCGACAGCCGCCGGAACCACCGCAGCTGCTCGAGCGGACGCGGTTGCTGCGGTCGTCGGACCGCAGACGGCCGCATGGCCGGCCGACGTCGTTCCGGTGGACGTCCGCGCCCGGCTCCGCGAGATAGCTGGTGCCGGCGCGGACGGCATGCGGGTGCAGGTCGACGCCGAGGCGGACGCCGCTGCCCGGTCGCACCGCGCGGACGCAATCACCTCGGGTACGACGGTCAGGATGAGGTCCGGGCGGTTCCGGCCGGACACCCCGGAGGGCCTCGGGCTACTGGCGCACGAGGCGACTCACGTGACTGCCTTGCTCGCACGTGGCACGGCGGCGCCCCCGAACACTCCGGGCGGAGTGGCGGCGGAAGAGGCTGCTGCGGGGCGGGCCGAGCTTGTGGCCCGGCGGCTTCCCGAAGCCGCCGGTGTCGAGCGCCCACGCAGGCACAGCGACCCGCCTCCGTACAACGATCTACCGGCTACTGGTCACTTCAACAGTGCGCAGGGAGCCTCGACCACGCCGATGGCAGTGACGCCGATGCGGGCGGATGCCGACCGGCCGGAGGCGTCGCCGACGGCTGGGGGCTTCGACTCCGAGGGTCTGCGGCTGCGGATCATCGAGGACCTGATGCACCGGTTGCGGACCGACTCCGAGCGGGGAGGCTGAGATGGCCGCACCAGTCCAAGGGCCGATCGGCCCACCCTCCCGACCGCCGGCCCACGACCTCCTGCGGACTCCGCTACGGCTGGCGCCGCTCCCGGCCAGCAACGAGCTGGCCAAGGCCGTCCTGATCGACACCACGACGAACACCGCACACGTGGTGATGTACAACCCCGAGGAGCTGAAGGTTGAGCAGGGCAACCAGTTCGCCGAGGTCGGTATCCCCGGGCTGAACGCCTCCCCGCTGCAGTACGTTCGCGGCAAGAACCGCGTCCTGACGATGGAGCTCTTCTTCGACACCTACGAGTCGAAGGAGGACGTGCGGCTCCACACCGCGCCGATCGTCCGGCTGCTCGACAAGCAGCCGCAGACGCTCGCCCCGCCGGTCCTGCTGTTCTCGCTCGGCCGAGTGCAGTTCCGCTGCGTGCTCACCGATGCCGGCCAGCGCTTCACGATGTTCGCGCCCGACGGGACACCGGTCCGCTCGACGATGTCGGTTCGCCTGCAGGAGTACGTCGACGTGTCGCTCGAGATCAGTCAGGGCCTGTTCCTCGGATCGCCGACCGCCTCCGCGCTGGTGAACGTCGCGCTGACCCCGATCGTCGAAGCCATCAGCCCGTCCGCGGCGTCGGCGATGCACACGGTGCTCGCCGGCGAGACGCTCAGCGGCATCGCCGGCGCTTACCTCGGCGATCCGGCGCGCTGGCGCGAGATCGCCCAGGCGAACGGGATCATCGACCCGCTCGCGGTCAAGCCCGGAACGTCGCTGGTGATCCCGGACGGATCGGGGCGGACGCCGTGAGCGCCCCGTCCTACGCGCCTCGCTTCGACGTCCGGCTGTCGGGCGTGACGCTGGCGGCCGAGCTGGCCGATCAAGTGCTGAGCCTGACCGTCGAGACCGACCTGGACCTGGCCGGCTCGTTCAGTCTGACCTTGCGCAACCACGACAATCAGCTGCTCGACTCGGCGCTGCTCGACATCGGCAAGACGGTCGAGATCCACCTCGGGTACGCGCACGACCTGGTCCCGGCGTTCCTCGGCGAGGTCGCGGCGATCGAGCCCTCGTTCCCGGCCGACGGGCCGCCGACGATCACGGTGTCGGGGTACGACAAGTCGTACCGGCTGCGGCACACGCCGCCACCGCCGCGCGCCCGCACCGACGTCAACGACAGCCTGATCGCGGCCGAGATCGCCGCCGAGCACGGACTCGTCCCGATCGTCGACCCGGTGCCGTTCCACGCCGAGCGGGTCCAGGTCGAGACCGACATGGCGTTCCTGAAGGCGTGCGCGAACCAGTACTTCTTCGACGTGTACGTCGAGTGGGACCGGCTGCACTTCCACTTCCCCCGGCCGCAGTTGTCCGCGCACGTCCTGGAGTGGGGGAAGAACCTGACCAGCTTCAGCCCACGGATCTCGGCCACCGGCCTGGCCGGGGTGCAGCAGGTCCGGGTCTACAACCAGGAGCTCGCGCAAGCGCTGACCGTGACGATGCTGGCCGCGGACCTCGACCCGGACAACCTGGTCGAACGTCTTGGTACCTCGGTTTCGCAGCTCCTGATGTCGCTGGTACGCAAGGGGATCCGCCGGGAGGGGATCAGCAACCCGATCCAGGCCGCCACCGTGGCCAAGGCCATCTTGTCGAACCTGCTGGAGGGCCTCTACGAGGGCAACGGGTCCTGCATCGGCATCCCGGACCTGTCGGCCGGGCGGTACGTGACGATCGCCGGAGTGGGGAAGCGGTTCAGCGGCACCTACCGGGTGCGCAAGGTGACGCACCGGATCGACGGCAACGGGTTCCGGACCGACTTCTCCATCACCCAGCGCGGGCACTCGAGCCTGCTCGGGCTGCTGCGCAAGAAGCTGGTCGAGACCCCGTCGCCGAACCAGGGCGAGAAGTTCTTCGGCGTCGTCCTCGGCGTGGTCGAGGAGAACAACGAGGTGCTCTCCGGGGAGCCCATGCCGGCGATCGGGCGGGTCAAGGTGAGCTTCCCCGGGCTGGGCGACAACTTCAAGAGCGGCTGGGCGCCGTGCGTCCGGCCGATGGCGGGCAGTGGCACCGGGTTCTACGCCTTGCCCGACAAGAAGGATCAGGTCCTGGTCGCCTTCGAGTACGGCGACCTGTCGAAGCCGTACGTGCTGGGCGCGCTCTGGAACGCGCAGCAGAAGCCACCGGCCGACAACGCCGACGACAAGAACGCCAAGAAGGTACTCAAGTCCAAGGCCGGGCACACCATCACCTTCGACGACACCGCTGGGGCCGCGGCGCTCACGATCAGCGCGGCCGGCGACCTCGCGATCAAGGCCAGCGGCGAGATCAAGCTCGAGGCAGTGGGAGGCAAGACGGCGATCACGATGGTTTCGGACGGGGTGGACGTGAAATGACCGAGGAGGGGACGCGATGACCGATCCGTTCGTGCTCACCACGGCGAGCAGCATCCTGTGCTCGCACGGGTTCGGCATCTCGGCCGGCAACTCCGGCAGGCTCAAGGTCGGCGGCAAGGAAGTCCTGCTGGCCGGGCTCGCCGGCAAGACCTTCACCTGCTCGATCCCGGACAACCCGAACACCGGCATCAAGCACTGCACGAAGGTCAGCACGGTCTCGGCCGGCGAGAAGTCCAGACTCACGGTCGGAAAGGTCTCCGTGCTGCTGGATGTGCTGGTCGGTCTGACGGACGGTGCACCGCCACCCCCGAACCTGGTCGTGGTCCCGAAGCAGGCTCGGTTGCGTGCGGCGGTGAAGCCGTGAGCGACGAGGTACTGGGACGGGGACTGTCGTTCCCGTTGCAGATCAGCGGCACCGGGCTCGCGGAGTCGGCGGGTGTGGCCCGGGTCGAGCAGTCGATCCGGATCATCCTGGGCACGCAGTACGGCGAACGCGTGATGCGTCCCGGGTTCGGTGCCAACCTGAAGAGCCTGGTCTTCGCGCCCAACAACGCGACCACCGCCAGTCTGGCCGGGTACTACGTGACCGACGCGCTGGCGCGGTGGGAGCCGCGGATCGACGTCCTGGACGTCCAGGTGTTCAACGACGTCGACGGGGCGCAGCTCGTGATCGAGATCCGGTACCGGCTGCGCGCCACCGCCCAGGAGCACGTGCTCGTCCTTCCCTTCCTGCTGGAGCGTGGCTGATGTCTCCCGAATCGCGCGGCGGCCGGATCGTGCCGCCCAACCTGGACGACCGGACCTGGCAGGAGCTCGTCGACGAGATGCGCGCGCTGATCCCGAAGTACGCGCCGCAGTGGACCGACCAGAACCCGTCCGACCTCGGCGTCACGTTGATCGAGCTGTTCGCCTGGCTCGGCGAGAGCATCATCTACCGGCTGAACCAGACGCCGGAGAAGAACTATCTCGCGTTCCTCAACCTGCTGGGGATCACGCGTGACCCGCCGACTCCCGCGTGGACGTACCTGACGTTCGGCTCGTCGGTCGAGACTCCCGTGACGGTGCCGATCGGGACGCAGGCGCAGACGTCCGACCCGGCGGGTGGGCGGCCGGTGGTGTTCGAGACCGATGAGGAGCTCGTCGTACTGCCGACCACGCTCAAGGCGGCGCTGCGGGTCGGGCCGTTGGCGGCGGGCGCGAACCGAGCGACGTACCACCAGGTCTCGGCCGACCTGATCGGCCCGCCCACCGCGAGCCACCTGGTCGAGGTCCCGGCCGGACAGACGGTCGCCTTCTACCTCGGGTTCGATCGGGCGGTGACGGCTGAGCTGGCACTCGGGCTGCGGCTGTACCAAGCGGCGCGAACCGCCGGGGCGGCGACACTGCGGTTCACCTACTCCAAGGGCGAGGTCGAACCGTTGCTGTGGCCGCCGGTGACGGCGGCCGGCGACGGGACCGAGGGCCTCCAGCACGACGGCGCGGTGCGGCTCACGGTTCCGGCCGACTGGACGGCGCAGCGGGCCGCGGGCGATGATCCGGCCCAGTCATGGGAGACCGTGACGCCGGAAGCCGACGCGGACAAGGTCACCGATCCGTTGTTCTGGGTCGGCGTACTGATCGACGTGCCGGCCGCAACCCCGTCGGCGGGCGGCGATCCGCCGCCGGCTCTGGCGATCGGGATCGACCGGCTGCTGTTCAACGCCGTCCCGGCCCGGACCGCGCTCTCTGTCCGCGCGGCGGAGGACCTCGGGGAGAGCACCGGCCAGATGTTCCAGGTCGTTGCCTTACGCAACCGTCCGCTGTACCGCCGGCCGGGCCTGACCGCGCCGTACGCCGACCTCGTGGTGCAAGTCGCGTCGGCGGCCGACCCGGCGAACTGGAAGGACTGGAAGCTGGTCGACGAGTTCCCGACCGGGGCGGGCGAGGTCTACCGGATCGACCCGGTCGCCGGCGAGGTGCGGTTCGGCAACTTCGACGAGCGGTCCGGCAAGGGCAGTGGCTCGGTTCCACCTCGGGGCAGCAAGATCCGGGCCCTGCGCTACCGGTACGTCGCCTCCGGGGCCGGCGGGAACGTCGGACCGAGTCAGGTCACCGTCTTCGGTACCGCACCCACTGGGGTCCCGGTGAGCGGCATCGGATCGGTCACCAACCTCGGTCCGGCCCGCGACGGGAGCGACGAGGAACCGATCGAGGAGACGATGCGGCGCGCGCCGGAGGAGTTGCGGATCCGGTACCGCGCCGTGACCGTCGACGACTACGAGTTCCTCGCGCGGGAGGCCAGCATCGATCTGCGGGTCAGCAAGTGCTTGCCGCCGCGGACCCACACCGATGACGCGCCCGGACAGCCGCCCCCGTGGAGTGCCGGCGACCCGTGGACGTTCGGTGGACTGGTCCGGGCGCCTGGCACGGTCAACCTGATCATCGCTCCCGACCGGGACATCGACGTACCGCGGCCGGAGCCGACGCAGGACCAGATCCGGCTCGTCCAGGGGTACCTCGACGCTCGCCGGGACCTGACCGCACGGCTCGAAGTGGTGGCGCCGCGGTACCTGCCCGTGATCGTGAACGTGGAGATCATGGTGTGGCAGGAGGCGCTGAACGCGGGCGCCGACCGAGCCACGATCGAGGCAGAGACCCGGGCCAAGATCCAGAGGTTCCTCCACCCCACCCGCGGCGGGCCCGACGGCAAGGGCTGGACCGTCGGGGGTCCGGTCTTCACGTCCGACGTCTTCCGCGCGCTGATGCCGACCGAGGACCTCGGGTACATCAGCGTGCTGCAGGTGAAACCCGACACGCCCGCCTACCACTTCCCGCCGCTCGGTCCGGGCGGGACGTACAAGGGTGACGTCGAGCGGCCGTTCGCGTTGTCGCCGTTCGGGGCATCGGTACGGCTGGCCGACTACGAGCTGGTCTGTGCGGCCGCCGACTCTGCACAGCTGGTCAAGACCACTCCGGTTCAGGTCTGACATGTCAGAGTCGAGCTACCTTGCGTACCTGCCGCCGGTGCTGTGGCGGGACGACCCGCTGGTCGACGAGTCGGAGCACGGCCTCCGCCTCGGCTCGGCCTTGCGGATCTTCGAGAAGATCGCGACCGGGATGCCTGACGACATCCTGCTGGAGCACGTAGATCCGAAGGACCCGTCCAAGACACATGTCCATCCCGCGCTGAGCGACGAGATCGCCGACCTGCACCGGCTCTTCGACCCTTGGACGACGCCGCCCGAGTTCCTGCCCTGGCTGGCGTCGTGGGTGGCGCTGGAGTTCCCGACCCTGCAGGGCGTCCCGTTGTGGGAGGAGTACCAGCGCCGCAAGGTGACTGCGGAGATCGCGCAGATCTACCGGCTGCGCGGACGCAAGACAGGTTTGAACCAGTACCTCGAGCTCTATGCGGTCGGACAAGCGCGACCTCGGGTGAGCGTCGATGACGGTGCGCGGCTGTTGAGCGTCGTACCTCGGACCGGTGCGTTGTCCACGGTCACCGCGCTCGTCTCCCAGGGGCCCGTGGTGATCGCGGGTGTCGTGCGTTCTGAGGGACTCACCAGGCCATGGTGCGTCGCAGCGGGGACTGACGGGAGTCTCTTCGTCGGCGACATCGGCCTGCCTGATACGGCGCAGGTGCTGGTGAAACTGCCAAGCCGGGTATGGCACCTGGACCCCGCCGGCCGCTACGAGCTGTCGGGTGTGCCGCCGCGGCCGGCGCCGCTCGCCCCGGATACCGCGAACCTGAAGGACGTGGTCTCGGTCGCGCTGGCTCCGGCGCGGGGCGCAGTACCCGAGACGCTTTATGTGTTGACCCGCACCGGCCGATTGTTCGGCATACCGGCGCCCTTCCGCGGGGTTGCTGCGATACAGGTGGCGAACCTGGCGGTGGCCGGTACGGCGATCTGGATGGTCGCGCTGGCCGTGGATCCGGCGACCGGCGACCTGCTTGCGCTCGATCGGGGCGGACGGCCGCCACAGGCGCCCGGACCGACGGTGGTCACCGTGCGGCCGACCAGCCCGCCGACGGTTACTCGCACCAGGCTGACCAAGGCTGTCGAGCCGTTGTCGATGGTGATCGAGGCGGACGGAACGCTGTTGCTCGGAGACGGCGGGGACCAGGAGCCGACCGATGCGGCGGGTATGCCAGGAAATCTGCTGCGAGTGGATCGAAGGAACACGCCGTGGCGGGAGACGGTCCTGCTGCCGCCGGACAATCCGTTGGTCGCGCCGGCGGCACTGGCGCGCACCCGGGACGGGCGCCTGTACGTGCTGGACGTGGGGCTCAAACCCTTCGCGCCGTCGGCGACCGATCCGTTCATCTGCCCGGTTGCCGAGCCCGCCGCGATCCTGACGGTGGACCTGACCGCGAATCCGGCGACCTCGACTCGGATCACCGCACCGGGCGAGTTCGTGTACCCCACCGGGATGACCGCGGTCGGCGACCGGCTGGTGGTCAGCGACCCCGGGCAGCCGGAGACCTCCGGGCTCGAACCGTTCTGGGGCCGGGTCCGGCCGTTCGAGTTCGACGTGTCGATCCACTTCACCACGTCCCGGCTGCCGGACGACCCCGCCGAGCGCAAACGAGTGCTCGACCAGGCGGTCGGCAACATCAGCTCGATCGTCGAGGAGCAGAAGCCCGCCCACACGCTCTGGACCCTGAACACCTCGATTCTCTGACCGCACGCATCGACTCAGGAGGCAGCAGATGGCAGCGACCGGCGAGGAGCGGTCCGGTGGTTGAGGGCCTGGTACGGCGGACGCAGTACTGGAACCTCCCGACGCACACGGTGCGGGCAGGGGCGACCGGGCATGGCGAGAGCCTGATCGATCTCGAGGAGTACCTGCTGCCGATGACGGACGCACGTGCTTCGGCCTTGCACACGTGGGGCGTCGCGCAAGGGCTCGAGGTGTCCGCGACGGTTGGTGCCGGCGAGGTAACGGTGTCGGCGGGGGTGGCGTTCGACGCGTCCGGCCGGACGATCGTGCTGTCCGCGGCGGGTGTCGCGGTGACAGACCCAGCGGTGGACCCGACAGCAGTCCTCGACGTCGAGACAGTCGCTGTCGGCCCGGCCGGCGTGGTTCTTCCAACTGCTGGATCGGCTGGGTCCTGTGTGCTGACGCTGACGTGGCGCGAGGTGCAACGGGACAGCGGGAACTCGCCGACCCTGCTCCACGCCCCGTGGCTGCGTCTCCTGCCGGCAAACACGTTCCCAGACACCGGCGAGCACGTAGTCCTGGCCGGCCTGGAACTGAGCGCCGCCGGCCTGATCACCAGCCTGGCCCCGGGACTCCGACGACTCACAGCTTCCCCGACAGGACGTGTCGAGCTCCGAGCACCGCACTCTACAGCCGGATCGGTCGGCCAAGCCCCGGTCGCGACACTCGGCGCAGAGCCGAACGGCGATGTCCTACTAGAGCTGCTCGGCGGTGCAATACCTGCGTTACGGGTGTCGGCCGGCTCTGGCGACGCTCGGCTCTCCGGCGCGCTGACGGCCCCGTCGCTGACGGTCGGCGGCGCTGCGACGGTCGGCAGCACCCTGTCGGTCGGCGGACCGGTTCGGACCGGCAGGCTCGCCGTTGGGCTCGGGGACGCGGCATCGGCGCGGGACGTGCATATCGAGGGGACCGAAGTACACAGCGGTGGTCCCGGCGGCGGGTACTCGTTCTCCGACCGCGAGATGAGCTCGTTCGTCGAGAACCCCGAGAGCGGTCAGCGCTGGGTCTGGTACGCCAAGGCCGGCGAAGCCCGCCTGTGGTCGCACGAGGATGTCCTCAAGGTCCGGCCCGGGGCGGTCGCGGCAGCAAGCTCCGACGGCGTCGGCCTGGATGTGTTCCGCCGAATGCGGGTGCGGTCGAACGGGATCTTCTCCGCCGGGATCTGGTTTCACCAGGACGCCGACCGGGGCTTCGTGGGCATGCTCGACGACACGCACGTCGGCTTCTACGGTGCGAACGGCGCGGGCTGGGGCATCGTCATGGACACAGCCGGTGCCGGCGTCGGTATCGGCATCGGCGCCGCCGCAACGGCGGCCCGGCTGCACGTCGACGGTTTCACCGCGATTCGTGCCGCCGGCCGGATCAGCCGGCCGGGTGGGGGCCCTGGGCCCTTCCCCACGCCGGTCTTGTTCCGGGGTGTGGGTGTGGAGGCCAGCGGTGACATCGGCATCCGCTCGACCGGCCAGCTCTGGGCCGGGCAGTTCGAAGGCGATGTCAGGGTCAACGGCACGCTGTCGAAGTCCGGCGGCGGATTCACCATCGACCATCCGGTCGATCCGGCCGGCAAGTACCTGTCGCACTCCTTCGTCGAGTCGCCGGAGATGCTGAACATCTACGCCGGCAAGCTCGTCACCGACCTCGGCGGCTTCGGTTGGATCGAACTGCCGCCGTACTTCGAGGCCCTGAACCGCGACGTCACCTGCACGCTGACCCCGGTGGGCAGGGAAAAGCCCCACGTCACGGTGGTCGGGGAGGTCTCGGGCCACCGGTGGCAGGTCCGGTCGGATCCTGGCCGAGTCACGGTGCACTGGCTGGTCACCGGCGTACGACAGGACCCCTGGGCCAACGCCCACCGGATCGTCCCCGAGACGCCGAAACCGGGGACCCAGGACGCTCCCTTCCTGCACCCGGAGCTGTACGGCGCGGAGCTCGAGCAGGAGCTGTTTGGCCAGCCGGTTGCTGCCGGCAACGAGTCGACGGAGTGATGGCGATGAGTGATGAGCGGTTGCAGGCGCGGTTGGGAGAGCTGCGGCGGGAGTATGCGCTGGGTGAGGGGCAGTTGCGGGAGCTGCTTCAGCAGGAGTCGGCGTTGCGGGAGACGTTGCTGCGGATCAGCGGGGCGATCCAGGTGCTCCAGGAGCTGGCCGACGTACCGGAAGAGACCGAGCAGGACGAGCGGGTACTGAGGGTTCGGTAGGCGCGAGAGGAGAGATCGATGGGTATCACCGGCCTGGTGCGGACGCAGTACTGGAACGTCAGTGGCCCGAATCCGACACCGCGGTCAGGGATGACGTCGCGCGCGGAGTCGCGGACCGATGTCGAGGGATATCTGCTGGCCGCGGACGCGGCGCGGAACGCCGCCCTGTACGGGTACGGCGTGGCCGGCGGGCTGCAGGTGTCCGCGACCATGGGGTCGACCGGGATCACGCTGGCCCCTGGCGTCGCGGTCGATCTGGACGGGCACATCGTCGTACTGGCCGAGGGCGGCTTCGCGATCGTCGATCCGTTCGTGGGCCCGACCGGCGTACAGAACATCCCGACCGTGCAGGTCGCGTCGACCGGGGTCACCTTCGAGACCACCGATCTGGCCGGCGACCTGCTGTTCACGATCACCTGGCGGGAGGTCGAGGAGTCGACCACCGGACTCTTGGTGCTGCACCAGGCGCCGTGGTTGCGGCTCGTGGACTCAGCAACGTTCGTGGACGACGGTCTGCAACTCGTGCTTGCAGCGGTCAGTTTGGGCGCCGGGGGAGTCGTCGATGGTCTCCAGCCCGGGGCGCGTCGGTTCGTCTCGGTTCCCGCGAGTCGTGTCGAGCTCCGCCTGCCCAGCCTCGACGCGACGGGATCGGCAGTGACCCAGGTGCCTACTGCTGAGCTCGCCGCCCGCACCGATGGCGGGGCGGACCTCAACGTCCTCGCGCCGACCGGGCCCGGCCGGCGGGCTTTCTCGGTCCTGGGCACTGGCGAAGTCGATCTCGCGGCGGGCCTTCGCGTCAGTGGGTCGACGTCGCTCGCCGCGGGCCTGACGGTGGCCGCCGGGGTCCAGCTCGACAGCGACCTGTCCGTGGGAGCGAACCTGACTGCGGGCGGCGACCTTGCGGTGGCTGGAAATCTGGCGCTGGACGGTCACCTCACCGCGGCTGGAGAGCTTCGGGGTCTGAGTGCGACGGTGACCGCGCTGACCGTCAACGGTGCGGCCGAGGTGACCACGCTCAGCGCGAGTGGTGACGCCCAGCTGACGAAGCTCTCGGTGAGCGATGATGCCCAGCTCGGATCGGATCTCATGGTCTCTCACAATGTCTTCGTCCAGGGCCGGGTGGGCGTGAACAAACCCAATCCTCAGTTCGCGATCGATGCCGCCGGCACCATTTGCGCGACCGTGTTCTGCAACCCGTCCGATCTGCGGGTCAAGTCGGACGTCCGGGAGTACGTCGGCGTACTCGACCGGCTGGCCGACGTCCGCGCGGTGAACTTCGTCCGGGCCGGGACCGGCGACGAGACTCGGCACGCGGGGATCGTCGCGCAGGACGTCGCCTCGTCGTTCCCGGAGCTCGTCGTACCGATGGGACCGGACGGGCTGATGGCGGTGGACTACTCCGGGCTGGCCGGCGTACTCGTGGGTGCGGTCAACGAGCTGCGGGCCGCGACCGAGGCGCTGTCCGCGCGGGTGGCCGGCCTGGAGGACGGGGCAATGCAGGACGGCGACGATGACCGCGGGTGAAGAGCTCGCCGCCGAGTTCGACGAGTTCGATCTCGACCTGGCCTTCGGCGAGCTCGGCGGTCCGCAGGACATTGTTCTGTACCTGCCGACCGGCCGCGACATCCCCAACGAGACCTGCAACACCCAGAACGCGACGTGCCCGAACACGTGCCACGCAACCTGCCCGGCCACGTGTCCCAACACCTGTCACGCAACCTGCCCCAATACCTGTCGTGCGACGTGCCCCGACACCTGTCGTGCGACGTGCCCCGAGACCTGTGGTGCCACCTGCCAGGAGACGTGTGGTGTCTGCCAGACCTTCGCGAACACGCACTGCTTCACGTGCCGATCGAATTGCCACGAGCCGTGATCGCGGCAGAGGTTGCCGAAAACATCGCCATCAGGGTCACTGATCCGGCGGTACTGGCCGACGCGATCGAGGCGTCGGCGAGGCAGTCGCAGTACGCCGCCCTGCTGCCATGGCGACCGGCGAGCCTGGCGCACGGGTCGGCCGGGACCGCGTTGCTCTGCGCAGAGTTCGACCGCCGGTTCCCTGACCAGGGCTGGGACCGAAGGGGACACCAGCACCTCGCGGTGGCTTCGGCGGCGGCCGATCCCTATGACCTGTCGCTGTTCTCGGGTCTGGCTGGGCTCGGGTTCGCGGCGGTCCAACTCGCGGCGGGTCGACCGCGGTACGGGCGCTTGCTGAAGACGGTTGACGTCACGCTGGCGCCGTACGTCGAGGAAGCCGCCGACCGGTTGGCCGCTGCGGACGGATGCGCAGCCGGCGAGCACGATCTCGTCTCCGGGCTGACAGGCGTGGGCGTCTACCTGCTTGCCCGGCACGCACAGGGAGGCGACGATCAGCCCTTGATCCAGGCCCTGTCCGGCCTGGCTCGGCTGCTGGCAGATGACAACCACCCTCGGCGCTGGCACACCCCCTTCGAGCTGACGGCCGGGACACTACGGACGACATTCCCGAACGGCCACCACAACTGCGGCCTGGCCCACGGCGCTCCGGGCCCACTGGCGCTCCTGTCACTCGCATTCCTGGCCGGCGTAGAGATCCCCCAAACCAGCCAAGCCATCGAACTGACCGCTGACTGGCTGGTCGCCCATCAAACCTCGTCAGTCGGCACACCCGACTGGCCTGACGCCGTCGCCCTGGACCCCGCGGAGCTGGAGGTGGGTGGCGAGCAGCCTGGTCGGGCGGCGTGGTGTTACGGGGCGGTTGGGGTCTCGCGGAGTCTTTGGCTGGCGGGGACTGCGCTGGGGCGGAGCGATTGGCGTGAGCTTGCGGCCGACACGATCCGTGGGATCGCGCGGCGGCGTCCGGAGCAGTGGTGGTTGGAGACGCCAACGTTCTGCCACGGAAGCGCTGGACTGCTTCAGGTACTGCGTCGTTTCGCCGTCGACCTCTCCGATCCCGCGCTCGACGGCACCGTCGAGACGTTGGCCGCCGACATCGCTGCGACCTACGACCCGGACTCGTTGCTCGGCGTGCGCGGGATCGAGCCCGGCGGCGTACTCGTGGATCATCCGGGACTGCTGGACGGCGCGCCCGGGATCGCGCTCGCGTTGCTCGACCTGCCGGGCGAGAACGCCTGGGACCGAATGTTCCTCCTGTCATGAGCAACTACCGGGTGCTCAGCGGCCTCGTCGTCCGTGCACCGCTGCTACCAGCCACGACCTTCGCCGACCTCGGCACTGACTTCGACGCCGAACGTTGGCTGGCCGACAGCGAAGTGGAGTTCGCGCTAGCAGTCGCCTCTCCAGACCTGACCGCCGCACTGGCGTCGGCCCCGTCGCCCGCCAAGGCCCCGCCAACCGCCCTGGCCGCTCTGCAGCGTTACCTGATCCGGGCCGCTACCCGCCCCACCCCGTTCGGCGCCTTCGCTGCGCTGGGCCTGGCCAGCTGGGCCGAGCGCACGGACCTCGAGGTCGATCCGGTACGTCGGCCCACGCGCACTCGCCCGGACATGCAGTGGTTGTCGGAGGCGATTGAGGAGTTGGGCCGAGGCCCGGGCCTGCGCGTGTACGCCAACACGTGCGCGTTCGAGCACGCGGGCAGGATCTACCTGGCCGACCCAGGCACCGGCGGAGTCCGCTCTGGACCGGACGTGTCAGTGCGCGCGACCCCGGTGGTCCGCCGGGTACTGGCACTCGCTCGCGGCAAGGGCCTGTCCACCGATGAGTTATGTCGGCACCTCCTCGCCGAACGCCCAGCTGCGACACCCGCGAAGGTAGACCGCCTCCTGAGTGAAGTGTCCGAGCAGCAGTTCTTGCTCCCGGCGTTGCGCCCCTCCCTGATCGGCGACCCGTTGGAGCGGGTTGTGAGCGACCTCAATGCGACCCAGGCGGCTGAGGTGAAGCAATTGATCGAGGTGGGCGCGGCCTGTCGTCGGGTCGACCTCGCCGACGGCACGACCGCCACGGCAGCACTTGGTGACGCCAGGGCGGTCCTGGCGGCGATCCAGGATCGTGGGGCTGACCTACAAGTGGATACGGGCCTACCGCTGTCCCGGACCGGGGTGGGCATGGCGGTCGCCGACGACGTCTGCCGCGCGGCCGACCTGCTGTTCCGCCTGCATCCGAACCCTGGGTGGACGCCGCTGGCCGGTTACCGGGCAGCGTTTCGTCGGCGGTACGGGGCTGACGGCCGGGTGCGGCTGCTGGAGCTGCTTGATCCGCGGTTCGGGCTCGGGCTGCCGTCGGCTCACCGTGGGGACGGAGAGTCTGGGGGATCGGGTGGGCGGGTGGAAGTGCTGCGAGAGCTGGCAGCTGCGGCGATTCGTGATGGCAGCCGTGAGGTGGTGCTTGATGAGGAGTTGATCGAGCGGCTGTCGGGTGGGGTTGTGGATGCCGAACGCCTACCGGTGTCGGTCGAGCTGAGTGTTTTTGTTGCTGCCAGCAACCGCGCGGCGATTGACCAGGGTGACTACCTGTTGGTGGTGGGTCCGAATCTTGGTGCGCAGGAGGCCGGGCGGGGGCTCGGTCGGTTCGCAGACCTGCTCGGAGCGGAGGCGCGCGAGTTGCTGGACGAGGTGGCTGCCCAGGAGGCCGCGGTACGCAGTGGCGACGAGGTGGTGGCTGAGATGGTGTATCGGCCCTTGCGGGCTCGGACGGCGAACGTCGCCGTACGTCCGATGGTGAGGGAGTACGAGCTACCGGTCGGCGTCGCGCCGACGCTTCCGCCCGATCGGGTCGTGCAGGTGGACGAGTTGTCCGTGGGACTGGTGGACGGCCGGTTCCGAGTGTGGTGGGACGCCGTGGATCGTCCCCTCGTCCTCACCGCGGGACACATGCTCAATCCAGCTGCAGCGCCGCCGGTGTGTCGGGCGTTGCTGGAGCTGACGACGGACGGTACGACGTACCTCTCGGACTTCGACTGGGGCGCGATGAGTGGGATGCCGTTCCTGCCGCGCGTCCGCCACGGCCGGGTGGTGCTGTCGCCGGCGCAGTGGCGGCTGAGCCATCGTGATGCCGAGCGGTTCGAGGCGTGGCGGGCGGAGTGGCGGGTCCCGCGACTGGTCTATCTGGCCAGCGGCGACAACCGTCTGCTGCTGGACCTGGACGACTGCTCGCACCAGGTCCAGCTGCGCGCGGCGATGGGTCCGCATTCGCTGACCGTTCAAGAAGCGCTGCCCGGACCCGACGACGGCTGGCTCCCCGGTCCGCGCGGCCTGCTGATGACGGAGTTCGTCGTACCCCTTGTGCGCTCGCGTCCTGTCACGCGTACGAAGGCTCGAACCTTGCCGAGACAGCAGGACTCGCACCGCCTGCGCCCGCCGGGGTCCGACTGGCTCTACCTCGCGCTCGACGGCCCCCAACGGACAGAGGACGAGCTCCTGATCGGTTCCCTCGGAGACCTGGCCGACGGGGTTGTCGAGCGCGGCGACGCCGACGGCTGGTTCTTCGTCCGGTACTCCGACCCCGACCGCCAACTGCGCCTGCGTCTCCACGGAGACCCCGCCGTACTCGTCGAACGCGTCCTGCCCGAGGTGACCCGATGGGCGGCGTATGCCATCGGATCCGGAGCCCGGACCCGTCTCGAGCTCAGCACCTACGAACGCGAGATCGCACGCTACGGCGGCCCGGAGACAACCGCCGTCTGCGAGGCGATCGCCTGTTGTGACAGCTCGGCCGTCCGCGACCTGTTGCGAGCGACCAGACAGCTGAGTCGCGACGAGGTCGGGCTTGTCAGCATCGCCGACTTGCTGGCATCGCTGGCCGGCCAGGACGACGCCGAGCGAGCACGATGGGCCGGCGCACTTGCCGGTCGGGAGACCTCGGCCGGCCCAAGGTTCCGCGAACGCAAGGACCAGATGAGGGCTCTACTACAAGGCGCCTGGGACAAGGCCGGCTGGGACGAGGCCGGCGACACCATCGAGGTGGTGCTGGCCCGCCGCCGGGCCGCGCTGGAACCCCTCGTCGAAGCCCTGCGGTCCTACTGGACCGACGGCATCGGACTGCAGTCACCCGAGGACTTGGCTCCCAGCCTCGTCCACCTCCATGCCAACCGCCTCGGACTCGATCACGCCACCGAACAGCTGACCCTCGGCCTCCTTGTCCGTACCCTCCGCTCGCTGGCCGCCTACCGCCCTCCTACTTGAGGTCGTCGATGTGCGACTTCGCCTTCAGCAGATCCCCGGTCGACGCCTTCCCCTCCTCCGCCTTCGCCATGATCGCGAGGATCGTGTCGAGCTTGCCCTGGATCAGCGCCTTCTCCAGCTGGGTCAAGACGATCGGGCCGTTCGCCTTCTCCCATTCGTCGGCCTCGTACAGCAACGTGTAGATCTCGATCGCGGCGTTCACGATCGAGGAGGCCTTCAGGTCCTCGATGCTCGCGCCGTCGGCCAGCTGCTGGTAGACGGTGAGGGAGTGCCAGATGTCGACCTTGTTCATGTAGTGGAAGTTGGCGGGCTGCTGCTGCTTGGCGGTGATCCACCGGTCGAGCTGGTCGCGCCGGTACCGCAACAGGGCCCCGACCCAGGCGCGGGACTCGCGGAACGAGGTGTTGAGGAACGGCTCGAGGTCGGATGCCTGCTTGAGTGCGCCGGCGCTGCCCTTGAGCAGCTCCGCACCGAGCATTCGGCCCTGGTTCTCGGCGATCATGTCGTTGATCGCGTCCTGCCCGAACACCTCGAAACCTTCGAGGTGCCACAGCTCGTAGGCCAGGAAGAGCTCGCGCAGTCCGAGCTGGTTCTGAGCGGCATACTTGACCCCGGTGGCCCAGTGCATCAGCTGGGAGATGTTCTTGCCGCCACCGAGGACGTCGGCGTCGAAGTCGGCGATCTCGGTGTTGGCGGCGCCGATCAGGAACGGTATGTCGAGGTAGCCGAGCTTGTCGGTGTTCTCCTTGCCGAGGATGTCGGTCGCGGCACCGAGCTTCGTCGGCAGGGCAAGGATATTGGCGAACATCGGCAGCGCCTTGAGCCGGCCGAGCTGGGACGGCAGTTGCTGTCCGTTCAGCCAGGTGATCGCCTTGACCTCCCATTCGCTCGTAGGCAGACGCCACGCGCCGCCCTTGACCCGCACCACCAGCCTCTGGCGGCCGCCGACGACCGCGGTCGCTCCCTCGAGCGCGGCGCCGATCCGCTCCTCGGCGGCTTCCTTGCCGCGGGCCGCGGTGGGGGAGGCGAAGTAGTCCACGAGGTACTTCGTCGACAGTCGCTGGTAGAACTTCGATGACGTGTCGATGCTGCCCGGGGTCTTGGCGCGGGCGGCGGCCTCGGCTTTGATGTACGCCAGCACGTCCCGGGCCTTGGCCTCGGCGCCCTTGTCGTTGCGCTCGATCGGTTGCTCGCCGAGCAACCAGAGGGCGTAGTCCTGTTCCGACCCGCTCATCTCCGAGCGAATCCGGTCCGCCAGTCCCTCGTTGTAGACCTTGGCGTACTGGCGCTTGAGCTTGTTGAGCAGCTGGAGCTGGCGGCCGAACGGGAGGAGTACGGCGTACACGGCCTCCTCGTCGGTGCCGTCAGGTTCCACCGCTTTGCGGAGGCGTTGGGCGGCGCTGAGCAGCTCTGCATCGGTCGTCGGCGGCCCGGCCAGGATCGCCTGGTCGCTGGTGGGGTCGCCGAGGTTGATCAGCTGGAGCGCGTACTCGAGCTCGCTGCCGCTGAAGTCGTCGCGGATGTCGGCGACGAGCTCGGCCTTGTACCTCTGCCGGTACTTCTCCTGAAGGCGTTTGACCGCTTCCGGATCACGACCGACGCGTTGCAGGGCGCGATACACGCCTTCTTCGTCCGTGCCCCAGCCCTCGACGCCCTTCCGCACGTCTTTCGCGATGCGGTCGTAGTCGAGCGTGTCGGCGAAGGTCTGCACCGGTGCGCCGGCGGGTGTGACTTGTCGGCGGATGGGCGCGCCGGGCTGCCTTTGTTGCTGCGCCACGTGCACAAGCTCATGCGCGAGCAGCCGCTGACCGGCGGCACCAGGCGCGTACTCCCCACGCCCGAAGACGATGTTGTTGCCGACGGTGTACGCGCGCGCACCGAGCCGTGCCGCCGACTCGGCGCTCCGCGGACCACTGTGGATGCGGACTTGCCCGAGCCCTGCGCCCAGCCTCGGCTCGAAGAACGCGCGTGTCGAGGCCGGTAGCGGCGCACCTGTCGCAGCGGTCGATCCACCGGACGGCGTCGGACCCGTCAGAGTCGCCGACTGCTTGCCGTCGCCGAGCGGCTCGGTGCCGAGGATCTGCTCCGTCCGGCGATCCGCATCCACTTCGCTCGGATCGTCCACGCGGCCCACCGCGAGACCAGCCGTCCCGGGAACTCCGACGTCTGCTTGCAGTAGGCGCCCCACGCTCTGATTGCCGATCTTGCGCTGCAAATCGAGGATCGAGCTTGCGGGGGATTGCCAATGGTCTGCCGATTCTCGTGCTGACTCCGACGTCGGTGGGTTCTGTTGGGATACCCGGGACTCTCGGGCGAAGGTCCGCATGGTCAACCGCACCTGCTCTCGACTGGTACTAGGCGACGATCTGATCGACGGGGTCCAACGGGACGTAGACCGGCTCACCCGCAGCGATGGCTTCCTCGCCGATCCTGCTCCGGCCCAGCGGGTCCGCCGAGATGTAGTGGCCCAGGTCGAGGCCGCTGGCCTCGAGCTCTCGTAGCTCCGTGTCGACCTCGAGTTCGAGTTGCGCGAGCGGATCGACCATGCGTGGCGCCGGCAAGACACCTTCGAGGCGGTCGCCGAAGGTGCTCATCCCCAGCAGCGCGTCGAGCCGAGCCTTCTCCTCGTCGTACCCGGGCGCACCTTTCTGGACGATCAGATCGAGCAGACCGGCGACGGCCGGACTCAACAGCGAGTCGTGCAATGCCACATGTTGGACGAAGCCTCGCACCGGCAGATCGTCAGCGTTGAAATTGTGGCAGTGAATGTCGACGACAGGTCCGGTCATGGTCGGTCTCTCACTGCCCGCGAAGCGACTTGGCGATCAGATAATCCAGAACCCTTTGAGTCTTGTTCAACGGGCTTTTGTCCACGGGCAGCGCGAGGTCGGTCACGAATGCGTTCAGCGCTTCCTGTTCGGTGACCGCCTCGGCCGGCGGTGCAACGATCGACAGTTCGAGGAAGTCGAGCTCGCCGTCGACGCGCCAGCGTTCGGCGCGCACCTCACTGCTCACCCCCGTGACCTTGAACTCGTCCCAGCGGGTGGCGGCGACCGGTGGAAGCAGGCTGACCGCTGCGAGGTTGACCCTGCCCGGGCTGCACGCGCCGAGGAACTTCAGTTGCTCGTCGCTGAACAGCCGGGTGGCCGGAAGCTGACCGGCTTGGGCAGCCGACAGTCGGGCGTCGGACCACTTCACGGTCATCGACGTTGCGAGCGATCGCTTGGGACCTGACCAGTCCGCCTCGATCTTCAGTTCCTCACGCTCGGGCTCGCGTTCCCGGTCCTCGAAGTAGTCCGGATGCAGCTGGGACCACCGGCTGGGACGGAGTTTGATCGTCGAGTCACCCGTGGTCTCGGACTTTCCGCGCACTCGCAGCACGACTCCGATGTCGAGCAGCGCCGTCGTCGCCGCCGCTGGGGTGACGTCCTCGCAGAACACCACCGTCCACTCTTTGGCGTCCGTGAGCTCCAGCTGGGTGACCGCGTCGTCGATCTGTGAGCCGGACTCCTCGGCCGCCAGAGTGATTTTGATTTCCACCGTCTTCGGCTGCATTGATCCTCCCGTGATGCCGAGGTGATCAATCCACACGCCGTGACAGTGCAAGGAGTCCTGCCACCAGCAGCGGCCCCGGGACGCACGGACTGCGCACCCGCCCCCATCGTCGACGCCGACCGACCGCAACCCCCAGACGCCTCGTCACCCGATGCAGCGTCAACCTTCAACAATCCTCCCGCTCCAATGCGCCGTCAAGGAAGCAAGTGTTTGATATGCCGCGTTCGCGGTCGGGCTGTAATTCAAGCATCAACTGTCGACGCCTCGGATGGACCATTCATTTGATGAATTTATTCGTCATGTTCCGGGCTTTACCAGAATCGTTTCCCGATCGAGAACGCGAAGCCGGAATGTTCCTGCTCGCTCACCCAGGTGGAAATGATCACTCACCTCGACGAAGTCGAACCCGGCCTCCTCCGCCCGCAGCGCCTTCGACGATATCGACCGGACCATGGGCCCCGGCAATCAACTTGAATCCCAGCTCCATCCGGCAACCTCCGAGGACAGCACCAGTTCGTTGAGCCTCACTCGACGGAGCAGCGAGGTGTTGAGCTATGCGATCGAACACCCGATCCGGCAGGAGCCGTCGCACCTTGGGTACGACGCCAGCCGTGACGCCGGCGGTGTAACGGGTGCGCGGCCGACCTGCGGTCATCGCCTCGACTGCCACGCCCGGGCCGTCGCTCTGCTCGCCCAACCGGGTCAGCGCTCTCGCAGCGCGTCGACACGTTCGCGGTAAGGGTCATCCGGCGCGAGTGCGTCGAGTGTCTTCGCTTATGACCACCGAGGGCAGGTGGCGGAAGTATCGATCACTCCCGCCTGCATGGGTTAGCAACCGTGTCCGAGGAGCAACACGCACCGTATCCACACGCCTGGACCTCGATGTCGATCGCCCACCTGGGACTGCGGCGGAGGCGAGCAGGTGGGAGGTCGTCACCACCATCACCAACGCCGATCTGCGCCAGTACCACCATCGCGCCGAGCCGGCGTGGATCAGGTTCGACGGCGGGCGCCTGATCGGCTGGAGCGGATGCAACGAACTCTCCGGCACCGTCACCCGCAACAACACCGAACTGACCTTCAGCGAGGTCGCCATCACGGACCGCGCCTGCACAGCCGAAACCGCCGCCATGCAGACCGCAATCCTGGCCACCCTCGGGCCTGCGGTCACCTACACCATCGACTACGACCAGCTGACCCTTCTGGCCCCGTCCGGCATCGGCCTCGACTTGACAGCGGGCTAGAGCGGCTGCCCGTTAGCTCTTGCTGGCAATGGATTTGGTTGAGGTGGTGGGCAAGCGTCCTCAGCGTCGCCTAGATACCGGAGACTGCCACCGTGATGGATCCTCAGGTCTGAGGGACCAGTGATGCGACGAGTGCCTGGGTGAGGTCGTCAAGGGATGCGACGACAGTGCTTGCCAGGGCGAGGGCGTCTGGCTGGGGTGGGTAGGTCGGATTGGGGACGGCGATGACGCGGACTCCTGCGGCGGATGCGGAGCGGAGGCCGTTGCTGGAGTCTTCGATCGCGACGACTCGGGACGCGTCGGCTGCCAGCCGTCGTACGACGTCGTTGTAGACCGCTGGTGAGGGTTTGCCTGCCGTGACTTCCTCGGTGGAGACCGTGACCTGGAAGCGGCTGGCCAGGTCGGCGGAGTCGAGCACGGTCGCGATCAGCTGCCGGGGTGACGATGACGCCAGGCCCAACGGCCAGCGGTTCGCGAGCCGCTCCACGGCCTCGATGGCTCCGGGTAAGAGCGGCAGGTTCTTGCGGTAGCGGGCGACCATGGCGTCGATGACCATCGCGGCCACGTCCTCTGGCCGGCCGGGTACGCCGATGACATCGATCAGGTATGCGGACCATTCCGGCGTACTCATGCCCTGCAGAGCCCGGGTCGCGTCCGTGGGCCAGGCTCGACCGGCGTCTGCGACGACAGCTCGCCGTATCTCGTCCCAGAGCGGCTCGGAATCGACCAGGACGCCGTCCAGGTCGAAGACCACGGCTTGTACTTCGTTGGCTGTGGCCACCTTGCTGGACTCAGCCTCGTGCCGGCAGCTTTGCGTTGTACTGGTTGATGGCCGCGACGAGGGCAAGCCCGGCGGCCTCGACGACATCGGTGGACGACGCCCGGACCGTAACCCTACGGCGCGGCAGCTCCACTTCGAGCTCGACTTCTCCGACAGCCTCGCTGCCCGGGCCGACTGAGTAGGCCCGGAACGCGACTACCCGCGCCTCCACGCCCGTCGCATGCGAGATCGAATGGCACACCGCGTCGATGAGCCCGGTGCCAGAACCCTCGGCGTGAACCTGTTCCCCAGCGTGGGACAGCTTCACATTGGCGCTGAGTCCGTCCTGCGTGCCCCCGGAGTACGTGATGGCGTCGAGCTGCCAGGCATTGGACGGCTCCGTCATACGATCCCCCCTTTGATGTCCAGCAAAGCCGGGGTCGGTACTTTCCTCGAAAGGTAGTTGCGCCCGGCGCCCTCAGGTGGAGCCTAACCGTTTCGACCTCCGTACGGGACCACAAAGAAGGGCTGGACCCGGTCAAGCCGGCGAGACCTGCGGTATCACACCTCTCGCCGGCGGCCCGGCCAGCCGACGTACGGCCGGAGCTTCCGTCCGACACGCTCTGGCATCCGGTTGACGACCTGCCGCGGACCGCGTTCGACCATCACTACTTCATCGATGCCGCGGTCGGGCGGCTGCGGGCGAAACTGTCGTCCACGAGCATCGGGTTCGCGCTGGCTCCCATGGAGTTCACCATTGCCGAGCTGCGTGATCTGTTCCGCGCCGCACTGGGGTATGAGCTCGGCGCCACCAATCTCACCCGCGTCCTGACACGGCGGCACGTGATCGACCCGACCGAGCGGCGAGCCAGCCCCGGCCAGAGCGGCGGCCGTCCAGCGACCGTCTACACGTTCATGGCCCGCGAGCTGACCGTCACGGACCCGTTCGCGGTACTCCGCCCACCACGCTGACCAGCTGCGGTCACTCGTCGGCGATCGGATGCGGCGAGCGAGTCGCCCAGCGGCGTTCGCCAGTACAGGACCTCTCGGCCCGACCACCGGCGCAGTACAACTCCTGCGCCGAGCCGTTGCCGACCCGGCCCGGTCGCGCAGTACCGACCCCAGCCGTGCCGTGCGGGCTGGTCCGTCCGCGCGGAGCAGTCGTTCCCGCCTGGTCCAGTCGGTCTCCAGAGAATGGATTCGAGCGCGACAACCGAGGTATGGCAAATCGCCGAGGTCGATAATTGGCGACCGCAGGTTGCGCTGAGTGACCGATCGCGTGTACTGACCACACGTGTGCGATGCGCATGAACAGTGCTCGAAGGGTTCCCCCGGACTCAACAACCGACGGTCCGCAAGCTCCTCAGCAATTGGATGGCCGGTGGTGTGGGGACGGTGGGTTGATCTGTTCGGTGCGGTCCGGCTGCGATCGATTTCCTCCGGTTTGCGGCAGTACACGGATGATTTTGATCCGTTGACGTGCAAATTCGTCCACTTAGTGTCCGGCGTGGCGACGACCGAAGGGACGCTGTGGACAGTCACGGGTTGTACATCGATGGAGCGTGGACCCCGGCATCGGACGATCTGATCGAGGTGATCGACGGGGAAAGGACGCTTGCTGATCAACGATCGCAATTGGGTCGTCGTCACTCAGCAGCCCGCCGGCGGTACCCGCGCACCGGCTGACACCACCATCATCCTTCGATCCAAGAAGAACGGCGAGTGACTGCGACGCGGCATCATGGCGCGCGGAACCGATGGTTCGGCAGGTGCACGCACCTCGTCGGACTGGCGAGTGCTCTGCGTGTATCAGCGCCCTTATGAATCGGAGATCCGCGCAGCAAGGCGGCTGCGACTCGCTGGGCGCACCTCCCGACCAACTGGTCAGCGTCATGCCTGCGGAGACGCGCCGTACCACGACATCACAGAGCCCGGCCGGCCGAGGACGTCGCTGGTCCGGAGCTCTGACCTGTGCGTCGGCGCGAGCGGTTAGCCTGATGATGGCATCGATGCGGTCTTCACGCTGGTAGGGGATACCTTCACTGAGCCGGTGTGCTCTGGGGCGAAGATTGGGCCGCGGCTTGAATTGCTACGCCGACCCTGGCACCCGACGTGACACGCGGCCGAGCCACGTTCGTGTCAGCGGCTGGGGCGTTCGAAGATGAGTTCCAGGCCGTCCTCCTCATCCCACTGTTCGCCGTTCTCGACGAAGCCGAAGCCTGCGATGGTGGCCAGCGATGCCTGGTTGGTGGGGCTGATCGTGGCGCGCACGGTCCGTACTGCGGGTTCGGCCGCCGCTCGTTCAAGGAGCGCGGTCACGATCGCCTTGGCGAAACCCTGTCGCCGGTACGGCGGGTCGACTGTGTAGCCGATCTCGACCATGCCGGCCTCGTCGGGTGGACCGTGGAAGCCGGCGTAGCCGACCACGGTCTCGTCGGCCACGACGAGCTTGACGAGCCACCCGAAGGTGGTTGGATCCCGGGTCAGCTGATCGAGGCGGTACTGCCAGAGCCACTTGGCCCGGTCAGTGAGGAACTCGTCGCCGAGTGGGAAGCCGAGCTCTGTCTGTGCTGCGGGACGGTCGTCGGCCAGCAACGCCCTCAGCGCGGTACTGGTCATCTCGACGAAGCGAACCGCTCGGGGAGAAGTAGTAGTCATCGCACTCATCCTCAGCCCCGGCGGCCCGCCAGGCGAACCCATTAACTCGCCGGCGTTCGGCGGACCTGGTCTGGTCGACCTCGTGGTCGGACTTCGTGAAGGTCCGGCGGTCGCCGCAGGCGAAGATCGTTCGATCGAGGCAAGCGGCGCGCCCTGCGGTCGTCTCGGTCGAGACGTTCACCGCGGCTCAGCTCGAGAAGCGCAAGCGGAGGTCGGGTGGACGGTCTGGACGGTCGTCAGTCGAGCGGCGGACGACGTCGAACGAGCGCGTCCACAAGTTCCGCGGGGGATCAGGTGCAAGATCTGCGCTCGGAAGATGGAGGGCGCGGCGCGGCACGGGGCGACGATCTACTACTGGTCCAACGCAGACTGGTGCCTGGCTCTGCGACTGCGTTGGCGCAGCCGCCGCGGATCTATCTTCGTGGGGATATCGTCACGCAGCTCAACCGGTGGGTCCGATGCATCGGACCATGACGATCACTGCGCCTGTCGAAGCTGATGACTCGCAGACGATCTGGTCGAGCACATCGATCGGTTGCGAGTCGGGCGTGGCGGCGGCTGAGACCGTGATGAAGAAGATGGATGCCGGCTGGGATCCGACCGAGTTGCGGGAGCCGTACAACGCGGCCGTTACGGCAGACGTGAGCGGGCGAGACGGCGCTCACAGCTGCGCCGAGGCAGAGGGATCTGAATCGAGAAGAACCTGAGATGTGCGGCGACGAGCTGGGCGATGTTGCGAGGGCCTTTGGCACCGCCAGACTGGAGGAGCTCAGTGAGCTCTACTCGTCGCTTCGGCTCTCGCTGACGTGCCGCCACAGCGAACAGGTCATCGACAGGAACATGCACCTTAACCACACGCCTCGAACTCGACCCCGAGGTTCCCGATCGAATTCCGTAAACCTCGGTCCGGAGACCTTTAGCACCAATGTGACGGTCCGAAGTGGATCCCCGGGCTCGATCCAAATGTGGGCGACCGACCCACGGTGCGGTGAGCAGCGAGACCGACCGACGTCGGCTCGGCGAGGGCCAGGAGCGGGGGGACCGGATCTCCGGCCCGGTTACGCCCAGCCCCAACCAACTGTCGTCCCGGTGGCAGCCACCCGGGTGCGGAGACTGGGGCTTCGGTCTGTGCGCGAGTGGTAAATACCATCTGGGCGTCCTGCCCGGCACCGGGGCAGGTTGATGATCGCTGTGGGCGCCGCGAATGACTGCGAAGCCGGGAGGCGGAACTTCCGCCGATGGCGCCGGCACGCCACCATGCACGGACTCACGTTCACTACCTCGGTATAAATCGCCGCCACCAGTTGTTGGTATTTACCAGTGAACAGGTCACGATCTCCACCGAATAGTGCTTATGCTGCGTCCATTCGAAAAGTTTGTCGGAACTCTTGCAGTTCACTCTGGTGGCATTCATGCTCGACCACGACGCGGGCTTCCGCCCATTCCTGCCGCGAAGGAGATCCGAAGAGCCATGTCACGTCAGAGAACGACCATCTTCCTCGCCACCGCCGCGACGATCGCCTCGATGGTGAGCGGCGCCTCTGCTGCCGTCGGTTCGACCGGTCAGGCCGACCGCGTGTCAGGCAAGTGCGGCGTACTGTTCGACGACTTCCAGTACGCGTCGGCCACCGACCCTGCTCTCGGCGACCACGGCTGGAACGCGCGGAGTGAAATGGGTGGCCCAGGCGTCCCGGGCACTGCCTGGCCGGCGAGCAACGTCTCCTTCGTCACCACCGGCGGCCAGAAGGTCGCTCAGCTCCGAGCAACGACGGACGGCACGGTCGCCGGGACGACCAACTCCGAGCTCCGCCGGACCACCATGAATCTGCGGAACGGCACCTACGCGACCCGCGTCCGGTACGCCGACAGCCCGGCCACCGGACCGGACGGCGACCACATCAACGAGACCGCGTTCGCCATCGGCCCGACGAAGTTCGACTATGACCCGATCTACAGCGAGCTCGACTTCACCGAGTACCTGCCGAACGGAGGCTGGGGAGAGACGGGCCCAGTCAACTTTCAGACGAGCTGGCACACCTTCCGAGAGGACCCGTGGGACGCGCGAACCGCGGAGAGCCGCCAGGACAGGTCGCTGAACGGCTGGCATACCTATGTCACGCAGGTCGGCAACGGCCACGTCAGGTACTACATAGACGGCAAGCTCACGGCGGACCACACCGTCGACCAGGACGGTAACACCATCCTGCCGCGTCAGGACATGAGCATGAACTGGAACTTGTGGTTCATCGATCTCGACGGGCACCAGGGCACGGCAACAAGTGAGTACCGCGAGCAGGTCGATTGGGCCTACTACGCCAAGAACGAGACCGTCTCGCCAGCACAGGCCGATGCCCGCGTGGAGAAATACCGCAAGCACGACACCACCTACCAGGATTCCTTGAGCAACACCGGGAGCTGCGAGAACTACCAGCCGCCGGAACACTGAGCTCTGCCACGAGCTGCGGCGCAGGAGTCAGGCCCGGGCCTGACTCCTGCGCCACACACCAGGCGGAACCGCGTCCGGTCAGCGATCCGACGTGGCGAGCGGCGTAACATACGGACCTTCCGGCATCACTAAGGATGGGTCCTCGTGGTAGGCAGCCTGCGAAAACGAGATCGGGCGCGCGAGTACCTGCTCGGGCTGGTCGAGTCGCGAGCGGTCGGTCAGGCGATACCCTCCGAGCGCCAACTGTCTGCCGAACTCGAGATCTCCCGACCCACCCTCCGAGCAGTGGTCGACGACTTGGTCCGCGATGGCTGGCTGGTTCGCGAGCACGGCCGCGGCATGTTCGTCGGTAGCCCCAAGGTCGCTCAACAGATCAGCGGCACCCATGGAGCGACCTACCCGACAGCACCCGGAACCTGGACCAGCAGGGTTCTCAGCCACGCCACGATCCAAGCCGGCACGTTGATCGGGAGCAGACTCCAGGTCACACCGAACACAGCCGTACTCCGGATCGCCAGGCAACGCTTCGTCAACGGCGATCCGATCTGTCTGGAGACCATCCACGTCCTGCAAGAGATCGTCCCCGAGTTCGACGTGCGCGCGATCGAGCAGAACTCGTTCTATGCGTTGCTCGAGCAAGACTACGGCGTGATCCCGACCGACGCCGAACAGACTCAGGGAGCAGCAGCGGCCGACGCCACCGAGTCCGCCCTGCTCGGCCTCGCATTAGAGGCTCCGATTCTGATCTTGGAGCGGACCACCCGCGACCAGCACGGACGCAGGTTCGAGTTCACCCGCGCCGCCTACCGCGGTGATCGATACCAGATCAGGACACACCTGAGTCTTTCCACGCCGCCAGGCGATTCCCCGAACCCCGAATAGTCGCCCAGCTACCTTCACACCCCAGCCCCGGCGGGCGATGGCTCTGCTGCGAAGGCGCTGGCCCGCCTGCCTGGCTCATAGAGTTGCGTGTCCGAGGGGGGACTTGAACCCCCACGCCCTGTGAAGGGCACTAGCACCTCAAGCTAGCGCGTCTGCCTATTCCGCCACCCGGACGAGTGGTCGCACCGGGGTCGGTGCTGACCGGAGAACAGTAGCAAAGACCACGGGTGGAATTCACATCGAGGCTGGTGGGGGTGTTGGAGGGGGTCGGGGGAGGCGTAGTTTGAAATTCAAGGAGTGGGTCGTGGGTGGGAGGTGTACGGGCGTGAGCGGCTGGAACGGGATGGTGTTCGAGGGCAAGGAGACGCTGCTCGGGGTGGTGCGGGCGGAGGCCGGGCGGTTCTTCGAGATGGTGGACAGCGACGACGTCTGGGAGGCGCCGACCGGGGCCGGGCATTGGCAGGTGCGGGACGTGGTGGCGCATATCGCGGACACCACCGAGGCGTACTTCGTCGCGTTCGATGCTGCCCGGGCGCACGAGGAGGTGCCGGCGGCGTACGGGCTGCCGGGGATGGCTGAGCGGGTGGACAAGCAGGCGCTGGCGCTGCGGTCCGTGCCGCGGGCCGAGTTGGTCGAGCGGCTGCGTGGGGACTTCGACAAGATGATGGAGATCTTCGACGCGCTCGGGCCGGAGGAGTGGGGAGGGTTCAACGTGCCGCACTTCTACATGGGGCCGCTGCCGTCGTTCTTCTTCCCCGCGTTCCAGTTGATGGACTACGGCGTCCACTCCTGGGACATCCGGCAGGGGACAGGCCGGGCCCACGGGCTCTCGGGTGATGCTGCCGACCTGCTGGTGCCGTTCATGTTCGTGCTGTGGAAGTACACCACCGGCGCCAAGGATCCGTGCGAGCTCGGCATCCGGATCACCAGCGGGCCGAACGCCGGCGACACCCGCGTGAAGGTCGGCCCGGACGGCATGGACTACGAGCCCGGGAACGTCGACGGCCTGGCCACCGTGATCGAGTTCGACCCAGGCAGCTTCGTGCTCACCGCGTTCGGCCGGAGCAACGCCGGTACGATCCGGGGCGATCGTGCCGTCGCCGACCGCTATCTGAACCTGTTCTTCCGGATCTGAGGGGGACCCGTATGACCGATATCGACCTGCCCGCGATCGAGGCCGAGCGCGACCGGATCAGGACGGCGTACCTGAAGGAGGGCGGAACGAGTTCGGCCCGGGGGCTGCACCACGTCGCGCTCCTGTGCGCCGACGTCGAGCGCACCATCCGGTTCTACCAGGGGGTGCTGGAGTTCCCGCTCACGGAGATCGTCGGGAACCGGGACTACGAGGGCTCGAACCACTTCTTCTTCGACATCGGGCACGGGAACCTGCTCGCGTTCTTCGACTTCCCCGGCCTCGACCTCGGCCCGTACGCGGAAGTCCTCGGCGGGCTGCACCACCTGGCGATCTCGGTCGAGCCGGGCAAGTGGGAGCGGCTCAGGCACAACCTGGACGCGGCGGGGGTGGAGTACCTGGAGGAGAGCGGTACGTCGATCTACTTCCGAGACCCCGACGGCGCGCGGATCGAGCTGATCGCGGACCCGCTGGGGGAGATGTACGGCCTCAAAGTGCTCTGACCGGAGGCGTGGGAGAGGATGGTCCCATGACTTCTCCGACCCCCAGCGACCGTCCGTCGTACACCCCTGACGCCGAGGTGGTGGAGCTCTGCAGTGAGCTGATCCGCATCGACACCACGAACTACGGCAACGGCAAGAGCAACGGCGAGCGGGTCGCGGCCGAGTACGTCGCGGCCAAGCTGGACGAGGTCGGGATCGAGTCCACGATCTACGAGGCGGAGCCGGGCCGGGCGACGCTGGTGGCGCACTGGGAGGGCGAGGACCAGTCGGCCGACCCGCTGCTCGTGCACGGCCACCTGGACGTCGTACCGGCCGATCCGAAGGACTGGAAGGTCGACCCGTTCGCCGGTGAGATCTTCGACGGCTGCGTCTGGGGCCGCGGCGCGGTCGACATGAAGGACTTCGACGCGATGGTGCTGTCCGTGGTCCGGGCCCGGCAGCGGGCCGGGGTGAAGCCGCGGCGTCCGGTCCGGCTGGTCTTCACCGCCGACGAGGAGGCCGGCGGCGTGTACGGCGCGCAGTGGCTGATCAACAACCACCCGGACACGATCGCGGACTGCACCGAGGCCATCGGCGAGGTCGGTGGCTTCTCGGTCACGGTGAAGGACGACCTGCGGCTGTACCTGATCGAGACCGCCGAGAAGGGCATGAACTGGATGCGGCTCAAGGCCCGCGGTACGGCGGGTCACGGGTCGATGGTGAACACCGACAACGCGGTCACCAACCTGGTCGAGGCCGTCACCCGGATCGGCAACCACGAGTGGCCGCTGCGGGTGACGCCGACCGTGCGGGAGTTCCTGAAGACGCTCGAGGACGTGCTCGGGATCGAGCTTGACCCCGACGACATGACCTCGACGCTGGCGAAGCTCGGCACGTTCAGCCGGATGTTCGGCGCGACCATCCGCAACACCACGAACCCGACGATGCTGAGCGCCGGCTACAAGGTGAACGTGATCCCGGGTGACGCCGAGGCACACATCGACGGGCGCTTCCTGCCGGGCTACGAGGACGAGTTCTACGCGACGCTCGACGAGCTGATCGGCGACAAGGTGCAGCGCGAGACCGTGGTGACGGACATTGCCCTGGAGACGGAGTTCAGCGGCGGGCTGGTCGAGGCGATGAAGGCGTGCGTCACGGCCGAGGACCCGCAGAGCCGGTTCGCACCGCTGCTGATGTCGGGCGGTACCGATGCGAAGTCGTGGAGCCGCCTGGGTGTGCGCTGCTTCGGGTTCGTGCCGCTGCAGCTGCCGCCGGAGCTGGACTTCATGGGCATGTTCCACGGCATCGACGAGCGGGTTCCGACCTCGTCTCTAGAGTTCGGCTCCAGGGTGCTGGACCGCTTTCTCGACGAGGCCTGAGGTCAGCAGGTACTGGCCGACGGCGTACGTCGACATGCACAGCGCGCCGCGGCCGGGGAAGTCGCGTCCGGCCAGCCGGAGAGCGATCAGGGCGTCCGAGATGAGGAAGAACGTGCCGCCCAGGCCGCTGCGTGGGTTGTGCCAGCGGGACGCGATGGCGGTTGCTGTGAGCAACAAGGCGTACGCCGCGACCGGGACGCGCTGGTTGCCCAGGCTCGGCGCGAGCACCGCGACGAGGGCGGCCCAGAGTGCTGCGTACGCCGCGACAACGCGCACGGACCGTTGTCCGGGATTGGCGAGGAAGACAGCCAGATAGCAGGCGTGCGCCGCGGCGAACGCGGCCATGCCGGCCAACTGGAGGTCGGTCTCGAGCAGCAGATCCCCGGCCGCGGACGCCAGTAGCGCCGCCTGCAGCAGCGGGGGAGCGTCCTGACTCCGGGACCACGACCACAGCAGCGGCATCAGTGACGCCTTGCTCGCCTGCTTGAGGATCTTGACGTCGAAGGCAACGGCCGCCACCTGCACGACCGTCGTACCCCAGAACGCCGTCAACAGCCGTCGCCCGCGCGCCAACCGCCCCAGGTTCATGCCCCCGAGTCTTCCGCACTCCAAGCCTTTCGCGGCCGGAGTTCACGACAAGTTCAACGTGGCCCGGAGATGGGGGAGGTGGCGGATGAGCGGCCTGGGCGGGGTCGGGGTCGTGATCAGCGAGAGCGTGAGGCGGTAGCGGAAGGGCGCGGCGGTGAGGTGTTCGCCGGGGCGGAGCTCGGTGGCCAAGGCGCTGCGGGGGACGAGGGCGAGTTGGGAACGGCGGCGAGCCATCGCGACGGTGGTGTTGAGGGTGACGCCGCGGCGGGGGAGCGCGCCGAGCGCGACCAGACGGGTGTGGATGTCCTCGGCGCCCCGGTCGTAGGTGGAGAACGGGATGTGGCGGTCCTTCAGCGGATGCTTTCCCCGGCCCGGCGGGCGGGCGCCGGGTGGGACGAACAGGACGAGTTCGTCTCGGCCGACGCGGCGGGCGACGGCGCCGCGGGGGAGTGTCATCTGGTCGGCGATCGCGATGAAGGCGGCGTCCATGGTGCCCTCGGCAACACGTTCGACCAGGAAATGGCCGTGGTCGACCTGCTGCTCGATGTCCAGGTCCGGCAGGTCGGCGTCCAGGATCGGGAACAGGACGGCCGCGATGCTGGCGAACGTTCCGACCACCAGCCGCTGACCGGTCGCGGCCGCCCGGGTGGCGTCGTACACCTCCTCGAGGTGGCTGAGGATGTGATCGGCCCGGCGGCTGAGCTCGGCGCCGGCTGAGGTCGGCCGGGCGCCGCGGGTGTCGCGCTCGAACAGCTTGGTGCCGCACATGCGTTCGAGGCGGGCCAGTCGCTGGGACGCGGACGGTTGCGAGACGCGCAGTTCGCGCGCGGCGGTGCCGACCGCGCCGGTTCGCACGATCGCCTGCACCAGCCGGAGGTCTTCGACCGATGGCAATGAGGCCATAGCGTCAGCCTATGGCAAGCACCAAGCATCGGATACCTACCGAGGGCAGCTGATACGTCAAAGAATCAAGGGTATGAGAGCGCGGACCGAGGCGCTGGCGTTGCTGGCCGGCGGGGGAATGGCGGACCTCGCGCTCCGGTTCACGCAGGTCGCGTTGCCGCTGGTCATCCTGCACGAGACCGGCTCGGTCGCCGCGACCGGTCTGGTCGGTGGTGCCGCCGGCCTGCCAGTGCTGCTCTCGCCGTGGTGGGCCCGCAGAGCGCGCCAATGGGTCGACTCCGGCACCCGGCTGGCGGTCATCGCGGTCGTTCAGGCCCTCGCCTTGGCAATGGTGCCCGCGGTCGCGGCTCTCGACCTGCTCACCCCAGGGATCCTGATCGTCAGCGGCCTGCTGCTCGGTTGTGGTGAGGCGCTCGCCGGCCCGGGCCGCTCGGCGCTCCTGGCCGACACCGGAGACCGCTGGGCCAAGGACAGAGCCGTCGTACTCCTCACCTGGCAGGACGGCCTCCGCAGGATCGGGATGACGATCGGCCCGGTGATCGCAGCGTTCGCGGTGTCCGCCGGCGTGACCAACGGCCTCCTGTGGACCGAAGCGATGGCGGTGCTCGGGTCGGGCCTCCTGGCCTGCACGGTGAAGGCCGAGCGCACGCCAACCACCAGCGAGCCGCCCTCGATCCGCGCCAGCCTTAAAGGTCGCCGCGACGTGCTCTACGGATGGATCACCCGAGGAACCGGCTGCGTGACGTGGTTCGCGTTCACCCTCGGCCTGTCGGTCATCGGTGCCGAGAGGGACCGGCCGGGCATCTACCTGGCCGCCGGGATGACCGGGTACGGCGTCGGCTCCGTCATCGGCACCGCCATCTCGCTCGCCGTCGTACGTCGTGTCCCGCCGGTACGGCTCGCGGCCTTCGCATGGATCTGGTTGGGCCTGTGCTGGATCGGCATGGGCCTGTGGAGCACCCCACCGGTGATCGCGGTGCTGGGGGCGCTCGCGGGTGTCGCCGTCGTACTGGGCATCGCGGCGATCTCGATCCTCATCACCCGGTCGTCGACGGGCGCCGAGCGCAGAACGCTGTTGTCCGGCCAGACGGTCGTGGTGAACGCGGGGAGTTCTGCCGGGATGCTAATCGGCGGGCCGATCATCGCGGTCGCCGGAGCCGAGAGCACGCTCGTCGGTGCCGGGCTGCTGACGGCAATTGTCGCGACAGCCGTCCTGGTGCGCTGTCAGACTGCCGAGCATGCCGGAGATCGTGATCACCACCCTCGCCGCGCGGCCTGAATACCTCGAGCGGATGTACGAGTTCGCCGATGCCTGGCCGGCGTTCATGCACAACGACCCGATCGGCAACGCCTTCATGGGTCAGGTACCGCGCCACTTCCCGGACCAGTGCGTGGTCGCCACCGAGGACGGTGAACTGATCGCGCACGGCCGGAGCATCCCGTTCGTGTTCCCGGACGAGCACCGCACCGAACTGCCGACCGGCGGCTGGGACCGGGTCCTGCACTGGGGCTTCACGGACCTGCGCAACGGACGCGAGCCGAACGTCTCGAGCGCCTTGGAGATCCTCATCCGGCCCACGCACCTGGGCCGCGGCCTGTCGCACGAGATGCTCCAGGCCATGCGCGCTGCGGTGAAGGCCAAGGGCCACACCGCCCTGTTCGCACCGGTCCGTCCGAACGGGAAGACGGACGCCCGGCTACCGATGACGGAGTACATCAAGCAGGTGAGGGAGGACGGTCTCCCCACGGATCCATGGCTGCGCGTGCATGTGAAGGCCGGCGGGGCGATCGTGCAGGTCGCTCCACGGTCGATGGTCATCGCAGGCAGCCTGGCCGAGTGGCGCGAGTGGACCGGCCTGCCGTTCGACGAGACCGGGGACGTGATCGTGCCGAAGGCGCTCGTGCCGGTGCACGTCGACGTCGAGCACGATCACGCGGTGTACGTCGAGCCCAACGTGTGGATCCGCCACGACCTCTAAGCCTCAGCGAGCAAGCCGGTGGAGCAGTGAGGAGGCCGCGCAGATGCCGGCCAACGCGGCCACGATGAGTACGCCGAAGTCCAGCCAGTAGTTGGTGGGTTGGCCGATCAGCAACCCGCGCAAAGCGCTGACCTCGTACGTGAGCGGATTGGCATGGCTGAGGACCTTCAGCCAGCCGGGCATGATCGAGATCGGGTACAGCGCGCTGGACGCGAAGAACAGCGGCATCGTGATCGCCTGCCCGATACCCATCAGCCGATCGCGCCGCAGTACCAGACCCGCGATGGTCATCGACAGGCACGAGAAGAACGCCGCACCGAGAACGACCACCACGAGAACCGCCAGCAGCTTCAGCGGATTCCAGGTCAGGCTGACGCCGAGCAGCGCGGCGACGATGATGACGACGATCGCCTGGGAGATCGTTCGTACGCCGGCCGCGAACGCCTTGCCCGCCACCAGTGCGGACCGCGGGCTGGGCGTGACCAGGAGCTTGGTGAGGATGCCCGCATCGCGCTCCCAGATGATCTGGATGCCGTAGAAGATCGCGACGAACAAGGCGGACTGCGCGATGATGCCTGGCGCGAGATAGTCCAGGTACGGCACGTCCCCGGTCGGGATCGCGCGGATCCGGCTGAAGGTCTGGCCGAAGATGACCAGCCACAGGATCGGCTGGATCGCCCGGGTGATCAGCTCGGTCCGGTCGTGCTTCAGCTTCTGCAGTTCGACCAGGCAGAACGTGGCGATCCGGGAGAACAACCGGGTCGTGGCCCGGAGCCGGGTCTCAGCCCATGCGCTGGGCGGTGCGGCGGGTGCCACGGACATCGCGCAGACCTCCCTTCTCGCCGGCGGCGAGGCTCTCGCCGGTGTGGTGACGGAAGACGTCCTCGAGGCTGGCGTCGGGTCCCAGCTCGGTCTTGAGATCGGCCGGACTCCCGACAGCGCGCAGTCGGCCGAGGTGCATCAGGGCGACCCGGTCACACAGGATGTCGGCCTCCTCCATGTAGTGCGTGGTCAGCAGCACGGTCATCCCGTACTTCTCCTGCATGTCCTGAACGCGCGCCCAGACGGAATCCCGCGCGACCGGGTCGAGACCGACCGTCGGCTCGTCCAGCACCAGCAGCGCGGGTCGGTTGACCAGCGCCTGCGCCAGCTCCAGGCGGCGCACCATTCCGCCGGAGTACGTCGACGCCAGCCGGTCAGCGGCGTCGGTCAGGTCAACGATCTCCAGCACCTCGGCGACCCGACCGGCCCGTTCCCGACGCGGTACGTCGAACAAGCGGGCGAACCAGGCCACGTTCTCCCGCCCTGTCAACGCACCCTCGATCGACAGCTGTTGCGGGACGTAGCCGAGCATCCGCCGTACGGCCATCGCCTCGGAACGCACGTCCAGCCCGAAGACCCGGACCGTGCCGGACTGCGGTGGGTAGAGGGTGTTCAGCACTCGGAGTGTGGTGGTCTTGCCGGCACCGTTCGGACCGAGCAGACCGAAGCACTCGCCCGGCGAGACGGTCAGGTCCAGGTCCTCGACGGCGAGATGGTCGCCGAACCGGTGACTCAACCCGTCGATCCGCACGGCCGGCACCGGCTCGATCGCCTCTTCCGCACTCATACGCGCTCCTTGCTCTGCTCGATCTCGGGATGCAGTCGCTCCGCCAGTACGCCGAGGACCGGTAGTGCGGCTCGCAGTGCCGCACGTTCGTCCTGCTCAAGGCCGTCGAGGGCTTGAGTGACGAGCGCGGTACGGCGATCGCGCCAGGCCTCGACCTGCTCGCGGGCAGGCTCGGTCAACGTGAGCCGGGCGACGCGGCGGTCGGTCTCGTCCGGTGCCCGCCGCAGCAGCCCACGCTCGGTGAGCTGTCCGACCAGGGTCGACACCGTGTTCGCTACCAGCCCCAGTTCGGCGGCGGCCTCGGCGACCGAGATGCCGGGGTTGCGGCGCACCGTCCGCACCAGCTCGGCCTGCGAGCTGGTCAGTGCCGACAGCGGCGAGGGTCTCCCGGCCGATCGGCGCAGGTGCCGGCGGACCAGCCCGATCGCGGCCAGCAACTCCTCCGCGAGGGCGTCGGTGGTGTTCACGCGTCCACGATACCTCTGTCGCAGAGATATTTCCGCGACACGGAGACGAACCCCAACTAATCGGGGTACGACGCCCCGGCGAACCGCCGCAGCATCGAAGACATGAGTACGACAGAGAGCAACAAAGCCGTCGTCAGGGACTTCATCGACGGGCTGTTCACCAAGGGGGACCCGGGCGCGGTCGACGTGTATCTCGCCGAGGACTTCATCAACCACGACCCGCCGTTCGGGGTCACGCCGGACCGCGAGGGGATGCGGGCGGCCGGAGACCTGATGCGCTCCGCGTTCCCCGACTGGCACAGCGAGTTGCACGCGCTCGTTGCCGAGGGCGAGATCGTGGTCGAGCGCTTCACGGCCGCCGGGACGCACGAGGGCGAGGTGATGGGCGTCGGCCCGACCGGGAAGACGGTCAACCTGCCCGGGATCAACATCTTCCGGCTGCGCGACGGCCGGATCGTCGAGCGCTGGGGCCGTCTGGACGAGCTCGGCTTCCTGCGGCAGCTCGGCGTCGTACCGGCGTAGCATCGCGATCATGGGGGCGGCGGATCGCCTGGAGGTGCTGATCCAGCGCTGTTACGTGGGGCTGGACGCCGATGAGCTGCGGTCCGAGCTGCTGACCCGGCTGCGGACGCTGATGACGATCGACGCCGCGTTCTTCGCGACCGTCGACCCGGCCACCCTGCTGTTCACCTCGGCGAGCGCGGACGCGCCGCTCGGCGAGGTGACCGAGCAGTTCCTCGCGAACGAGTTCGGGCAGGCGGACGTCAACAAGTTCGTCACGCTCGCCGCCGCGCGTGATCCGGTCAGCTCGCTCACCCACGCGACGAAGGGCGACTGGCAGAGCAGCAGCCGGTACGTCGAGGTGATGCGGCCGATCGGCTTCGGTGACGAACTCCGGGCCGCGCTGATGTCGAACGGTCGCTGCTGGGGCGTCATCTGCCTGCACCGGGAGGACGCGGCGACCGGGTTCTCGGAGCAGGAGCTCCAGCTGGTACGGCGTCTTGGACCGCACGTGGCCGAGGGACTACGTCGTGGTCTACTCAGCCGGTCCGGCGACGACGGTGAGGTCGGTCCAGGCGTGATCGTGCTCGACGCCGGCCTGCACCAACTGGCGGCGAACGCGGAAGGCGAGCACTGGGTGGCCGAGTTGCAGCCGGATCGGCGGACGGAGCTACCGGTCGCCGTCAGAGCGGTCGCGGCCAGGCTGACACAAGGGCCGGCGCCTCAGCTGAAGGTCAGGACACGAGCTGGTCGATGGCTCGCACTGCATGCGTCGAGGCTCGGCGATGCCGGGCAGATGGTCGTCGTGATCGAGCCGGTGACTGGGGCGCAGCTCGGGTCGCTGCTGTTCGATCTGCACGGACTGACGCCCGCCCAGCAGCGGGTGACGGAGCTGTTGTTGCGGGGGTATTCCACGCGGCAGATCGTCGAGCGGTTGTGCCTCTCACCACACACAGTGCAGGAACACGTGCGGGCGGCGTACGACAAGGTCGGTGTCGGCAGTCGCCGCGAGCTGGTGACCGCGCTACTCAGAGGGTCCGCATCACGCGGATGATGCGGCGGCGGAGCCAGACTCGGCGAGTGCCGTCCGGATAGCGACGAAGCCGGGCCAGTTCCCAGCCGCCGTACTCGGCGTGCTCGGTCAACAACCGGCGCACCGCGCCGCGCGACTCCGTCCTGGACAACTCGAACTGCTGCAGTTCGTATTCGGCCATCCGCACCTCCACCTGCCCAACGACATCTACCTCACGACACATCCTCCAGCGCCGCCACGATGGCCGGCGGAAGAGTGAGTTCCTCCACACCGAGCACGGACTTCAGTTGCATCGCCGTCCGGGCCCCGACGATCGCCGCCGACACCCCCGGCCGGTCCCGCACCCAGGTGAGTGCCACCTCGAGCGGGGTCCAGCCGAGCCCGTCGGCGGCTCGCGCGACCGCTTCCACGATGCCCGAACCGCGGCCGTCGAGGTAGGGGTCGACGAATCTGGACAGATGCTGAGACGCCGCCCGGGAGTCCGCCGGGATGCCCGTGCGGTACTTTCCAGTCAACACACCGCGCCCAAGTGGCGACCACGCCAGTACGCCGATCCCCAGCCCGCCGGCCGCCCGGATCGCGTCCGCCTCGGCATCCCGGGCGAGCAGCGAGTACTCCACCTGGTTCGACACCGGGACCGCGCGCCCGGGCCACGCCTGCTGCCAGGTCACCGCCCTGGCCGACTTCCAGCCGGCGTAGTTCGAGACGCCGACATACCGCACCTTGCCCGAGTTCACCGCGTGGTCGAGCGCCGACAGCGTCTCCTCCAGCGGTACGTCGTCGGACCAGGTGTGCAGCTGCCACAGGTCGATGTGGTCGACGTTCAGCCGCCGCAGCGAGCCCTCCAGGTCGCGCAGCAGGGCGCCCCGGGACGTGTCGGTGATCCGCTCACCGCGGCGGACGCTGAACCCGGCCTTGGTCGCGATGACCAGGTCGTCCCGCTCCACCACGTCTCCCAGCAGCGATCCGATCAGTCGCTCGCTGTCGCCGTCGCCGTATGCCGCGGCAGTGTCGATCAGGGTGCCGCCGGCGGCCACGAACGCGGCCAACTGCTCGCGCGCCTCGTGCTCATCGGTGTCGCGGCCCCAGGACATGGTGCCCAGGCCGAGCCGGCTCACCGCCAGGCCACTGTGACCGAGATAGCGCTGCTGCATGTGCCGAGCCTATTGCGGAGCACCGACAACGGCTCGTTAGGCTCGCCTGTCATGCGACTCGGACTCAACATCGGCTTCGTCTTCGGTGGCACCGATCATCTGGATCATCTGAGGCTGGTGCAGGAGGCCGAGCGACTCGGCTTCTCGGTCACCTGGGCCGCGGAGGCGTACGGTTCGGACGCGGCCACGCTGCTGAGCTGGATCGCCGCCCAGACCTCCACCATCGACGTCGGCGCGGCGGTCTTCCAGATCCCGGCCCGGACGCCGGCGATGACCGCGATGACGGCCGCCACCCTGGACCGGCTCTCGAACGGCCGGTTCCGGCTCGGCCTCGGCGTGTCCGGCCCACAGGTGTCCGAGGGCTGGCACGGCGTCCGGTTCACTCAGCCGCTACTCAGGACGCGTGAGTACGTTGCCATCGTGAACTCCGCCCTCCGCCGCGAGACCGTGGCCTTCGAAGGCAAGTACTTCACGCTGCCGCTGCCCGACGGCCCCGGCAAGGCGCTGAAGCTGACCGTGCACCCGATCCGCGACCATGTACCCGTCTACCTCGCCGCCGTCGGCCCGAAGAACCTCGAACTGGCCGGCGAGATCGCCGACGGCTGGCTCGGTATCCTCAACGACCCCGCCTATCTGGGAGAGCAGTTGAAGCACATCAAGTCGGGTCGCGAGATCCGTCAGCAAGGACTCGACGACTTCGACGTCGTCGCGTCCGTGCCGGTGATGACCGGCGACGACCTGCACGCCGCGGCCGACCCGATCCGTGGGTACGCCGCCTTGTACATCGGCGGCATGGGCAGCCGGGAGAAGAACTTCTACAACGCCCTGGCGATCCGGATGGGGTACGCCGAGGAGGCCAAGGAGATCCAGGACCTCTACCTGGACAGGAAGCACCGCGAGGCGATGGCCGCCGTACCGCACGGGTTCATCGACTCGATCTCGCTGCTCGGCAGCAAGGAGCGGATGGCCGAGAAGCTGACCGCGTACGCCGAGGCCGGGGCGACGACCGTCGCGATCACCCCGTTCGCGTCCACCGTGGACCAGCGGATCGCCGATCTGCGCACGGTCGCCGAGGCGCTCGAACTCGCCGGAGTCGGCAACTGATGACGATCTGGGACTCCATCATCCTCGGCATCGTCGAGGGCCTGACCGAATTCCTCCCGGTCTCCAGCACCGGCCATCTGACCATCGTGGCGAAGATGCTCGGCCTGCAGATCGACGACCCGTCGATCACGGGCTTCACCGCGGTGATCCAGATCGGTGCGATCGCGGCGGTCGTGCTGTTCTTCTGGAAGGACATCCAGCGGATCGCGATCGCCTGGGTGCGCGGTCTGGTCAAGCCCGAGCACCGCGGCGAGTTCGATCACCGGATGGGCTGGTACGTGATCGTCGGCTCGACGCCGATCGTCATCGTCGGATTCCTTGCCCGCGACATCATCTCGGGCCCGCTCCGCAGCCTGTGGTGGGTGGCCGCGGCCCTGATCGGCTGGTCGGTCGTGATGGTGGCGGCCGAGCGGCTGGGCAGCAAGTCCCGGCCGCTGACCCGGATCACGCTGATCGACGCGATCGTGATGGGTCTGGTCCAGTGCCTGGCGCTGATCCCTGGCATCTCCCGTTCGGGTGCGACGATCTCGGCCGGGTTGTTCTGCGGTCTCGAACGCGTCGCGGCCACCCGGATCTCGTTCCTGCTCGGCATCCCGGCGCTGGTCGGCGCCGGCGTCTACGAACTCAAGGACGCCCTGAACGGCGACGTCGGTGCGGTGCCGCTGATCGTCGGGACCGTCGTGAGCTTCGTGGTCGCGTACGCGTCGGTCGCGTGGCTGCTGCGGTTCGTCGCCAAGCACACGATCGAGGTCTTCGCGTTCTACCGCGTCCTGCTCGGCATCGTCCTCGTAATCCTGCTCGCAACCAGCACGATCACAGCAACCTAAGGTCGTGTCTGCTGGCCCCCCGCCTACTGCGCGGGATCAGCAGACACGACCTAGAGCCAGCCGACCTTGCGGAAGAAGCGGTACATGGTGAAGCAGACGGTGGCCATCAGGAGCAGGATGCCGTAGTACCCGTAGTGCCAGGTGAGTTCGGGCATGTTGTCGAAGTTCATCCCGTAGATGCCGGCCAGCATGGTCGGCACCGCGGCGATCGCGACCCAGGCCGAGATCCGGCGCATATCGTCGTTCTGCTGGACCGAGACGCGAGCCAGGTGGGCGCCGAGCGCCGAACTGAGCAGCGTGTCGATGGACTCCGTCTGGTCGGCCACTCGGCTGACGTGGTCGGCGACGTCGCGGAAGTACGGCGCTGCCTTCGGGTTGATGCCGGGGACGCCGTGCGCGAACTGCTCCATCGGCTCGCGCAGCGGCAGGACCGCGCGGCGCATCTCGAGCACCTCGCGCTTGAGCCGGTAGATCCGCTCCGCGTCGCTGGTCCGGTCCGCGGAGAAGACCGACGACTCGATCTCGTCGACGTCGACCTCGACCGACTCGGCGACCGTCTCGTACCCGTCGACGACCGAGTCGCAGATCGCCCACAGCACGGCGGCCGGGCCGTGACCGAGCATCGAGGCACGTTCCTCGAGATCCTGCCGGGTCGTTGCCAGCTCACCGCCTTCGCCGTGCCGGACGGTCACGACGTACCGCGGGCCGATGAAGACGCTGAGCTGGCCGGTCTCGACGGCGTCGCCCTCGTCGACGTACCACAGGGTGCGGAGTACGACGACGATGGCGTCGCCGAACCGCTCGACCTTGGGTCGCTGGTGGGCCTTGAGTGCGTCCTCGACGGCGAGTTCGTGCAGGTCGAACAGCCGCTGGACGCGGCGCATCTCGGCGTCCGACGGCTCGTGCAGGCCGACCCAGCCGAAGCACTCGCCGTGGTCGTCGATGGCCTGGGCAACGGTCTCGGGGTCCTTGGGCAGGTCCTGCCGTTCGCCGTCGGCGTACACCCCGCAGTCCACGATCACAGCCCCATCATGGCACCGCGACTTGCGCACACCGGATACCGTGCAGGTCATGCCCACGGTGATTCTGGTCCGCCACGGCCGCAGCGCCGCGAACACCTCCGGCACGCTGGCCGGCCGCACTCCCGGAGTGAAGCTGGACGAGACCGGCGTGCGCCAGGCCGAGGCGGTGGCACAGCGACTGGCCGGGCTGCCGCTGGCCGCGATCGTCACCTCGCCGCTGGAGCGGTGCAAGCAGACCGCGGCCGCGATCGCGAAGCTCCACGAAGGGTTGCGTCCGGCAACGGACCGGCGGCTGACCGAGTGCGGGTACGGCGACTGGACCGGGAAGAAGATCGCCACGCTGGCGAAGGACCCGCTGTGGGCGGTCGTGCAGCAGCACCCGTCCGCGGTGACGTTCCCGGGTGGCGAGTCGATGCGGGCGATGCAGCAGCGCGCGGTCGACGCGGTCCGGGCGCACGACGCTGCGCTGGCGAAGAGCCATGGCCCCGGCGCTCTGTGGGTGGCGGTGTCGCACGGAGATGTGATCAAGGCGATCGTGGCGGACGCACTGGGACAGCACCTGGACACGTTCCAGCGGATCGTGGTCGACACGGCGTCGACGACGATCATCACCTACACCACGACCCGTCCCTTCCTGGTCCGACTCAACGACTCAGGCAGCGAACTGGAGTCCCTGATCCCCAAACCCCCGGCCAAGGGCCGCACCAAGAAGCAGTCTTCCGACGCAGTGGTCGGTGGACGGTAATAGGCTTCTGCATATGGCGCGCGTTGTTCATTCGTACGACGATCCGGATCGGTTCGTCGCCGGCACCGTGGGGGAACCCGGTGCCAGGACTTTCTTCCTGCAGGCCCGGGCCGGTGCCCGGCTGACGTCGGTGGCCTGTGAGAAGGAGCAGGTGATGGCGCTCGCGGAGCGGCTGGACGTGATGCTGGACGAGGTGGCCCGGCGCTTCGACCGGGATCCGGTCACGCCGGCCGGATCCGACGACACCGACCCGCTGGAGCAGCCGATCGAGGAGGAGTTCCGGGCCGGCACCATGACGCTGGCCTGGGAGGCCGACGCCGAGCGCGTGGTGATCGAGGTCTTCTCGGTCGTGCCCGGCGAGCAGGCCGAGCTGGAGGAGACCGACCCGGTCCAGGCCGCGATGGACTCCGAGGACGCCGAGGTGTTCATCGTCCGGATCAGCGAGGAACAGGCCCGGGCGTTCGCCCGGCGGGCCGTCGCGCTGGTCGCGTCCGGGCGGCCGAGCTGTCCGTTCTGCGGCCGGCCGATCGACCCGGAGGGGCACATCTGCCCGCGCGCCAACGGCTACCGCAGGCACCTGCCGGAATGATCGACCAGGACCTGCTCACCCATGGGGAGCTGTCCCTGCACGGCCGCCTGGTGGCCGCGTCGAACGGGACGTTCCAGGGCTCGGTGAGTCTCGAGGACCGTACGGCGACGGTGGTCTACAAACCGGTCCAGGGCGAGCGGCCGCTGTGGGACTTCCCCGACGGCACGCTGGCCCAGCGCGAGTACGCGGCGTACGTCGTGTCCGAGGCGCTGGGCTGGTCGGTCGTGCCGCCGACGCTGCTGCGGGACGGGCCGCTCGGCGAGGGCATGGTGCAGCTGTGGATCGACGAGGTCGAGCTGCCGGCGGGGGAGACCGAGCTGGTCGACATCGTGCCGCAGGGCCGGGTGCCGAAGGGGTGGGTCGGCGTCTTCGACGCGCTCGACGGCCGGCACAACCCGGTGACGCTGGTGCACGCGGACAACCTGGCACTGCAGCGGATGGCGGTGTTCGATGCCGTGGTCAACAATGCCGACCGCAAGGGCGGCCATGTGCTGAACCCGGGGGACGGCCGCGTGTTCGGGGTCGACCACGGGGTCACCTTCAACGCCGACGACAAGCTGCGGACCGTGTTGTGGGGCTGGGCCGGTGATCCGATCCCCGCCGACCTGCTGGACGACGTACGGAGGCTGGCCGACCGGCTCGCCGGCGGGCTCGGGACGCAGCTGTGCGAGCTGATCACGGCGGTCGAGCTGACCGCGACCCGCGAGCGGTGTGCGTCGCTGCTGAAGACCGGGATCTACCCGTACCCCAGCGAGGACTGGCCCGCCATCCCCTGGCCGGCGTTCTAGGTACGGGCGTCAGCGGCCGCCGAAGGTCTCCAGCAGCACCTGACGCTCGGCATCGGTGAGGTTCGTGTCGATCAGCTTGCTGTGCATGCCATGGAACCGTTCGCCCACCCGGTCGAGATCGCCCTGCTCGGTGACCACGAACAGGGCCGAGGTTCCCGGCGTGACCTCGGTGCGGATCTTCTGCAGCTGCTCCTTGGTGATGCCGGCATCCTGGGTCGACTTGCTGATCGCGCCGATCGCGGCCCCGGCGACGCCACCGATCAGCGGCACGAAGAAGAGGGCACCGAGGAGGACGCCCCACAAAGCCCCCCAGCCGGTCCCGCGCCAGGTGTCCTCGTGCCCCTGCTTGGTGGTCGGATGCGCATCGTCCTTCGGCCACGAGACGATCGCGTGATCGAGGATCTTCACCAGTCCGTCCCGCTCGCAGCCCTTGAGAACGGATTCGGCGTGCCCGGCGCCGTCCGGACCATCGAACTTCCACACCGTAAAGGCGGTCATGGTGCACTCCTTGCCGTCGATTTGCCGTCGATCGAACCGAACGCGCGCCCGGAACGCGCGGCGAGCGTCGTCGCAAACCCCATCGTGTGCGCCGAACGACCGTGCAACGTCACCCGGCCCGGATGAATCTTCGGGTGGGAGGCGACCGGAGAGTGGAACCGTGTCGCGGCACTGAAATCGGGGCTGGCATAAGCTCCAGGGCATGCAGGCGTGGACAACTCCAGACATCCCGGTCGTCCCGGGTCCGGCCCGGCGGCTGCGGCTCCACGACACCGCCTCGGGCGGACTGGTCGAGGTACCGCCGGCCGACGGCGGCACCGCCCGGATGTATGTGTGCGGCATCACGCCGTACGACGCCACGCACATGGGCCATGCGGCGACGTACGTGACGTTCGACCTGATCAACCGGATGTGGCGGGACGCCGGGTACGACGTCCGCTACACGCAGAACATCACCGACGTCGACGACCCGCTGCTCGAGCGGGCCGCCGAGACCGGGGTCGACTGGACCGACCTGGCGCACCGCGAGATCCAGCTGTTCCGCGACGACATGACCTCGCTGCGGGTGATCCCGCCGCAGCACTACATCGGCGTGGTCGAGTCGGTCGACCTGGTGGCGAACGCGGTCGACGAGCTGCGCCGGGCCGGCGCGGTCTACTCGGTCGACGGCGACCTGTACTTCGCGGTGAAGGCGGACGCGGCCTTCGGCGGCGTATCCGGGTACGACCGCCAGACGATGACGGAGCTGTTCGCCGAGCGCGGCGGCGACCCGGAGCGTGAGGGCAAGCGGGACCCGCTGGACAGTCTGCTGTGGCGTCACGAGCGCCCGGGGGAGCCGGCCTGGGACTCACCGGTCGGCCGCGGCCGGCCCGGCTGGCACGTCGAGTGCTCGGCGATCGCGCTGGAGTACCTCGGGATGTCGTTCGACGTCCAGGGCGGCGGGACCGACCTGATCTTCCCGCACCACGAGATGTCGGCCAGCGGCGCACAGGTCGCGACCGGCGAGCACCCGTTCGCCCACGCGTACGTGCACCAGGCGATGGTCGGCCTGGACGGCGAGAAGATGTCGAAGTCCAAGGGCAACCTGGTGCTGGTCTCGAACGAGCGGCGGGCCGGGTCGGACCCGATGGCTATCCGGCTGGCGCTGCTCGCCCACCACTACCGAACCGAATGGTTCTGGACCGAGTCGGAGCTGCTCGACGCACAGGAGCGGTTGGACGTCTGGCGCGGTGCGGTCAGCCGGGGTTCGGGTCCCGACGGTGCAGCCGCGGTCGACGCCGTACGGGCCGCGCTGACGAACGACCTGGACAGCGTCGCCGCGCTGTCCGCGATCGACACCTGGGCCGAGACCAACGGCGACGATCCCGAGGCGCCCGCTCTGGTGGCCCTGGCGATCGACGCCTTGCTCGGCGTCAAGCTGTAGGTGTAGCGGTCAGCCGGTCACCGGCTGGTGGGTCTTGACCGGCGTCGGGGGCGTCGCTGCCGGCGGCTCGTTGAGCTGCGGCGGCTCAGTGGTCGGCGGATGGGTCGGCTTCGGCGTGGGATGTGGCGCCGGCTTGGAGCAGGTCGCCGAGGCCAGCCGGATGACCTGCGTGCCGCCGCCGAGGTCGATCGTCAGTCCGGTGATCGTGAACGAGCCGTCCGTGCGCTTGGCCTGCTCGTTCACCGTGATGGTCGCCAGCGGCGCGGCCGGGATCGACGCGCCCTGCTTGGTGGTCGGCAGCGTGATGCGCTGACCGAGCAGGGTCAGGGCGCCGATGTCGACGCCGCCTTCGTCGCCGGAGCACCAGACGCTGACCGAGTCGATGCCGAGCAGCGAACTAGGTGGCGTGAGCAACAGGTTGCACAGGTCGGGCAGATTCTTGACCGGAAGATCCTTCGTGCTGAGCTTCGGCAGCGGCAGCCCGAGGTCAGGCAACGGGAGGTCGGGGATCGGCAGGTCGTCGGCGCCCTGCGCAGGCAGGTTGGCACAGCTCTGCTTCAACTCCGGCGGGAGCTTCACCTGGCTGAGGATGTCCGGGCCGACGACCACGTCGAACAGTTCGACCGAGGCCGAGTCGTTCCCGGCCGTCGCGTTCCCGGCGCGGACCGAGATCAGCGGGTTCGTCGGGAGCTCCAGTGCGGACGTCGTCCGTCGCTTCCCGTCGGGGGATTCGGCGTACGGCGTCTTGGCGATCGGGAACTGTCCGTCCGCGCTGACCGCGTACGCCGAGGACGGCCGGGCCGTCGCGTTGCCCTCGGGCGCGCTCGCGACCACGGTGAACGCCACGACGCCGCCGACGGCCGCGACCGTGGTGATGGTCCGCGCGAGGTCTGGTCGCATCACGGTGTCCTCAACTTTCTATTTGCTGTCGATCAGGACGAGCGTGCCGAGCGGCACCTTCTGCAGGTGGGCGAGTGCGGTCTTCGGCACCCGGACACAACCGGCGCTGATGGCGGCTCCGAACACGTCCGGCCGCGGCCAGCCGTGGATCGCGACCGTACCAGGGCCGCCACCGAACGTGTCCAGAGTGGGACTGTGCGCACCCAGGGGCAGGACGATCGGCGACGCGGATCGCTTGTCGTCGATGATCGAGCCGAGCAGGAATGTGCGGCCCGGCGGCGTCGGCGTCTTCTTCGCGCCGACCCCGGCCTTCCAGACACCGAGCCGCCGGCCGCGCTGGAACAGCTCGATCGTGCGCGCGCCGGTATGGACCTTGATCAGGTACGACGAGGACGCGCGATCGAGGTCCTCGTCCGGCAACCAGCCGGTCGAACGGTTGGGCTTGGACGGCAGCAGCACCCGGACCCAACCGTCGGTCTGCTCGACCACCGGTAGCCAGGTCTGGCCGAACTGTGTCGGCCCGATCTTGGCGAACGCGTCCGCGTCCGGCGCACTGTAGAGCGCGGTCTCGGTCCGCGGGTGCACGACCAGTCCGTCGGTCCCGGCGTACGGCCGGGGATCGAGTGGTGCGGTCGGGATCGTGGTTGCCGTTGTCGACGCGGCGAGCGTGGTCAGATCGACGGTCTCCTGCTTGTCGCCGTTGGTGAACCCGACCACGGCGACGATGCCGAGCAGGGCGAGTACAGCCAAGGCCGGAGCCGAGCTCCCGCCCTTCGCCTCGCCCATAACCCGCTCCCCGTGATCCTCGGCCCGGACGAGGATAAGCCGATCCCGACCATCACGCCAGTCTTGATGACACAGTCAGGCTGTCACATAGTGCGCCGCGATCTCGTCACTCGTGGTCAGCCAGACGTCGCTCTGCGCCGCAATGTACTCCAGCGCGAGGTCGAGGTACTTCGCCAGGAACGGCTGACCGATCACGAACGGGTGCAGCGCGAGCGCCATCACCCGGCCGCTGTCCGCGGACTCGGCCTGGAGTACGTCGTACTGGTCCTTGACCATCTGGAGGAACTCGGGCCCGGACGTACCGCGGAGGTACAGGCCGAGGTCGTTCAGCCCGAGGGTGTACGGGACGCTGAGCATGCCGGGGACGTTCAGCCGGTACGGCTGGTCGTCGTTGGTCCAGTCGAGTACGTAGCTGTAGCCGAGCTCGGACAGCAGTTGTGGGGTGTTGTCGGTCTCGGTCAGGGCGGGGCCCATCCAGCCCTTCGGCCGTCGGCCGGTCGCGGTCTCGATGGTGCCGGTGATGTCGGCGAGGATCTTGCGCTCCTCGTCCGGTGTGTAGCCGGTGTGCAGGATCGAGTTGGTCGAGCCGTGCGCGAGCCAGGCCCAGTCGCGTTCCACACCGGCCTTGATGATCTGCGGGTTGCTCTCGGCAACCATCGAGTTCACCAGCGCGCTGGCCCGGATGCCATGCCGGTCGAGGATGTCGATGGTGCGCCAGACGCCGACCCGGGCGCCGTAGTCGCGCCAGCCGTGGTTCAGCGGGTCGGGCTTCAGGTCGAGCGGCCAGATGCTGGTCGACGATTCGCCGGGGAGGAAGTGCTCGATGTTGAGGCCGACATAGAAGGCGACCCGCTTGCCGTCCGGCCAGGTCAGCCGCGGGCGTTCGGTGATGGGGCTGTAGTCGAAGAGCGTCATACCGGCAGGGTAAAATCTGACATCAGTGTCAAGTTCAAGTCCCGCGGGAGGATCGGCGATGCGGATCGGTGAGCTGGCCCGGCGGACCGGGGTGAGCGAGCGGTCGCTGCGGTACTACGAGCAGCAGGGCCTGCTGGTGTCGGAGCGGAGTCCCGGCGGACAGCGCGAGTACGCCGAGCGCGCCGTCGACCGGGTGATCCTGATCCAGGAGCTGTTCGCGGCCGGCCTGCACAGCAAGAAGATCGCTCAGCTGCTCCCGTGCATGCGCGACCCGGACGGCGGCCCGAACGAACGGGCCACCCCGCAACTCGTCACCGACCTGACCGCCGAACGCGACCGCATCGACCGGATGATCGCCGACCTGGCCACGTCCCGCGCAGTCCTGGACGACGTCATCACGACTGCCGCCCAGGAGCTGTAGACGACCTAGGCCGTGTCTGGCAATCCCCCGCCTACTGCGCGGCACTCGGCACGGCACCTCGCCGCACTGGCGCAAAGGCCACGATGCTCCGCATCGAGACCTTCGCTCCAGCACGCCGATGCACCGCACCGAGCACCTGCTCGCTACGGCGCGGGATTACCAGACACGGCCTAGTCGCTCGGATGGTTCTTGTTCCGTCGTCGTAGGTAGCGCTCGAACTCGGCGGCGATCGCGTCACCGGTGGCCTCGGGTAGGTCCGCGGTGTCGCGCTGCTCCTCGAGCGAGTGGACGTACTCGGCGACCTCCGGGTCTTCCTCGCTGAGCTCGTCGGCACCGCGCTGCCAGGCGCGGGCCAGCTCGGGCAGATCGCCTTCCGGAATCTGCAGGTCCAGCAGCGCCTCGATCTTGGTCAGCAGTGCCAGGGATGCCTTCGGGCACGGCGTACTGGCGATGTAGTGGGGGATCGCGGACCAGATCGACACCGACGGCACGCCGAGCGTGCTGCACAGGTCGGCGAAGACGCCGGTGATCCCGGTCGGGCCCTCGTACGTCGACGGCTCGAGGCTCCACGAAGCGGACAGCTCGGGGTCGGACGACGTCGCCGAGACCGGGATCGGCCGGGTGTGCGGGGAGTCCGCGAGCAGTGCGCCGAGCACCACCACGAGCTGGGCGTTCGACTCGTCGACGACCTCGAGCAGCTCCTGGCAGAAGCCGCGCCAGCGCATGTTCGGCTCGATGCCGCGGATCAGCAGCACGTCCCGGTCGGTGTCCTCGGGCCGGGCGACGTACACCCGGGTGGTCGGCCAGGTCAGCTGGCGCCCGCCGTCCTCGTCGAAGCCGACCATCGGGCGGTTCACCTGGAAGTCGTAGTAGTCCTCGGGGTCGATCGCGGTGACGAGCTCCGCGTCCCACTCGTCGATCAGATGGTCGACCGCGCCGGTGGCCGCCTCGGCCGCGTCGTTCCAGCCCTCGAACGCGGCGATCACGACCGGGTCCCTCAGGTTCGCGAGGTCAACCACTCGCAGGCCCCCTGTCGTCTGTGTGCCATCCGGCGGGGTCGCCGGAATCCGGACTGCCAGCCTACGTGGTCGCGCCGACGGGCGTGCCGGGTTTCACGCCCAGCGGAACGTGTCGCCGTCCGTGAGCCGGACCCGGCGGCGGCCGGTCCGGGTGGACCAAGGAAAATGGTTCCGCGAACCGATCGCGCCAGGCCTCACGAAGGAGCTGCACTTGCACCCGGAACAATCCCTCCAAGCGGTGCTCTGGGACATGGACGGGACCTTGGTCGACTCCGAGAAGACCTGGGCCGAGGTGCAGATCAGGTTCCTCGCCGAGCTCGGGGTGACCTGGACCGAGCAGGACTGCCTGACCCTCATCGGCAGCGACCTGCGGGACGCGGTCAAGGTCTGGATGGCGCGGGTCCCGGCCGGTGTGATCACCGCCGACGAGCTGGCCGAGCAGATGTTCGGCCGGGTGGTGGACGAGCTCCGCAAGGAAGTCAGCTTCCAGCCGGGCGCGGTCGAGCTGCTCCAGGCACTGCGCAAGGAGGACATCCCGTGCGGGCTGGTGTCGGCGTCGTACCGGGTGATGATCGACGCGGTGCTCGGCCATCTGCCGCCCGACCCGTTCGACGTGATCGTGGCCGGTGACGAGGTGACGCACGGCAAGCCGCACCCCGAGCCGTACCTGACCGCGGCCCGCAAGCTGGGCGTCGACCCGGCCCGGTGCGTGGTGATCGAGGACTCGAACACGGGGACCGAGTCCGGTACGGCGGCCGGCGCGTACGTGGTCGCCGTACCGCAGTGGGTGACGATTCCGGACGCGCCGCGACGGCTGGTGGTGCGTTCGCTCGAGCCGCTCACACCGGAGGCCCTGCGCGACCTGCTCCGTTGACGGGTTACCGTCACTTGGTGCCCTCGGGGGCGTTGTTCGGGTAGCGGGCTGGGGAAGGGTGAGATGTTGACCGAGTGGTGGCGCCGGGGTGCGGTGACGGCCGCGGTGGGTGTGCTGAGCGTGTCGTTGGCGGCGTGTGGGGAGCCGGACGACAACGCGCCGCATCCGGGTGAGCCGACACCGAAGGCGATGGTGCTCCGGCTCGCGACCACGGACCAGGTCACCTCACTGGACCCGGCCGGTCCGTACGGCGTGGGCTCGCGGACCGTCCAGGCGAACCTGTACCAGACGCTGCTGACGATCATGCCGGGCAAGCCGACGCCGGTTCCGGACGCCGCCGACTGCCAGTTCGACTCGCCGACGACGTACACCTGCAGCCTGAAGGAAGGGCTGAAGTTCCCGAACGGGCACGAACTGACCTCGTCGGACGTGAAGTTCAGCTTCGAGCGGATGCTGAAGCTGAAGACCCCGAACGGCCCGGCCCCGCTGTTCTCCACGCTGAGCTCGGTCAGCACGCCGGACGACCTCACCGCGGTGTTCCATCTGAAGAGCCCGGACGCGCGGCTGCCGTACCTGCTGACCACGACGGCCGGGTCGATCGTGGACGAGGAGTACTACCCGGCGAACAAGTTGCTCGACACCAAGGCGATGGGCAGCGGGCCGTACCAGCTGACGGCGTACCGGCCGGGGAAGCGGATCATGCTGGCCCGCTTCGACGGGTACCGCGGACCGCGCGGGCCGCAGAACGACGGCGCCGAGATCACGTTCGTGAAGGACTCGACCGCGCTGTACCAGGCGGTGACGACGGGCAAGACGGACCTGGCCTTCCATGGGTTCGGGCCGAACCTGACGGACAAGCTGCGGGCGTCGGACCGGGTCCAGCTGGTCGAGTCCGACTCCGCGGCGATCCAGTTCTATGCCTTCCATATGAAGTCGCTCACGTCGCGCAAGCTCGCCGTACGCCGTGCCTTCGCGCAGCTGCTCGACCGGCAGACGCTGGTGAAGAAGGTGTACGGCGACCAGGTCGCGCCGCTGTTCTCACTGGTGCCGCCCGGGTTCGGCGGGCAGGTGGATGCGTTCAGGACGGAGTACAAGCAGCCGAACAAGACCGCCGCGGCCGCGATCCTCAAGGAGGCCGGCATCGCCGTACCGGTGCCGCTGACAGTGGGGTGGACACCGGTGCAGTACGGCACGAGCGCGAAGGCGGAGGTGCTCGAGCTGAAGCGCCAGCTCGACGCGTCCGGGCTGTTCCGGGTGACGTTGCGGAACGCGGACTGGCCGGAGTACCAGACGCTGGCCCGCGCGGGTGCGTACGACGTCTACTACGGGAGCTGGATCCCGGAGTACCCGGATGGCGACGACTACCTCGCGCCGTTCGTCCGGGCCGGTGGCCTGTTCCAGAACGGCTACCGGTCCTCGGCGGCGGCCAAGCTGCTGCAGCAGGAAACGACGGAACAGAACGGGCTGGAACGCGACGACCTGATCGGTCAGCTACAGGGAGTGCTGGCCCAGGAGGTTCCGGCGGTCCCGGCGTGGCAGGGCCGGTTCACGGTGGCGGCCGGCAAGGACATCGAGAACGTGGCCGCGGCGCTCAATCCGCTGTCGTTCCTGTACCTGTCCGGTCTCCGCAAGTAATCACCGCCCCGTGACACAAAGATGCCATGACAGTAACGGTTCGCGAGGCTCCGGCGACCGTGGGTACGGCGCCGTGGTTTACTGCGGAATGTCCACGATACGGGACGATTTCCTGACGGTCACGATCGGGCAACGCAGCACTTTCCGCGTTTGACTCCAGCCTGTAATGGCGGCAGGTTAAGGCGGCAGCCATACCGGATCAGTCCCGGTTCCATCGAACATCGAGGCAGGGGAACCCATCGCGTGAGCACGCCACTCGAGGTCGAGCCGGGAGCATCGGCAGCGCAGCCTGAGGCCATCCTCAAGGGCGCCGGCAAGATCGAGGGTCGCTCTCTGTGGCAGATCTCCTGGATGCGGCTGAAGCGCGACAAGGTCGCGCTCGCCGGCGGCGCCTTCGTGGTCCTCCTGGTCCTGGTCGCGATCTTCGCCCCGCTGCTGTGCAAGCTCGTCGGCGTCACCCCGAACGACTTCCACCAGGACCTGGTCGACCCGTCACTGCAGACTCCGATCGGCAAGTGGGGCGGGATCAGCGCGGACCACCCGCTCGGGATCGAGCCGGTGAACGGCCGCGACATCTTCGCCCGGATCGTCTACGGCGCCCGGATCTCATTGCTGATCGCGTTCATGGCCACGATGGTGTCGGTCGTGATCGGCGTCGTGGTGGGCGTCGTCGCGGGGTACTTCGGCGGCTGGATCGACTCGCTGCTCAGCCGGGTGATGGACATCTTCCTCGCCTTCCCGCTGTTGCTGTTCGCGCTCGCGCTGGTCGGTGCCCTCCCGGACAAGCTGCTCGGCATCCAGGGCGACGCGCTGCGGGTGGCTCTGGTCATCTTCATCATCGGCTTCTTCAGCTGGCCCTACATCGGCCGGATCATCCGCGGGCAGACACTGTCGCTGCGGGAGCGGGAGTTCGTCGACGCCGCCCGGAGCCTCGGTGCCCGGCGTCCGTACATCCTGTTCACCGAGCTGCTGCCGAACCTGATCGCCCCGATCCTGGTGTACGCGACGCTGCTGATCCCGACCAACGTGCTCTTCGAGGCCGGCCTGTCGTACCTGGGTGTCGGCATCCGCCCGCCGACGGCCAGCTGGGGCGACATGCTGTCGATCGCCGCGAACTGGTACCAGGTCGACCCGATGTACATGGTCCCGCCCGGCCTGGCGATCTTCCTGACGGTGCTGGCCTTCAACCTGTTCGGCGACGGATTGCGCGACGCGCTGGACCCGCGGTCGCGATAGGACTTCTCTCCAACCAGGGAGCCCACGGATGTCACAGCTCTCACGAAAAAAGGGGTGCAACAAGAGATGAGATGGAATCGCATCAGGACGGCAACCGCCGTCAGTGCGGCCGTCGCCTTGAGCCTGGTGGCTTGCGGGGGACCGAAGGCGACGCCCGGAGGAGGGACCAGCAGCGAAGGCGCCGCCACCGCGGAGGCCAACGCGGCTGTCAACAAGGTGTTCAGCCCGAGCGACAAGAAGGGCGGCACCCTGCGGATGGCGATCACCGAGCTGTGGGACTCCACAGACCCCGGTGACACCTACTACGGCCTGTCCTGGAACCTGGTCCGCAACTATGTCCGGCCGCTGATGACGTTCAAGGCCGCTCCGGGCGCCGAGGGCGCGAAGCCGGTCCCGGACCTCGCCGAGGGTCCCGGTGTGCCGAGCGACGGCGCCAAGACCTGGACCTACAAGATCCGCAAGGGCGTGAAGTTCGAGGACGGCACCGAGGTCACCTCGAAGGACGTCAAGTACGGGGTCGCGCGTTCGCTGGACAAGGCGACGCTGCCGAGCGGTCCGACGTACTTCAACGACTTCCTGCTGGACGTCCCGGCCGGGTACAGCGTCTACAAGGACAAGTCGCTGGCCGGTGTGGCCAAGGCGATCGAGACGCCGGACGACCAGACCATCGTCTTCCACCTGAAGAAGCCGTTCGCCAGCTTCGACTACTTCGCCCAGCTCCCGTCGACGGCTCCGGTGCCACAGGCCAAGGACACCGGCGCGAAGTACAAGGAACACCCGATCTCGACCGGCCCGTACAAGTTCGAGAGCTACGACGCCAACAAGGGCATGGCGCTGATCCGCAACGATCAGTACGACGCCTCGACCGACCCGGACTCCGGCCGCAAGGCGCTGCCGGACAAGATCACGGTCGCGTTCAACGTGAACGGCACCGACATCGACAACCGGCTGATCGCCGGTGACCTCGACGTCGACATCGCCGGTACCGGCGTTCAGGCGGAGACCCAGGCGAAGGTGCTGGCCGACCCGAAGCTGAAGGCGCACACCGACAACGTGCCGGCGCCGCGACTCAACTTCACCGTGCTGAACCCCGACGTCCCGCCGCTGGACAACGTGCACTGCCGCAAGGCGGTCCTGTACGCCGCTGACCACGAGGGCTACCAGCGTGCCTACGGTGGCCCGGTGGGTGGCGACATCGCGACGAACCTGATGCCGCCGCTCGTGACCGGTGCGCAGAAGTTCGACGACTACGGCTTCGAGACCGACAAGAACGGCAACGTCGACAAGGCCAAGGACGAGCTGAAGCAGTGCGGTCAGCCGAACGGCTTCGCCACCAACATCACCTACCGGTCCGACCGGCCCAAGGAGAAGGCGGTCGCCGAGACCCTGCAGCAGTCGCTGAAGCGGGCCGGCATCAACCTGAGCACCAAGCCGTATCCGACGGGTGACTACACCAAGCTGTACGCGGGCAAGCCGGACTTCGCGAAGAACAACAAGCTCGGCCTGATCGTCTACAGCTGGGGAGCGGACTGGAGCGACGGCTTCGGCTTCCTGAGCCAGATCGTCGACAGCCGCGTGATCAAGCCGACCGGTGGTAACTCCAACCTCGGCATCAAGATCCCCGAGGTCGACCAGTTGATCGACAAGGCGCTGTCCACCACCGACGAGGCGGCGCGCAACCAGATCTGGGTCGACGTGGACAAGAAGGTCATGGAGCAGGCGGCGGCGCTGCCGGGCATCTGGGCCAAGGGCCTGCTGTACCGCCCGGACACCCTGGCCAACGTCTTCTCCAACGACGGTCAGAACATGTACGACTACGCCGCGATCGGTCTGAAGTAGTCGTCGGTTGCCCTGACCAACCATCATTTCGCCAGCAGAGGTAGGTGAAGGCTGACGGTGGCCGGTGATCAGCGATGATCACCGGCCACCACGCCGAGCACGGTGTTCGCATATCTGGTCCGCCGGGTGATCGGAGCAGTGGTCCTGCTCTTCATCGTCACGGCCGTCACGTTCGGGATCTTCTTCCTGGTACCCAAGCTCGGCGGTGCGACCGCCGACGACCTGGCGTCGCGCTACGTCGGAAAGAGCGCGGGTGAGGCACAGATCCACGACACGGCGGTGCGACTCGGCTTCACCGATCCTCTCTACGTGCAGTACGGGCGCTTCGTGAAGGGCCTGGTCGTCGGATCGGACTACGACTACGGCGCGGGGATCGAGCACTGCCCCGCTCCGTGCTTCGGCTACTCGTTCCTGACCTCGCAACCGGTCTGGCCGGACCTGGTCGCGCGAATACCGGTGACCGCCTCGCTGGCGGGCGGTGCCGCGTTCATCTGGCTGGTCTCCGGTGTCGGTACAGGCGTCGTCTCGGCACTCAGACGCGGGTCCGCCCTGGACCGATCACTCATGTCGGTGGCGCTGGCGGGTGTCTCGCTGCCGATCTTCTTCACCGGTCTGCTGGCGTTGTCGATCTTCAGTTACGGCCTCGGCTGGACCGCCCAGGGCGGCACCAATCCGCTCGACGAGACCAATCCGATCTGGTGGGCCTACGACCTGATCCTTCCCTGGTTCACGCTGGCCTTCCTCTACGCCGCGGCGTACGCACGCCTGACCCGGGCCGGCATGCTCGAGACGATGAACGAGGACTACGTCCGCACCGCCCGGGCCAAGGGCCTGACCGAACGCACGGTGGTGATCAGGCACGGCCTGCGCTCGGCGCTGACCCCGATCCTCACCATCTTCGGTCTCGACCTGGGTCTGCTGATGGGCGGCGCGATCCTCACCGAGACGACGTTCTCGCTGCCCGGGATCGGCCAGTACGCCGTGATCGCGCTGCGGGCGAACGACCTGCCCAAGGTGCTCGGCGTGACTCTGGTCGCCGCCTTCTTCATCGTGCTGGCGAACCTGATCGTCGATCTCCTGTACGCCGTCGTCGACCCGAGAGTGCGGATCTCGTGACCGAGCCCCAAGACCTGACCGGGCCCCAGGACGTGACCGGGCCCCAGGACCAGACTCCGCCGCAGGACACCGTCCAGCGGATTCCCCGCGGCGAGGCGTTCCTCGACGTCCGCGACCTCAAGGTGCACTTCCCGACCGACGACGGTCTGGTGAAGTCGGTGGACGGGATCTCGTTCAAGCTCGAGCGGGGCAAGACACTCGGCATCGTGGGGGAGTCCGGCTCCGGCAAGAGCGTGACCAGCCTGTCGATCATGGGCCTGCACCCGCCGGGTGTGGCCAACATCAGCGGCGAGATCTTCCTCGACGGCCAGGACCTGGTCTCGTCGAGCCGCGAAGAGGTCCGGCTGCTGCGCGGCAAGCGGATGGCGATGATCTTCCAGGACCCGCTGTCGGCGATGCACCCGTTCTACACCGTCGGGCAGCAGATCATCGAGGCGTACCGGGTGCACAACGACGTGAGCAAGTCGGTCGCGCGCAAGCACGCGATCGAGATGCTCGACCGGGTCGGCATCCCGCAGCCGGACCGGCGGGTTGACGCCTATCCGCACCAGTTCTCCGGCGGCATGCGGCAGCGCGCGATGATCGCGATGGCGCTGTCGTGCGACCCGGACCTGCTGATCGCGGACGAGCCGACCACGGCCCTGGACGTCACCGTCCAGGCGCAGATCCTGGACCTGATCCGGGACCTGCAGCGCGAGTTCAACTCCGCGGTCATCATCATCACCCACGACCTCGGCGTGGTCGCCGAACTGGCCGACGACATCCAGGTGATGTACGCCGGCCGCGCGGTCGAGTACAGCACCGCGGAGGACATCTTCGACCGGCCGCAGCACCCGTACACCTGGGGTCTGCTCGGCTCGATGCCGCGGATCGACCGGGAGCGCAGTGAGCGACTGATCCCGATCCAGGGCACGCCGCCCAGCCTGATCCACGTTCCGGCCGGGTGCGCGTTCAACCCACGCTGCAACTACGCCCACCTCAACGGCGGCGCCAGCGAGACCGACCGGCCCGAGTTGCTCGACACCGGTGACGGCCACATGGTTGCCTGCCATCTCTCCCCGAAGAACCGCCAGCAGGCGTGGGAGACCGACATCAAACCGAAGCTGTGAACGGGACGACGACTGTGACGACTGCTGACACCGAATCCGACGCCGTCCCGGGCGTGATCGAACCGGCGATGGGCGAGGAACTCCTCTCGGTCGACGGCCTGGTGAAGCACTTCCCGATCCGCAAGGGCGTGCTGCAGCGCCAGGTCGGCGCCGTGCAGGCGGTCGACGGGCTGACGTTCAGCGTCACTCGCGGCGAGACGTTCTCGCTGGTGGGGGAGTCCGGCTGCGGCAAGACGACCACCGGCCGGCTGCTCACTCGCCTGCTGGAGCCGACGTCCGGCCGGATCGTGCTCGAGGGCCGCGACATCAGCCACCTCCGCGAGGGCCAGATGCGGCCGCTGCGGCGCGACGTACAGATGATCTTCCAGGACCCGTACGGCTCGCTGAACCCGCGGCACACGGTCGGCAAGATCGTCGGCGCGCCGTACCGGCTGCAGAACGTCAAGACCGAGCACGGCGTGAAGAAGGCGGTGCAGGAGCTGCTCGAACTGGTCGGCCTGAGCCCGGAGCACTACAACCGCTACCCGCACGAGTTCTCCGGCGGTCAGCGGCAGCGCATCGGCATCGCCCGGACCTTGGCGTTGCGTCCGAAGCTGATCGTCGCCGACGAGCCGGTCTCCGCGCTGGACGTGTCGATCCAGGCCCAGGTCGTGAACCTGCTGGAGGACCTGCAGAACGAGTTCGACCTGACGTACGTGATGATCGCCCACGACCTGTCCGTTGTACGGCACGTCTCGGACCGGGTCGCGGTGATGTACCTGGGCAAGATCGTCGAGATCGCCGACCGGGTCAACCTGTACGAGACGCCGATGCACCCGTATACGGTCGCGTTGCTCTCGGCGGTTCCGGTGCCGGACACCAAGCGGAAGGCCAAGCAGGAGCGCATCCGGCTGCAGGGCGACGTACCGAGCCCGATCAACCCGCCGCCCGCGTGCCGCTTCCACACCCGGTGCTGGAAGGCCCAGGAGATCTGCAAGACGGAGGAGCCGCCGTTGCTGCAGCTGGCTCCCGGTCACCAGACCGCCTGCCACTTCCCGGAGAACCAGCCCGCCAAGCAGGTCGAGTCTCCGGTCACTGACGCGAGCTGACTGCTCAGCGCCTGACGGTCGGCGTCAGGCGCTGAGTGCTTTCCTGGCCGCGGCGAGCAGGTCCTCGGTCTGCTCGGCCAGCGCGCTGTCGTGCTCGCGATAGAAGCCGAGCGCGAACTCCAGGTTCGGTACGGCGTCGTCGTACTCACCGATGTCGTTCAGCACCCGGCCGAGCTCCAGCCGGGTCTGCGCCTCACGCCGGAGGTCACCCACGTCCAGGGCGATCTCGAGGGCGTGTTCGGTCTGCTCGATCGCCGACTCGAAGTCGCCGAGCTGGGCATGGACCAGGCCGAGGACGTAGTGCGCGTCGCTGACGTTCTTGCGGTGGCCGAGCGCTTCGAGCTCGGCCGTCGCCTGGACGATCTCGGGTACGGCGGACTCGGGCCGGCCCGACTTTGCCCGCGCCCAGGCCCGGTCGATCCGGCCGTTGGCGGCGCCTCCCTTGTCGCCGACCGCGGCGAACTGTTGCATCGCGGCGGTGCTGGCCGCCTCGGCCGCGGTCCAGTCGCCGAGCTCGGTGTAGACCTCGGTCAACGTGAGGTTGGTTGCTGCCAGCCCCCGTTGGTTGTCCAGCTGCTGGTTGACGGCCAGCGCGTGCTCGACGAGTGGCAAGGCCTCGCGGTAGCGATGCATCCGGACCAGCAGCCGCGCCTTGTTGTTCGTCGCGAGTGACACCCCGCGGAGATTGCCGATCGACTCGAAGAGGTCGCGGGCGAGACCGAAGCGCACCGCCGACTCGTCGTAGCGTGCGAGCTCGGCCAAGGCGATGGCAGCGTCGGCGTGGAGCTGGGCCAGGGTCCAGCGGTCGAGCTGGCCGGCGGCGACCCGGTCGATCGCCGGCAGCCAGTCGGACATGCTGCCGCGCATGGCGAAGTAGTTGTAGAGGCCGACGATGAGGCCGGCCGCGAGTTCGTCGCGGCCACCGAGGTCGCGGACCTGGTCGATGAGGGCCAGGCAGTTGCGCAGCTCGTCGTCGATCCAGGCCAGCGCCTGCTCCGAGCGATCGAACACCGGAGAGGCCGGCGCCGGTGGACGGCCGGGCCAGGCCATCCGGGCGGCGTTCGGATCGCCCATGCTGGTCGCGCGCCAGGCGACGGCGACGTAGAACGCGAGGCTGCGATCGAGCGCGGCGGCCTGCTCGTCCTCGGGGAGCCGTCCGGCGAGCTCGCGGCCGAAGGCGCGGACGAGGTCGTGGAACTGGTAGCGACCGGGCGCACGGGACTCGAGCAGGTGCAGGTCGGTCAGGCGTTCCAGCCAGCGATCGGCGTCTGCCGGTCGCGTGTCGATGAGGGCCGCTGCCGTCTCCGCGGTGAAGTCTTCGGCGTCGCTGAGGCTGAGCAACGTGAGGGCTTGTGCGGCGCTGTGGTCGAGCGGGTCGGAGCTGCGGGTCAACTGCTCGATCGACAGCGAGAGGCTCGCCCGGACGTCGAGGTCGTCGACGCCGAGGAGGTCGAGCCGGCGGGACTCGTCCTCCAGCCGCTGCGCCAACTCGGTGCCGGAAGCGGACGGATGCCGGACCAGCCACGCGCCGGCGACCGAGAGCGCGAGTGGGAGATGCCCACACAACTCCGCGACGCGAGCCGCGGCCGAGGCGAGCCGGTCTGCTCCGGCGATGGTCTCGAGCAGGCGGAGTGACTCATCCACCGGCATCGGTTCGAGCTGCAGGTGCAGACTCGCCGGCAGGGCCGTCAGCGTGGCGCGACTGGTGATGAGTACGGCGGACCCGCTCGCGGCCGGGATGAGGTCGGCGACCTGGGCGACGTCCTGCGCGTTGTCGAGGACCAGCAGCACGCGGCGTTCGGCCAACCGGCTCCGAAGGGCCGCGACTGCCTCGACGAGACTGCCCGGCACGGCATCGGGCGGTACGCCGGTTCCGCGCAGGAGCTGACCGATCGCGTGCAGCGGGCTGACCGGCGTACCGGCGCCGAAGCCGCGCAGGTTCACCAGGAGCGTGCCGTCGGGGTACTGGTCAGCACTCGCGTGGGCGGCGTGGATCGCCAGCGCGGTCTTCCCCACGCCTGCCATGCCGCGGATCGTGGCGACGATGGGCGAGCCGGGTTGCGCCGGAGTCCCGCTGAGGAGATCGGTCAGCTGGTCGATCTCCTGCGTGCGGCCGGCGAACCCCGCGTTCGCGGACGGCAACTGGCGAGCCACCACCCAGGCCGGACCTGCGGGCTTGGCTTGGGTGGCTGTCGGGCTGGCAGCGCCGCGTGAGGCCAGCCGCTTGAACGCCGCGAGCTCCTCCGGGGTGAGCTGGAGCGCCTGGTCCAGCTTGTCGATCGTGGTCGGGTGCGGGAACCGGCGGACGCCGCGTTCCAGCAGACCGATGGCCTGCGCGCTGAGACCCGCCAGCTCCGCCAGGCTCTCCTGGGTCAGATCCCTGGCCCGGCGTGCGTCTCGGAGCCGCGCCGCGAACGTGTCCTCCACCCTGCCCCTTTCGTCGAGCAGATTGTGGCAGGCCACGGCTCAGCGGAACGGGCGGCCCCAGGTCGTTCAACCCTTTGACGCGGCCGTCGAAGTGTTGGGCCCGGATCGACCGGTCTGCGAGTACGGACGATCACTGAGTGTCGCAGCCGGATGGTGGGCCTGCGGCGTTCGACAATGTCGAACGACCGGCGTTGTGCCGCCCCGCGAACGCTTCTACATTCCAGCCAGCCGTGGTCGTCACGGTGTGGAGGGGAGGTTCGGCATGGCTACGACGGAAACAGTCAAGGCAAGAACCCTTCTGGCTGAATGCTCGGCGGAGTTCGCGGGGACATTCATCCTGATCCTGTTCGGCGTGGGGGTGGTGGCCCAAGTGGTCGCCGGTGGTATCGGGGATCACGACTCGATCTCGTGGGCGTGGGGTATCGGCGTGACCATGGGCGTGTACGTGTCAGCCCGGATCAGCGGTGCCCACATCAACCCCGCGGTCACGATCGCTCTCGCGGCGTTCCGCGGGTTCGCGTGGCGGAAAGTGCTGCCGTACATCGGCGCACAGTTCCTCGGTGCGTTCGCGGCGGCGCTGGTGGTCCGCTGGAACTACGACAAGGTCCTGGAGAAGTTCGACCCCGGCCTGACCATCAAGAGTCAGGGCGTGTTCTCGACCCTGCCTGGCAACGGCAGCACGGAGCTCGGTGTCGGCATGTGGGGTGGATTCCTGGACCAGATCATCGGTACGGCGATCCTGATGCTGGTCATCCTGGCCATCGTCGACCTCCGCAACACCGCGCCGATGGCGAACCTCGGCCCGTTCATCATCGGTCTTCTGGTCGTCGGCATCGGCATGGCCTGGGGCACGCTGGCGGGCTACGCGATCAACCCGGCCCGTGACTTCGGTCCGCGGTTGGCGTCGTACCTGACCGGGTACGGGGGAGCGTTCAAGGACCAGTTCGGGGATCCCTATTTCTGGGTCCCGATCGTGGGACCGATCATCGGCGCGCTCATCGGCGCGTTCCTCTACGACCTGCTGGTCGGCCGGCACCTGCCGGTGAGTGACGCGGACGAGGAGCCGGGCCGGGTGCCCGACGAGGAGACCACGGCGTGACGCGCCGTACCACTGAGCAGTGTGAGGAGAGGACTTTCCATGGCTGACTTCGTCGGTGCCGTCGACCAGGGCACCACGAGCACCCGCTTCATGATCTTCGACCACTCCGGCAACGAGGTGGGCATCCACCAGCTGGAGCACGAGCAGATCCTGCCGCAGGCCGGCTGGGTCGAGCACAACCCGGTCGAGATCTGGGAGCGGACCAACTCGGTCATCCGGACCGCGATGAACGCGAAGGGGTTGCAGGCAAGCGACCTCGCCGCGCTCGGCATTACCAACCAGCGCGAGACGGCGGTGGTCTGGAACCGCAAGACCGGGCGGCCCTACTACAACGCGATCGTCTGGCAGGATACCCGGACCGACCGGATCGCCTCCGCGCTGGAGCGCGAGGGCAAGGGCGACGTGATCCGGCAGAAGGCCGGCCTGCCGCCGGCGACGTACTTCTCGGCCGGCAAGGTGCAGTGGATCCTGGAGAACGTCGACGGGGTGCGCGAGGCGGCCGAGGCCGGTGACGCCGTCTTCGGCAACACCGACACCTGGCTGCTGTGGAACCTGACCGGCGGGACCGACGGCGGCGTACACATCACCGACGTCACCAACGCCAGCCGGACCATGCTGATGAACCTCGAGACGCTCGACTGGGACGACGAGCTGATCTCGTTCTTCAACATCCCGCGGCAGATGCTGCCGGAGATCCGGCCGTCGTCGGATCCGAACAAGTACGGCGAGACCCTCGCGAACGGTCCGGTCGGCGGCGTGGTGGCACTGACCGGCGACCTCGGCGACCAGCAGGCGGCGACCGTCGGCCAGGTCTGCTTCAACCCGGGCGAGGCCAAGAACACCTACGGCACCGGCAACTTCATGCTGCTGAACACCGGCACCGAGCTGGTCCGGTCGAAGGCCGGTCTGCTCAGCACGATGTGCTACAAGTTCGGCGACGCGGCGCCGGTCTACGCGCTCGAGGGATCGATCGCGGTGACCGGGTCCGCGGTCCAGTGGCTGCGCGACCAGCTCGGCATCATCTCCGGTGCGAGTGAGACCGAGACGCTGGCCCGGCAGGTCGAGGACAACGGCGGCGTGTACTTCGTGCCGGCGTTCTCCGGACTGTTCGCGCCGTACTGGCGGTCCGACGCCCGCGGCGCCATCGTCGGTCTGTCCCGGTTCAACACCAACGCGCACCTGGCCCGAGCAACACTGGAAGCGATCTGCTACCAGAGCAAGGACGTCGCCGACGCGATGGAGAAGGACTCGGGCGTGAAGCTCGACGTGCTCAAGGTCGACGGCGGCGTGACGGCGAACGAGCTGGCCATGCAGATGCAGGCCGACATCCTCGGCGTCCCGGTGAGCAAACCGGTCGTCGCGGAGACCACCGCGCTCGGTGCGGCGTATGCGGCCGGCCTGGCGGTCGGCTTCTGGAAGAACACCGACGAGCTGGTCCAGAACTGGAACGAGGACAAGCGGTGGGAGCCGCAGTGGACGGACGAGCAGCGGACCAAGGGGTACGCCGGCTGGCAGAAGGCGGTCCAGCGGACGCTGGACTGGGTCGACGTCGACTGACCCTGCCCGCTCGGTAGGCAACGCAACGGAATCGGAAGGAACAGCACAGTGGGCGTAGTCGCTCTGTCACCGCAAGCGAGGGCCGACGCGATCGACGCGATGGCCGACGGGCGGGAACTGGACGTCCTGGTGATCGGTGGCGGGGTGGTCGGCACGGGGTCGGCGCTCGATGCCGCCACCCGGGGCCTGACCACCGGACTGCTGGAGGCGCGCGACTACGCGAGCGGCACCTCCAGCCGGTCCAGCAAGTTGATGCACGGTGGCCTGCGCTACCTGGAGATGCTCGACTTCCGATTGGTGCACGAGGCGTTGCAGGAGCGCGGCCTGCTCCTGCAACGCCTGGCACCGCACTTGGTGAAGCCGGTGCCGTTCCTCTACCCGCTCCAGCACCGCTGGTGGGAGCGGTTCTACGCCGGAGCCGGTGTCGCCCTGTACGACGGCATGGCCGTCAGCTCCGGGCACGGTGCCGGGCTCCCGATCCACCGGCACCTGACCCGGCGTGGCGCGATGCGGCTGGTGCCGAGCCTGAAGAAGTCGGCCCTCGTCGGCGCCTTGCAGTACTACGACGCCCAGGTCGACGATGCCCGCCATACGATGGAGCTGGCCCGGACGGCGGCGTCGTACGGCGCTCATGTCGCGAACCGGGTCAAGGTGACCGGGTTCCTGCGCCAGGGTGAGCGGGTCACCGGGGTGCAGGCGAAGGACCTGGAGAGCGGCCGCGAGTTCGAGGTCCGGGCGAAGCAGGTCGTGAACGCGACCGGGGTCTGGACCGACGACACGCAGGCGATGGTGGGGGAGCGCGGCCAGTACCACGTGCGGGCCTCGAAGGGGATCCACCTGGTCGTCCCGAAGGACCGGATCCAGTCCAGCACCGGCATGATCCTGCGCACCGAGAAGTCGGTGCTGTTCATCATCCCGTGGGGCCGGCACTGGCTGATCGGCACCACCGACACCGACTGGAACCTGGACAAGGCCCACCCCGCCGCGACCAGCAAGGACATCGAGTACCTGCTCGATCACGTCAACGCCGTACTCACCACCCCGCTGACCCGCGAGGACGTGGAGGGCGTGTACGCCGGACTCCGGCCGCTGCTCGCGGGGGAGTCCGAAAGCACGTCGAAGCTGTCCCGTGAACACGTCGTCGCGCACGCGGCGCCGGGTCTCGTGGTGGTTGCCGGTGGCAAATACACGACGTACCGGGTGATGGCCAAGGACGCGATCGACGCGGCCGCCGCGGCGCTGGACGGCCGGGTGCCGAAGTCGGTCACCAAGACCACGCCGCTGGTCGGTGCCGACGGCTACCACGCGCTGTGGAACCAGCGGCACCTGATCGCGCAACGCTCCGGCCTGCACGTGGCCCGGATCGAGCACCTGCTCAACCGGTACGGCGCCCTGGTCGACGAAGTACTGCAACTCGTCGAGGAGGACCCCTCGCTGGGAGAGCAACTGCCGGGTACGCAGGACTACCTGAAGGCCGAGATCGTGTACGGCGCGAAGGCCGAAGGGGCACGGCACCTGGACGACATCCTGGCTCGCCGGACCCGGATCTCGATCGAGGCCTGGGACCGTGGGGTCGGGGCAGCCGAGGCGGCCGCCCGGCTGGTGGCCCCGATCCTCGGCTGGGACGAGGCGACGATCGAGCGTGAGGTCTCGTTCTACATCCGCCGGGTCCAGTCCGAACGCGCCTCCCAGGACCAGCCCGACGACGAGTCCGCCGACAAGGTCCGCCTGGAGGCCCCGGACATCGTGTCCCCGGCCTGAGGCGGATTACTCGGCGACCTGTTCGGGGCGGATCCAGCCGAAGGTGCGTTGGACTGCGGCCTTCCAGTTGGCGTACTCGGTGGCGCGGCGGTCCGGATCCATGTGCGGCAGCCACTGACCGGCGCGGTGCCAGTTGCTCCGTAGTCCTTCCAGATCGGGCCAGTAGCCGACGGCGAGCCCGGCGGCGTACGCGGCGCCGAGGGAGACGGTCTCGGTCACCATCGGGCGGACCACGGGGACGTCGAGCAGGTCGGCGAGGAACTGCATCAGCAGGTTGTTCGCGGTCATGCCGCCGTCGACCTTCAACGCGGTCAGCGCGATGCCGGAGTCGGCGTTCATCGCGTCGACCACCTCGAGGGTCTGGAAACCGGTCGCCTCCAGCACCGCGCGGGCCAGGTGTCCCTTGGTGATGTAGCCGGTCAGGCCCGCGATCACGCCGCGCGCCTCGCTGCGCCAGTGCGGTGCGAAGAGTCCGGAGAACGCCGGCACGATGTACGCGCCGCCGTTGTCCTCGACCGTCCGGGCCAGCGTCTCGATCTCGGCGGCGGTGTGGATCAGCCCGAGCCCATCGCGGAACCACTGCACGAGCGATCCGGTGACAGCCATCGACCCTTCGAGCGCGTACGACGCCTTCTCGTCGCCGATCTGGTACGCGACCGTGGTCAGCATCCCGTGCGTGGACCGGACGATCTCGTGGCCGGTGTGCAGCAGCAGGAACGAGCCCGTGCCGTACGTGCACTTCGCCTCGCCGGGGCTGAAGCAGGTCTGCCCGAACAGCGCGGCCTGCTGGTCCCCGAGCGCCGCCCCGATCCGCACCCCGGGCAGTACGTCGGTCGCGGTCGCGAACACCCCGGACGACGGCCGGATGTCCGGCAGCACAGCCCGCGGTACGTCGAACGCCTCGAGCAACTTGTCGTCCCACTCGAGGGTCTCGATGTTCATCAGCATCGTGCGGCTCGCGTTCGTCACGTCGGTGACGTGCAGCCCGCCGTTCGCGCCGCCGGTGAAGTTCCAGATCAGCCAGGACTCCATCGTGCCGAAGTACACCTCGCCGCGCTCGGCGCGCTGCCGCAGCCCCGGGGTGTGGTCGAGCATCCACTTCAGCCGCGGCGCCGAGAAGTACGTCGTCAGCGGCAGACCACACAGGTCGGCGAACCGGTCCGGGCCCTCGGTGCCGGCCAGGTCGCTCACCAGCCGAGAGGTGCGGGTGTCCTGCCACACCACCGCATTGCCGATCGGCCAGCCGGTCAAGCGGTCCCACAGCAGGCTCGTCTCGCGTTGATTGGCGATGCCGATGGCAACGATCTGCGACGGCTCGGCGCCGATCTGGCGGACCGCGGTCGGGACCACCCGGGTCACGTTCCGCCAGATCTCGGCCGCATCGTGTTCCACCCAGCCCGGTCTCGGGAAGAGTTGCCGGTGCTCGCGCTGTGCGACCGACACCAGCCGCCCGCGACGGTCGAACAGGATGCATCGCGTCGAGTTGGTTCCCTGGTCCACCGCGGCCACGTATTGCTCAGCCATCGAGCCACCCCCCGATCTCTCGCCGGCCGGTTCGCTCAGGTCGTACCGGCCGCCTCCAGGTCAAGTGTCCTCCCGGAGGTCACGCGCGATGGCTTCGGCAGTGGTCCGGACCATACTGATCAGGTCGGGGCGGTGGCGGAGCTTGCTGTCACAGATGCGTTCGAGCCGGCCCGCGAGGCCGACCGCACCGACGACCAGGCCGCCCAGCCCGCGGATCGGGGCCGCGATGCTGGCGAGTTCGACGGTGTGTTCCTCGAGCTCACTGGCCCACCCGCGCGCACGAACGGTGGCGAGCTCCTCGGCCAGGCGGTTCGGATCGGTGATCGTCCGGGTGGTGTACGCCTCCAGCCGGCGCGGTCGGGCGGCTCCGCTGGTGTCGAACGCCAGTACGGCCTTCCCGAGGGCGGTGGCGTGCGGCGGGAGCGTCGTACCGACGTCGAGGTCCTGGTCGCTGTCGTCGGGGCGGAAGACGTGGTGGACGACCTCGACCTTGCCGTCAACGAGTCTGCCGACCCGGACGACCTCACCGCTGCGGGAGGCGAGCGAGTCGGCCCAGTTGATCGCGCGACTGCGCAACTCGTTCGGGTCCAGGTAGCTCTCGCCGAGCCGACCGAAGATGTCGCTCAGGTGGTAGTGCGCGCCGGTGTGATCCTGCTCGACGAACCCGACCTGCTGCAGTGTCCGGAGTATCCCGTGGACAGTGGGCTTCGCCAGGCCGAGCGCGTTGCCGAGGTCGGCGACCCCTAGTCCGTCCGGTGCGGCCGCGAGCAATCGCAGCACAGCGGCAGCCCGCTCGATGGACTGCACAGTGCCCGGCACATTGGCAGGCTATCTAGGAATTCGGCGTGTGGCTGTAGGCCAAGTCGTCCTTGCGGGCCGCGAGGCAACGATCGTGTTCAGCCGTCGAGGCGCCCGGCGTTCAGCCGTCGACGTCGACGAGGTCCACGCCCGCCGACTCGGCGGCGACCTCTTCAACCGAACGGGTCGGGAGCGGCGGCGGGGTGCCTCCCCAGGCCGGGCAGATCGCCTTGTGGTCGCACCACTCGCAGAGCGGACCAGGGCTTGGCCGCCAGTCGCCGGACTCGAGCGCCCGGCTGATCGCCGTCCACAACGCCGAGACCTTCCGCTCACAAGCGCGCAGATCCGCCTCGTCCGGGACGTACCGGACGATCTCCCCGTTGCCGAGATAGACGAGCTGCAGCATCGCCGGCACGACGCCGCGCAGCCGCCACAGGACCAGCGCGTAAAACTTCATCTGGAACAGAGCCTTGGCCTCGAAGAACTCCGAGGGCGACCGGCCGGTCTTGTAGTCGACCACCCGGATCTCACCGGTCGGCGCGACATCGAGCCGGTCCACGTAGCCCCGCAGTACCAGGCCGGACTCGAGCTCGGTCTCGACGTACAGCTCGCGCTCGGCGGGCTCCAACGCGTTCGGGTCCTCGAGCGTGAAGTACTTCCCGAGCAGCTGGTGCGCCTCGGCCAGCCAGTTGGCCAGCTCCTCGCCGCTCGCGTCCTCGGCGAACAGCTCCGCGACCTCCGGCTCCTCCTCGAGCACGTGCTGCCACTGCGGCTCGAGCAGCTCCACCGCCTGCTCCAGCGTGCGCTGCCCGCGAGGCAGGTCGAACAAACGCTCCAGCACGCCGTGCACCACCGTGCCCCGGACCGCGGCCGAGGACGGCTTCTCCGGCAGCCGGTCGATGACGCGGAAGCGGTACTTCAGCGGGCAGCTCATGAAGTCCGCGGCCCGGGAGGGCGACAGGGCTCCGCGGGGATGCCCGTGCACGTCGACTTCGGCTGCAACACTCATGCCTGCACCCTAGGCGAGTCCACCGACACTTCGTCGGCGCACACCCGGACCTGTGGAAAACCGTTCGCAGCGAACTCCCAGCCGGCTTTCGGGAAACCATCGGCCTTCTTTGTCACGCTCGACTCATGACGCCACCACCGAGACCACCCCGTGAACACGATCTGGGCCTGGAGTACGACCTCGGCACCCTGCACCGCCGGCGGTTCCTCGGCCTCTTCGCCGGTGCCGGCCTGGCCGCGGTGGCCGGCTGTACTCCGGACGACGCCACCGACTCGGCCACGTCCGGCTCAACGACGACCACAACATCCACCACCCCGTCATCCAGCACCCCGTCGGCCAGTACGACGACCAGCGGCACAGATGTCGACGAGATCCCGCAGGAGACCGCCGGACCGTACCCGGGCGACGGCACCAACGGCCCGAACGTCCTCACCGAGTCCGGCATCGTCCGCAAGGACATCACCAAGTCCTTCGGCTCCGCGTCAGGAGTGGCAACCGGCGTACCCCTGACGGTGACACTGACCATCCTCGACGCGGACAAGGACACCCCACTGGAAGGTGCGGCCGTCTACGTGTGGCACTGCGACGCAGAGGGCCGCTACTCCCTCTACTCCGACGGAGCCACCAACGAGAACTACCTGCGCGGCGTCCAGGCCGCGGACTCGTCGGGCAAGGTCACGTTCACAACGATCTTCCCCGCCGCGTACATGGGCCGCTGGCCGCACATCCACTTCGAGGTCTACTCCAGCCTGTCCGAGGCCACCGCCGCCGGAAAGATCAGTGCGACCTCCCAGTTGGCCCTCCCCGAGGATGTGTGCAAGACCGTCTACGCCACCGACGGGTACGACGGAAGTGCGCAGAACTTGGCCCAAACGTCGCTTGCGAACGACAACGTGTTCGGCGACGACGACGGCGTACATCAGCTCGCCACGGTCACCGGAAACACCACCGGCGGGTACGTCGCCACGCTCAATGTCGGCGTCTGACGCGGCACACCATGGGTAGGTAGCACGGAGTTACCAGCGGGCAAGTAGCGTTGGGTCGATGCCAGAACCGCGTGATCCTCAGAATCCCGCCCAGCCGGCCGGGCCGCCGCCGCCCGGTACCTGGGTGCTTGGTCGTATCCGCGGCATCCGGCTCACCATGCGATTCACCTGGCTGCCGGTGGCGATGCTGCTCGCGGTCGGGTTCGCCGCGATCATCGGGCAGCAGTTCCCCGACCTGGGCGGCTGGCGCTATCTGGCCGCGCTCGCGTTCGTCGTCGCGTTCACGCTGTCGATCCTGGTCCACGAGTTGGCGCACGCCCTGATGGCGATGCGGTTCGGCATCGGGGTCTCGGAGATCAACCTCGGCTTCTTCGCGGCCGGCACGCACATCGAGGGGGAGCGGAAGTCACCGCTCGAGGAATTCGCCGTCTCGGTGGTCGGCCCGGTCGCGTCGCTGATCGTCGGCGGGCTCGCGTACCTCGGCTCGCGCGCGTTCGACGAGGGCGTCGGGTACGTCGCTCTGTGGGAACTCGGCATCGCGAACCTCATCGTCGGTGTGACCAACCTGCTGCCCGGCCTTCCGCTGGACGGCGGCTGGGTGCTGCGCGCGGTGGTCTGGAAGTTCACCGGCAACATGCACACCGGCACGATCGTGGCTGCCTGGGCCGGCCGGATCCTCGCGATGCTGGTGCTGGCGGCCCCGGTGATCATCGAAGAGGTCTGGAACCGCCAACCGACCATGATCGACTTCCTGATCGCGCTCGCGGTCGGGTTCTTCCTCTGGATGGGGTCGACCGCGTCACTGATGCAGGCGCGGCTCCGCCGCAAACTGCCCGCGCTCCAGGTCCGCACGCTGGCCCGCCGCGCGATCGCCGTCCACTCCGGTACGCCGATCTCCGAGGCGGTCCGGCTGGCCGCGGACGCGCAGGCCGGGGCGGTCGTGGTGATCGACGGCGAGGGCAAGCCGCACGCGCTCGTGTCGGAGACCGCGGTGAGCGCGGTCGCGCCGAACCAGCGCCCGTGGACCACCGTCAGCGAGGTTTCGACCCGCATCGGCGCGGGCCACATCATCGGGATCAACGACACCGGTGAGGAGATCCTCAAGACGCTGCGCGAGCACCCGGCGTCGGAGTACCTCGTCCTCGACGCGGCCGGCTCCGTGTACGGCGTACTGGCGACGAGCGACATCGAACGAGCCTTCCGCGGCCGCTGACCCACCCCTCCCGCCCCGGCAACTGGTGCGAGGAGGATTCGGGGATCGGCGTGACGGAAAGTTAAGGTGAGCGCCTTATGGCTGACTTGCGCGACTTTCCCGACCAGGCGTACTCCGGGGTCCATCACGGCCCGTTGCAGGCGGGGGAGTGGATCACCCTGCAGGACTCCAAGGGCCGCCGGCACTCGGTGTTCCTGGAGCGCGGCAAGATCTTCCACACCACCAAGGGCGGGATCGCTCACGACGACCTGATCGACGGTCCGGACGCCGTGGTGATCAAGTCCAAGGGCGGCGTGGAGTACCTCGCGCTGCGCCCCTTGATGGCTGACTACTCGGTGTCGATGCCGCGCGGCGCGGCCGTGATCTACCCGAAGGACACCGCGCAGATCGTCACGATGGCCGACATCTTCCCAGGTGCGAAAGTGGTCGAGGCCGGCGCCGGCTCCGGCGCGCTGACCACGGCGCTGCTGCGCGCGGTCGGCATCCACGGCCAGGTCATCTCGTTCGAGCGTCGCGAGGATTTTGCCGAGGTCGCGCGCAAGAACGTCACCGGCTTCTTCGGTGCTGAGCACCCGGCCTGGAGGCTCGAGGTCGGCGACCTGGTCGAGAAGCTGAACGAGCGGGATGTGGACCGGGTCATCCTCGACATGCTGGCGCCGTGGGAGTGCGTTGACGCCGCCGCTGAGGCCCTGTCGCCCGGTGGGGTGTTCTGTGCCTATGTAGCCACTACGACGCAGCTGAGCCGTGTTGTGGAGACGCTGAGGGCACATGGTGAGTTCACGGAGCCGCGCGCCTGGGAGTCGCTGGTGCGGGATTGGCATGTCGAGGGTCTGGCCGTTCGGCCGGGTCATCGGATGCAGGGGCACACCGCTTTCCTGGTCACCGCGCGACGGATGGCACACGGAGTTCAGGCGCCGCGCAAGAAGCGCCGGCCGGCGCCGGGTGCGTACGGCGACGACTACGCCGGACCGCGTCGCGCCGAGAGATCGGAAGACGTGCCGAAAGCAACTGGTTCATCCGCAACCGACACGTGATGGGATTCAGCTTGCCCAGCGACGTTTTCTGGGTAAGGTCCATAAGGTCGAGCCCCACATGGTGAGGTGATGATCGTGGCTGGAGACGAGAGTCCTACCGCGGCAGAGCTGCGTAACCAGGTCCGTTACCTGGAAGCCGAGGTCGCAGCGTTGCGGCGTCGGTTGCTGGAGCACCCGGCTGACAGCCGGTCGCTCGAGAGCAGGCTGTCCGAAACCCAGGCCTCCTTGGCGAGTGTCACCGCTCAGAACGAGCGGCTGGCAGAGACGCTGCGGGAGGCGCGAGAGAAGATCATCGCCCTGAAGGAGGAGGTCGACCGGCTGGCCCAACCGCCGTCCGGTTTCGGCACCTTCCTCGGCCGCAATGACGACGACACGCTGGACGTGTTCACCGGAGGCCGCAAGCTCCGGGTCGCGGCCAGCCCCTCGGTCGACCTGGACGGGCTGAAGCTCGGCCAGGAGCTGATGCTGAACGAGGCGCTGAACGTGGTCGAGGCCTGCGATTTCGAGGTCGTCGGCGACGTGGTGATGCTCAAGGAACTGCTCGCCGACGGCGAGCGGGCGCTGGTGATCGCGCAGGCCGACGAGGAACGGGTCGTCCGGCTCGCCTCGCCGCTGCTCGACATCGCCCTGCGGGCCGGTGACTCGCTGCTGCTGGAGCCACGCTCCGGCTACGTCTACGAGAAGATCCCGAAGTCCGAGGTCGAGGAGCTGATCCTCGAAGAGGTGCCGGACATCGACTACACGCAGATCGGTGGCCTGTCCGGTCAGATCGAGCAGATCCGGGACGCGGTCGAGCTGCCGTACCTGCACAAGGACCTGTTCCTCGAGCACGAGCTGAAGCCGCCGAAGGGCGTCCTGCTGTACGGCCCGCCGGGCTGTGGCAAGACCCTGATCGCGAAGGCGGTGGCCAACTCGCTGGCGAAGAAGGTGGCCGAGCGGACCGGGGTGGACGGGCAGAAGTCCTTCTTTCTCAACATCAAGGGCCCGGAGCTGCTGAACAAGTACGTCGGCGAGACCGAGCGGCACATCCGGCTGGTCTTCCAGCGGGCCCGTGAGAAGGCCTCCGAGGGCATGCCGGTGATCGTGTTCTTCGACGAGATGGACTCGCTGTTCCGCACCCGCGGAAGTGGTGTCTCCTCCGATGTCGAGAACACCATCGTCCCGCAGTTGCTGAGCGAGATCGACGGTGTCGAGGGCCTGGAGAACGTCCTGGTCATCGGTGCCTCGAACCGTGAGGACATGATCGACCCGGCCATCCTGCGACCCGGCCGGCTGGACGTGAAGATCAAGATCGAGCGCCCGGACGCCGAGGCGGCCCGGGACATCTTCTCGAAGTACCTGACCACCACCCTGCCGCTGCACACCGACGACCTGACCGAGTTCGGCGGCGACAAGGCGGAGTGCGTGAACGGGATGATCCAGCGCACCGTCGAGCGGATGTACACCGAGGCCGACGAGAACCGGTTCCTCGAGGTCACCTACGCCAACGGTGACAAGGAGGTCCTGTACTTCAAGGACTTCAACTCGGGCGCGATGATCCAGAACATCGTCGACCGGGCCAAGAAGATGGCGATCAAGGCCTTCCTGGACGAGAACCAGAAGGGTCTGCGGGTGCAGCACCTGCTGCAGGCGTGCGTGGACGAGTTCAAAGAGAACGAGGACCTTCCGAACACGACCAACCCGGACGACTGGGCCCGCATCTCCGGCAAGAAGGGCGAGCGGATCGTCTACATCCGGACGCTCATCTCCGGCAAGCAGGGCACCGAGCCCGGCCGCTCCATCGACACGGCCACCAACACCGGTCAGTACCTGTAGGACAACGTCGTACGACGACCGCCCCTGGACACGCCGTCCAGGGGCGGTCGTCCGTTCGTGGCAGGAACGAGGCTCAGGACAACGCGACGCGGCGGGTCAGGTCGGCGAGCTCACGGTTGAAGTGGTCGGGCTGCTCCAGATGCACGGTGTGGCCGACTCCGTCGTACCAGGCGGCCTCGGCGGTCGGGCAGGTCGCCAGCACGTGTTCTGCCATCGCCGGGAGCACCACAGTGTCGGCCCGGCCGTGGGTGACCACCAGCGGCACCGTGAGGGTCCGCAGTACGTCGTCCTCGTCGATCTCGCGGGTACCCAGGTTGGCGCGGATCCGGGCCGGGACGGTCATACTCGCCGCGAGCAGCAGTTCCGTGTCGTCGGCCGTGAACGGGGTGGCCGGGAAGGCCCTGATCAGACCGCGCGCCCCACGGATGTTGGTCGGCAGGTCGTCGGCGATCAGGTCGGGGAAGTTGTCCAGGAAGCCGGGGCCGATCAGTGTGCCGAACGCCGCCGGACCGAGCCGGACCGTGCCGCCGACGAAGTCGATCCCGCCGATCCGGTCCTCGCCGTAGGCTCGCACGTAGTCGCAGATGACGAACGCGCCGTACGACCAACCGACCACGACCGGCCGGTCGAGGCGCAACTGCTCGATGACCGCGGCGAGATCGTCGGCCCACAGGCGTGCGTCGGTGTAGTGCTCCTGCTCCAGTGGCGCCTCTGACATGCCGTGACCGCGCAGGTCGTACGCGACGAGCCGGAACTGTCCGGCCAGCGCGCTCTCGTACTGCTTCTGCCAGCACAGATGGCTCTGCGACAGGCCGTGGATGAACACGATCGCCGGCCCGTCCAGCCGGCCCCATTCGCGGACGTGCAGGCGCAGACCGCCACCGCCGCGCACAGTGTGGATCGTCGGCTGCTCGATGACTGCAGTCATGTCCCCTCCTTGGTTCGTTCGGTCGACTCGATCGTCACCGGGCGGGTGCGAGGACGGCATCGGGAACGAGGTACGTATCCCTGGCCCGCCGCCTACGTATCCGGCCGGCACTGATGCCTGGGAACGCGTTCCGTGGCGACGACGGCGGCGTGATACTGACGAGATGAAGGCCGGCCCGAGCGACGATGTGTTCGTCGGGCGCGCCCGCGAACTCGAGGCTCTCGAGGGCGCGCTGGACGCTGCCCGGGCCTTCCGCGGAGGGACCGTCCTGATCGCGGGCGAGGCCGGCATCGGTAAGACCCGGCTGACGTCCGAGCTGGCCGCACGCGCCCGGGACGCCGGCTTCGAGGTCCTGCTCGGACGCTCGATCGACCTGGTCGGGACCGAGTTGCCGTACCAGCCGTTCGCGCAGGCGCTGCGTCCGGTCGGTGACCTCCCTCGGGCAGACGGCCAGCAGTTCCGTGTCTTCGAGCACATCCTGGGTGTGCTGACGGAGCGGGCGGAGTCCGCGCCGGTGCTGCTCGTCCTCGAGGACCTGCACTGGGCGGACACCTCCACGCTCGATCTCGTGGTGTACCTCGCGCAGTACGTCGACGACCGGCCGGTGCTGCTGGTCGGGACCTACCGCGCGGACGAGCGTTCGTCGGCCGAGCGCATGCTCCGGCTCGCCAACGGAGTACGGCGTTCGGGATCGGCTCTGCTCGTGGACCTCGGTCCGCTCGACCGCGACGACCTGGCCGCACTTGTCGCGGCGTTCGCCGTCCCGCCACGGGCCGCTGCCATCGCTGAGGCGATCGTGGTCCGGTCCGAGGGCAACCCGTTCTTCGCGCAGGAACTGATCGCCGCGGCCGGCGACGGTGGTCTGCCGCGTGGCCTGCGTGAGCTCTTGCTGCAGCGGGTCGACCGGCTCGACCAGCGGGCCCGGGCGGTCGTCCGGACGGCTTCGGCCGCAGGCCGGGAGGTCGGATACTCGCTGCTGCGAGCGGTGGCCGTGATGCCCGAGCAGGACGTTCGCGCGGCGCTGCGGCAGGCGGTCGAGCACGGTGTGCTGGTCGCCGAGCCGGCGACGAGCAGCTTTCGGTTTCGGCATGCGTTGCTGGCCGAGGCGGTGTACGCGACCCTGCTGCCGGGGGAGCGCGAGGAGATTCACGAACGCCTCGCCGAGGAACTCGCGCGCTCTGGCGCCGCCGGGCCGGCCGAGCTGGCACCGCACTGGGCAGCCGCAGGGCGCGCGGCCGAGGCGCTGGCCGCGTCGGTCGCCGCCGCCCACGAGGCCGTGTCCGTCGCCGGTCTCGCGGAGGCGCGTGCCCATCTGGAAAGAGCGATCTCGCTCTGGCCGGCGGTGGCGAACGCGGCCGAGCTCGCTGGGTCCGATCTGGGCGGTATCTGTTCCTGGGCCGCCGTGCTCGCCGGCGAGACCGGCGAGGCGCCCCGGGCGGTCGAGCTTGCCCGGCAAGCGATCGACCTGGCCGGAGTCCGCGATCGGCGACGGGCGGCGCTGCTGCAGGTACGCCTGGGTGAGTACCTCCACCAGATCGGCAGCGACCTGTCCGGACTCGCGGCGCTCGAGCGGGCGGTCGAGCTCGCACCGGCCGAGCCGTTGCAGGATCGGGCATACGTGGTCGCCTCACTCGCCGGCGGCCTGATGGTCGCCTGGCGCCACGCGGCATCCGCACGGCTGGCCGAGGAGGCGTTGGCGCTCGCGCGTGACGCCGGTGCCGGCGCGGCTCTGGTTCGGGCGCTGACCGTGCGTGGCGCCGACCTCGTCTATCTGGGCAGGACGGAGGAGGGCCTGTCGGACCTCGGCGAGGCGCTGCGGCTGGCCGAGGAGATCGGCGATCGGATCGGGCAGGATCGGGTCTACGTCAATATGACCGATGCCCTGACGATGCTCGGTCGGCTACGAGAGTCCGTCCAGGTCGGCCGCGAGGGTCTGGAGGCGATCCACCGGTACGGCATCAACAGCGCCGTACTGGTCTCGAATCTGATCGAGGCGCTGCTCGCGCTGGGCGAGTGGGACGAGGCCGATGCGCTGAGCACTGCCGCGCTGCGGTCGACGATGGCGAGCTTCCCGTACATGCTGCTGATGCTCCGAGCCGATCTCGAGGTCGGCCGCGGGGACTTCGCCGCGGCTCGGGAGCACCTCGACGCCGCGCTCGAGACGCTGCGCCCGGACCGTGGGCTGGGTATTTACGACGTCTATCTGGCTGAACTCGCGCTGTGGGAGCGGCGGTGGGCCGACGCCGCGGATCACACGAACGCGGCCTTGGAATCGTTGGGGTCTGTCGGGGCCGCACAGCTTCGGGTGTGGTTCTGTGCGAAGGGGTTGCGGGCACAGGCTGACCTCGCCGCGGTGGCCAGGACCCGACGCGATGCCGACGCGGAGCGGAGGGTGCTCGACCACGCTGATCAACTGATCGCGGTCGCCCGTCGTGCTGCCGAGGACGCCGCGCCAGTGACGCCGATCAGTGGCGCCTGGCTGGGGTTGGCGGAGGCCGAGTACGAGCGCACCCGGGGCGTCGCCAGTCCTGAAACGTGGGCCGACGCCGCGGACCGCTGGGCACGCCTGGAGCGTGCACCGCTCACCGCCTACTGCCAGTGGCGCCAAGCGGAGGCCTTGGTCACGGCCGGAGGGTCGCGGGCCGAGGCGAGCATTCCGGCCCGCTCGGCGTACGAGGTTGCGGTCCGGATCGGTGCGCAGCCGTTGCAGCGAGAGCTCGAGCTGCTCGGCGAACTGGCCCGCCTGCGGATCGCGACCCCACCGACCGAGGCCGAACCCACCGGAGGTCTTGACGAGGTTCTCGGCCTGACAGCACGCGAGGCCGAGGTGTTGAGCCTGCTGTCCCGCGGCAGCACCGACCGCGAGATCGCGGCGACGCTGGTGATCAGCGTCCGGACGGTCGGCGTCCACGTGTCGCACATCCTGCAGAAACTCGGCGCGGCCAACCGGATCGAGGCCGCCGCGATCGCCCACCGGATGTCCGGGCACAGGCTGAAGGGTGAGGCCGGGGTTTCCCCTGATTCGGCCGGGGCTCGGGCGGGCCTAACTTGGGAGGTATGACGGCGGACGAGATGCGCAAGGACCTGCGCGCGGCGGTGGCGGCCCGGCAGGAGCTGGGGCCGGAGTACGAAGCCGAGATCATCGACAGCTTCCTTGAGAGGCTCGACGCCAGGGACGCCGCGCGCCACCAGCAGGATCAGGGCCTGGAGATCGCCGGCCTGAAGCCCCGCGAGACGGACCCCGGCGGTTTGGCGCTGGCGATCGTGTCGGTCAGCGTGGCCATCCCGATCACCGCCATCTCGGCCGACATGCTCGGTCTGCGTGGCCTCATCGTCTCGTGGGCCGGCCTGGTCGCCATCAACTTCGCCCGCACCATCGGCCGCCGCAACTCCCGCTGACCGGCCCTCAGAGCCCGGAGACGATGTCTCTGAGCCCGTTCTCGACGTCGTCAGGCAGATCCCAGCAGCAGGCCGCGGTGGACGCCGTACCAGGGCGAGAGGCGAGCCCAGTCCCTGGCGCGCTCGCGAAGCTCGGGGGTGATGTCGTACGTCTCGGCCGCGCCGGCTGCCACCGCGCTCGGAGCGCCGTCGAGAATCCACGCCAGGTCGAGGGCGGGATCACCGATGACCGCGTCGGTCCAGTCGATGACACCGGTGACCCGGCCGTCGGCGACCAGGATGTGGTCCGGACCGAAGTCGCAGTGGATCAGACTGCTCCGGTGCCGGGCGACGCGGTCGACCAGGTCCAGAGCCTTCGGCCGCAGCTCCGCGGGCAGTAGTGGCACGATCTGGTCCCGGAATTCGTCGAGGGCGATCGCCTTCTCGGCAGCGGCGGTCGCCGCGTCGAGGACACCGTGTTCGACTGCTTCGTCGGGGTCCACAGAGTGCAGCGCCGTCAGGAACTCGCCGAGCTTGCGGCCCATGGCCATGCCGCCGTCCTCAAAGGGCGTGCCAGGGACCAGGAGGTGGCGTACGCCGTCCGGTGTCCGCTCGGGCACTGGGACGGGTAATGGGAGCTGTGGGGCCAGCCAAGGCATGAGTGTGACCTCGGCCAGGAGACGGGGTTCGACCGCCGGGCGGCGTGGTGAGCGGTGGATCCACGGACCGTCGATCCAGGCGTCGCTGTCCCAGCCTTCGCTGACGGTCACACCAGGCAGGCCGCGGACGAGGGGACCGAGCAGCGCTTCCGTGTCGGGCATGAACGACCACTCCGGGTCGTCCAGCCGAGCGACGAGGTCGGCCGGGGACATCCACGCTCCCCACTCGACCTCCTCTGGCTGGTGCTTCACCGGGCCGTCCCAGACGCATGTGTACAGGTACGCGTGGTACCTCGTGTGGTCGTCGGCGAAGTCGTCCTCCGGCAGCCGGGTCAGTTCGGCGCCGGTGATCCCCAACTCCTCGGCCAACTCCCGGACCACGGCGTCGTACGGATCCTCGCCGGCCGCGACGACGCCACCGGCCGAGAAGTCGTACCGGCTCGGGTAGAGATCCTTGGTCGGCGTACGGCGATGCACGTAGATCTCACCGGCCGGATTCCGGACGAGTACGCCGGTCGCGGAGTGTCGCAGGTTGTGCCGTCGCATCTCCGACCGCGGCCGTGCGTCGATGACCACGTTGTCGTCGTCCAGAATGGCCACCATTTCGTCCACCCGCGAAGTCTCACACGTAACCCTGTGGACACAGCAACGGATTTCGTCGCGGACACCGCGTAGGCTCGTTCGCATGAGTGTTCGGCGGATCATGGGAACCGAGACAGAGTTCGGGATCTCGGTACCAGGCCAGCCCGGGGCGAACCCGATGCTGACCTCGAGCCAGGTGGTGAACGGCTACGCGCAAACCCAGCCGCTCGCACGCAAGACCCGATGGGACTTCGACGAGGAGCACCCGCTGCGGGACGCGCGCGGCTTCGACCTGAGCCGGGAGGTGGCCGATTCCAGCCAGCTCACCGACGAGGAGACCGGGCTGGCGAACGTGATCCTCACCAACGGCGCGAGGCTGTACGTCGACCACGCCCACCCGGAGTACTCGGCGCCCGAGACGACCAATCCGCGCGACGTGGTGGTCTGGGACAAGGCCGGCGAACTGGTGATCATGGAGGGCGCGCGGCAGGCCCGGCAGATCCCCGGCGCCCCGCCGCTGAACCTGTACAAGAACAACGTCGACAACAAGGGCGCGTCGTACGGCTCGCACGAGAACTACCTGATGCGCCGGTCCACGCCGTTCGCGTCGATCGTGCGGCATCTGACGCCGTTCTTCGTGAGCCGTCAGGTGGTCACCGGCGCCGGCCGCGTCGGGATCGGCCAGGACGGCGCCGCGAACGGTTTCCAGATCAGCCAGCGGGCCGACTACTTCGAGGTCGAGGTCGGCCTGGAGACGACGCTGAAGCGCCCGATCATCAACACCCGCGACGAGCCGCACGCGAATCCGGACCGGTACCGCCGGTTGCACGTGATCATCGGCGACGCGAACCTGTCCGAGATCTCGACGTACCTGAAGGTCGGCACCGCCTCGCTGGTCCTGGCGATGATCGAGGACGGCTGGCTGACCGACGACCTGAGCGTGGACCGTCCGGTCACCGCGCTGCACGAGGTCAGCCACGACCCCACCTGTACGCACCTGATGACGCTGAAGGACGGCCGCAAGCTGACCGCCGTCCAGCTGCAGACGGAGTACCTGGAGCAGGCCCGCAAGTACGTCGAGGACAAGTACGGCGACGACGCGGACCGGCAGACCAAGGACGTGCTGCACCGCTGGGAGCAGATCCTGGACCAGCTGGCCATCGACCCGATGAAGCTGGCCGACCAGCTCGACTGGGTGGCGAAGTACAAGCTGCTCCAGTCCTACCGCGACCGCGACGGCCTGGAGTGGGACGACCCGAAGCTGCACCTGGTCGACCTGCAGTACGCCGACCTGCGCCCGGACAAGGGGCTTTACTACAAATTGGTGAAGGCCGGCCGGATGCAGCGGCTCGTCACCGACGAGGAGATCCGGATGGCGGTCTCGCACCCGCCGACCGACACGCGGGCGTACTTCCGCGGCCGGTGCATGCAGCAGTACGCGCCGCAGGTCGCGGCCGCCTCCTGGGACTCGGTGATCTTCGATCTGCCCGGCAAGGAGTCGCTGCAGCGGATCCCGACACTGGACCCGCTGCGCGGCACGAAGGCGCATGTCGGGGCACTTCTTGACCAATGCGACACCGCGAGTGACCTGGTTCGCACCATTACTGGGGGCGCCGCCGGGTAGGGTCGCTATTGAGGGTCGGTTGGGCGACCCTCCCAGCGGTTCTAGGAGGTGTGTCATGGCGAAGGACGGCGGTCAGCAGCACAAGCAGCCGAAGCGTTCGTCGACCGAGGAAGAGGTCGAGCAGGTCGAGGCGTCCGAGGACGTCCAGGAGCGCAAGGAACGGCTCGACGAGGACGTCGATTCGATCCTGGACGAGATCGACGAGGTGCTCGAGGAGAACGCCGAGGAGTTCGTCCGCGGATTCGTGCAAAAGGGTGGGGAGTGAACCGCTCGATGACTTTTGATGCCTCCGGCCGGTTGCCGGAAGCCTTCCTGATCCCAGGTGGCTCGTCGTTCATGGACTTCCTGGCCGGGCACGCGCCCGACCTGTTGCCTGGACGGCGCAGCCTGGGGTCGGCCGACTTCTCCCACGACGTCCCGCACGGTACGACGATCGTCGCGGCCACCTTCCCCGGTGGCGTCGTGATGGCCGGCGACCGGCGGGCCACGATGGGCAACATCATCGCCCAGCGTGACATCGAGAAGGTGTTCCCCGCCGACGAGTACTCCGCGGTCGCGTTCGCGGGCTCGGCCGGCTTCGGGATCGAGATGGTCCGGCTGTTCCAGGTCGAGCTGGAGCACTACGAGAAGCTCGAGGGCGCCACCCTCAGCCTGGACGGCAAGTCCAACCGGCTGAGCGCGCTGATCCGGGGCAACCTGGCGATGGCGATGCAGGGCCTGGCCGTGGTGCCGCTGTTCGCGGGCTACGACGAGGACATCGAGGGCGGCCGGATCTTCTCCTACGACCCGACCGGCGGGCGCTACGAGGAGACCCACTTCCACAGTGTCGGCTCGGGCTCGCTGTTCGCCCGCGGCGCGCTGAAGAAGCTGTACCGCGAGGACCTGTCCGCGACCGACTGCGTGACGGTGGTGATCCAGTCCCTGATCGACGCCGCTGACGACGACTCGGCGACCGGTGGCCCGGACATGCTGCGGCGGATCTTCCCGGTGGTCGGCGTGGTCACGGCGGACGGCTACAAACGGCTGCCCGAGGACGAGGTGGCCGCGATCGTCGACCGCGTCTGGGCCGAGCGGCACCAGCGCCCCGACGGCCCGGCCTCGGCCTCCCTGACCTGACCTGATACCCATCGACCGATAGAGGACGACACCTTCGATGAGCGTTCCGTTCTACGTCTCGCCCGAGCAGTTGATGCGGGACCGGGCCGACTTCGCCCGCAAGGGCATCGCCAAGGGCCGCAGCGCGATCGCACTGCAGTACGCCGACGGCATCCTGTTCGTCGCGGAGAACCGCTCGCCCGCGCTGCACAAGGTGGCCGAGATCTACGACAAGATGGCGTTCGCCGCCGTCGGCCGGTACAACGAGTTCGAGAACCTGCGGATCGCCGGCGTCCGGCTGGCCGACATGCGCGGGTACTCCTACGACCGGCGTGACGTCACCGGCCGGGCGCTGGCCAACGCCTACGCGCAGACCCTCGGCGCGATCTTCTCCTCCGGCGGTGAGAAGCCGCTCGAGGTGGAGATCCTGGTCGCCGAGATCGGCGGCAGCGCGGCCGAGGACCAGATCTACCGGCTCACCTACGACGGCTCGATCGCGGACGTCCGCGGTTACGCCGTGATGGGCGGTCCGGCCGAGCAGGTCGCGGACTACGTCGGTGAGCACTACCAGGAGGGCATCTCGCTGGCGGGTGCGCTCCGGCTGGCAGTGGACGCGCTGGGCCACGACGGCACCGAGGTCCGGCAGTTGACGTCGGACCAGATCGAGGTCGCGGTCCTGGACCGGACCCGGACCCAGATGCGCAAGTTCAAGCGGATCTCCGTGGAGACGCTGGAGCGCATCCTGTCCGAGTCACGCCCGGCCGAGGACGCGAAGCCGGCGGCCGACGGCACGCCGAGCGAGGACACCCCGGCCGCGGAGGACAGCACGGCATCCTCCTCGTCCGACGACGCCCCGGTCGCCCCGCCGGCGGACGACGTACCGATCGCTCCACCGGAGGAGCCGGACGACGACCGGCCGCTGTGAGCGAGCCGGAATGGCGTTCAGCCGCTGCGGACTCCGCGGCGGCTGAACTGTCTCGGCCCGGTGACCCGACGGCCTGGGAGTTGGTGGGTGAGGAGCTGGGCTTCCACCGGTTCCTGACGGTGAAGTTGCGGCGGTACCGGCTGCCGGACGGGCGTGAGGTCGAGTGGGACGTGTTCGGCCCGAAGTCCGACGCCGGGATCAGCGCCGGAGTCACGGTGCTGCCGTTGACGCCGGAGGGACGGATCGTGACGATCCGGATGTTCCGGGCCGGTCCCGACCGGATCGTGACGAACCTGCCCGGTGGGCTGGTCGAGCCGGGGGAGGACCCGGCGCTGGCCGGTGCGCGGGAGCTCGAGGAGGAGACCGGGTACACCTGCGAGACGCTCGACCTGGTCGGCTGGCAGTGGTCCTCGGCGTCGTCGACGTACCGGAAGTACATCGCGATCGCGCGCGGCTGCCGCCCGGACGGCAAACAGTCGCTGGACGAGACCGAGGACTGTGTTCCGGTCGAGCTCTCTGTCGACGCGTTCCGTGCCGAGCTGCGCACGCCAGGTGCGATGACCGGAGTCGACGCGGCCTATCTAGCGCTGGATCACGCCGGACTGCTGTAGTAGGGCAATGACGCCTGAGCCTCAGCAGACCACCTTCCGCGACGACGGCTTCGACCTCGGCGACACCGTCGGGCTGGTGCCCGGCCCGACGACGGACGCGGATGCCGAGCGTGTGGTCCGCGAGACGCTGGCACGGGCCGGCGTACAGACGATCACCGACGGCGATTCTGCTGTCACTGTGCGACTCGGAGGCACGAACGCGGCTGCCGAGGGGTTGCCGCCCGAGGGGTACGTTGTTGCCGTCGGCGACAACCAGGTCGTCCTGGCCGGTGTCGATCAGCGCGGCACGTTCTACGCCGCGCAGACCTTCGCACAGCTTGTCGAGGGCAACCATGTGGAGGGCGTCGAGATCCGCGACTGGCCGACGATGCGGTACCGCGGCTCGATCGAAGGCTTCTACGGTACGCCGTGGTCGCACGCGGACCGGCTCGACCATCTGGACTACCTCGGCACGCACCGGATGAACACCTACGAGTACGCGCCGAAGGACGACCCGTACCACCGCGAGCAGTGGCGCGACCCGTACCCGGCCGGCAAGCTGGCCGAGCTCGGCGAGCTGGTCCAGCGCGCGGTGCGGAACAAGGTCGACTTCACCTTCGCGCTGTCACCCGGCCTGTCGATCCGCTACACCGACGACAGCGACTTCCAGGCGCTGATCGCCAAGTTCGAGGCCCTGTACGCACTGGGTGCGCGCGCGTTCAACGTGGCCCTGGACGACATCGAGTACGAGAAGTGGCACAGCGCCGAGGACGAGGAGAAGTACGGCGCCGGCGGTGGCGGGGCCGGGCGTGCGCAGAGCGAGTTGCTGAACCGGATCCAGCGCGAGTGGGTCGCGACCAAGCCGGACCTCGCCCCGCTGCAGATGGTCCCGACCGAGTACTACAACGTCGACGAGACGCCGTACAAGCAGGCGCTGCGGGAGCAGCTCGACAGCGCCGTGATCGTCCACTGGACCGGGATCGGCGTCGTACCGGAGACGATCACGAGCGCACAAGCGGCCGAGGCGAAGGCCGTGTTCGGGCACGACATCCTGATCTGGGACAACTACCCGGTCAACGACTACGCGGCCGCCCGGATCCTGCTCGCGGCCTACAGCGGGCGCGAGCCCGGCCTCGCCGACCAGGTCGTCGGCGTGATCTCGAACCCGATGAACCAGGCCGGGGCCAGCAAGATCGCGCTCTACTCGTTCGCCGAGTTCGGCTGGAACCCGGCGACGTACGACGAGCAGGCCTCGTGGCACCGCGCGCTCGCCGAGCGGGCCGGGGGAGACGCCGAGACGATCGCGGCGCTGGAGGTCTTCACCGACCTCACCACCTACGACGGCCGGCTGCATCTGGTGAACGCGCCGGTCCTGGCCGCGCAGACGGCCGCGTTCTGGAAGACCTGGAAGGCAGGCGACCTGGCCGGGGCCATCGCGCAGCTCGAGCCGTATCTCGAGGCGATCGAGAACGCTCCGGCCCGGATCCGCGCCGGTGTGTCCGACCCGTCGTTCGCCGACGAGGCCGGCGCCTGGCTCGATGCGACCTTCCTCTGGGCGCAAGCGTTGCGCGAGTCCCTCCGGCACCTCGAAGCAGTGGCCGAAGGCAACAGCTCGGACGCCGCCACGACCCGGGACCAGATCGACCACCTGGTCACCCAGGCCAAGACGATCCGCGACACCCGCCTCCCACACTCCAAGACCCATCCCCAACTCGGTGACCCTGTCATCGAGACCTTCCTGACCGAGGCGACGGAGGGTGGCCGGGTATCCTGAGCGGTGGACCGCGACTGGCGCTGAGGTGGACGACCACCGGGGAACGGTCCGCCGGAGGATCCGGCCGAGCCGCGCGCCTGGGCACTTGACCTGATGTCGACGCCCAAGGGAGCGCGCGCCATGACTGCCACTCTGATGACCGGTACCGACCTCGCCGCCGAGATGGTGGCGAAGGCGGCCGACCGGGCCCGTGCACTGCAGGAGCGGACCGGGGTCCAGCCGTGTCTGGCCACCGTGCTGGTCGGTGACGATCCCGCGTCCGCGACGTACGTGCGGATGAAGCAGAACCGGTCGAAGAAGGCCGGCATCGGGTCGCGGAGCGTCGTACTGCCCGCGGAGACGACGACCGAGGAACTGGTCGCGGAGCTGACGAAGCTGTCCCAGGACCCGGCGGTGCACGGGATCCTGCTGCAGCACCCGGTGCCCGCGCAGATCGACGAGCGGGCCGCGTTCGAGGCGATCGACCCGGCCAAGGACGTCGACGGTGTGACCACGCGGTCGTTCGGTGCGATGGCGTTCGGTGAGCCCGGCTTCCGGTCCGCGACGCCCGGCGGGATCATGCGCCTGCTGGAGGCGTACGACGTACCGATCGCTGGAGCGCACGCGGTGGTGATCGGCCGCAGCCCGATTCTCGGCAAGCCGGCCGGGATGTTGCTGCTGGCATCGAACGCGACCGTGACCTACACGCACTCCCGGACCACCGACCTGCCCGCGATCGTCCGGACCGCGGACATCGTGGTGGCCGCGGTCGGCCGGCCGAACTTCGTCCAGGGCGACTGGCTCAAGCCCGGCGCGGTCGTCGTCGACGCGGGCTACAACGAGGGCAACGTCGGGGACGTCGACTTCGCCGCCGCGGCCGAGGTGGCGAGCCTGATCACACCGGTCCCGGGCGGGGTCGGTCCGATGACGATCGCCCTTCTTCTGGAGCAGGCCGTCGACGCCGCCGAGGCGCAGACCTCCTAGCGGTCGCAGCCGCCGTCCTTGTCGGCGCGCGAGTGCGGGCGGGCGATGTCGTCGATGCCCTTGTAGGCGTACGGGTCGGTCCCGGCCACCATCACGATGTCGCGGTAGTCGTGCTTGCCGACATGGACTCCCGACGGCACGGACTGCCAGGGGAGCAGCGACTCCGCGCTCATGTAGTGGTTGGCGAGGGCCCGGCGGAGTCCGCGCCGGGTGGTGTTCGGTAGTGATCGGTGCAGCAGGTAGCCGTTGAAGATCACCGCCGAACCCGCCGGCACCTCGACCGGTACGGCGTCGTCGTCGGTGTAGGGGAAGTCGAACAACTCCACCGTGCAGTCGAAGCGGAGATCGTCCTGCTCGCGATCGGGATAGATGACGCCGCGGCGGTGCGAGCCCGGCAGCACCCACAGGCAGCCGTTCTCCACGGTGGCGTCGTCGAGCGCGATCCACACCGCGGTCAGCGAGCGGTCCCTGGTCGGGATGAAGAATTCGTCCTGGTGCCAGGCCTGGCCCGGCTTGCCTTCGGACTTGATGAACAGCATCGACTGCATCGCCTTCACGTTCGGCCCGATCAGCGCGGTCAGTGCCGTCACCACGCGCGGTGCGTGCAACGCGGCCAGGGCCACGTCGGACACCTTGTGGGGCTGGTGAATGCACAGGTACTTGCGCACGACATCGTCACCCGGCTCCGTGCTCGGGCTGCCTTCGACGGCCCCGAGGTCACCGCGGCACAGGCGCTCGGCCGCTGTGTGGAGCGCGGCGACCTGGTCGGGTGGAAGGGCCTGGTCGAGGACGACGAAGCCGTCGCGCTGGAACGACCCGATCAACTCGTCGGTGACCTCGGTGAACCGGCGTACGGCGGTGACAGGCTGCATCTGGCGCTCCATCCGGCCTGGGGTTGGCGATGACCGGCTTCACAGTCTCAGAGCACGGTGGGCCGGCCAATGTCGCCGGCGCGCGCTCTACTATCTGTTCGTGACATCGCGACCACCGGTGATCAGCGTGAACTCCGTGGTCCAGGTCGCGGACTATGCGCCCGGGGCGACGTACGGTCCGCGCTGGTTGCCGAACTTCGAACTGCTCTGGCTTCTGCACGGTTCGGCGCTCTGGCGGACCGAGCTGTACGACGACGCCGGGGTCCACCAAGCGACGGTGGAGGAGGAGTTGCGCCCCGGAACGGTGGCGTTGGCCCGGCGCGGCAACCGGGACTCCTATATCTGGGACTGTGATCACTGGTCGCGGCACGCCTACGTGCACTTCCAGATCGAGGACTTCGGCGGACTCGGCGCTCCGTCGAGTTGGCCCTCGGTGCGATCGAGGTCCGATCCGGGGCTGCTCGACGAACTGTGCACCTATCTGCTGGACCTGACCGGCGTGCCGGAGTCGGTTCCGGGACACAGCGACCGGCTCGTCGCGACGATGCTCGAGGTCTTCGTCAGTGCTCCGGTCGGCCCGTCGCATGACGAGCTGCCGGATGGCGTTCGGCGCATGGTCGACCACGTCGCGACCGTGTGGGCCACGCGCGGGCCGCGGATCATTTCCGTCGCCGAGTTGGCCGCCGCGGCGAACCTGTCGGCCGGGCACCTGCACCGGCTCTTCCGGGAGCGGTACGACTGCGGACCGGCGTACGCGCTGGATCTGATCCGGCTGGCCCGCGCGGCGACCGCTCTGCTGCGCACCAACGCGACGATCGCGGAGATCGCGTCCGACGGCGGCTACAGCAATCCGTACCACTTCTCCCGCCGCTTCTCCCTCGCGTACGGCGAACCGCCGGGCACGTTCCGGCGTCGACGGCAGCTGTCCGATCCGCTCGCGCCGGTTCGCGCGGCCGGGCTGCTTCCGGTGGCTCGGCGGCTGCTGGAGGCGGCCCGGAGCGGCTGACGCGCAGGGCCTGCCGGAGCGCGGAATCCGAGACGGCTGTCCACTCTGTGGCGGCTCTGGCCTAGTGTTGAGACAGACAGGAAACACCTGAGCGAGGAGGCGGACACGTGGCGGTACGGGCGATCCGGGGTGCCACCCAGCTCGACGTGGACGAGCGCGAGCATCTGCTCGAGCGGTCCGCCGAGCTGGTGCGGGCGGTCCTGGAGGCGAACGATCTGGAGAACGAGGATCTGATCAGCATCCTGTTCACCGTCACGCCGGACCTGCACTCGGAGTTCCCGGCGGTGGCGGGCCGGCAGATCGGCCTGACCGACGTACCGCTGATGTGCATGCAGGAGATCGCGGTACCGCACGCGCTGCCGCGGGTGGTCCGGATGATGGTGCACACCGAGACCTCGCGGTCGCGGGAGAAGATCCAGCATGTCTACCTGCACGGCGCCGTCGCGCTCCGCCCGGATCTGACGGGCGCCCAGTGACCGATGAGTGAGCTTCGGGGTCCGGTCCGGATCGTAGGGACCGGACTGATCGGTACGTCGATCGGCCTGGCGTTGGCCCGGCTTGGTGTGGTCGTGGAGCTGGTCGACGCCAACCCGGACAGCGCGCTGATGGCCGAGCGGATCGGGGCCGGCTCGCGACTGGTCCAGATCGAGCCACAGCTCGTCGTCGTCGCCGTACCGCCGGATCATGTCGGTGCGGTGATCGCGGAGCAGCTCGAGCAGACCGACGCGATCGTTACCGATGCGGCCAGCGTGAAGTCCAAGCCGCTGGCCGACGCGCGCAAGCTCACGACGGACCTCAGCCGGTACGTCGGGAGCCACCCGATGGCAGGGTCGGAGCGGAACGGCCCGTTGGCCGGACGCGCCGACTTGTTCGACGGCGCGACCTGGGCGATCACTCCGCACGAGACCAGCGCTCCGGAGGCGGTCGAGCTCGTTCGGCGGCTGGCCGAGGCGTCGGGCGCGCGGACCGTCGAGCTGTCGGTCGAGGACCACGACCTCGCCGTCGCCCGGGTGTCGCACCTGCCGCATCTGATGTCGGCGCTCGCTGCCGGGACGCTGGCCGACGCCCCGAGCTCACACCTGCAACTGTCGGGCCAAGGTGTCCGTGACGTCACCCGGATCGCGGCCGGCGACCCGAAGCTGTGGACCCAGATCGTGTCCGCGAACTCGACCGCGCTGACCGGTCTGCTCGAGCAGATCCGCGGCGAACTCGACCGCGTGCTCGTTGCTCTGGGCAAGGAAGAGGCCGCCGAGGAGCTGACCTCGATCCTCGGCCAGGGCGTGTCCGGCGCGGTCCGCGTACCCGGCAAGCACGGTACGCCGCACATCGATCTCGTCACCGTTCTGGTCACGATCCCGGACCGGCCGGGACAGCTGGCCCGGCTGTTCGCCGACGCCGCCGAGTCCGGTGCGAACGTCGAGGACCTGCGGATCGACCACAGCCCCGGCCGCCCGGTCGGTGAGGTCGAGTTGGCGGTCAAACCGGGATCGGTCGACCAGTTGGTCGACGTACTGACCGAGCGGGGCTGGGTCGTGCACCGGTAGGTGCCCAGGTTGTCCCCGGCCACAGGTAATCTCTGGCCCATGATCATCGCTGTGGACGGCCCGAGCGGCTCCGGCAAGTCGAGTACCGCCCGCGGCGTCGCCAGCCGGCTGGGGTTGCGCTTTCTCGACACCGGTGCGACGTACCGCGCGGTGACGTGGTCGGCAATGGAGCACGGTCTGGATCTCGACGACACCGCGGCGGTCGCCGAGCGGGCGCGGGAGCTGCGGCTGGAGATCAGCACCGACCCCACGCGGCAGTTCGTCATCGCCGACGGCACCGACGTGACCGCCGCGATCCGCGAGCCGCGGATCAGCGAGACGGTCTCCAAGATCGCCACCAACCTCGACGTCCGCAAGGAGCTGATCCGGCGGCAGCGCGCCGTCATCGACGCCGCCCAGCCGAGCGGCGGGATCGTGGTCGAGGGCCGGGACATCGCCACCGTGGTCGCGACCGACGCCGAGCTGAAGGTGCTGCTCACCGCCGATCAGGACGCCCGGATGGCGCGCCGGGGCGCCGAGCTGGCGGCCGGTTCGGTGACAGCAGAGCAGCTCCGGGACCAGATCGTCCGCCGGGACGCCGACGACGCGACCGTGTCGGAGTTCCAGGTCGCCTCCGACGGCGCGGTCACCATCGACTCGACGCACCTGTCCCTGGAGGAGGTCATCGACGTGATCAGCCGGCTTGCGAAGGAGGCCGAGGCCGCGCGCCGCGACCGGGAGTCATGACAGCCGAAGTCACCGGGCACCTGGAGCTGCCCAGCACCGCAGACCTGCGTCCGTTGCCGTACCGGCTCGCGTCGCCGCTGCGGAAGGTCGCCAAACCGTACTTCCAGCGCAAGTACAAGTTGACCGTCCACCACGAGGACCGGTTCCCGTTGACCGGGCCGGTGCTGATGACCCCGAACCACCTCAGCCTGCTGGACGCGCCGCTGCTCGGGGCGATCACGCCCCGGATGCTGCACCAGCTCGGCAAGATCGAGGTGTTCGGTGGCCTTCAGGGCTGGTTCCTGCGCCGGATCGGGCAGATCCCCGTCGACAGGTCGTCGTACGACCCGCTCGCGGTGCGGAAGTCGATCCAGGTACTGCGGGACGGCCGGGTGCTGAACATCTATCCCGAGGGGACCCGTGGCGCGGGCGACTTCGGCCGGATCCGGGGCGGAGTGGCGTATCTGGCCATGGTGACGGGCGCGCCGATCCTGCCGGTGGCGCTGCTCGGGACCCGGCTGCCGCACGGCGACGTGGAGGGTTTCCCACCGGCCGGGAGCCGCATCGATGTCGTCTATGGCGAGGTGTTCGCGGTTGACCGCGTACCATTTCCCCGGAGGCACTCCGACGTACGAGCGGTTGCCGACCAGATCGGCGACGTGCTGCGAGCCCATATGAAGGCGGCCGTCGAAGCCACCGGCCACCCTCTCCCGGGCGGGCCAGACAAGAAGGACCCTGATGAGTGACCTGCCCACCGGCTACGACTTCGCCGAGCCCACGCACGAGCGCGAGGACACCGGCCCGCTGCCGGTGCTCGCGATCGTCGGCCGGCCGAACGTGGGCAAGTCCACGCTGGTGAACCGCATCATCGGCCGCCGTGAGGCCGTCGTCGAGGACACCCCGGGTGTCACCCGCGACCGCGTCTCGTACGACGCGAACTGGGCCGGCCGCGGCTTCACCGTCGTCGACACCGGCGGCTGGGACCCGGACGCGGTCGGGATGGCCGCGCTGGTCGCCGCCCAGGCCGAGGTGGCCATCAACGCTGCCGACGCGGTCCTGTTCGTGGTGGACGCGACGGTCGGAATCACCGACGCCGACGAGGCGGTCGTCCGGGTACTGCGCAAGTCCGGCAAGCCGGTCGTCCTGGCCGCGAACAAGGTCGACGACCAGCGGATCGAGTCCGAGGCGATGAACCTGTGGAGCCTCGGCATCGGCGAGCCGTTCCCGGTCTCGGGTATGCACGGCCGCGGCACCGGCGACATGCTCGACGCCGTCCTCGCGGCGCTGCCCGAGGCGCCGCCGGAGCGGGACGGCGAGGCCGGCGGACCGCGCCGGATCGCGATCGTCGGCAAGCCGAACGTGGGCAAGTCCTCGCTGCTGAACAAGGTGGCCAAGGAGGACCGGGTCGTCGTCAGCGACGTCGCCGGTACGACGGTCGACCCGGTGGACGAGCTGATCACGCTGGCGGGCAAGGAGTGGCGGTTCATCGACACCGCCGGCATCCGGCGCAAGGTGAAGAACGTCCAGGGCCACGAGTACTACGCCTCGCTGCGGACCAACGCGGCGATCGAGCGGGCCGAGGTCGTCGTGGTCGTGGTGGACGCGTCGGAGACGATGTCGGAGCAGGACATCCGGATCATGAACGCGGTCGAGGAGGCCGGCAAGGCCCTCGTGATCGCGTACAACAAGTGGGACCTGGTCGACGAGGACCGGCGCTACTACCTGGAGCGCGAGATCGACCGCGACCTGGTGCAGTTCCGCTGGGCACCGCGGGTGAACATCAGCGCGCTGACCGGCCGCCACATGGAGAAGCTCGTCCCGGCCATCGAGGCGGCGCTGGAGGGCTGGCAGACCCGCGTCCCGACCGGCCAGCTGAACGCCTTCCTCGGCCGGCTGGTGGCGGCGCACCCGCACCCGGTCCGCTCCGGCAAGCAGCCGAAGATCCTGTTCGGCACCCAGGCCACGACGATGCCGCCGACGTTCGCGATCTTCACCTCCGGCCAGATCGAGCCGTCGTACCAGCGCTTCATCGAGCGCCGCCTCCGCGAGGACTTCGGCTTCGTCGGCAGCCCCGTCCACGTCCAGATCCGAGCCCGCCAGAAGAACAAGAAACGCTGAATCAACCCGGTAAGAACCACCCCCGCGAATGGGGTAAGGTTTACCCCGGCTCGCTCCTAGGAGCGAGCGCCGGGCTGTGGCGTAGTTTGGTAACGCGTCTGGCTGGGGGCCAGAAGACCGCAGGTTCAAATCCTGTCAGCCCGACCCTCAGGAGGGGCACCGATTCTGTCGGTGCCCCTCCTTACGTTGTGCTCCATGAACGCTACAGGGCAGCGGCGGACGTGGACCGATATGGATCTCTGTGAAGCTGTGCAGAACAGCGCGTCGTGGCGCGCGGTCGATCGGCAGCTGCGTGCGGCGATGCGCGAGTCGACCTGCTGGGCGGACGTGTTCGCCGGCCTCGGAATCGGCGACAGCCCCGAGACTCGGGTCCGCATCAAGGGACATGCTGTCCGGCTGGGGCTGGATTGCACACCCCTGAAGCCGTCGCAACCGCCGTCATTCACAGGCGAGGTGTTCGATCAACCTGTGCGGCCGGAGATGCTGCGAACTGCGGCGCCTGGCCTGGCTATGGCTTGGTTCGCTTTGCGTGGTTGTGAAGTCGCGCTGCCGGTCGAGCCCCAGGCGTACGACCTGCTGGTGACGACAACCAAGGGCATCCAACGAGTGCAGGTGAAGACGTGCGCAGCCCGCGACGGCAAGGGCCACTGGAGCGTGGGGATCGGCCGACGTCCGTACGTGCTCGACAAGTCCGCCGGGAAGATGCCGTACGACCCGGATTCGATCGACATGTTCTTCATCGTGCTCGGCGAAGGCGACATCTTCGTGATCCCCAGCTCCGTCCTGGCCGGGCGAGTGCGGATCTATGCGGAGACGTACGTCCACTACCGAGTGGGAGATGCCTCGAGTTTGTTGCGGTGAGGGGCACCGGTGGGTCGCCGGTGCCCCTCACTGTGTTCAGTGGATGCCGGCGAGTTGCTTGGGGTCGGGGGTTTCGTTGACGCGGAGGGACTCGCCTTCGATGTCGACCTTCGGGGTGATGCGGTCGAGCCACTTCGGGAACCACCAGGCGCGGTCGCCGAGCAGGCTGAGTACGGCCGGGACCAGCGTCATCCGGACCACGAAGGCGTCGATCAGTACGCCGATGGTCAGGCCGAAGCCGATCGCTTTGATGATCGGGTCGTGCACCAGGATGAACCCGGCGAACACCGACGCCATGATGAGCGCAGCCGCGGTCACCACCCGGGCGCCGTGCCCAATGCCCTCGATCGTCGCGTCGGTCGCGTGCCGCCCGTGCACGAACTCCTCCCGCACCCGGGACACGATGAAGACCTCGTAGTCCATCGCCAGCCCGAACAGCACGCCCATCATGATGATCGGCAGGAAGCTGACCAGCGGTCCGGGGGAGTCCACCCCGACCAGGCCGGCCGCCCAGCCCTGCTGGAACACGGCGACCGTGATGCCGAACGTCGCCCCGATCGTCAGCACGAATCCGAGCGTCGCCTTCAGCGGCACCAGCAGCGACCGGAACGCCAGCAGCAACAGCAGGAACGAGAGCCCGATGACCACGAACAGGTACGTCGGCAATGCGTCGGACAGCTTGTTCGACACATCGACCCCGACCGCCGTGTTGCCGGTCACCGAGATCGTCGCGTCGCCGGTGGCGAGCGGCTTGACCGCGGACCGCAGGTCCTTCACCAGGTCCGCGGTCGCCTCGGTGGCCGGTCCGCTCTGCGGGATGATCTGTAGCAGCCGGGTGGATCCGTCCTGGCTCGCCGGGCCGGGCTGCGCCGCGACCACGTCGTGCATGCCCTGCGTCTTCGCGAGCACCTGCTGCACCAGCGCGCCGGACTGTGCCGGGTCATTGCTCTTCACAACGACGACGAGCGGACCATTGGCGCCTGCTCCGAAGGCCTCAGCGGTCAGGTCGTACGCGACCCGCTGGTTCGACCCGGCCGCGGCCGACGCACCGTCGGGCAGCGCGAGCCGCATGTCCTTGGCCGGAATCGCCAGCAGCCCCAGTCCGATGATGCCGATGACAACGATCGGGACGCGGAACCGGGTGACCAGCCGCCCCCAGCGGAAGCCGAAGCCCTCGGCCGGCGCGGTCGCCGGCGCCTTGCGGATCTTGCGGGGGAGGATCCGGTTTCCGACAAACCCGAGCATCGCGGGTAGCAAGGTGAGTGCGACCAGTACGGCGGTCAGCACCGTCGCGGCAGCCGCGAATCCCATCGCCGTGAGGAACGGAACGCCGACCACGGACAGACCGGCCAGCGCGATCACGACGGTCGCACCCGCGAACAGCACCGCGGATCCGGCGGTCGCCGTCGCCCGGGCCACGGACTCCTCGGGATCCATCCCCTCGGCGAGTTGGCTGCGGTGCCGTGAGCTGATGAACAACGCGTAGTCGATACCGACAGCGAGCCCGAGCATCAGCGCCAGGATCGGTGCCGTCGACGACACATCGGTGAACGCGGTGACGATGAACAGGCCGGCCATCCCGGCCAGCACCCCGAGCAGCGCCGTCAGCAGGGTCATCCCGGCCGCGACCAGCGAACCGAACGTGACGACCAGGACGATTCCGGCGACGACCACGCCGATCACCTCGGTCGCCCCGATCTCGGGTACGCCGCCGACGACCTGGCCGCCCGGGACGACCTTGAGGTCTCCGGAGCTGAGTCCGCTCAGGCCGTCGTACGCCTCGGTGCTCTGCTTGGAGAGCTCGTCGGCGGGCTTGCTGAACTGGACGCTGATCAGGCCGGTGGAGCCGTCCGGGCTGATCGCCTTGCTGGTGAACGGGTCGATCGCGCCGATCACCTCGGGCACCTTCGCGACCCTGGCGACGGTCGCGCCGACGGCGGCCTTCACGGTCGGGTCGGCGAGCGTCTTGCCGTCCGGTGCCTTCACCACGACCGTGGACGACGCGCCGCTCGCCGCGGGCAACTCCTGCTTGAGAGCGTCGAGTGCGCGCTGCGACTCGGTGCCGGGGATCGAGAATGTGTTCGCGGTCTTGCCGCCGAGGGTCAGCGCGGCGACCCCCAGCGCAACGAGGAAGACCGCCCAGACGGCGGCGACGAGCCGCCGGCGCTGGTAGGAGAACCGGCCGAGCCGGTACAGCAGATTGGCCATCGGGTAGGCGTCCGTTCGGGTCGTACGGGCGGGCAGAGGAGCGCGGCGTTCGGGCGGAGGCCGGGGCGATCGGAGTCGAAGTCAGGCGGATCTCAGGATTCTGCGGAGGGCGATGTCGCAGAGCTTGCGAAGTTCGTCGTCGGAGCGTTCACCGGGATGGCGGCATTCGCCGAGCAGGCCGTTGATGGCGAACTTGGCCAGATCCCGCTCGAGGGGATCGTCGCTGCCGGCCAGCAGGTCGGTCAGTCTGATGCCGTCAGCAACCAGCTGGGCGATCTCGGGCACCTCGTCGATCACCGGCAGGATGTCCTGCAGTACGTCGATCACGCCGCGGTACCGGACCGCGAGGTCGGTGAACTGCTGGATCGCGAACTCCTGGGCCTCGGCCTGCGACAGCCCGGCGGCGGAGTCCATCAGCCCGGCCAGGTCCGCGGCGGCCGGCTCGAGCACGGCGGCCAGGACGGCGGGCTTGCCGTTGAAGTGGTACAGCACCGTCGCCTTGGAACAGCCGGCGGCGGAGGCGATGTCCTGCAGGGATGTGGCGTTGTAGCCCCTGTCCTGGAACAGGCGCATCGCCTGCCGGACGATCTCGTGCCGGGTGCGCTCCCGGACCGGGGTGGCTGCCATGAAAGTCATCCTCCTGACCGATCGGCCAGTTTTCAACCGATCGGTCAGATCTGTGCTGCGGCTCACGTCTGGTGCACGGGGTTGATTGCGGTGTAATGCTGTAATCAGGAGGCGGAGATGGCGGAGGACGACGTACTGGACGCCTACTCCCGAGTGGTCTCGGGAGTGGCGGAACACTTGATCCCGCGGGTCGCGAGCCTGCGGATCCGGAGCCGGCGGGGCGACTCGTCCGGATCGGCAGTCGTACTGACCGAGGACGGGCACCTGCTCACGAACGCCCACGTGGTCGGGGAGGGCGAGCACGCGACCGCGGAGTTCGCGGACGGGACCTCGGCCGAAGCCGGGGTGATCGGCGTGGACCGGTTGTCGGACCTCGCCGTACTGCGCGCCGACCGCGACATCCCGGACCCGCCGGAGTACGGCGACGCGGACGGCCTGAAGGTCGGCAACCTGGTAGTTGCCGTCGGCAACCCACTGGGCCTGGCCGGCAGCGTCACCGCCGGCGTGGTCAGCGCACTCGGCCGATCACTGCCGGTACGCAGCGGGTCCGCTCAACGGATCATCGAGGACGTCATCCAGACCGACGCCGCGCTGAACCCCGGCAACTCCGGCGGAGCCCTTGCCGACGGCAACGGACGGGTCATCGGCATCAACACCGCCGTCGCCGGCATCGGTCTCGGTCTCGCGGTCCCCGTCAACCCGACGACTCGCCGGATCATCTACTCGCTGTTGCATGACGGGCGAGTACGCCGTGCGTACCTGGGGCTGGTGACGACGCCCGCACCCCTGTGGCCCCAGTTGGCCGAACGCTTCGACCAACGCAGTGCGCTGCGCGTCGTCGAGGTCATCACCGGCAGCCCCGCCGCACAGGCCGGCCTCCGCCAAGGCGACCTCGTCCTGGCCGTCGACGGCGCACCCCTCCGCGACGCCCAATCCCTCCAACGCCAACTCTTCGCCGACGCCATCGGACGACGTACCGAGATCACAGCCATCCGCAACAACGCCCTGGTAGACGTCGTAGCCCACCCCACCGAACTAACCGACAGATAGGGCCGTCTCCAGCGCCGAGTCGTGGATCCGCGTTCGGGAAACGGCTCGGCTGGGACGATTGTTCACGACTGAGTGACGGCTCAGTGGTCCTTGTTGAGCGGGGCTCGGAGTAGTACGCCGGTGCCGGGTTTGAGGGGGTTGCCGGGGAAGGTGAAGTCCCGGGTGAGTTCCGTGAAGCCGAGGCGGTCGTGGAGGTCGAGGGTGGGGCCGTTTGCGAGGTTGGCGAAGTAGTGGATGGTGTCGGCGCGCTCCGCCGTCCAGCGCATGCGCTCGATGGTCAGGAGCTCGCCGATACCGTGCCGACGCCAGGCCGGTGACACGATCAGGCCGACCAGGTAGTACCCGGTCGGTGCCGTCGTCGGTGGATCGGCGGCGGTGGCCTCATGCCAGATCACACCGCCGTAGCCGACCACGTCGTCACCGACGCACGCGACCACGGAGTACCGACGTGGATCCTGCAGATCGCCGAGTAACCGTCGTCGGCGACCGTCGACCGATCCGCCCGTGCGGGCCACGATCAGCCGCGCGCACGCATCGAGATCGGCCTCCTCCGCCGGCCGCGTCCGCACCTCGGCACCCAGCGCCCGGCGGTCAGTCTCCGGCTCGTAGTCCGCGAACCCACTCATTGCGCCAGCCTAGAAGTTGCCGATGGACGAGCGACCTAAAAGGCCGTGCGGGGTGGACGCCGGGGTCGCTATGGTCGCGAAGATGTTGAGCGCACCGGTGGGTAGGGACTTGGTCGTCGTCGGCGCGGGCATTGTCGGCGCGTCAGTGGCCTATCACGCCGCCCGGGCGGGCGCTGCCGTGACGTTGGTCGACGGCGGGCGGCCGGGCGCCGGCGTGACGGCGAACTCGTTCGCCTGGCTGACTCTCGCCGGGCCGAGCGGAACCACTGGCGTGCAGGAAGGTCCAGCCGCCGGTCTGCGAGCCACCGCAACGGCGGAGTACCACCGACTCGAGGCCGAGTTGCCGGGACTCCCGGTGTCCTGGTCAGGCTCGCTGACCTGGACCAGCGAGGGCAGTGCACCGGACGCCGGACCTGGGCAGGCGATCGTCGACGCGACCACCGTGGCGACGCTCGAGCCGGCCGTTCGGCAGCCTCCGGAATGGGCGCTCTGGGCGCCGAGCGACGGCGCTGTCGACTCGGTGGGCGTGACGGCGCGGCTGGTCGCGGGCGCTCGCGCACATGGAGCTCGAGTACAGCTGGACACGCCGGTTACCGCGGTCCGCCGGGATGCAGCCGGCCAGATCGCCGGGGTTGAGACGGCGGCAGGCCCCCTCTCTGGTACGACGGTGGTGCTGGCGGCCGGGGTGGCCACGGCCGCGCTGGCCGCGCCGCTCGGTGTGCAGGTCCCGGTCGACCCGTCGCCGGCGACGCTGTTCCGGCTCAGCGCACCGGCCGGTCTGGTCCGCGGCGTGGTCAACACTGAGGACTTCGATCTTCGGCAGGTCGGTGCGGACCGGCTGATTGCCGCCGCGGACTCGCCCGAACGGACCCTCGCCGCAGTCCGGTCCACATTCCGTGGCGCCGACAGCGTAGAGCTGCTCAGCACCCGAGTCGGACTGCGCCCGATGCCGGCCGACGGTGACCCGATCGTCGGCCCGGTCGCCGAGGTCCCCGGCCTCTACTTGGCAGTGATGCACTCGGCGGTCACCTACGCCGCGGCCGTGGGCCGTCTGGTCGCGCGGGAGCTCGTCGACGGAACCGTCGAGTCGGCCCTGTCAGGTTGCCGCCTGGATCGCTTCCATTAGCGGCCTGACAAGATGACGGGTGCTAGTCGGTTGCCCGCGCGGGCGGGCACCATGCGCTCGGCCGCAGCCCGCCGCGCTTCCCGCAGAAGCCGATCTGGCGGGGTGCCTTCCTGCCGTCGACGTGCTGGACCGAGACCAGCTTGTCGACGGGGATGTGCTGGTCGACGAGTCCGCCGAAGTCGATCTGCCCACTCTCTCCGTCCAGTGCGGCCTTCCCGTGGATGCTGCTGAGACCGTGCCACACGGCCGCTGGGGTCAGCGGCAGGCCGGGCGCCGTGTCCTGCAGTCGCCCGACGGCCTTGAGGAACAGGTTGACCGCATCAAAGGCCAGCGAGGCATGTCCGTCCAGCGAGGAGTTCTGCACCTTCTCGCACTCGCGGGGGAACAGGTCCTTCATGGTGCTGTAGAGATCGCTCGCGCTCTCGCAAGTCGCGGTACCAGGAGTGAAGTCGAGAAAGTCGAAAGGCACTCTCGGGTACGTCGCGCGCTGCTGCGGGTCGGCCGCGAACCGCGCCACGTCGTCTCCGCCCAGGAACGTCGGCGGAGTCGAGCCACACACGTCGTTGGCGCCTTCCAGCACCTTGGCGAAGTCCTCCGACCGGCCGGCGAAGAAGACCAGACCTCGATAGCCGCACGCGCCCTCCCCGACACTGCGCGCGCCGTCCCCGGACAGCCCGGCCGGCGCAGGTGACGGGACGAACGACAGGTCCTGGACCGTGAACCCCGCTGCCGCGAACGATCGATCCGCGTCGTCGCGCAGGTTCTTGCTGTACTCGTCTGTCGGGTCGGACGAGTAGACCACGCGGACAGTACGCCGTACCTTGCCCTGCGAGGCGAGGTGGTTCGCGTATGCCGCTGCGATCGCCGCCTCGCGCCGATTCTGCGGACCGACCTGGTAGTACAGCGGCGACTGCTGGTCGAGCACGTCCGCCGACAAGGTGGTCGCGACCATCGGCAGCCCGATCTTGGTCAGTTCGTGGATCGTGGTGATGGTCGCCTGACGACTCTGGTCGAGCCCGGTGACGCCGACGATCGTCGGGTCGTCGCGCATCATGTCCTTCAGCAGTCCGACGATGGTGGGCCCGAACTGCATGTTGGATCCTGCGCTGGCCGGCAAGATGCGCAGTACCGGATCCGTCTCGCCCTGCTTGTCGAGTTGCCTCCGCTGCGCGCTCGCCGCCCCCTGAAGGGCCTCCCGCGCGTACTGCCGGCCGGCACCGCCGAGCAGCGCCGAGATGTGGACCAGTGTCACGACCCGACGACTCGGTGACGCGTCGTGGAGACGGTCGGCTTCGTCGTTCTGCCGGGCGATGGTGGCCAGCGTCTCCCGCACATCCTCGTCCGGTACGCCGAACGCGTACCCGTTGGGGGCGATGCCGACACACTCGCCAGTCGCCTGCCGCCGGAGGGTGCCGGCGTCGGGGTTCGAACTGCTGAGGTCGCAGTGCTCCCGCTGCCAGTCCTTCAGGTCGTTGAGCGCGTAAACACAGCCCGCGAGCACCAGGACCGCGGCCATGGCGCCGGCGGTGACAGTGACGCGGCGGCGACCCCACCCTGGCGTCCGGGGCAGCTTCACCACCTGGGCCGGTCCCACTCGCTCGAGGAGGTCGTCGTAGCGCTCGTCGGTCGGCGTCAGCGGAGCGGGAACATGCAGGGTGAGGTACCAGTCCTTGGCCTGGCGGCTGCGCTTGGCCGTGCCGAACTTGAACGCCCAGGACTTGTACGCCTGAAGCGGGTCGAACCGGAGACGACGGCCGGACTCGGAAGCGCGTGGCGTCCCGGCAATGACCAGCAGCGGGTCGAAGAGCCCGGTTTCGTTGCGGACGTCGATCAGCGAGCTGATGAACGCGTTGCCGCAGTTGTCGTCGTCGGCGCCCTTCAGGAAGGCCACGCAGTACGCCGTACGTCGCCAGGCCCGCCGTCTCCAGATCCGGCGTCGGTAGGCGACCCTGAGATCCTCCAGAAAGGCATTGATCATGAGTTTGCCGATCTGGTCCGGGTTCTCCCGCTCCCGGCGGGGCTGCGCGAGACGCAGGGCGAACCCGACGAACGTTCCCGGATCACCCGGCGCCATATAGGGCTGACGCAGCAGCCAGCGGTACTCCGTGCCCAGCACTCGCCAGGCCCGGAACCATACGGCGGGTACGACGTACAGCGCCAGGATCCAGCCCCACCACGGCACTCGCTCGTGGAGCGCCACCTCTCCGCCAGGACTGCGGAGCGCGGCCCACAATCGTCCCCGCCGCAACTCGCGCGCCCGCAACCTTTGCAGGAGCCGCCGGTCGTGGGGATCGTCCAGTCCCTGTTTGGTGTGGGTCGACTCGAGCAGCCAGTTGACCAGACCGAACCGACGGAACCGGACACGCGAGTCGCGGGCGTTGCTGGCCGAGGAGAACTCTTCTGCCAGCTCGACCAGGATCCGTCGGTAGAGCTCTGCTCGCAGCCAGCCCTCTCCGTCCTGGCTCAGGTCCGGCCGGTCGCTGCGGACCTTCGCCGACAATCGGGGCACGTCGATGAACTCGTGGGGGACGCTGATCGGCGCGGCCTCCGACAAGGACGTCCGGATGCCCTCGGCCAGGTCCACCTGGTCATCGCCCACCAGGCGGACGACGGGAATCCCGTCCCGGCCCTTGATGTCCTCGGGCAGCTCGCCGTGGGCGGGGCGGCTGACCAGTCGAGTCAGGAGTTGGTAGAACGCGTCGCAGTTCTCGAACACAGGTGTTGGCATGCTCTCCCCAGTGCGGCGTCACATCATCCCTGTCCGACGGGATGCGTCAGCCTACCGGCCGTAACCGGTCCACTACCTGCAGAAGTCCTATTCCTGCCAACCGCGTTCCCGAGCTGCCCTACGACTCAGCGAAGGCGGTGCCTGCGGACTACCAACCACGCGCCCGCCAGTCGGGGAGCGAAGGCCGCTCCGCGCCCAGGGTCGAGTCGTTGCCGTGCCCCGGGTAGAACCACGTCTCGTCGGGCAGGGTGCCGAAGAGTTTGGTCTCGACGTCGTTGATGAGCGAAGTGAAGCGCTCCGCGTCGCCCTGCGTGTTGCCGACGCCGCCGGGGAACAAGCAGTCGCCGGTGAACAGGTGGGGTGGGCCGTCCGGGTCGTCGTACACGAGGGCGATCGAGCCCGGCGTGTGGCCGACCAGGTGGATGACGCGCAGGCTGCAGTTGCCGACGGAGATGTGGTCGCCCTCGTCGACGAGCTGGTCGGTGGGGACCTCGATGCCCTCGGCGTCGTACCGGCCGGCGACCGTGGTGGCGCTGGTCCGGGCGACGACCTCGGCGAGGGCCTGCCAGTGGTCCTGGTGGCGGTGGGTCGTGACGATGCGGGCCAGGCCGCCGTCGCCGATCAGCTTCAGCAGCGTGCCGGCCTCGTTGGCGGCGTCGATCAGCACCTGTTCGTCGGTCTGCCGGCAACGCAGCAGGTAGGCGTTGTTGTCCATCGGCCCGACCGCGACCTTGGTGATCATCAACTGGGCCAGCTCGTGCGTCTGCGCTGGTCCGCCGACCTTGACGTTTCCGTGGTACTCCGGCATGCGCCCTCTCCCTGGATGTCGGTGATACCGCCGATCCTCGCACCCCGGAGCCGTTCCGGTCATGTCCGGCCCGGGTTGCGCGAACCACCCGTCGCGATCGAATATACTTTCGAAGCGGCCGGGGGAGAGCACCGGTATCCCGGCCGGTGCGGCGCCTCCGCCACAGCGCCGGAAGTTTTTGTCGGTGGGCCTCGTTAGCATGACGGGGCATGTCCCCGGTAACCCTCGAGAACGGCTGAGAGTGAGCTTGTGTCTGACCGTCTGATCGTGCGCGGAGCACGCGAGCACAACCTGAAGGACGTCTCGGTCGACCTGCCTCGGGACTCCATGATCGTCTTCACCGGACTCTCGGGGTCCGGTAAGTCCAGTCTCGCCTTCGACACGATCTTCGCCGAGGGCCAGCGGCGGTACGTCGAGTCGCTGTCGGCGTACGCGCGGCAGTTCCTCGGCCAGATGGACAAGCCCGACGTCGACTTCATCGAGGGGCTGTCGCCGGCCGTCTCGATCGACCAGAAGTCCACGTCGCGCAACCCGCGTTCGACCGTCGGCACGATCACCGAGGTCTACGACTACCTCCGTCTGCTGTTCGCCCGCGCCGGCCGGCCGCACTGTCCGGAGTGTGGCGAGCCGATCGCGCGGCAGACGCCGCAGCAGATCGTCGACCGCGTGCTGGAGCTCGAGGAGGGCACCCGGTTCCAGGTGCTCGCGCCGGTCGTCCGCGGCCGCAAGGGGGAGTACCTCGACCTGTTCCGCCAGCTGAGCGGTCAGGGGTTGTCCCGGGCCCGGGTGGACGGCGAGACGATCCAGCTCACCGACCCGCCGAAGCTCGACAAGCAGAAGAAGCACGACATCGACGTGGTCGTCGACCGGCTCGCGGTGAAGAGCTCGGCGAAGCAGCGGCTGACCGACTCGGTCGAGACCGCGCTCGGCCTGGCCAGCGGTCTGCTGGTGCTGGACTTCGTCGACCTGCCGGAGGACGACCCGCATCGCGAGCGCCGCTTCTCCGAGAAGCTCGCCTGTCCGAACGATCACCCCCTGGCGATCGACGAGCTCGAGCCGCGGTCGTTCTCGTTCAACTCGCCGTACGGCGCCTGCCCGGTGTGCACCGGTCTGGGCACCCGGATGGAGGTCGACCCGGAGCTGCTGGTCCCGGACCCGTCGAAGTCACTCGACGAGGGCGCGATCCAGCCGTGGTCCGGCGCGAACGTCTCGCAGTACTTCGAGCGACTGCTCGCGGCGCTGGCCAAGGACCTCAAGATCAAGACCACCACGCCGTTCGGCGAGCTGCCGGCGAAGGCGAAGAAGTCGCTGCTGACCGGGCACGACAAGCAGGTCCACGTCTCCTACAAGAACCGGTACGGTCGCGAGCGGTCGTACTACACGACCTTCGAGGGCGTGATCCCGTACGTCGAGCGCCGGCACGCCGAGGCGTCCAGCGACACCGGTCGGGAGCGCTTCGAGGAGTACATGCGCGAGGTGCCGTGCCTGGCCTGCAACGGCGCACGGCTGAAGCCGATCTCGCTCGCCGTGACGATGGGCGGCAAGAACATCGCCGAGGTCAGCGCGATGTCGATCGACGAGGTGCACGCGTTCCTCGTGGACATGGAGCTGAGCCCGCGGGAGAAGCAGATCGCGGAGCGGGTGGTCAAGGAGATCGGCGAGCGGCTGCGGTTCCTGCTCGACGTCGGTCTGGACTATCTGGCGCTGAACCGCCCGGCCGGCTCGCTGTCCGGCGGCGAGGCGCAGCGGATCCGGCTCGCGACGCAGATCGGCTCCGGCCTGGTCGGCGTGCTGTACGTGCTGGACGAGCCGTCGATCGGTCTGCACCAGCGGGACAACCGGCGACTGATCGACACTCTTGTGCGCCTGAAGGACCTGGGCAACACGTTGATCGTCGTCGAGCACGACGAGGACACCATCGACCACGCCGACTGGGTGGTCGACATCGGCCCCGGCGCCGGCGAGCACGGCGGCCAGGTCGTCGTCTCCGGCACGGTCGACGACCTGCGCAACCACCCGGACTCGATCACCGGCGCGTACATCTCCGGCCGCCGGGAGATCCCGATGCCCGCGGTCCGCCGGCCGCTGACCGAGGGCCGCGAGCTGACCGTGTACGGCGCCCGGCAGAACAACCTCAAGGACATCGACGTCACGATCCCGCTCGGGGTCTTCGTCGCGGTCACCGGGGTGTCCGGCTCGGGCAAGTCGACGCTGGTCAACGACATCCTCTACACGTCGCTGGCGCGGCACATCTACGGCGCCCGCGCGGTGCCGGGCCGGCATACGAAGATCTCCGGCATGGAGCTGGTCGACAAGGTCATCCACGTGGACCAGTCGCCGATCGGCCGTACGCCGCGATCCAACCCGGCGACGTACACCGGGGTGTGGGACCACATCCGCAAGCTGTTCGCGGACACCCCGGAGGCGAAGGTCCGCGGGTACCAGCAGGGCCGGTTCTCGTTCAACGTCAAGGGCGGCCGGTGCGAGGCATGCTCGGGTGACGGGACGCTGAAGATCGAGATGAACTTCCTCCCGGACGTCTACGTGCCGTGCGAGGTGTGCCACGGCGCGCGGTACAACCGCGAGACGCTCGAGGTGCACTACAAGAGCAAGACGGTCGCCGACGTACTGGACATGCCGATCGAGGAGGCGTCGGAGTTCTTCGCCGCGATCCCGGCGATCTCGCGGCACCTGAAGACTCTGGTCGAGGTCGGCCTCGGGTACGTCCGGCTCGGGCAGCCGGCGCCGACGCTGTCCGGTGGTGAGGCGCAGCGGGTCAAGCTGGCGTCCGAGCTGCAGCGGCGTTCCACCGGCCGGACCGTGTACGTGCTGGACGAGCCGACGACAGGTCTGCACTTCGAGGACATCCGCAAGCTGCTGGGCGTCCTCGGCGGCCTGGTGGACAAGGGCAACTCGGTCCTGGTCATCGAGCACAACCTCGACGTGATCAAGACCGCCGACTGGATCATCGACCTCGGGCCCGACGGCGGCCGTCGCGGCGGGACACTGGTCGCGGAAGGTACGCCGGAGGAAGTCTCGGAGAACCCGGCGTCGTACACGGGGGAGTTCCTGCGGGAGATCCTGGCCGGTCGCGCGGCCAAGCCGAGTGCGAAGCAGGCGGCCGCCGTGAAGAAGGTGCCGGCCAAGAAGGCAGTCGCCGCGAAGAAGACAGCAGCCAAGAAGACGGCGGCGGCGAAGTCCAGCGCGGCGAAGAAGACGACGGCTGTGAAGAAGACCGCGGCGAGGAAGCGCGTCGCGAGCTAGTCCCTGCGGCCGGCTGACCCCCCAGCTCCTACCGGGCTGGGGGGCGTCGGCGTACCCGGAAACAAGTTGGCTAAGGCAACGAGTTCCGGGCGTTGCGCGATCGCTCTGCTCGACCTGAGCCGAAAGTGACGGGTCTGCCGACGAGGTTCGCCGAGTGACCCGGTCCGACCACTAGCCTGACGGTGCGGCGCAACGACACTGCGAAGGAGAGACTGTGAGCGGACGCTGGGACATGGGCCAGGACACCCTGGGCCAACTGGCCAAGAAGACCACGACCGGAACGCAGGACCTGGGCGGCTTGGTGAAGCAACTGGTCGCCGCGGCGCAACCGCTGGAAGGCAAGATGAACGGCTCCGGCAAGCAGGCGTTCATGGCCTTCAAGGCCAACGTCGACAGCATTGCGGGCGACCTGAACGCCGGCCTCGCGGCGATCAACCAGGGCCAGTCCGGGATGGACGCCGCCTTCCGCGGCGGTGACACGGAGATGGCCGACACCGCGAAGAAGAACCAGGGCGGCGCGGACTTCAACGCCGCCAAGTTCGGCAAGCGCTGAGAGAGGAACTGACGATGGCGAACCGCAACAGCTACGACACTGCCGCCTCGGGCGAGGTGCAGACGACCATCAAGAACCTCTCCGGTCAGATCGAGGGTCTGATCGCGGCGCACAAGAAGAACGTCGCCGCCGCGCTCGGGGACGCCTCGGCCACCGACGTGACCGAGAAGTACCGCGGTGTCGAGGCGCGCTTCGACAAGGCGGCCGCGTCGACGCTGGCGATCATCAAGTCGCTGCAGGACACCATGTCGGCGAACGACGCCACCGCCGCCGCGACGCTGAAGAAGGCGTCCGCCGCGGTCGACGGTATCGGCTGACGCACCGTCGGATCCGCACGGTCCCGGACGCAGGCCAGCGACTGGCTGCGTCCGGGCCGGTTTGTGAGCCCAAGTTGGCCCCCGACCCCTCGGAGGAGCAAGAGTGGACTGGGACATCGATGTCGCCGGCACCAGCAAGGTCCTTACGGACACACAGACGGCGGCCGAGCCGTTCAACAAGCTGTCGAAGGACTACGGCGACAAGCTGAACAACCTGATCACCCCGTTGAAGTACGACGCCTTCGCCGTCGTCGCGGTGGCGATCGGGGAGTACGCCCAGCACTGGCAGCCGACGATCGAGGCCGCAGCCAAGCAGGTCGGCTCCTCACTGACCGGCGCGTCGAACGCGGTCAAGGCCTACATGAACGGCCAGCACGACATGGTCCTGAACGCGCAGCAGGCCGCGGGGCGGGGCGAGATCCCGAAGCCGCCCGGCTCGACCCGGCCGACCGGAGGGAACAGGGCGGAATGAGTGAGCAGCAACCGGCCGAGGTGCCGGCCGAGGTGATCGAGGCGGGCCGGGTCCGGCTGGCCGAGTGGCTGACCGCGCAGGCGCCGTCGCCGGATCTGGGCGCGACACCGGAGGATCTGGCCGACTGGCAGGCGCGACCCGCCGAGGAGTTCCTGGTCTTCGTGCCGCCGGGCTACGCCAACCAGGTGTTCCTGGTGGCCGAGCACGGTGTCAGCTCGTTCGCCCCGAGCGAGCAGTCGCTCGAAGAGGCGATGGCCGCGGCTCGGCCACAGGCCTGAGCGTACGTCGCCGTACCCGGTAGGCCCCCGGCGGAACCAGCATCCTGTTGACCCAGCGCGACCGAGGAATTGAACCGACATGATCGAACCGAACGGCATCCCGATCGAGAAGATCTCGACCGTGGTCACGGCGCTCGAGCAGAACGTGCCAGGACTGAGCGGCCTCGGGCAGCAGTTCACCGACCTGGGCAACAACGTCCACAACACGTTCCAGCGCCTGAACGGGGTGTACCACGCGCCTGAGCGTGAGGTCCTGGTCAACTCGACGAAGAAGATCCAGACGAACCTGACCGAGTTCGGTCCGAGTCTGCCGGCCATGTCACGGCATCTGACCAACCTGACCGGCGACGTCCGGGGCAAGCTCGGCACGCTGAAGGACATCCGGGAGGAGGCCTACGAGTGGCACCGGCGGAAGAACCGCAACCCGGAGTGGAAAAACGATCAGGACATGATCGACGACAACAACCGGATGGTCGAGGACGTCCGCCGGATCGTCCGGGAGGAGATTCCGAACCTCTGCTTCTCCGCGGCCAACGAGATCGTCAAGCTGCACGGCGGTAAGCCCTGGGACCCGAAGACCGGTGTGCGCGAGGGCGAGAAGCCGCCGGAGCAGAAGGAGCAGGACGGCGATCCGCCGCCGGAGGCGTGGGGAACGTCGGAGGAGCGGGACAAGCCGCTGTGGCAGGACTGCCTCGAGTTCCCGGTGAACTTCGTCGTCGGCGTCGCCACGGTGGTCGGTGAGACGCTCGAGGGTCTGCTGACCCTGATCCCGGTGCTGCCCGCGATCGCCAGCATCCCCGGCGTCCGGGACTGGGCGAAGGACAAGCTCGGGTGGGACATGCCCACCTGGGAGGACGCGGGCAACGCCTGGAAGGGCCTGGGCCTGATGGTCGCCCATCTGGCGACCGCGCCCATCGAGCTCGCCTGGTGGGGTTTCGATCAGCTCACCGGCCTGGACACCCGGCCTGACGCGGTCAAGTCGTACAGCGAGCAGGGCGCCCAGATGGGCCTGGGCATGGTGAAGGGCTTCGTCGCTTGGGACGAGTGGGCGAAGAACCCGGGCAAGGCGTTCGGCATGGCGCTCACCAACGTGGTCGCGACCGTGGCCAGCGGTGGTAGTGCCGGTGCGATCAAGACCGCGGCGATGGCCGGCAAGTTCGGCGCGGCGAGCATGGCGGTGGCGAAGGTCGCCAAGGTGGCCGAGTTCGCGCAGGGGACCAGGATCGCCATGCACGACGGCATCCTCGGCGCGGTGACGAAGATCCCGAAGGTCGGCGACGTGGTCGGCGGCCTGTCGAAGATCCCGATCGTCGGCGACACCTTCAAGCTGCAGGGCGTCCCGAAGATCGACGTACCGTCGACGCACACTCCGGACGTCAGTTCGTCGGACACCCCAGACATCAGCACGCCGTCGGACACCCCGGACATCAGCACGCCGTCGGACACCCCGGACGTCAGCACGCCGGCGGCCCACGCGAATGCGCCGACGGTCGACAGTCCATCGGTGGACACGCCTGCGGTTCACGACACAGGCGGTACGCCGCAGAGCCCGGTCAGCGATGCCCCGTCGGCTCCGCTGTCGCACGCCGACCCGAGTACGACGTCGCCCGCCGCGCACACCGGCCCCGGAACCACCGCACCCGGCGGCAACACCCCGGCCCCGACAACCCAACTGTCGGCGCCAACCACTCACGCCCCCGACACCCAGCCCACACCAGGCACCTCCCGCGCACCAGAGTCCGGTACGCCGAGCACGTCCCGTGCGCCGGAGTCGAGCACTCCGTCCACGTCGCGTGCGCCGGAGTCGACCACGCCGGGCACGTCGCGTGCGCCGGAGTCGAGCGCACCGTCCACGTCCCGTACGCCTGAGTCGACCACACCTGGCACGTCGCGCGCGCCTGAGTCGACCACGCCGGGCACTTCGCGTGCGCCTGAGTCGACGACGCCAGGCACGACGCGCACTCCCGACGGGCAGACGACGCCAGGCACGTCCCGCGGGCCGGAGTCCTCGGCACCTGGTTCGACCCGCGCACCCGATTCGACCACGCCCAGCGGCACGCGGACGCCGGATTCCACGTCGCCGAGCACCACGCGTACGCCGGACTCCACCACGGCCCCGGGAACGACACGCACGCCCGAGCCGTCCACGCCGAGCTCGCACACGCCTGGGACCAGCCACACGCCGGACTCACCCGGAACGCACACCCCGGAGTCAGGGAGGCCAGGCCCGACCCGCACGCCGGAGTCGACCACGCCGGGCCGTACGCCCGAGCCGTCTACGCCGAGCACCCACACCCCTGGGACCAGCCACACACCGGACTCACCCAGCACGCACACCCCGGAGACCCCCGGCACGCACACTCCGCGCACGCCGGAGAGCGGGACGCCGCATACGCCGGACTCGACCACCCCGGGTCGCACACCTGAGTCGACAACGCCGGGCACGCACACCCCGGAGACCCCCGGCACGCACACTCCGCGCACGCCGGAGAGCGGGACGCCGCATACGCCGGACTCGACCACCCCGGGTCGCACACCTGAGTCGACAACGCCGGGCACGCACACCCCGGAGACCCCGGGCACCCGCACGCCGGAGACGCCCGGTACGCGCACGCCGGAGACCCCGGGCACGCACACCCCGGAGACGCCCGGCACGCATACGCCGGAGACGCCGGGCACGCGCACGCCTGAGCCGGGGCGGGCGCCGGACGTGGCGCCGGCGGCGAGGAACGCCGACCCCGTGGTCCAGCCGGTCATGCCGGTGCACCCCGGCGTACCAGGGCACGTGGGCGGATCGCACGGCACGCCGAACGCCCCGCACTCCAACGCCCCGGGGACACCGAACGCCCCGCACAGCAACGCCCCGGGCACACCGAACGCGCCGCACTCCAACGCGCCGGGTGCGCCGAATCGGCCGCATGACGCGGCGAATGATCCGAAGTGGGACGACCCGCTGCGCCGGCAGGTCGAGATCGACCGGTTGAAGCCGGACTATCTGCGTCCGGAGCCGGGGAAGCCGCGCTCGATGGTCGACCCGCACCAGCACATCCCGGCGCGGCGGGAGGACCCGCGCTGGGGCGAGCTGACCGATTCGGTCGGCGACCCGCCGGTGAGCAACGTGCCGGACTGGGTGGGCCGGGTCAATCCGGACCACGACCTGAGCCCGCACTACCGGATGAACTGCCCGGACATCTCGCGGAACGTCGCCGACATCCTGAACGGCGGTGAGCCGCGGCTGGCGTCCGGGAACGCGTTCAAGAGCGGCGAGGATCCCGAGGGGACCCTCGAGTGGATGGATCTGGACGACTTCCGGCCGGAGCACAAGATGGCGGCGCCGCAGGGCCCGCACAACCCGGCGGACTTCACGAATGCGGCGTACCGCCGGGTGTACGACGCGCTGACCGGCAAGCCGCCGGGCACGCACGCGAACATCTTCGTGACCTGGAAGGGCGGTACCGGCGGGCACGTCTTCAACGCCTTCGTCGACGAGGGCGGCAGGGTCAAGTTCCTGGACGCGCAGCCTCCGGGCGGCAAGCTGGTGGACTCGTTCCCGCCCGGCCACACCTCCCCGCACCCGGTGAACCCGTACCACGACGCCAACGGCAGGCCGGTGGACATCGACTCCATCATGTTCGCCACCCGTGAACCAGGCGGACGCTGGGACGGCATCCCGCGCTCGCCGAACACCCCGCCGGCGTCCCAGCTGCGCTTCCAGCGCGACGTACGTCCCGTCTCGGGCGCACCCGACGTACCCAACGCATCCCCGTCCATCGCGGACCGCCTCAACCCACCAGACGCGCCAACCCGCACCCCCGACCCGGCGTCACCAACAACCTCACGCCCCGAGGGGCGCGCACCGGAGTCCGGTACGCCGAGTTCGCGGTCCGAGCCGCCCCGTCACACGGATCAACCGGAATCCCACACCCCGGAGCAGCCACACCACGCCCCGGGCTCGCACGCACCGAACGGCCACACCCCAGATCCACACGCGCCGCAGAGTCGTACGCCG